>USRX01000001.1 GCA_900557275.1 uncultured Roseburia sp.
GCGATTATGATCTGGTGCTTATGGATGTTCAGATGCCTGTAATGAACGGATATGAAGCCACTGAACAGATCCGTTCACTGGATGATCCGACACTGGCGGGAATTACGATCCTTGCCATGACGGCCAATGCTTTTGAGGAAGACCGAAAGAAAGCGTTGGAATATGGTATGGATGGATTTTTATCCAAGCCAATTGTTATTGAAGAATTAATCTGTACATTGCAAAATAACATGAGGTGAGTCTGACTGGATTAAGGTAGTTTAAAGCAATACTTGATTTATTCAACTCTCAAACTTCCGTGTAAAGTAGCTGGAGATTTTTCTAAGCACAGCTAAAAATTAGGCGCTTACTATATAAATGATAGCAGATCTGCAATTTCTGAATTTTCTATAAACAGCTATTATATACAAAACGGGTATGTTATACTTATCCGGTAGTTACGATGGAAAGTTTATAGAGAAGTTTTAGAAAGGCAATTTTTGTATGCAGGAAAATAAGTCTCAAAATACTGCGACAGAGCAACAAAACCGTACTGTCAGAACGGAGAAACAGACAGAAAAAAAGAAAGTCAATCTGGACATCCGTCCATATCTTGCAATCGGTCTGACTGCTGTTCTGGTCGTAATGATTTGTATTGCGATTTTCTTCGTGGTATTTCGGTTTGATGGATTGTTTGCCGGTTTTCGGACGATCATACAGAGTCTTCAGGCAATCATTATCGGAGGAATCGTGGCATATCTGCTGAATCCCATCATGAAATGGTGTGAGCAGTTTTTATTAAAAAGGAAAAAGTCAAAAGAACTGACGAAAAAGCAGCAGCAGAAGATCCGGGCAATATCCGTGGCATTTGCCATGGCAGTGTTTTTAACGATCATTGCGATTCTGATTCGTTTGCTGATACCACAGCTGATCGTCAGTATTGAAGATCTGGTCACAAGTATGGGTGATAAAGTCCAGAGCCTTATGGACTGGATCAACCGTTTCCTGAAACAGGACAGCCCTGCAGCCGGATATATGGATACTCTGATCAATGAGGCTTCTGCATATCTGGAGAAATGGCTGCGAAAAAATGTTATGGAACAGTCGGATTTTATCACGAATATAACGACTGGCGTCTATAATGTGGTAAAAGTTGCTTTTAATGCGATTATCGGTCTGATCATATCCGTTTATGTACTGATGACCAAAGAAAAATTTATCGGTCAGGCAAAGAAGATTATCTATGCAATCTTCCGTCCTCGTTATGGAAATGTAGTTATGGAAGTGATTCGAAAAGCGGATGATGTATTTGGCGGATTTTTCATTGGAAAGATTATTGATGCTCTGATCATCGGATGTATCTGTTTTGTGGGACTGGCAATTTTGCGGATGCCATATGTGGCATTGATCAGTGTGATCGTAGGCGCGACCAATATCATTCCGTTCTTTGGTCCTTATATCGGAGCGATTCCGAGTTTTATTTTGATCTTCCTGGTAGACCCGATGAAGGGCGTGTATTTTATCATTTTCATCCTCGTATTGCAGCAGGTGGATGGAAATGTGATCGAACCGAAGATTCTTGGAAATACGACTGGTCTGTCGCCGTTCTGGGTTGTTTTTGCGATCCTGTTGTTTGGCGGAAGTTTTGGCATTATCGGTTTGTTGTTTGGGGTGCCAATCTTTGCACTGATCTACTATGTCGTGAAACGCGTGGTGGAACATATTTTAAAGAAACGGCGATTGCCGCAGGAAACAGAGCAATACATTGAGCTGGATGAGGTAGATGTCGTGACCAATCAGGTCAAAATGAAAGTTGATAAACATAGCCTGAAATAATATAACAATAGAATATAATTCTTGCCTCTCTGTTAGAACAGAATGCGGAATCGGGTGCAATTCCCGGCGAGTCGGTCACTGTGAAGCCAGCTATTGGATGAGTCAGATACGCAGGGCAAGAAAATACTTCTGCCGGAAGAAGAACAGTGGAACAAACTGAAACTGATCAAAGAGATTGCAGAAGAAGTCTGGGGATAAAAAGCAGATTTTGAAAATTTGAAAAAGCCTTCTGATACAGAAGTGTTTGAGAACTTTTATGCTGGTTGAACAGTATAAAGTGAGGTTTTTGAACAGTGTATCAGAAGGCTTTTTTGTTTAAGGTTGTGCAGTAGTAGCTTTAATGCTAAGATAACTTCAAAGATAAGATAGACAGCAAAGAGACGGACAAAAAATAAAAAGGAGGACCGTCGATGTAAAAAAGAATTGATTGATATATAGTGTCATATAGAAAAATTTGGTATTTGGCGAGGAGAAACAAATTTGAATTTAGAAGAAACATTAAAACATTATTTTGGATATGACAGTCTGCGACCGGGGCAGCAGGAACTGATCGAGGGAATTTTACAAAAGAAGGATGTACTGGGGATTATGCCCACCGGTGCGGGAAAGTCTTTATGTTACCAGCTTCCGGCATTGATGCTGAAAGGGATTACTATCGTCATTTCACCGCTGATCTCGCTGATGTCAGATCAGGTCAAGGCGTTAAATCAGGCCGGTGTGCACGCTGCTTATATCAACAGTTCCCTGACAGAGAATCAGATACAGATGGCATTATCCTATGCCGCACAGGGACGATACAAGATCATTTATGTGGCGCCGGAACGGTTGAATACAATGCGGTTTCTTGATTTTGCATGCGATGCGCAGATTTCTATGGTCACAGTGGATGAGGCGCATTGTATTTCCCAATGGGGACAGGATTTCCGACCAAGCTATCTGGAAATCGCAGAATTTCTGGCAAAATTGCCGACGCGCCCGGTGGTCAGCGCATTTACTGCAACCGCAACTGAGAGGGTTAAAGCGGATATTGTCCGCAGTCTGCATTTACAAAATCCGGTAACGGTAGTCACGGGATTTGACCGACCGAACCTGTTTTTTCGAGTGGTTACCCGGAAAGGCGGAAAAGAGACGGATAACAGTGTGTTGAACTATGTGAAACACCACGAAGAGGAAAGTGGGATCATTTATTGTGCCACAAAAAAGAATGTGGATAAGGTGTATGAACTTTTACAGCAGTATGGAATTTCTGCCGGGCGGTATCATGCAGGATTGTCTGCTGAAGAACGGAAAAAGAATCAGGATGATTTTACATATGACCGCATCCGTGTCATGGTCGCTACCAATGCCTTTGGAATGGGAATCGACAAATCCAATGTACGGTATGTCTTGCATTACAATATGCCGCAAAGCCTGGAATATTATTATCAGGAAGCAGGACGTGCCGGCCGGGACGGTGAGGAAGCGGAGTGTGTGCTGTATTTTTCCAAACAGGATATCATGATCAATAAGTGGTTGTTACAGAACAAGACAACAGCAGCAGGGGCGGATACGGATGATATTGCCATGCGTGCCAATGATCAGAGAAAATTAAACCAGATGATCCAGTACTGTGAGACGGAGCAGTGTCTGCGGCAGTTTATATTGTCTTATTTTGGAGATGATACACCTTGTGAATGTGACAAATGCAGCAACTGTGTAGTTGTCGAAGAGGAGGCCGAGGAAAATCTTGTACTTACGGGTAAGGAGAAGAAGAAAGCATTGCAGCTGGCTGATCTGACTCCGGAAGGACAGGAACTGTTTGAACTGCTTCGACTAAAGCGAGCGGAGCTTGCTGCGGAGAAACGTGTGCCGCCATATATTATCTGTTCGGATAAGACGCTGAAAGATATGTGTGGGAAATGTCCGACGGATGAACAGCAGATGACCGCTGTCTATGGAATGGGCGCTCAGAAGGTAAAAAGTTACGGAGAGAAATTTGCAGAGATTATCGTTTCTTTTTTGAAAGACCATGGCGGGGAAACTACCGTTGGAGAAACTGCATTGGTAGAGATGGAGACCGAAGCACCAAAAAGAAAAAAGAAACTGCCGTTTTATATCACACCGGAGAAACTGGATGAGATAGAGCTGACCGATTCCTGTATGCTTTCAGAACTGACAGGACAGATTAACGAACTTTGTGAAGAAAAGGATCGAAAGAAACTGACAGCGGCATTTGTAAACGATCTTCTGATACAAAACGGATATTTAAAAGAAGAGGAAGAAAACGGGGATAAGGTAAAACGTGTTACTGAAAAAGGAAGCGATGTTGGAATCAGAGAAGAGCGTCGTCAGTTGAAAAGAGGCGGTACATACTATGCGCTGACCCATACAAGGGAGAGTCAGCAGATGATTTTGAAATTGCTGAAAGAGCATTTTATAAGTATGTCGATGGAATCATAAAAAGATTCCTATAGCACAAAAGGCGATGTATCAGGGGCTTCATCACAAAAAACAACAAAAATTTCGAAAAACTGTTGACAGACAGACATGTATATAGTATAGTATTTGAGGTCGGCAGGTTGCCGGTAAGCTGATGTGGCTCAGAGGTAGAGCACTTCCTTGGTAAGGAAGGGGTCACGGGTTCAATTCCCGTCATCAGCTTTTTTTGTGCCCTATTTTCAAGGGTTTCCGGGTTTCACTTTGATTAACTTAATCAAAAACTTTATCATGCATACTCAAAATATTTGACATCCGAAATAATTAAACTATATGAAATTATGCTTTTATCGGTATATTCTTTTCCGTGTTATCTTAGAATCTTTCCAATAAGAATTAAACCTGATAATATTGTTTCTATGTTCAACACTACGTTATTTGACTCTATGATAATATTTCACTTGCAATTATCTGATCTTGTGGTAGAATAATAGTCAGATAGAATGATTGATGTGTAATATAGCATTGAGCATGGTTACACACGAAAACCCCGATAGCTGCGAACTGTCGGGGTTTTTATATCTATGCTTATTTCATCAATTCTTTATCTTTCAGTAATTTATCTAATGTCGGTCGGCTTATTTCTAATTCCTTTGCAAGTTGTGTTTTGCTGATAATACGTTTCATGTATTGGTTATAACGTTCTTGAAACTTCTGGTCGTCTATCCGTTTAACCTGTCTACCTTTGTATTTTCCGGCACGTTTGGCAAGCCCATGTTGTTCTATGGACATGTCTGAGAATTAATATTTATATAATGAAAATAGTATGACAATATTATAGTAATTGTTTATTTTTCAGATACAAAACCTCACTCAATATCACAATGGCACTTACCCCAATTACAATAAAATACCCCCAGGAGGATTCAATCTCCGGCATATGTTCGAAGTTCATGCCATACCAGCCTGTGATCACGGTAAGAGGCAGGAAGATTGTGGTAATGATCGTCAGAAACTGTGTGGTCTTATTTTGCACATGATCCAGTTCAGTCTGGTAGACTTCCCGAAGCGTCTGACAGTATTCGATGAATTGCTGAGACATTTCTTTTAAACGGTCAACACGGTCTGAAAATTGTTGGAAATAGGTCAGCTGTTCCGGGTCGAAATAATTTTTCTCATTTGTTTCCAGAACCTTGGCCATGTCTGACAGCTGTTCATAATAATAGCGTATTTTTCCCAGTTCTCTGCGGATCTTCAAAAGCCGTGGGAGAATATTGTCCAGCTTCCCTTTTAAGGCATTTTCTTCCATAGAAAACAGACGGCTTTCATAGGATTCCAGAATATCCAGATCCTGCTCCAGAAAACCAGATAAAAAATGATATAAAAACAACTCCAGTGTCATAGGCTGTTTTCGATGCCTCTGGATAATCTTCCCGATGATTTCCTGAGAATGTGTTCCATCATCAATGATTGCAATTACACCTTCTCGGATGTAGTAAAAAAGTTTGCTTGGTTTTACGGAACTGTGGGAAAAAGCAGGGGTTGCGATACTGCCAAAAAGGTATTTCCCCCAATTTTCTGCTTTGCAATGATAGATGCTGTTGTGTTCAAAGCCGGTATAGTCCGGAAATCCGAGACGTTTTTTCTGTGCTTCCCATTCTTCGGTGGAAAACAGGGCAGCAAAAGCATGATAATCGGTCTGTTCGATGGAATCTAACCGTTCCAGGGTTGGAGATAGCTGATAATACATAATGTCATACTCCGTTCGGTATTTAAAAAGTTGCTGTTATTATGTGAGGAGCGAATGGAAACTATACATATATTTAGTTTAAATGCATTATGCGTTGGAATTAAATTGGATGATGTTTTTTAATTAAATTACAATATGCTGATACCTAAATTATCTTTTATGTTGTATTATAAAATAAGAAACAGTTGCCGTTTGTGATAATATGTACTCTCGGAATTTTCTAAATGAAGATTCCGAGAGTACATATAATGGTATTTGGAGGAAAAAGAAGCGGCAGGCATGATGTTTTACAATCTATAGATATATTTTGAGGTAGAAGAGAGCTATCCAATATGATAGATAATATAAAGGAACTATAAATAATCAGTTCTGCTTTATTATGAAATAAAAATTCAGAATCAGAAAAAGGAAGACAGGTAAATACGATGAATGATTTACAGATAGATTATTTTCTGGCAGCCGCCAGAAATCTGAGCTTTTCCGGTGCTGCACAGGAGTTATATGTGTCGCAGCCGGCGGTCAGCCGTCAGGTGCAGACATTGGAGGAAGAGTTGGGATGTCCGTTGTTTGTGAGGATGAACAAAGGAATCTCCCTGACACAAAACGGAGAGATGTTTTATCATTTTTTTGAAAATTACAGAATGCAGCTGCAGGATCTGAAGATGCGTGCCAGATTATCGCTGGAAAATAAAAATCGTGTGATTCATCTGGGAATCATGACAGATTCGGATATTTCCCAGATACTGGCGCCAGTGTTGACAGAATTTCGTCAGAAATATGAAGATGTGAAGATTGAGGTCAACAGTTATGAGCCGGGCCAGGCATTGCGGGCGCTAAAAGCGGATCAGGAAGATCTGGTTCTTACGATCGAACCTAAAATTTTACAATCGGAAGGCATTGAATCAGAAGTTATTACAAATATCCGCCGGGTACTGATGTACCATCGCAGTCAGGAGAAAACGGTGGGAGCACATCCCGTACCAGAAGATTTTCGGGATCAGGAATTTCTGACCATCTCGGATGGAGATTTTGATTATGTCAATGATATGATTAAAAGTTTTTGTAAACCATACGGATTTGTGCCGAAAGTCCAGAGTGTGCGGAGTACCGATGCCATGGTGCTTGGCGTGCAGTGCAATCTTGGGGTGGCAATCTCGGATATCTGGTGCCGGGCACTTCATAATGAAGATTTCGGATATATTCCGCTGGATACCTATCATCCGGTCAGCCTTGTGTGGAAACAGGGGGCCGATGAGACGGTGCTTGATTTTATTGAGCTGATGCGTAAGCATATCAGAGGGGAGTACCAGTAGAAAAGGAGTTTTCTGGATTTTATTTATGAATATTGTGCTTTAATATAAAAAATTTATCGGAGAAAAAGTTGAAAATTATAAAAAGCTGCCAGATACATCGTTTCATAAAACGTATGTCTGACAGCTTTTTTATAAAGTAAGGTCAGTTCAGCTTAGTTGTCAGCTGCGCCTGTTCTTTTTAATACATAGAATCCGTCGTCCAGACAGGTTACATAGATGTATCCTCTGTCGTCTACACAGCAATCCTCTGTAACAGCGTTTCTTGGTCCCGGGAAGCCTTTGAAGAAGGATTCTTCCGGTGTTTTGTTTGGGTTTGGCGGGATGAAGTATGCGATCTCTTTGATATAATACTGATCGGATACATCATAAATACGCAGACCTGCAGCAAAGTAGCAGCAGTATACGCGGTCGCCACGCTGCTCAAGCCATGGTTTGTTGCTCATCGGCTCATGCAGGTTGTGCGGTCCGAACGGTCCCTGACATCCAAGGTTCATAACGTTGAAGTTTGGATACGGGAAATCTTCCGGAACTTCCGGATATGGGAATTCTGCAACCAGTGTTGGTTTGGACGGGTCGCGAACATCTACCATATGGATATTGTTTAATGCCTGTGCTTCTGTAATGGAACCTGGCGGGAAGAACTGGAATCTTTCTCCCTCGTTGGTTACGACTACAAGGTCACGACCCGGCAGCGGAAGAGCTGTATGGGTACGCGCACCAGCCAGATGACTGGAGAATGCAGGCATGAATTTTAACTGTCCAAGCAGTTTTGGACGGGTAACATCTTTGGTATCCAGAACATAGAGTCCGTCTCCGCAGTAACCACAGAACATGATACCGTCATCACGTCTGAATGGCGGTCCGTGCATCCAGCCTTTGTCCATGAATGCCGGAACGTGTCCTGCATGATGGTCAACGGTTCTTCCAGGATAACCATCTACGAACTGATGAGGTGCCCACCAGTTTCCGGCTTCCTTCGGATGGGTCGGATCGGAAATATCAACGATTCTCATGATCATTCCTTCAAAACGCTCAGCCTCGCAGGAAAGATATACATAAGGACCGCCGTTGTACATGAAACGATGTACACCGATGGAGTGTGGTACTCCACAATCCCAGTATCCAAGGAATTTTGGATTTTCCGGATCTTCTTTCAGAGAGTAGATACGGATACCTACTTCACATTTCATATTCATAAGCTCGCTCTGCTCTACCAGTGCACCAGGACCGGATCCTGCACTCATGGCACAGATCAGCAGATCATCTGCAACCTGCAGCTTTGGAGTTGTAGTTGTCGGATACTCTACCGGATCTACCAGCTGAAAGTGTTTTACGAATCTTGTGTGCTCCGGATCAGTAACCTCAGAGATCATAACACCCTGCTGTGTACCGCCGAAACAGGAACCGTAAAGGTAATATTTTCCTTCTGTAGTCTTATAGAGCTGCATCTGGAACATTCCACAGTTGCCATCCATCGCATTGAAGTCTAATACTTCAAGGTTCTTGATGTAACCGTTGTTTCCCTCGCCTTTGGCATAAAATTTATCTGCCATGGAACATGTACCTCCTTTTTCATATCGTTATTTTTATTTTAGTTTATTCTTCTGCATTCGTCAAATAAAATGCAAAATATAACATATACTTTTTTTGAAAACTTGACATAACAAAAAGATTATAACAAATAAAGTCGTTATAACTAAAAAAGATAACTGCGATTCCAAAACTGAGACCGCCGGAGAGTATTTTGCATGACTGATAGACAGGCAAAACTGATAAAATATACATAATAAAAAATGAAGATGTTATGTTTGGATCATTTAAACTTTTTTTATGATTTGGAAGGCATAGGGATATGAAAGTTTTCAGTGAAGATAAGTTTTATAAACATGATAGAACGATATCTGGCATTAGATATTGTCTAATGAACATGACGAATGCGGTATCATAAATTTGAGTTTGATGCGGAAGCCTTAAATTTAAAGCTGAGCTATAAGTTTTTAAAAAATAATAATTTTGGCAAGTGGGGCTGGGCGACGATGGGTATGCCAAATGGTAGGTATTGGTATCGGCGGTATTGGAAATCTGATTCCGTCCATGATCGGAACCTGTTTTGATCGATACGATTTTATTTAGGCAAATAAGAGCTATACCTGATCAGAAGAGAACGGATACCGTCCTGTTTTCGTTGTCAGTTATTTGTGATACAATAAAATTACAATCTGCGGTGCAGTGTTCACTGAAAACGGGATGCTGTACCGCTTTTTAAATACCCGCAAAACTGGGAGAAAGGAATATCCGACAGGATAACACAGAATTTATGAGAAAAGCATATCCAGATTTGAGAAGTTTTTTAAACGTCCTGGAAGAAGAAGGGCAGCTGGTCCGGGTAAAAGAAGAAGTAATGCCGGAACCGGATATTGCGGCAGCAGGAAGAGCGGCGGCAAATATCAAAAATGGCCCGGCGGTCTATTTTGAAAAAATCAAAGGTTACAAGTATTCGGTTGTTACAAATGTGCATGGATCGTGGGCGAACCATGCACTAATGCTTGGAATGCCAAAGGATACACCTACAAAGGAACAGTTTTATGAACTGAACCGCCGGTGGGATAAATTTCCAGTTAAGCCGAAAGTGCTTGGCAGAGAGGAAGCACCGTGTAAAGAACATACGATCACGGAAGATATCAACCTGTTTGAAGTGCTTCCGCTGTACCGGATCAACTCACAGGATGCAGGCTGCTTTATTTCCAAAGCATCCGTCATAACCGGTGATCCGGAAGATCCTGACAATTTTGATAAAATGAACGTGGGAACTTATCGTATCCAGGTAAAAGGAAAGGACCGTGTGGGTATTCAGGCACTGGCATTTCATGATATCGCGGCGCAGCTGGAAAAAGCAGAGCGAAAAAATGAGAGATTCCCGATCGCGATCGCAGTAGGAAACAGTCCGCTAGTTACATTTATGGCATCCACACCGATCAAGTATACGCAGAATGAGTACGAATTTGTGGGAGCATTACAGGACGGAGAACCATGTGAGATTGTAAAGTCTGATTTATATGAGCATCTGTATGTCCCGGCGGGGGCTGAAGTCGTGCTGGAAGGATATGTGGAACCGAGAGTGCGTGAGGTAGAAGGACCGTTCGGGGAATTTCCGGGCTCTTATTCCGGAAGCCGGAAACAGTGTGTTGTCAAGATCACACGGATCACGCACCGGACAAATCCGATCTTTGAAAACCTGTATCTGGGAATCCCGTGGACAGAGATTGATTATCTGATGGCATTGAATACATCGGTGCCATTATATAAACAGTTAAAAGCAGATATGCCGGAGGTGGTCGCTGTCAATGCCATGTATACCCACGGCATGGGCGTGATCATATCTACGAAATGCCGGTTTGGCGGATATGGTAAGGCGGTTGCCATGCGACTGTTATCCACACCTCATGGAATGCCATACAGCAAAGTCGTAATTGTTGTGGATGAATATGTAGATCCGTTTAATCTGGAGCAGGTTATGTGGGCAATCACGACCAGAGTAAAACCGGATAAAGATGTGGCAATCATACCGAATTGTCCGGGAATGCCTCTTGATCCTTCTTCCGTACCGGCAGGCATGCATACGAAAATGATCATAGATGCCACCACGCCAGTCGATCCGGAACCAAATCCGCGGGAAGTGGAGATCTTAGATCCGCCGGCAAAAAGCGAAGAGTGGGAAGTAAAGATCCGGGAACTGTTAGGACGATAGGATATAAGAGAAGCAGATTTCCCAATTGTTATAAGTTGGAAAGAGAAGGATGTATAAGAAAAGTTACATATATCAGTAAAAAGATAGTTTTTTATAAGAATGTTTTTTTAAATGACACGACTGTAATGAGCAGATATAAAGAAGGAGCATAGAAAAGCTATGAGAAAATGTCCGCGCTGTGACAGCGAAAATACAGAGATCCTTACAAAATCTCCGGTTGGGGATGTGTGGGAAATGTACATATGCCAGGATTGTTTCTTTTCCTGGCGTTCTACAGAAGATGTGGTTGTACATGATAAATTCAAACTGACACCGGAGCATATTGCAAATATGCAGGTCATTCCGCCGGTGCCGCCATTAGATAAAGAATAAAAGATATTGAATGAAGAAAATAAGAGGTTTTGCATATCTGTGTAGCTGTGTAAAACCTCTTATTTTTGATAAGTAGTATATATTTTGCTTAATGCATCAGGCAGAAAAGAGAGAGAAATATGATATGTGTAAATTTCCAATAGGGATAGTAAAAAAGCAAGAAAACACCGTCTTCAATGGTTAAGCCTGAAACAACCGACTGAAATATTCTGCATACTGTTTTGCAAATGCCTGTATAGACTGTTCCATAGGAACACCATAGATTTCGCCGGTTATAAATTCCGAAGCTTTTACCAGTGCAAGGCGGTTGATGTGCTCTGCCAGCGCATGATAATCGAAGTCGATGAGAAAACCAATCTCGCTTAGATGCTGGAAATAGCCTGTCATTTGGGAGATCATGCCCTCGATTTTTGAAAATCGGGTTGCATCATAGATCTTATCAATATGCATGGCAAGTCGAAAGACTGGCAGATGTTTTACGTGCAGGATTGCATTATAATAGAGAAAAATCTCAAAATCTTTTCTGATATCGGAGCCGTTGGTCAGTTCCTTCATGGGAATGTCCTCCGGTCCCGGTGTCATGATGTACAGAAGGTCGCTGAGCAGGGCGGCCTTATTTTTATAGATGCGGAAAAAGGTGGATTCACTGACGCCGGCCAGTTCTGCGATTGCTTTTGTAGTTGTCTTTGTATATCCATTCTGGGTAAAGAGCATGGCAGCTGCATCCAGAATCCATGATTTCGTGTCTTTCATAAAATCTCCATTTTATCATTTAGATTAATAATACAAAGGATCGTGTAAAAAGATTTTTTACCTACCCATTGGTAACACAGAAAAAAAGGGGGAACCATTACATTCGGTTCTCCCTTTTTCTACAATGATCTGTATTCTTGAAATGCAGAGGAAAAGTGGGGGATTACAAACGGTAATGAGCTGACAAAAAGACTAAAAAACCAGTTACTGTCTCTTCAGAAAGAAGAGTACAGCAACTGGTTTTTGCTTTTTCACACATTTGTAAATGATCTGTTTTTCACGAGATAGACCATTTTTATTTTTGCTTTTTCATGTAGTTCGTTTTTAATAATATTTAGTTTGCTACGATTTCTGACCCTTCGCCTGGGAAATACTTTTTCATAGCTATTCATATCGCCAGCTGAGGGCTACGGCATGAGAATTAGTATGTAAGACAAAGCTCAGATAACGAATGATCATGTATTAACTTACAAAGAAAAGTAAACCAATAGATCATTCTATTATTCAGCGTCAGCTTCACCTTCAGCCTCATCGATGACGAAAGAGATCAGCAGGTCATCCTGATTTACGCTGTCGCCGGCAGCTACATAAATCTTGTCTACTTTTCCTGCTACCTTAGATACAACGGTTGTTTCCATCTTCATAGCCTCTACAGTCATAAGCGGCATGTTGACAGTAACGGTATCGCCTTCTTTGACGAGAACTTTACCAACAGTACCTGGGATAGAAGAACCAAGGTGTCTTGGGTTGCTCTTATCAGCTTTCAGTTTTCTGTCGGATTTGATCTCGAGGCTCTTATCCTGGATCTTGACTGTACGTACGGAACCGTTTACGAGGAAGCTTAAGGTACGGACACCGTTTGCATCCGGATCACTTGCTTCCATGTATTTGATCAGTACGACTTTACCTTCGCCAAGCGTCAGATATGTTTCTTCGCCTTTTCTCAGACCATAGAAGTATACATGGCTTTCCAGGCGGGTTACATCGTTATACATCTCAAAATGGTCACAGTAATCTTCATATACCTTCGGATAGAGGGCATAACTGATTGCTTTCTGTTCCATATCATCCGCAGATCTGTCTTCGTAATGATATTTCTCGATGAGCATTTTTTTGATGGCTTCCAGGTCAACTGGCGGAAGCAGTTTGCCAGGACGGTCAGTCAGCGGCTCGATGTCTTTCAGAACGATCTTCTGAAGCTCTTTCGGGAATCCGCCGTCCGGCTGTCCCATCATTCCGTGGAAATAATCGACAACAGAATCCGGGTAGGAAAGTCCTGCGCCGGCTGTGAGGATATTTTCTTTGGTCAGGTTGTTCTTGTACATGAAGATAGCAAGATCGCCGACAGCTTTGGAAGTCGGAGTAACCTTAACGATGTTTCCGAGCAGATCATTTGCATCTTTGTAAAGAGCTTTGATTGCTTCAAACTCATCAGCAGAACCCATGCTGGTTACCTGTGCCAGCAGATTGGAGTACTGACCGCCAGGAATTTCATATTTGTAGATCTCAGCATTCGGAGCCTTCATATCACTTTCGAAAGCGGCGTATACTTTACGGATGCGTCCATAGTAACGGCTGAGCTCGTCCAGATCTTCGAATTTCAGACCGGTATCGCGCTCGGTTCCACGAAGTGCTTCTACAACGGCATTCATGGACGGCTGACTGGTCAGGGAAGACATGGATTCGATAGCAAGGTCTGCAATATCTACGCCTGCCTCAGCGGCCATCAGTACGGTGCTGACACCGTTTCCGGTGGAATCATGTGTATGCAGGTGGAGAGGAATATTTAATTCTTCTTTTAATGCTGTAACAAGCTCTTTGGCAGCTCTTGGTTTGAGCAGACCAGCCATATCTTTGATGGCGATGGCATGACATCCTAAAGACTCCAGTTCAAGAGCTTTCTTTACATAGTAATCCAGAGTATATTTTACTTCATCCGGGCTTGTGATATCTCCTGTGTAGCAGATGGTACCTTCTACAATTTTACCGGTCTTTAATGCCTCTTCAATTGGCATCTTCATATTTTCTACCCAGTTCAGACTGTCGAAGACACGGAACACATCAATACCGTGATTTGCAGAAATCTTGATGAAATTTTTTACAACGTTGTCCGGATAGTTACTGTATCCAACGGCGTTGGAAGCGCGCAGCAGCATCTGGATCAGTGTATTCGGCATTCTTTCACGAAGCAGTTTCAGACGTTTCCACGGAGATTCTTTCAGGAAACGGTATGCGGTATCGTATGTAGCACCGCCCCATGCTTCTACAGAGAATGCATTCTGCATGAATGCGTTAGTTGCATAAGCTGCGCCGCACAAATCTTTTGTTCTCATACGGGTAGCCATAAGAGACTGCTGAGCATCACGCATGGTAGTATCAGTAACATACAGCTTTTTCTCGTTTTTGATCTTCTGCATGAAACCTTCTGCACCCAGTTTCAGGAATTCATCTCTTGCACCGTATACAGGAGCTTCTTTGTCGTATATCGGAAGTACACGGTTTTCAAAGAACGCTTTTTCTCCTTTGTTGGAGTTTACGATCTTGTCACCGATAAATTCGATGATCTTGGTCGCACGGTCCTGACTGCGCTCCAGTTCGAAAAGCTCTGGTGTCTCTTCGATGAAAGTAGTATAGCACTCGCCGTTGATAAAGGTCGGGTGAATCAGCACGTTGGTCAGGAATGGAATATTTGTTTTTACTCCACGAATACGCATTTCGCGCATAGCACGGAGAGATTTTCTGACAGCTCCTTCAAAGGTACGGTCGTGGGAGATAACTTTTACAAGCAGGCTGTCATAGAATGGAGAGATAACGGCGCCAGTGTAAGCGTTGCCACCATCCAGACGGATGCCGTTACCGGAACCGGAACGGTATACTGTGATCTCACCGGTATCCGGAAGGAAGTTGTTTGCCGGATCTTCGGTGGTAACTCGAGTCTGAATAGAATAACCAGTGCACTGTACGGCTTCCTGTGAAGGAATGTTGATCTCTTTGGATCCCAGAGGATAGCCTTCTGCAACGAGGATCTGGGACTGTACCAGATCAATATCTGTGATCATTTCGCTGACGGTATGTTCTACCTGGATACGCGGATTCATCTCAATGAAGTATGGATTATGATCTGCGTCAACCAGGAATTCCAGAGTACCGGCATTGCGATAGCCTACATTTTTAGCAAGACGGATCGCACTGTCGAAGATGATCTGTCTTGTAGCTTCAGGAACGGAAAAAGCAGGAGCGTATTCTACAACCTTCTGATGACGGCGCTGTACGGAACAGTCACGGTCATACAGGTGTACGACATTGCCATAATTATCTCCAAGAATCTGAACTTCGATATGTTTCGGACTGCGCAGATATTTCTCAATGAAGATCTTGTCATCGCCGAATGCTTTTTTTGATTCATTCTTTGCTTCTTCAAATTCTTTAGGGAGATCTTCGAGACAGTTTACGATACGCATACCACGTCCACCACCGCCATTGGAAGCTTTCAGCATGATCGGGAATCCTACCTGCTGAGCAATTTTTTTTGCTTCGTCAAGCTCTTTGATGGCATGATCTACACCTGGGATGATCGGTACGTCTGCCTCGATAGCCATCTGTTTGGAGGAAATCTTGTCTCCCATGGCGTTCATAATGTCGCTGGAAGGTCCGATAAATGTGATGCCGTTTCTTTCGCAGGCATCTACAAAATCAGGGTTTTCGGAAAGGAATCCGTAACCGGGATGAATTGCATCTACACCGGCATTAAGGGCGATTTTGATAATGGTATCAATATCCAGATATGCATCGATTGGTCCTTTATCCTCACTTAACGGATATGCTTCGTCTGCCTTGCTGCGGAAGAGCGCGTAGCGGTCTTCTTTGGAAAATACTGCTACGGTCGTAATCTCCAGCTCATTTAAGGCGCGGAACACACGGATAGCGATTTCGCCTCGGTTCGCCACCAGAACCTTCTTGAACGGTTTAATAGTTACTTCTTTCATTATTACACTCCTTAATAAAAAGTTTTAAAAATATAACACCATGCCCTGTGGTTACACTGATAAAAATCCCCTCCATTTCTATCTGGCATGATGCGAAGTTATACAAATAAATTATATGTGAAGAAATAGAAAAATGCAAGAAGAAAAAATATTTCATGCAAAAAATATCGGAAAAAGTGAACTTGTTAAGAAAAAGACAAGTAAAAATGCAGGATTTCAAGTCAAAAAATTCATTTTTACATTTTAAAGTGGCAGAAATCCTGCAAAATGCAATCAAAAATGAAAGGAACACCGCAAATGCTGTCGAAACGGAGGAGAATGAGGCTGCATAAGCGGTATAATAAGAAAAAGTTTTTACTGGAGATGAAGCAGATAATTTTATGCTATTTATTTTATGTGTGATATTGAAATATAGAAAACGTTTTCTACAAAATTTAATCACATAAAGTTCTGATATAAATCACGCGAATGGAAAACGGATCAGCGAAACAGGTGGTTATTTAGCGTGGCTTGTATTAGCAATATACCAGCGGATGCCTATATTCGTTTTTGATGCTTTGTCCGGTTCTGACAGTCAGGACACTGTTATAAATATGTGCAGCCTGTATGTCTGTACGCAGGAGCAGCTGCTGAGATGGGTTCAGATTTTTTTCCTCAGTGGCGAGACGGGTAAGGATCGGAATATCACTGTGCTGCCGCAATGCTTTTAACAGCGGAGATGCTTCTCTTCGCATCCCAAGGACGTGCAGATAAGGGGCATAGTCCAGATCCTGCAAAGCCTGATGCTGTCTGCAGTCGATGTCCAGAAGGTGGGAGAGCAGATAGCGGGAAACGGCGGTATAAGTCCGGTCTCTTGTTTTGAGAAGTTCCGTAAACTGTGTGAAAGAGACATACTGTTCCAGTGATTTTCGGGTGCGGTTGTCAAGGTCTGACGGCACTGTGCAGGAGCCTTCCATGGAAAATGATTGTGGAAGCAGGTCTTTTTGCCCGGAGAAATCCTGAAGCAATTTATAATGAAGCAACTGGGAAAAATCATTCGGGGTAACAGCGCCATATTTCTTCAACCAGTCCAGAAATGGCGGAAGGGCAGCTTCTGGAATCTGACCGTCTAATGCTGGCATTTCTAAAACAGAAGATCCGTTATTTGCAGAATGCTGTTTTGAAAAAAGAACTTCTGCATGGATGTTTTGCAGTTGCCGAAGCGTATCACGAATGGCAGTTGCAGAACTGTACTCTGGTGTCAGCTCTTTTTCGTGGTATGCAGCGCCCCTGCGAAGAATCATGCAGGGGATTAACGGAGCCTGCAGCTGTCGTATCGCTTTGAGATATTCAATGCCGAGGATATTATTAGGACTATTCAGGACAGATACAGCGTCTGGATCGTTCAGATAGTTTCTTGCAGCAGATGCGCGTGCTGCAGGAAAAGAAAGTCCTTTTTTCAGTTCTGCTGCAAGAAGAGACTGAAAATCTTCTGGTTCTCTGGAAAAGAGGTTTGCCAGAGCTGTAAGCTGTTTGGGAGAATCTGATTCACAGCCAAATCCGAGATGCGTTACAACCCCGCTATGTGCAAACAGGCTGACGCCGCAGCGTGCAAAGGTCTCGGCACTTGATATGGCAGCACAGACCGGTAATTCCAGTACAAGGTCGGCTCCACATTCCAGTGCCATCCGGGCACGGACATATTTATCTGCACAGGCAGGCGCACCCCGCTGTACAAAATTCCCACTGATCAGTGCAATAACATAGGAAGCCTCTGCTTCTTTACGGACACGCTGAATGTGATAAGCATGTCCGTTATGAAATGGATTGTATTCTGCGATAATACCGGCAATGTTCATGTTTTTGTCTCCTGATGTTGCTGATGTACGCACGAAAACTTCTTTTCAGAAATATTTGTTTAGAAGATTTCGTGCGTACATGATTTTATAAAATGTATTATAACGTAATAAGAACGGTTGTGACAATCAGATATTTTGTAAAAAAAGAGTTGCAATCAAAAGGGAGATATGATAACATATCATTTGTTGATTGCAACAATGCCGATGTGGCGGAATTGGCAGACGCACTTGACTCAAAATCAAGCGGTTCATCCCGTGCCGGTTCGAGTCCGGCCATCGGCATTCATAGAAAAGCTGTTGCCTTATGAAATGACATAGGGTGGCAGCTTTTTTTGCGTGATTGATTTTTACGGATACTTTGTGTATGATGATTGATAGAAAAAGTGCTGAAAGATAAAGAAATGGGGAAACAAAAATGAAGGATCAGGATAACATGCATCGTGTTTCAAACAGAGTGTCGTCCAATCGGACAGCAGTATTTGAAGCAAAGATCACACACTGGTATGAAGATGAGGCAAAACCGAGACAGGAATCTTCCGGCAGACATCAGAAAACGGTTGCTGTAGAATTACAGAACTGGGAGGATTTGTATACGATTCCTGATACAGCAAAACTGTTACAGACATTGCATCGGGTGCCGTTTTACCGGTATATGATCCGCTATCTGGTATATACGTTTAATAAAGAGCTGGAAAAAGAAGCAGAACGGCAGGGGATGGATTGCTCACAGGGATGGGAAGAGCGGTATGCCGGTTGTCTGATCTCGGAGAGGGAACGGGAAGCTGCCAGTGGAAGATTGCGATATCTTACAGAACTTGTGTGGAATGCTTTTCTGAAAAATGGTTGTAAAGCTGTCGGACGGACAGAAAAGATCCGGGGAAATCTGAAAGGCACGCAAAAATGGGATCGGGAAGATCTGGAAACGGTGCTTTACGGGGAACGTATCTCCACCGGCAATTTTTTTATGCTGGCATTCGGTCTGCATATGACATATGAGGATCTGACGTTGTTTTTGCAAAAAGTGCTGAAACGGTCAAAACTGAATCTCTGGAACGTGGATGAATTTCTGATCTATATCTGTTTTCACTGGATAAAAGGCGATCGAATGGCTTTTTATCAGTGGGGAAAAGAAAACTGGGAGACAGTTCCGGCAAAGGAAAGGATTTTTTCTGCACCAAAGCAGACCGCTGTTATTCAGACAGAACTGGATCACATTTTACAGGGGCTGGAACAGACAGATTCCCAGGAATCGTTGGAAGATATATCAGAAGCAGCCTCTGACGTTTTGGCGGGATATAAATATCTGATCGAGCGAAAAGGCGACTATCGCAGAACCGCATTAAAATGTGCAGGACAGCGTCTGGGGGAATTTAAGGAACTCTGTCAGGAGGATATGGAGGAGTATCTGTTCTCTTTTAAAGAAGAACAAAAGTATGCCCATGGAAATGTCCGTGTCGTTTATGATGCAGAACAGGGGATCCGTATTCCAGCAGGAACCAGATTTTCACAGAATGTAAAAAACAAAGATGGCAGACAGGAAACGGTATGGTACACGGCGTTGGAAACGGTATCGGAAGAACCGTTACAGGAGCTGGAACTGGATATCAACGTTATCTGTACGGAAGCGACAGCAAAACATGCAAAGAATAAAGAAAATATCGGATATCTGCCAAATAAGGCGGTACTGGAAACAAATCTGGACGGTATTTTGGAAGCAACCGCTTTTCATGCCATTGCAAAACCGGTAAAGAAAAAGACAGATCCGGAAAATGACTATCATGTGACGGGAGTCGTTCGTATTGTCTGTGTGCCGGGAACGATCATAGCGGAGGGGACTCCGTTTTATGCCGGCGGATATACGTATCTGGCTGCAAAGAAGACGGTATGTGAGGCAGTGGCAGAAGTTCCGGTAAAATGCGAAAAGGAAGACTGGGAAGCTACGATCAATCAGGTTCAGGTCTGCGAGAGTTCTTTGAAAGGACTGAAACGTGTAGGAAATACAAAGATCAGCTTACGGTCTGCAAAAGACGAGGAAGAGAATAGGATCGGTGGTTCGTTGTATCGATATCTGTATACGCCGTCAGAGGATCTGATCTGTGGAGATAATTCCATCAGCGATAAAAATGCGGAATATCTGCCGGAAATCCTGGATGGAACGATGTTTTCTGCAACAAAATTATGGCAGATTGAGAAACAAAAGGAGATCGAGATCACAAGAAATGATATTCTGACTCTTTCATTTCTTGCACAGATGGCGGAGATTGAATTTGACCAGTCAGAGTATATGGAGATCCAGGCGAATGCGAATGAAGCAGATACGATACGGCAGGAGCTATTTGAAGAGCGATATGCAGATTTCCTGATTCAGACGAACCGGGATCTGACGATCTGTGGATTTCAGGGGTTATATCTTGCAGATCCTTATGACTGCATGCTTGCATATCTTACGACCTGTTCAGAACCACTGACTGCATTTCGAAATCTGTGGGCAGTTTATCTGGATTATCAGAAAAACAGACAGTTGTAAGAATATAGAAACACATATAATAAATTATGAAAATGATAAGAGAAATATGAAAGGTAACGTTTGGTGAACAGACAGTATAGTGCAGATATAGAACAACAGACAGATAATGTTAATGCTAAACGATGTGTGACGGAACTATACGGAGAAAATCCGGACAAAGATTTGAACTCTAGGGTAAAACGGGTTCCCTGGAGCGGCATCCGGATACTGACATTTTATGATGTTGAAGGGCATCCGTATCAGAGAAAAGTACTGATTGACCGTGTGATCGGCATGGGCGCATCCTGCATCTGTTATGCGGTGGAGGCTGATTTTGGAGATGAAAACATTCATAAAATGATTCTGAAACAGTTCTGCCCGGAACCAATGATGTCGGTAAGGGAAAAAGAACATCTGGCAGTTTTGTTTGAACAGGCATATGTGCTTCAAAATGACCTTGCAAATATTGATGAGCTGATGGATCTTATCGTGCGTCCTTATGAAAAATATTTTTCTGATACGGAACGGTATATTCTGTATGAGGCGAATTACGGGGACAGTCTGGAAAAACGGGAGGCGAAAGATTTAAAGATGCAGCTTCGTGTAATGCAGGAGCTCTCTGCTGCGTTACAGCGGCTGCACAGTTACGGGATTGTCCACATGGATTTAAAACCGGAAAATATATTGTGGACAGAGTATGGCGGAATCAAGTTTTTCGATTTTGATGCTGCAATCATTCTGAACCGCATAGAAGAAGTACATGAGATACGGGGAGACATGGAAAATAGAGGGTTGTTAGCTCCGGAACTTCGTGATATGTCTGAATTCGAGCAGAATAAAAAGCTGCTCCTGCATCCGAGAGTCGATATCTATGCAGTGGGAGCAATGCTGTTTTTCTGGTTTTTTCAGTGTTTTCCGACAGAATGGGATAATGAGAGCAGTGGGAACTGGGAGCTGCGATTACAGGAATTGTTTGATACCTGTTTCAGGGGAGAGTTGAACGAAGCACAGCAGCAACTGCTGGTTCATATTTTGCAAAAGAGCACAGACATTTCCATCGGACGAAGAGGCCGTTACCGTAAGGCCGGGGAGATGGCAACAGATCTCAAGGTATTGCTTCAGGAAAAGCAATCTGCAGAAATGAGCCGGCAGGAACAGATCTGTGAAGTGAATTATCGTCTGCTGGCAGCTTATTTTCTGTGGAAGCATCCTTTGTATCCTTATATTAGCGAGGGAATGGACGGAAAGCAGTTAGATGTAGTTTTATTTGGGTCAGCTCCTATAAGAGAATCGTTTTTTCTGCATATTTTTTCCTGTGCACAGATGCCGGAGGTGCAACTTCGGATTCATATTGTTGCAGAGGATGCGTATTCCTTTGCGCAAATCCTTCTGCTTCAGTTCCCACAGTTGAAAACAACAGTAGAAATGATCTTTGAGGATGAAGTGCAGCCGTTAAGTCTGGATACAGAGATTACATCGAAACCGCTTGCACGGCTGTATTTTTATAATTGTACAGAAACGGCAGAGGCCGGGGCACAATGGATGCAGGAGTGGATACACCGGATGGAAGAACGGCATCCGGAGAGAATAATCTTGCCCTATATGATTTTGCATATGGCAGATGGAGAACAGAACTATCAAATGGCTGATCAGATGAATCAATCCTTTTCGATGAGAGAATGGAAGGAACCGTCTGTCGCTTTTCTTGGTTATGGGGATGATCGGGGAGATGGGTATCGTTTGCGCAGCCATAAGTCTCTTCCCGGACATCTGCAGATGGATGTGTTTGGAATGAATGCGAAATATTCCATCGAAGAAAAAGACTTTGAGCATGATATTGGAAAACTTGCATTTTTTATACATTGTTATTATGCAAAAGAGTGGAATCCGGATTGTACCGAAGAGGAATTGAAAAATCAGTTTTATTCAGAACCTTATTTGATACATTCTTCCATGCGCAGCGCCCTGTCTGTTCCGTACAAACTTTTTTGCGCGGGAATTGCAGTGAATGAAAACACATCAGAACATTTTTGTGAATGGGTATTGGAGAAAAAAGATACAGAACCCGGTCTCTATAAGCGGATGCTTGCAATGGAACATAAAAGCTGGCTTTGTTTTATGATCATGGAAGGCTATCAGCGGCCATCGGAGAAAGTACTGAGAAAATATGCATTTTCCGGTCGGAATGATCAGAGAGACCGACGGCATAAACTGCATCCTTGTATCAGTGAATTCAGAGCGGAAACGGGAATGCCGTTATCAAAACTGTCAAAAAATGAATGGGATCTTTTGACAGCAGTGGATATGAAGGGGGATTCTGCGGAGGCATGGTGTGTATATGATGCGTTGGATCGTGTTTCTTTATTATTACACCAGATCTGTGAGAATAAAACCCGTCGGCTGGATTTGTCGGCACAGTTTGAAAAACTAAGAGAGGAACTTGAACTGGAGGAAGCGGGAGAAGTTTTGTTTCAGGAGCTGCAGAAGCTGCAGAAAACGTATCAGGCTATGCTAGATGGTCAGGAGAGCGCTAACGAGTGCTGGGAGAACACCTGTGACAGATTTGAACATTTGATACGGAAACTGGAAGAAGAACAGGGGCTGTATGATGAAGAAATCCTAGATGCGTTTCAGATGATTCGGGAAGATATGCGTGTTGTAGTGGAACGAAACAGATATCATGATTACAAAAAAAGCGACGAAAGTATCTTATATGCGATTCCGGAGTTATTAAAACAAATGTGATTGAACTAGCCGATTTTTAATATTCTAGTTACCGTTTTGGTTATAAAGGAACCGGTCAAAAAAACATTTCTAAACTGTGTTATAGTAGGGGCAACAGGTGGTGTGTCAGATAATATACGACATGTTGAAACAAGAAATCGCCAGGAAATGAATTGCTAGAAAGCACAGGGAAAGTGAAAAACGGAGTCCACGATGAAGAAGGTCAGAAAAAAAGAAGAAAAGATCATATATGCGTATCGTCTCGGGTCAGACAGTGAGATGGAGCGGATTATGGTACGGGAAGGGAAGATACGAAAAACAGCAGACGGCAGCTATGAACTCTTTTCCTCTGAAGCACATAATGACAGAGGGGAACAGGCAAAGTCTGGAGATTATTTTAAAGTGGATGGTTTAGGGAAGCCTTATGCGAATAAAAAAGAATGGTTTGAAGCACGGCACGTTTGTGCAGGAGAGAATCGTTATCGGCAGAAAGTGGAAATATATGCTGCATGGGAAGACGGAGATCCGGTGTCTGAACCGTTGCAATATCTGCTGGATCAACACCTTTTGAAGATACATACAGAGGAGACGGCTTCATATTTTTCTGCAAAGATATGGGGAACAGAGCTGACTGCTGCCAGAGATGCGGTTCTGGTTTTTTATCAGATTGAACGGGATAAAGCAGGAACAATCCTTGAAGTGGATTTTAATCTGGTAGCCCGAAGCGAGTTTGACAGAACGTATCAATATGTGCTGTCGTAGCAAATAATGCATTATTTAAACTGGATGAATTTTAATGCCGTAATTTCAAAAAGATGCAGATACAGAAAAAAATCTTGACATTTAAAGAAAATGGTTTTAATATTTATCCATAAGTTTTAATACAGTAAAGCGAGAAACCGTTGAAACGGAGATAAAGACAGTTGTGCACGCACAGAGAGTCCGGGATGCTGAGAACCGGGTCGGAATGCAGGTTGTTAAATGGACCGTTGAGGGCGCAGGGAACCGTTGCCATACAGGCAGCCAAGTATCATGCGACGTGAGGACATACGTCAGTTGTCAGAGATATGTTTGTATCTTACAGAGAGTGTGGCGAAGAAGCTGCAAATCAAGGTGGCACCGCGGGAAATGTAAATGATATTTTGACCCGTCCTTGACAGACAGAGTTTAGTACAATGTCTGCCAGGACGGGTTTTTTGTTACAGAAAAATCATTCAGACAGGAACGGGGATTTCATCAGAGAAAGAAATGGAACAAAGAGGAATGTTTGACGTTTGGTGCAGGCAGAACAGGAGGTTTATCATGTATCCAACATTAGAGGCAGTAATGGAAATAGCGGCAGAAGGTTCCTATGGAAGGATCCCTGTTGCAGAAGAAATGTATGCAGACCGTTTTACTCCGGTGGAAGTAATGCGGACACTGCGTGCAGCCAGCAGACATTGTTACCTGTTAGAAAGTGCGGAAAACAATCAGAAATGGGGCAGATATTCTTTTATGGGATATTCTCCGGTCATGGAGATTACCTGTAATGATGGAGAGATGACAGTTACTACCGGTGCCGAAGATGGATGCAAGGAAAAGAGTGTGATTAAAACCCGGCATCCGAAGAAAGCGGTTCGCGAGATCCTGAAAAAATACAAAAGTCCGAGATTGCCGGACATGCCGAATTTTACCGGTGGTCTGGTGGGATATTTTTCCTATGATTATATCCGTTATGCGGAGCCGACGCTTCAGAACAATGGTCGGATGGAGACAGATTTCAGGGATATGGATCTGATGCTGTTTGATAAAGTCATCGTATTTGATCACTATCGCCAGAAGATCATTCTCATTGCCGGTGTGGACACGTCAGATATTGAGGGGTCTTATGTGAAAGCAGGTCAGGAATTGCAGGAGATGAAACGCCTGTTAAACAGTGGCGCGAGAGCAGATATCCGTCCGTTTAAAATGCAGGGCGATCTGACACCGGAATATCCGAAAGAAAAATATTGCGAGATGGTGGAAAAAGCAAAACATTATATTCACGAGGGAGATATCTTCCAGGTTGTGCTGTCTGATCCGATGACCGTTCCGGCTACAGGAAGTCTGTTTGATGTTTACCGTGTGCTCAGAACGACGAATCCATCTCCGTACATGTTCTATTTTTCCAGCGATGATATCGAGATCGCAGGTGCCTCTCCGGAGACATTGGCGCATCTGGAAAATGGTGTGCTTCATACATTCCCGCTGGCAGGAACGCGGCCGAGAGGAAAGACAGACGAGGAAGACAAGAGATTGGAACAGGAACTGCTAGCGGATAAAAAAGAACGTGCCGAGCATAACATGCTGGTAGATCTTGGCAGAAATGATCTTGGAAAAGTCAGCTGCCTTGGAAGCGTCCATGTGGAAAAATATATGGAGATTGAGCGTTTCTCCCATGTTATGCATATTGGATCTACTGTATCCGGTCTGATCCGACCGGACAGAGATGCCATGGATGCCATGGATTCTATTCTTCCGGCGGGAACGCTTTCCGGTGCGCCGAAGATCCGTGCCTGTGAGATCATTGATGAACTTGAAGACCGGAAGCGTGGTATTTATGGCGGTGCAGTTGGCTATCTGGATTTTGCAGGAAATATGGATACATGTATTGCTATCCGTCTGGCATATAAGAAAGACGGTGTGGTGTGTGTACAGTCGGGCGCTGGTATCGTAGCAGACAGCATTCCGGAAAATGAATTTATGGAATGCCAGAACAAGGCAAGGGCAGTAACAAATGCATTGAAAATGGCAGAGGAGGGTCTGGACTGATGATAGTAATGATTGATAATTATGACAGTTTTGTATATAACCTGTATCAGCTGATCGGAAGCATCCGCAGTGACATTGAGGTATACAGAAATGATAAGATAACGGTTGCGGATATTGAAGCGATGAAGCCGGAGGCGATCGTTATCTCTCCGGGACCGGGCAGGCCGGAAAATGCAGGAAACTGTATGGAGATTGTACAGGCATTTGCAGGAAAGATCCCGATCCTTGGGGTATGTCTGGGGCATCAGATCATCAGTACCGTATACGGTGGAACTGTTTCCTATGCAAAGGAGCTGATGCATGGAAAGACATCTGAGATCGAGACAGCGGCGGACAGCATCCTTTTCCAAAACATGGAAGAACTGGTGCAGGTAGCCAGATATCATTCCCTTGCAGCGGTAAGAGATACCCTTCCGGAGTCATTGAAAGTCACTGCATGGACAGCAGATGATGAAGTTATGGCAGTGGAAGATGTGGAAAAAGAAGTGTACGGCATCCAGTTCCATCCGGAGTCCGTCATGACCCCGCAAGGCAGACAGATGGTACAGAACTTCCTGGATCGGATTCATTAAGAAAGTGAGAGAAAACAATGATAAAAGAAGCGATCATTCAGCTGACGCAGAAAAAAGATCTGACTTATGATCAGGCAGAGCAGGTAGTAAATGAGATCATGGAAGGAAAAGCGTCAGATATCCAGATGGCAGCATATCTGACAGCCCTTGCCATGAAAGGAGAGACAATCGATGAGATCACAGCTTCCGCAGTGAGTATGCGTGCCCACGGAACGCAGCTACAGCATGATATGGAAGTGCTGGAGATCGTAGGCACCGGAGGAGACGGTTCCAATTCCTTTAATATTTCTACAACGGCATCTATGGTCATCGCAGCAGGAGGAGTGCCGGTGGCAAAACACGGAAACCGTGCAGCTTCATCAAAAAGCGGTGCGGCAGATGTGCTGGAAGCACTTGGTGCAGATATTACATTGGATCCGGAGCAGAGTAAAAAAGTACTGGAAAAGGTAGGATTTTGTTTCCTGTTTGCCCAGAAATATCATTCTGCCATGAAATATGTGGGACCGGTCAGAAAGAAACTGGGAATCCGTACCGTATTTAATATTTTAGGACCGCTCTCCAACCCGGCAGCAGCTACCATGGAAGTGATGGGTGTCTATAATGAATCGCTGGTTGAGCCGTTGGCAAGAGTATTGTCAAATCTTGGCGTAAAACGGGGCATGGTCGTATACGGGCAGGATAAGATGGATGAGATTTCTATGAGTGCGCCTACATCCGTATGTGAGATCCGGGATGGTGAGCTCATTTCCTATGAAATCACACCGGAGCAGTTTGGGTATGAGCGATGTGAAAAAGATGCTCTGGTCGGTGGTACACCTCAGGAGAATGCATGGATTACGAGAGATATTCTGGAAGGCAGAGACCGGGGAGCAAAATATCAGGCAGTGTGCCTCAATGCAGGGGCTGCACTTTATATCACAGGAAAAGCTGACACACTGGAAGCAGGCGTGAAACTGGCAGAAGAGCTGATTGATAGTGGAAAAGCAGCACAAAAGCTGGCAAGCTATGTGGCAGTCAGCCGTCAGAGATAATGATGGCACGGCCAGAAAAGAGACATAGAAAAAATAACAGGAGACTGTCATATGAATATATTAGAAACGATAGCAGAAAAAACAGTAGAACGTATTGCGGAAGAGAAAAAATACAAATCTCCGGAAACGGTACGTCGGGAAGCAGAAGAGGCGGCAAAGGCAAGAACACCGTTTTTATTTGCGGAAGCATTAAAAAAACCGGAAATCTCTTTTATCTGCGAGGTAAAGAAAGCATCGCCATCAAAAGGGATCATCGCAGAGGACTTTCCGTATCTTGATATTGCAAAAGAATACGATGCGGCAGGGGCATCCTGCATTTCCTGCCTGACAGAGCCATACTGGTTTCTGGGAAAAGATGCATATCTGAAGGAGATCGTACAGAATGTGTCGATCCCGGTACTTCGGAAAGATTTTACCATAGACGACTATATGATCTATCAGGCGAGTGCCATGAACGCATCCGCTGTGCTGCTGATCTGTTCTATTCTGGATGATGGACAGCTGAAAGCTTATGGAGAGCTTGCCGCAGAGCTTGGACTGACCGCCCTGGTAGAGGCCCATACCGAAACAGAGATCGAGCGCGCATTAAAATCCGGCGCCGGTGTGATCGGTGTTAATAACCGGAATCTGAAAAACTTTGATGTGAAATTTGACAACTGCCTGAAACTTCGAAAAATGGTGCCGGATGATATTGTATTTGTGGCAGAAAGTGGCATTCAGACACCGGAAGATGTAAAGCTTCTCAGAGAAAATGGTACGGATGCCGTACTGATCGGAGAGACTTTTATGCGTGCGCCGGATAAGAAAGCGATGCTTCAGAAATTGAAAGGCTGAAAAACGTGATGGAGTTGGTAAAAATAAAAATATGTGGACTGTCCCGTTTCTGTGATATTCAATATATAAATGAAGCCAGACCGGATTATTGTGGTTTTATCGTAGATTTTCCAAAAAGTCACCGAAGTGTGTCAGTTTCACAGATGGAACAACTGATAAAAAGGCTTTCGGATGATGTTATTCCTGTAGGTGTATTTGTAGATACGCCGGTAAAAGACGTGGCAGATAGTGTAAAACGCGGTATTCTGACTCATGTACAGCTGCATGGACAGGAAGATAATACGTATATCAGAGAACTTCGGAAACTGACCGGAGAGGCTGGAAAGAAGGTAACTGTTTTTCAGGCGTTTAAAGTTAAGGATACGCAAACGCTTCTCAAAGCACAGAACAGCGAAGCAGACAGAATTCTGCTGGACAATGGACAGGGTACCGGACAGACTTTTGACTGGAGTTTGCTGCGGAATGTGAAACGTCCATTTATTCTTGCCGGCGGTTTAACGCCGGAGAATCTGCCAGATGCAATCGATCGTGTGCATCCATGGGGCGTAGATCTTAGCAGTGGTGTGGAGACAGATCGTTTAAAAGATAGAGAGAAGATACTGGAAGCGGTATTTTCAGTAAAAAAACATTAAAAACAGATTGTGGTAATTGTATTTTGATTGTCAGATAAAAAAATCTGATTTCATAAAACACAATTACCGCAATCTGTTTTTTTATCATATCCTGTTTTCCTCCAATTATTACTCGGAAATAAATCATTTGTACAGAAAAAACGATACTTCTGAAATGTTAAATTATTTTACAAATATTTAACTTGTTCGCGATTTTGGATTTAACGTATGTTTCGTATACTCGTTTTGTGCTTGAGGAAAAGGCAAAAAAAGTAAGAATGAAAATAATGGAGGAAACATTCATGAAGAAGAAATCAGTTGTAATATTAGGACTTGTTGCAGCAATGGCTGTGTCATCAGTAATGGCAGGCTGCGGAAATAAAGGAACAGACAACGGCACAAGTGCGGCAGCAGAAGGCGGCAGTTCAGAATCCCTTCCAAGCGGTGAGATTACCGTATGCTCCCGTGAGGATGGCAGCGGCACAAGAGGAGCATTTATTGAACTGTTCGGCGTAGAAGAGAAAGATGCTTCCGGTCAGAAAGTTGACAATACAACAGCATCAGCAGAAGTTACAAACAGTACAGCAGTAATGATGCAGACAGTTGCAGGAAATGAAAATGCAATCGGTTATATCTCTCTTGGATCTTTAGACGATTCCATCAAAGCAGTAGCGATTGATGGTGTAAAACCAAGTGCAGAAGGTGTAAAAGATGGATCTTACAAAGTAGCTCGCCCGTTCAATATTGTTTATAAAGAGGGCTCTTTAAATGAAGTGGCTCAGGACTTTATTAAATACATCATGAGCCAGGAAGGACAGAAAGTTGTAGAAGATAACGGATATGTAAGCCAGGGCAACGAAGGTTCTTATTCCGCATCCGGACTGACCGGAACACTGACCGTCGGCGGCTCTTCTTCTGTAACACCGGTTATGGAGAAACTTGCAGAGGCATATCAGGGACTGAACACTGGCGTAAAAGTATCTGTACAGGAATCTGATTCTACTACAGGCGTTACATCAGCATCACAGGGCGTTGTAGATATCGGTATGGCTTCCAGAGACCTGAAAGATGAAGAGAAAACAGAAGTAACATCTAAAACAATTGCTATGGATGGTATCGCAGTTGTAGTAAACAAAGCGAACGCTCTGTCAGATCTTACATCAGATCAGGTAAAATCCATCTATGTAGGCGAGACAACAACATGGGATGAACTTGCAAAGTAAGAACAGTTTGTTGCTGAATGGTTTGTTATACAAAAGCAGAAACAGAATCAAATAAGAAATTCCAGGGGAGATCAGTGGGTCTTTCCTGGGGTTTTCAAGTATCAGTCTTCGGCATCAGGTTGCCTGAGGAGGTTAAGTTAAATTTATGAAAAAAGCAAAAGAAATCATTATGCAGATCGTATTTCTGATAGCTGCATGTGTATCTATCGGAGCGGTTGCACTGATCTGTATTTTCCTTTTTGCAAATGGATTTTCAGGAATCAGCCAGATCGGTCTCGGAAAATTCATCACAGGTATTCAGTGGAAACCTTTAAATGATATATTTGGCATACTGCCTATGATCATCGGCAGTATTTATGTAACTGCAGGGGCGATTATTGTAGGTGTGCCTCTGGGAATCATCTGTTCCGTATTTATGGCAAAGTTTTGCCCGGAACCGTTATACCGTATCATGAAACCGGCGGTAAATCTGATGGCGGGCATACCGTCTATCGTATATGGTTTCTTCGGTCTGGTCGTACTGGTACCGATGATTCAGGATTTACACGGAGGCAGCGGAAAAGGTGTATTTACTGCATCACTGCTTCTTGGAATCATGATTCTCCCGACAATCATAAATGTATCTGAATCTGCCATCCGTGCAGTACCGGAAAATTATTATGAGGGTGCTCTGGCACTGGGAGACACAAAAGAGAAAAGTATTTTCCGAACCATCGTTCCGGCAGCAAAATCCGGAATCATGGCAGGAGTTATCCTTGGCGTTGGACGTGCCATCGGAGAAACCATGGCAGTTATCATGGTAGCCGGAAACCAGCCGGTTATTCCAAATACACTGTTCTCCGGCGTTCGTACCATGACCGCAAATATCGTACTGGAAATGGGATATGCAACAGGACTTCACAGACAGGCATTGATCGCTACCGGCGTGGTACTGTTTGTATTTATCCTGATTATTAATATTCTGTTTTCAATCCTGAACAGAAAGGGGGATAGAGATTAATGAAAGATTGGAAAACAAATATGATGGCTTATAAAAGAAGTCCGTTATCATTAATCCTGAGAATTCTGGTCATTGCAGCAGCCTGCATTACCATGTTTATCCTCTGTGCCATTATCATATATATTCTTGTAAAAGGCATCCCAAATTTGAATCTGAAGATGTTTGCATGGCATTACACATCCGATAATGTATCTATGACGCCGGCAATTATCAATACGGTTCTCATGGTTCTGCTGACGCTGGCCTTTGCAGCGCCCATCGGTATCTTTTCTGCAATCTATCTGGTGGAATATGCAAAGCGGGGCAATAAGATTGTTCTTCTGATTCGTATGACCACAGAGACACTGGCAGGAATTCCGTCTATCGTATATGGTCTGTTTGGTTTCCTGATGTTCGCAGTAGCTTTTAAGTGGGGATATTCATTCCTTGGTGGCGCATTGACGCTGGCAATGATGGTTTTGCCTACGATTATGAGAACGACGGAAGAAGCACTGAAAGCAGTTCCGGATTCTTACAGAGAAGGAAGCTTCGGACTTGGCGCAGGACGCCTTAGAACCGTATTTCAGGTAGTGCTTCCTTCTGCAATCCCGGGAATCCTTTCTGGCGTCATCTTAAGTATCGGACGTATCGTTGGCGAGACAGCAGCGTTGATCTTTACAGCCGGAACGATTGCGGAGATACCGGGTGGACTGCTTCAATCCGGACGTACATTGGCAATTCACATGTACGCATTATTGAATGAAGGTCTGCATGTAAATGAAGCCTATGCAACGGCAGTTGTTCTGTTGGCACTGGTCATTGTGATCAATGCGGTGTCTGAGCGGGTAGCGCATAAGCTGTCCCAGAAGACCGGAGCATAAGACGGTCGTTGTTGTTACTGCGCAAAAAAATCTGTACAGAAGTTTCCGTTGAAAGACTGTGACAGAAAAATGACAGGATTCTGATGCGCAGAGATTGAAAAAAATCTGAAACAGGACTGTATCTTTACAGAAATATTTCAGACAGATGGGAGAGAAAAGAATCAGATGAGCAAAGATAAAATGGTAGTTGAAAACCTGGATCTGTATTATGGAAATTTCCAGGCTTTAAAAAATATTAACCTCCGACTTCCGGAAAATGAGATATCCGCATTTATCGGACCTTCTGGCTGTGGCAAGTCCACACTTTTAAAATGTCTGAACCGGATGAATGATCTGGTAGAAGGATGTAAGATTGACGGAAAAGTAACACTGGACGGACAGGATATCTATCAGGGCATGGATGTCACACTTTTGAGAAAACGTGTAGGAATGGTATTCCAGCGACCGAATCCGTTCCCAATGAGTATTTATGACAATATCGCATATGGACCGAGAACCCACGGCATCCACTCCAAGGCAAAACTGGATGATATTGTAGAAAAATCCCTGCGGGATGCTTCCATCTGGGAAGAGGTAAAAGACCGTCTGAAAAAAAGCGCTCTTGGAATGTCTGGCGGACAGCAGCAGAGACTCTGTATTGCCAGAGCACTGGCTGTACAGCCGGAGGTACTTCTGATGGATGAGCCGACATCTGCACTGGATCCGATCTCTACTTCAAAAATAGAAGACCTTGCTGTGGAACTTAAAAAAGATTATACTATTATAATGGTAACCCACAACATGCAGCAGGCTGCCAGAATTTCTGACAAAACAGCATTTTTCCTGTTGGGAGAGATGGTCGAGTTTGGTAATACAGAAGACATCTTTGCAAAACCTCAGGATAAGAGAACGGAAGATTATATTACAGGACGATTTGGTTAATCTTTTCACAATTACGCACGGGTTTCACGTGCGTTTGGTTTGAAGAAGAAACATTTATGAGAAGGTTTCATAAATTTCAGATGCGACATGAAAAAGTCAGGGAGGAAATAATAATGATGAGAAAAGTATTTCAGGATCAGCTAGAGGAACTGCATGTTGAACTGATCCAGATGGGGGCATTGTGTGAGCGCGCCATTCTTTCAGCAGAAAAGACGATGCTGGTAAAGAATGATAAACTTTCCGGAGAAGTGCATCATCTGGAGCAGCAGATCGATCAGAAAGAGAGAGATATCGAAGATCTTTGCATGAAGATGCTGCTGCGCCAGCAGCCGGTGGCCGGTGATCTCCGACTGATCACTGCAGCATTACGGATGATTTCGGATATGGAACGGATCGGAGATCAGACCTGTGATATTGCAGATATTACGAAAGAAATCGAAGACAACAGCATGATAGAAAAACTTCCCCTGCGGGATATGGCAGAAGCTACGATCCGGATGCTGACAGACAGTGTGGATTCTTTTGTACGAAGTGACAGGAATCTGGCTCAAAAAGTCATGGAGGCAGATGATTTTGTAGATGGAAAGTTTCAGCAGATTAAAGATCAGCTGATTGGTTTCCTTGCAGAACAGCCAGATAAAAGTGAAGTATTTCTGGATTTTCTTATGATCGCAAAATATTACGAACGTATTGGCGATCATGCGGTAAATATCGCAGAATGGGTAGAATATTCTATCACAGGAGAACATGTAGGAGCGTAAAAAATGATTTATATCTTAGAAGATGACAACAGTATCCGGGAACTTGTAGTTTACAGCCTGAAAAGCTCAGGCATGGAGGTAATGGGATTTGAACGACCGTCCGAGTTCTGGGAACAGATGAAAAAAGAGAAACCGTCTCTGCTTCTTCTGGATATCATGCTTCCGGAGGAAGATGGATTAAGTATTTTGAAAAAACTGAGAGATGCTTCCTCTACCAGAGCACTGCCAATTATCCTTCTGACAGCAAAAGGCAGTGAATATGATAAAGTTAAAGGTCTGGACAGCGGAGCGGATGATTATATTTCCAAACCGTTTGGCATGATGGAGCTGATCTCCAGAATCCGTGCATTGCTGCGTCGAACCGGGGAAGGTCAGGCAGAAGATGTGCTTCAGATCGGAGATCTGGCTGTGTATCCGGGCAAACATCAGGTGCGGGTACAGGGACAGAAAGTAGAATTGACATTAAAAGAATTTGAACTTTTAAATCTGATGATGTCCAATCCGGAAATGGTATTTACCAGAGAGCAGATCCAGGATAAGATCTGGGGATATGCTTTTGACGGAGAGAGCCGGACAGTAGATGTGCATATCCGGACACTTCGGCAGAAACTTGGAAACTGTGGCAATCTGATAAAAACAGTGCGCGGTGTTGGATATCGACTGAGCGGGGAGACAGAATGATAAAGAAAACCTTTCGGTCCATGTTTATCTTGATCTTTTGCATGGTGCTGGTGTGCGTGGGTCTGATCATGGGCGTCTTATATAATTATTTTGAGAAACAGTACAGCACAGAACTTGTCAATGAAGCAACTTATGTAGGACAGGGCGTAGAACTTAACGGTAAGGAGTATCTGGAAAATCTGAACAAGAAAAATATCCGTATCACATGGATTGATTCTGATGGAACTGTTTTGTACGACAATCAGGCAGATGCTTCTAAAATGGAGAATCATGCAGACCGTGTAGAAGTACAGGAAGCCATGCAGAAAGAATCCGGAAGCAGTATACGGTATTCCAGTACACTTTCAGAAAAAACAATGTATTATGCATTACATCTTTCCGATGATACAGTCATTCGATTGGCCAATACGTATCGTAGCCCGCTTTCTATTACCTTGGGCATGCTTCAGTCTATTGTGGCGATTATCGTTATCGCACTTGCATTTTCTGGCTGGATGTCCTATCGTTTGTCGAAACGAATCGTAAAACCGATCAACGAGATCGATCTGGAACATCCGGAGGATGCGAAAGCGTATGATGAGCTGTCTCCGTTCCTGCATCGGATTGAGCAGCAGAACAGGCAGATTCATAAGCAGATCCAGGAACTGAAACGGCAGCAGATAGAGTTTTCTGCAATCACAGAAAACATGAGCGAAGGCTTTGTCGTCGTAGATACAAAGCAAAATGTGCTGTCTTATAACAGCAGCGCATTGAAGCTTCTTGGAATTCCTTCTGTAAAGGAAAATAAAAATGTCCTGCAGTTAAATCGCAGTGAAAGTTTCCAGGAAGCGCTTCATCTTGCGTTAAAAGGCGAGCATGCACAGCGGATGATGACGCACAACAACCGCAGTTATCAGCTGTTTGCCAATCCAGTCTTTCAGGATGACGTTGTATCAGGAGCTGTTTTGGTCATTATGGATGTGACTGAGAAAGAACAGAGGGATGCACTGCGCAGAGAGTTTACGGCGAATGTGTCTCATGAACTGAAGACGCCGTTGACATCGATTTCCGGAACCGCAGAGATTATGACCCAGGGACTGGTCAAGGCGGAAGATATCCCGCATTTTGCTGAAAATATCTATAAAGAAGCGCAGAGACTGATTACGCTGGTAGGTGATATTATCAATCTCAGCAAGCTGGAAGAAACAGATTTTGAGCAGCAGAAAGAACTGGTAGACCTTTCTGAAATTGTGGAAGAAGTAGTTGCGACACTGCATGATGAGGCACAGAAGAAAAAAATCAGTTTTTTAGTGCAGACAGAGAGATGTCAGATTCTGGGCATTCCGTCTATTCTGAATGAAATTGTGTATAACCTGTGTGATAATGCCATCAAGTACAACAAAGAAGATGGAGAAGTGAACGTAAAATTACTGAAAAAAGACAAACGTGTGGAACTCAGCGTAAAAGATACCGGTATCGGCATCCCATACGAAGAGCAGCAAAGAGTCTTTGAGCGGTTTTATCGTGTAGATAAAAGTCATTCCAAAGAAATCGGCGGAACAGGTCTGGGTCTTTCCATCGTAAAACATGGTGTAATGTGTCATAACGCGGAACTGAAACTGGAGAGCGAACCGGGAAAAGGAAGCTGCTTTAAAGTTTTGTTTTAGCATTTTCAGAAAAATAAAATATTAAAAAACCTTCGGTACAGCTGAAAGGAAATTGTTTTGCCGGTATTCGGCAGGCAATACCTGTCAGTTCTATCGGAGGTTTTTTGTTGTGAACAGTATATAGACTTTTTTCTTCTTTTTTTGACGTCTGAAAAAGGCAAAATAAGAGTGCCGAAATTTTGAAGTAAGAAAAGGAGGAGAAGGAATGAAAAAGTGGAAATCCCGCAGAAGCAAACAAGGCATTCTGGCATTGTTTCTGTCGTTTTGCATGGTTATCGGTATGGCATGCGGCGTATGGGCAGCTGATATATCTGATTCTGCCCGCCCGTCGGATGCTGTTACGGATACGTCCATTTCACTGGAGTATTGGATCACAAACTATGAAGTGTACCGTACCAGTGGAAAGCAGGAGCATACCAGGAGCATTTCCAGTACGATGGATGGGATACAGTCAGAAGAAGGGGTGGCGCTGGAGTCATTGGCACCACAGACGGCCTATTCTTTTTTTGATGGAACAGTAACGGTCTATTACTGGCAGGCGATGCGTCTGGATTCCAGCCATCAGCAGAGCAATGCATCCGGAGATGATGAGACCGGAAACGGCACGACTATGACCCATATCCGGTATTACAATGGGGCATGGCAGTATCAGACTTTGGAGGGTAGCTGGCAGTATTTCCACAAAGAAGATCAGCTGGTGGCATATTATCTGCAGAAGACAGATGTGACAAAAGAGATCGAGACGTATGCAAAGGACTGGGGATATGGCACAGATGGAACAACGCCAAACACCAGCAATGGAAAAGGACAGGTAGCGCTGACCGTTGCCGTAGTGTATCCGGATGGAACGGTATCTCCGACAGAGTCTGCGATGTACGGACAGTCAACGACGATTTTTAATTACTGGTCCGGTCGTGATATCGGCATCGTAGCGCCAGTCAATAACAGTGATTATAACATTTCCAGGATTACCGTAACGGATGGAAAACGAACCTCCGGTTCTGCAAATGTGTGGTATAAGAGCGATTCCATTCAATGGAATAAAAAGACCAACGAAGCCGGTTCTCGGTGGTATGACGAGACAGAAGTGTGGAATCAGACTTCCGGAACCCAGCCAATGGTAAATGGTAAGACTTCTTCCATTACATGGAGCGCAAAAAATACAGCGAAGCTGATCTTGATCTATCTGGAGCCGATCCAGAAGGAGACAAACCTGAATGTCCGATATGTGGATGACAGTGACAATTCTCTGATCAAGAGTTATCAGATCGCAATGGCATATCAGCAGGGAGATCCGATTCCGGATTTTCTGACAGCATTGCAGCAGACATCCGATGTGCATGTGGGCGGCATCACGTTGGATGAAGATGCGTATGTGGAAAACAGTTCTTCTGTAAAGCAGACATTTAACCGTGATATTTCCGTCATGACAGATATTGACGGAAAATACAGCAGCGGACTGTATCAGTACATGGGTGCAGATATTTCCGAAGATGGCAAGACGCTTACCCTGCATTACAACATTGATACTTCCCAGCTGAGCAAAAACTATGTCATTGATTTTGGAAATCCGGTAAAAATTCCGTTATCGGAGTTGATTTCCAATACAGAAGCAAGGATTTCAAAAGTATCCGCAGACAGCGGACACAAAGATCAGGTAACCATCGGAAGTGATTATGAGATTACCTATCATCCATCAGAGATTCTGAAACAGACGGATGTGGTAAAGATTACAGTTACTTATACAGGCGGCAGTCAGGATACGTTCCAGATTGGTTTTACACCGGCTTCCAATGTGATGTATGAGGAAAATGTTTTTACTCTTACAGAAGATTCTGACTGGAACCGGACGGGAACAGCGTCTGATGGAAGTCAGGTCAGAGAAGTGCTGGGACAGGAAGGCATTCATGGATATGATGCTATATATCAGTCTGATAAAACATTTAGTGGCGAAAGCGCTTATCAGGCATCCCTTTCTCTAAATGGAGGTTCTTTTGCAAAAACAAAAACAGCACAATTTTCTTTCCATGGAACAGGATTTGATCTGATCTCCGAATGTGGAACCGATACAGGCATGTTGATGGCGGTGGTGCGGGACAGTGCCGGAAAGGTAGTAAAATCCTATCTGGTGGATACTTATTTTTCCGGAAGCGGCAGCAGCCTGTTTGAAGGAAAAACGGGAGTGCTGGATTATCAGGTGCCGGTAGTTCGCTGCATGGATCTGCCACAGGGAACCTATCAGGTAACGGTATCCGGCTGCCTGACCAGTGGAAGCGGCGCAGCTTCTGCAAAAGGAAAGAGTGCTTCCTGTGCAGCTATATCTGAACAGGCACAGGCGGCAGAACAGGAAGATATTGTTGCAGAAGTGGTAAAGCAGTTAGGGTTTAGGGATATCAATGCAAAAGATGTAGAGATTTCCTATATGGATGCCGGAAGTGTGCTGGCGAGTGGAACGTCAGCTGTTTCGCAGAAACAGACAGTCAGTAAAAAAATGATGGCAGTGAGCAGCCTGAGTGGTAATACAGATGCTATTAGCTTGCAGTATGCCGTGAAAAACGCAGCTGTCTGTGTGGCAGAGGCAATCGCCACAACAGCAGGGTCTGAGGATGAAAAATTAACCGCGTCAACAGCTGCATCTGTATATCTGGATGGTGTTCGTATCTACAACACCATGGAAAAGGATTCTTCTTATGTGGCTTCTGAACAGAATATTTCCTATGGATCTGTCTATGACTATGTGAATAACAGCCTGGATACGGCAAAAGACTGGACGGAACAGGCAGTGGTTTATGTAGAGTATGACGGCGAGCAAGATGCGTACAGTATTGAGGATTATAAAGAAAAAGGACCAGAAAACGAGGTTTATCTGACACCGGGCAGTCAGATTGCATTTGTATTGCAGGGCTATGAGCAGGGGGATACCGTGCAGATCGCAGCAAAAGCGATCAGTGATACCGTGCAGGTAAATGGACTTGCAGATGTAACAACGATTGATACGGCGACAGAGCTGTATTATACTGTCACACCGCAGTATGATGCAGAAAAAGAGCTGTGGTATGTACTTGTTGGCAGTCAGAAAGACTCTAAGGGTCTGTTATCTTTAAGTGCCTGCAAACTTTCCACTGATCTTACACCGGGGGCAAATGCAGCATTTGCACAGTATATTCTGGATCAGAGATCAGCAGGAGCCGGAGAAACAACAGATAGTTCTACAGATGAATCTTCTGAAAATGGAACAGGATCGTCTGGAGATTCCATCGTAGCACCGGGAAATGGTTCCGGTAATGGAGATGTATCAGACAGTGCGACAGGAACATTCTACCATGCATATATGAATACAATCAAAAATCTATTTAAGAAAGTATGGAATAAGAAAATATAGATATCAGGAGGTCAAAAATCTGAGATGAAAAAGAAATATGAGGCGCCAGAAGTGGAAGTGATCCGCTATTCCCTTCATGAGGCCATCGCAGCAGGCTGTGCAAATAAGGTGTTTAATCATACGACAGAAGGCTGTCAGGATGATCCGACTGATTTTGGACAGTTCCTGCTTGGCATGGGTGTGACATTTGCAGAGGACACCTGTGGCAGCGGAGGTTTACAGGGATACTGTTACTTTACTTCCAGTCAGGTGTTATTTAATTCTTAGTGATTGGGCAGAGACAGATTCCGTTGGGCAGCAGCGTTTTCAAAAGGGATGTTGCTGTCCTGACGGATATATCTGTTATATTTGCATTTGAGAAAAAGGAGGAAGCATGTTCAACTATACATATGAGATTGCTGAACGCAGGATACAGTTTTGTTCGGAAGTACCGCTTCAGCAGGATGCATGGAGCGTATTGTTTCAGACAGATAAGATGCTGTATGAGACAGATATTTTCTGTATCATCAAACTTTGTAAAAAGCTGCCGGATCAACAAGGAAAACTTCTGACACAGACTCTGACGATGCATTTGTACAGGGAACAGGATGTGTTGTGGCAGGAACTGCTGGCACTGTCGGATGGCAGAGTTCTTGCCAGAGCGCAGTATTCCGTAAATGGGAGAGCTGACAATAGAAGGAATGAAGTGCGGTTGTATCTGGCAGAGATAGAACAGCCCTGGATCAACCGCATTGCGCATATCTGGGCAGGGATGGATTTGGGATATCAGCTGTTATGGCAGGATCGGCTGCTGCTGCACAGTGCATCTGTGAGTACTGGGCAGGAGATAATTCTGTTTGCAGGTTCATCTGGTATCGGAAAATCCACCCAGGCAGAGTTGTGGCGGAAATATCGGGGAGCAGAGATTCTGAATGGAGATAAAAATATGATTGGGGTTGTGACTGACAGATCATCTGATGGAACAGAGTGTCGGAGCGTCATGGTTTATGGTGTACCGTTTTGTGGAACAAGCAGCATCTGCCATTCTTTTAAAAAGAAGCTGCAGTCGATCGTTTTTTTAGAACAGGGAGAACAAAATGAAGTGAAACAGCTTCGGGGGCGGGAGGCACTGACCGGTCTGCTGGAAAACTGTATAGGACATCCGGGAGTAGCAGAAGCCACTGCGAAAATGCTGGAACTGGCAGCAGAAGTTGTAGAACAGATTCCAGTATTTCGTCTGATATGCAGGCCGGAAAAAGAAGCCGTGGAAATTTTAGAACAGGTATTGGTAAAAAATATATTTAGAGAGTGATGAAAATTTTTTCAGTATATCATAAATAACAGGGAGGGCATATGGCATTATCCTATACACAATTTATTGATTATCTGTCCTGGCGGGCAGGGCAGCAGCAGATTCCATTGTCCGGAACATTTGAACTGACATCACGTTGCAATCTGAACTGCAAAATGTGTTATATTCACAGAAAAGAGCAAGATCAATGTGCCAGAAGACAGGAATTATCCACGGAAGACTGGTTGGGACTTGCAAAGGCGGCACAGGAACAAGGCATGTTGTTATTGTTGTTGACTGGAGGAGAACCATTTGTAAGGAACGATTTCTGGAAAATCTATCAGGGGTGTAAGGCTTTGGGGCTGTCCGTTTCCATTAATACTAACGGAACGTTACTGACAGCTCAAAACATTCAGAAGATGTGTGAAGATCCGCCGGCAAGGATAAATCTGACGCTGTATGGTACAAGTCGTGAAACTTATGAACATTTATGTGGAAATGAGAATGCCTTTGACAGGGTAATGGAGGTTATCCATGAATTGAGGCGACAGAAAATGCCATTGAAACTGAACTACAGTGTGACATCATATAATCAGAAAGAATTTCAGGATGCATGTAAGTTGGCAACAGATCTGGAGATTCCAATACAGGCAGCAACGTACATGTTTCCGCCAGTCAGAACGTCAGATCCTTCAGAACAAATAATACAGCGGCTCACACCGCAGGAAGCTGCAAAAGCAGCTTTTTTCTATGATCAAAGCCGATTTTCGGAGGCTCAGATACGACAAAAGTGTGAGCAGATACAAAATCTGCGCTTTCAGGGAGCTGATATTGTGGGAGAAATGCAGAATGTTAGTAAACAGATGGAAAAAATGAGCTGCAGGGCTGGATCTACTGCATTTTGGATCAACTGGAAAGGGCAGATGCAATTATGTGGGATGATGGAACAGCCGGTAGCAGCAGTTTCGCCAGAAAATTTTGCAGAAGTCTGGCATCAGATGCGGCAGGAACGGGAGAAGATTTTTTTGCCGAAAACATGCAGTCATTGTGAGTGGCGAACATATTGTGAGTGCTGTCCGGCAGCATGTTACGGAGAAAACAGAAGATATGACATGACGCCGGCATATTTATGCGAAAAAATGGCAACATATAGAAAACTTGCAAAAAAATATTTGCATATCCATCCTGTTATCCCTAATGAAACAAAATTAACATTGAATTGAAATTCATTTTTGTGTTTGAATTATAAGATGAAAATAATTCATGTACAAATTGAAAAAAATTCATTATCCCTATTTACATTGTTTTCCTCAATGGTATAATAGGAAAAGTCCGATTTCCTATTATATGGAAAATATTTTTGCAGCTATTTGTTCCACTGTCTGGGAGGCTGCAAAATGAAGATATGTGTATCTATATAGTTATAAGAGAACAGGAAATATTTAAAAGACAGTATATGCAAAACATACAATGAGATGAGGTAGATAGAATGAAGAACGGAATTGAAATCCGCTGGCACGGCCGTGGCGGTCAGGGAGCAAAAACAGCAGCACTGCTTCTGGCAGACGTGGCATTTAAAACTGGCAAACATGTACAGGGTTTCCCAGAGTATGGTCCGGAGCGAATGGGAGCGCCGATTACGGCATATAATCGTATCAGCGATAATCAGATTCGTGTACATTCCAATATTTATGATCCGGATTACGTCGTAGTTGTAGATGAGACATTGTTACATTCTGTAGACGTGACTGCCGGATTAAAACCGGAAGGAGCAATTATTGTAAATACGGCAAAGACATCGGAAGAGATACTTCCTCAGTTAAACGGTTATACAGGAAAAGTTGTAACCGTAGATGCAAGAACAATTTCAGAAGAAGCTTTGGGAAAATATTTTCCGAACTCTCCGATGCTGGCAGCGGTCGTAGCTACAAGCAAAGTTATGGAAAAAGAGACATTTCTGGGTGAGATGCGTGCATCCTATCAGCATAAATTCGCAAAAAAACCGGAAGTGATCGATGGAAATATGAAAGCCCTGGAAATGGCATTTGATGCTGTATCTTAAAAGCCGGAGTTAAAAAGGAAGATATCTATTTACCGGGACAACGCACCTGGCAGCTGCATAGAGTTGTATAGCTGTACAGATATTTGAAGGTACAGGGATGATTCCTCTGACTGGCACCTGAAACAGGATAGATATACCACAGTTTTTAAACTACAGCAAATATCATATATTTTAGAAACAATAGATAACGTCATACATGCTGTATGATGATAAGATTCCAAGGAGAAACAATGAAACACGATATCACAAAGATCAATGAGACAACCCCTCATACCGGTCTGACAGAAGGAATGCATATCTGCGCGACCGGAACATCCAAATTGTTTAAGACCGGAGAATGGAGAAACTTCACTCCGGATTATCATGAAGACAAGTGTAAACAGTGTCTGCTGTGCGCACCGGTCTGTCCGGACAGCAGCATTCCTGTAACTGAAGGCAAACGTGCAGGCTTTGACCTGGATCACTGTAAAGGCTGCGGTATCTGCGCAAAAGTATGCCCGTTTGGCGCAATTACAATGAGGGAGGGTGTGAACTAATGGCAATCAAAGAACGTATGTCAGGAAACGAAGCAGTTTCCTACGCAATCAAACAGATCAATCCGGATGTTATGCCGGCATTCCCAATCACACCGTCTACCGAGATTCCTCAGATGGTATCCACATATATTGCAAATGGCGAGATAGATACAGAGTTCGTGCCGGTAGAAAGCGAGCATTCTTCCATGAGTGCAGCTATCGGCGCATCTGCAGCCGGCGCCCGTACCCTGACAGCTACCTCTTCTGCAGGTCTGGCATTTATGTGGGAGGAACTTCTGCTGGCAGCATCCAATCGTCTTCCGATAGCGTTGGCGCTGGTTCTTCGTACTATGTCCGGTCCGATCAATATCAACTGTGACCATTCTGATGGTATGGGAGCAAGAGATACCGGCTGGATCCAGATTTATGCAGAAAATAATCAGGAAGCATACGATAACTTTGTACAGGCTTACCGTATCGCAGAGCACAAGGATGTACATCTTCCAATCATGATCTGTCAGGATGGATTTATTACCAGCCACGCAGTAGAAAATATCGAGTTGTTGGAAGATGATGTAGTAAAAGAATTCGTTGGAGAATATGAGCCGGAAGATTATCTGTTAAATCCGAAGCAGCCGATGTCTGTAGGACCGTATGCCGTTACCCATTATGTTATGGAGGCAAAGAAAAATCAGCTGATTGCTCTGGAAAATGCAAAGCAGGTTATTCTTGATGTTGCTGATGAATATGCAAAGATTTCCGGCAGACAGTACGGACTTTTTGAACAATACAGAACCGAAGATGCAGATTATATCATGCTGATGATCGGCTCTGCCGCAGGAACGACAAAAAATGCGGTAGATGAACTTCGCGAGCAGGGCATGAAAGTCGGTCTCCTGAAACTGCGTGTATTCCGCCCGTTCCCGGCAAAAGAGATTGCAGAAGCACTGAAAAACTGCAAAGCAGTCGCAATTCTGGATCGTTGTGAGAGCTACAATGGTAATGGTGGCGTACTGGGCAGTGAAGTGACAGCAGCACTTTACCAGAATAAGATTGTTGAACCGGAAGCAATCAATTATATTTACGGTCTTGGCGGACGTGATTTTACTGTAGAAGATGCAGAAGGCGTATTTAAAGAGTTACAGGATATCGTAGAGAACGGAAAACCGGTCGAGCAGTTTAAATACATCGGTCTGAGAGAAGAGGAGGCATAAGATGAGCGGATATAATTTTAAAGAAGTAATGAGTAAACCGGAACGTCTTGCCCCGGGACACAGAATGTGTGCAGGCTGTGGCGCAACCATCGCAGTGCGTGCCGTACTCCGTGCCCTTCACGAAGGCGATCATGCTGTTATCGGAAATGCGACCGGATGTCTGGAAGTATCTTCTTTCATGTATCCATATACTTCATGGGAAGACAGCTATATCCACAATGCATTTGAGAATGCAGGATCTACCTTAAGTGGTGTAGAGGCTGCCTACAAAGCACTGAAAAAACGTGGCAAGATTCCGGCAGACGAAACATTTAAATTTATTACATTCGGTGGAGACGGCGGTACGTATGATATCGGATTCCAGTCTCTTTCCGGAGCAATGGAGCGTAATCATGACCTCGTATATGTCTGCTATGACAATGGCGCATATATGAACACCGGTATCCAGCGTTCTTCCGCAACACCGATGTATGCCGATACAACGACCACACCAGTAGGTAGTCAGTCCGATGGTAAGATGCAGAACCGGAAAGATCTGGCAAGCATTATCGCAGACCATGACGTTCCGTATGTGGCACAGTCCACACTTCTTGGAACTTTTTCCGATCTTCATCAGAAAGCAGAGAAAGCCATCTACACCGAAGGTGCAGCATTCCTGAACATCATGACTCCATGTCCGCGTGGATGGAGATATGATACACCGGAGATCATGAACATCTGTAAACTGGCAGTAGATACCTGCTACTGGCCACTGTTTGAAGTGGATCATGGTAAATGGATCCTGAACTATGAGCCGAAGAAAAAACTTCCAATTGAAGATTTCTTAAGAGCCCAGGGACGTTTCAAACATCTGTTCAAACCGGGTAACGAGCATCTCATCGAGCAGTTCCAGGCAGAAGTAGACCGCAGATGGGAAGATCTGCTGTATAAATGTGCGAGATAAAAAATGACATTATTATCTTATCAGGTATTTCAGGCGGTAGTCGAACAGGGAAGTTTTCGAAAAGCTGCACAGGTGTTGAATCTGACCCCATCTGCTGTCAGCCATGCTATTACATCAATGGAACAGGAACTGGGATTTACGATTTTTACCAGAAGCAAATCTGGAATTTCTCTGACGAATTATGGAGAGACGTTGCAGCCCTATATTAATGCCGTCTTGAACAGCGAGGAAAGTCTGAATCAGGCGGTATCCAAGCTGAACGGATTACAGCAGGGAGTTGTAAAGGTCGGCTGTTTTTCCAGCGTCTGCACGAACTGGATGACGGATATCATTGAATCTTTTCAGGTAAAATATCCGGGTATCAGTCTGGAAGTCTATCAGGGAACCTATGCGGATGTATCCCACTGGATCAAGACAGGGATCGTAGATATGGGATTTCTCTCATTGTCCAGTGCAGAAGATCTCCCCATCGAACCATTGTACATAGACCCGCTGCTTTGCGTTGTGCCGAAGGGATTTCCAAAGGACAGATCCAGCAAAAGCATGACGATCGCAGAGATGCGGGATCGGGTCTTTGTATCTCAGATGGAGACAACAGATGCGGATATCCAGAACTTTCTCCATGAAAACCATCTGAATGTGCAGTCTGATTATCATGTGGTGGATGATTTGTCTACTATTGCGATCGTATCAAAGGGATTTGGAATCTGTATCATGCCGGAAATGGTTATGAACGATATTCCATATTCCGTAGACTGTTATCCCACAGAGCCGGAAGCTTGCCGTATTATCGGCATCTCAGTATTGAATCCGGACTTTATGGCGCCGGCGGTACAGACACTGTACGGGCATATTATACAGAAATACCAGGAAGCGGAGTTTGCGGAACAGAAGTAGATGGTTAGATGTATATGATGCACTGGCTGAAAAAGTAACTTTGAAGCCTGTGGAGATGTAGATTACGAGGTCTGTGAAGTAGGAAGCCCATTGGCTTTAGACAATGGGGAGTTCACATGAAAGAAGATTTTCTGTGGAAGATGACATGCTGTTGTATCAGATTCAGAAGAGTGAGTGCATGAGAAATCTGATATGATGGATGAAATTGTAAGTCAGTAATCTGCAATTGTGCTGTGGCATAAATAATGGAAAGATATATCGGATATCTTGACATAGCAAAAGATCCGATGTAGTATAATAATCGTGATAGCAAAGGCGCTGCAAGTTGATTGCAGTGCCTTTTTTTGCAAAACTCACTCATAACATATAGCTCATGGAAAGGGGAATCTCTGCATCAGAGATTCCCCTTTCGTTAAAATATAAGAACCGGCAGCGCCACAGGCACCGCCGGTTCCGGTAGTATAATAGGTTTGGAGTAAACATAAATATATAGAAAATCCGTCTGTAAGTTCATTTGAAATCACAGAGGAAGTTCTTTCATAATACCATTAAGAAAGAGAGCGTACTACATAAATAATGGCTACGACTACAAGAACAATACAGCATCCGAAAACATTGAAAAATAATTTTTTCTCACGGGAAAGACCTTTTTTCTTCTGAAGCTCCTGTTCTTTTTCAATATCTTTTTTTGTTTTCTTTTTTACATAATATGCCATTGTTCAATTCCTTTCTATCAGTGTTCCTTCTTTTTGATCGGAATCTGCAGTTCACAGAAATCCAGCTCGTTGTCATCATCATAGAAGATGGCGTCGATCAGACATTCGTCGTAGATATCGCCTACGACTTCATAATCATTTTCCTCAATCCAGCGCATCAGTTTGTCAATATGGCTGGTGTCATAAGGCATACCGAATTTTGGCATACAGACATATTCACCGGCTTTTAAAATATGAGAGCCTGGAACATTATCCGGAAGATCATGATTTACAATACAGCAACCGCCCGCATGTTTCAGAGGGGTTCCGTTTTCTATTTGATCTTTGAAAATCAATGCTCCCCAGCGTCTGGACGGAAGAATGCCACATTCCTCAGCTTCATTCCAGATTTTCATCAGTGCAAAATGCAGTTCATAGCGTGTATGGTTGTTTTCATCCCACTCATGATAGATCACACGGCGCTCAGGAAAATATTCAATCGTCGGCTTGAAAGCGGTATCAGAATAACCGGTTGCATGTCGGTAAATATCCACCCGTTTTGCAATCTGTTTTTTCTGCGCTTCAAGTTTTTCGATTTCTGCACTCAGTTTATCGTACTGTGATTCCAGAAGTTCAATGGTAGATTCAGAATTGTTGTAGGCATTGTTCTTCCGGATGTCGTCCAATGGCATACCAATCGAACGCAAAAAACAAATCTCGCGCAGCTGCGGGATCTGAAGAGTACTGTAGTAGCGATAGCCATTTTTGTCATCGATGATTTCAGGCTTAAACAGATCGATTTTATCATAATAGATCAGAGTCTGTCTGCTGATATCATGGATCTGCGCCATTTCAGAAATGGACAGTTTTCGGTTAATAGAAGCGTAATTTGAAATACACATATTCTCACCCCAATAAAATTCTGCTAATCATTTTCCTCATGTAGCATATGATAATTCTTATGTACATTATAAGCAAATGTTATCATAAACGCTACTTACATTATATAAAATTTGGTAAAATTGCAGTTATGCAGGATGTGGGAAACGTTATTTGATTTTCGCATAACAATGACAAAACGCTCATATTTTATGGCGTTTTGTCTGATATTATCCAATAAAAAAGTTTGCCAGGACTTACTGGTTATCCGGATTCCATCTGCGGAATTTATGGAATTCAATACCAAAAGAATCAAGAATCTTTCCGGTCATATGGTCAATCATATCCTGAACAGTTTTCGGATGATTATAGTATGTCTGCATTGGAGGCATGATAACAGCACCCATTTCGGAAAGAGAGAGCATGTTCCGCAGATGAATCGTGTTAAAAGGAGTCTCTCTTGCCACAAGGATCAGTTTTCTGCGTTCTTTTAAGATAACGTCTGCAGCCCGCAGAAGCAGGGTATCGGAATAACCATTTGCAATACCGGACAGTGTTTTCATACTGCACGGAACGACAACCATTCCTTCGGTCTTAAAGGTACCACTGGCGATGGCAGCGCCGATATTGCTGTTGTCATATACTTCATCTGCCATGGCTTTGACCTCTTCCACCGTATATTTTGATTCCATTTCGATCGTTTTTTCACCACCACGAGAGATGACAAGGCAGCTGTTCCAGTCAGGAATCTCCTTAAGAGCCTGTAAGACGCCGATTGCTAATGGGATGCCGCTGGCACCGCTGATACCTATTACTAAACGTTTCATGTATGATTTTGGTATATCATAAATGATCAGCCTGACTGTCACTTATACATATACCGTCTCCTTTCTACAGCCTTTTTATGTGAGGCTGATTATGTTATCATTATGTTGATATAGATGTATGTCTTAAAAAAGAAAACAGTACTTTGATAAATCCTAAACAAGCCCTAGTGTAACATGCCAGAGTAATGTCAGTCAAAAAAAATAATGCACAAATATCGATGAAAAAAATTGTGAATAAATTTATGCAAAAAACAGTTTCTGTATAACCGCTATACGGTGTTATAATTTATGCAATCTAAAGTTTTTTAGAACATAAAGGATTAAGGAATAGGAGGATTTTGTATGAGCAGTGTAAATGATCTGCGTTCCGCAATTGAACTGATCAAGTCAATTCCGGGAGAGTATGTTGAAACAGACGTTGAGGTAGATCCGAAAGCGGAGTTGTCTGGCGTATATCGTTATGTAGGAGCAGCAGGAACCGTTATGCGTCCTACAAAAGTTGGTCCGGCTATGATGTTTAACACAATCAAAGGACATCCGGATGCAAGAGTAATCATCGGTATGCTTGCAAGCCGTAAGAGAGTAGCTGCATTACTGGGAACAGAACCGGAGAAACTGGGATTTTACCTGAAAGATGCTGTTAAAAACCCAATTCCGCCAGTAGATTTCACAGGCGAGAAAGCTCCATGTCAGGAAGTTATCCATTACGCAACAGATGAGGGATTTGATATCCGTAAGATCGTTCCGGCACCGACCAATACACCGGAAGATGCAGGTCCGTATATTACAATGGGTCTTTGCTATGGTACAGATCCGGAGAACGGAGATTCTGACGTAACAATTCACAGACTGTGTCTCCAGAGTGAAGATGAGCTGTCTATGTGGATTACACCGGGTGCAAGACACCTTGGCGCATTCTATGACAAATATGAGAAGATGGACAAACCAATGCCGATCTCTATCAGCATCGGTCTTGATCCGGCTATCTACCTTGCAGCAGGATTTGAGCCGCCTACAACACCAATCGGATACAACGAGCTCGGATGTGCAGGCGCAATCCGTAAACAGCCGGTAGAGCTTGTAAACTGTCTTACAATCGGTGAGAAAGCAGTAGCAAACGCTGAGTACGTTATCGAAGGTCTTCTGATGCCTCACGAGAGAGTACCGGAAGATCGTTCTACAGGAACAGGAAAAGCTATGCCGGAATTCCCGGGACAGACTGGTCCTGCACCGATGGTTCCGATCATCAAAGTTAAAGCAGTAACTCACAGAGTAAACCCGATCATGCAGACAACTATCGGACCATCCGAAGAGCATGTACATATGGCTGGTCTTCCGACAGAAGCAAGTATCATTAATATGGTAGAGACAGCTATGCCAGGTCGTCTGTTAAATGTTTACGCTCATCCATCAGGAGGCGGAAAATATCTTGCAATCCTGCAGTTCAAGAAGAGCGTACCGAGTGATGAGGGACGTCAGCGTCAGGCTGCACTCCTTGCATTCTCTGCATTCAACGAACTGAAACATGTTATTCTTGTTGACGAAGATGTAGATCCGTTCGACAGCAACGATGTATTATGGGCTCTGAATACCCGTTATCAGGGAGACATCGACACCATCTTTATCCCAGGTGTAAGATGCCATCCGCTGGATCATACACAGGAGACATCCTACAATCCGATGATCAGAGACAAAGGTATTTCCTGCAAGACAATCTTTGACTGCACAATGCCATTTGGTCTGAAAGATCATTTCCAGAGATCTCAGTTCCTTGAAGTAGATCCGAAGAAATGGCTTCCGGATATGTTTGATTAATTCTAAAAGTTGAAATAACAGAACCTATCCTTATATTTTAAACTTTAAAGCGAGACACCTCTCATTTTATGGGAGGTGTTTTGCTGTTGTTTGGAAAAATTGTTGCATTTTTGTAGTAGGAAAGATACAATAGGTAAGATATAGGGCAGGAAAAATGCCCTAAAAATGAAAAGATAAAAACGAAGGAGAAACGTTTATATGAAACGAGTAGAAGATTATGTAAGATCTATTCCGGATTTCCCGGAAGAAGGCGTGCTGTTTCGCGATATTACCACTGTGATCCAGGATGCAGATGGTTTCCATCTTGCTATTGATGAGATGAAGAAAAAACTGGAAGGTATAGATTTTGACGTGATCGCAGGTGCAGAGTCCAGAGGATTTATTTTTGGAGCACCTCTTGCATATGCAATGAACAAAGGTCTGGTACTGATCCGTAAAAAAGGCAAACTTCCGTGTGAGACAGTATCACAGGAATATGACCTTGAGTATGGCAGTGCTGTGATCGAGATGCACAAAGATTCTATTAAACCAGGTCAGAAAGTCGTTCTTATCGATGATCTGATGGCTACCGGCGGAACAGTAGAAGCTGCGATCAAATTGGTAGAGCAGCTTGGCGGCGAAGTCGTAAAAATCGTATTCCTGATGGAGCTTGCAGGATTAAACGGCAGAGAACGTCTGAAAGGTTATGACGTAGAATCTGTTATTACATATGAGGGCAAATAACAGAAAGTTTTGTGCTTTTGATGTGTTGAAAAGGTTAAAGTTGCTGATAAATACAAATAGTAACATTTTTGGAGCTATAAAAGTATGAAAATGTTATTTCAGATAAATGTGGATTACAGAAGATATTGGATGTACAACGATATATTTATCAAAATTTGTATATAGGAAGGGTAAAGCTATGTATGATGAAGTGACAGAAAAAGACATACAGCGGATGAAAGAAGAGATCGAATACCGGAAGCTTGTTGTGCGAAAAGAAGCGCTGGAAGCAGTCAAAGAGGCGAGGGCGCAGGGTGATCTCAGTGAGAATTTCGAATACCATGCAGCAAAAAAAGATAAAAATCAGAATGAAAGCCGTATCCGTTATCTGGAGAGAATGATTAAGACCGCAAAAGTTGTGTCTGATGAATCGAAAAATGATGAGGTTGGCATTAACAACAAGGTGCAGGTCTACTTTGAAGATGATGATGAGACAGAAGAGTACACATTGGTTACAACGGTTCGTGGAAATTCATTGAAAGGTTTGATCAGCACGGAGTCTCCCATCGGAAAAGCGATTTTAGGTCACAAAGTAGGAGAGAGGGTTTATGTAAAAGTCAATGACAATGCCGGATATTATGTGGAAATCCGCAGCATTGACAATACAGAAGACGATGGCTCTATCGGATTACGAAAGTATTGATTTGATTTAAAAAGAGTTAAAAAAGAAGGTATACATCTCTATTTAAAGAAATGTATACCTTCTTTTGTTATTATCATTTATGGATATTTCAGTATGAAAAATGTATTTTCATAAGCATTCTGACCGCCAAAAGTGGGCAGGACAGAGATAAAATTTGCAAGCTCTGTTATTTTGTCAGAAGCATCATAATCTGATTGCTTCTGTCTACAAATTTCTTCATCTCATCCGGAGTAAGCGGCTGGTTGGACAGTTTTGCCAGATCGTAGAGCTGTTCACAGAATGCCGGAACATGTTCAGAATCTTTGTTGTCCAAAATATATCTAACCAGATCGTTGCTTACGTTCAGAGTAAGTGTCTCAGATGCATTGAACATGGACGGATCCATACCGTACATATTGTACATCTTCATCATGTCTTTCATACGACGTGTCTCTTCATTTACTGTAATGATAGAAGCGATAGAAGCATCTTTTAATTTTTCTACTTTTATATCCAAAGAATCGTTGGAAAGTGCTTTGCGGAATGTCTCAGTCAGAGCATCCTGTGCAGCTTTCAGCTCTTCTTCAGAAACTTCTTCTTTTAGTGCATCAGTTACATCAGCATCAATACGCATGAATTTATAATGCTGATTTCTGGCCTCCAGCTGGGAGATGAAAGAAGTATCGATGTTGTGGTTCAAGATGACTGCAGGCATATTCTGCTCTTTGAACATCTGGATGTACTGACCCTGCTGCTGCGGATCAGTTACATAGTAGATGGTCTTTCTGTCGTCTTTTTCCTCTGCTGCGGAATCTTCTGCTTTTTCTTCCGCAGTATCTTCCGTATTCTCTTTTTCTTCCTCTTTTACAAGAATTTCCGGGAGAGTAAGATATTTATCATCCAGATCTTTGAAGAGGATGTAATCATTCATCTTGTCACAGAATTTCTCATCTTTTAAGCAACCGAATTTGATGAATGGGCTGATATCATCCCAGTATTTCTCGTAAGTTTCTTTTTCGGTCTTACACATGCCGATAAGTTTGTCTGCAACTTTTTTCGTGATGTAATCGCTGATTTTCTTTACAAATCCATCATTCTGCAGCGCACTTCTGGATACGTTCAGCGGCAGATCCGGACAGTCGATAACGCCTTTTAACAGCATCAGGAATTCCGGGATAACCTCTTTGATATTATCTGCGATAAATACCTGGTTGTTGTACAGTTTGATCGTACCTTCGATGGAATCATATTCGGTATTGATCTTCGGGAAGTACAGGATGCCCTTTAAGTTGAACGGATAATCCATATTCAGATGAATCCAGAACAACGGCTCTTTGTAATCATGGAAAACATTGCGGTAAAACTCTTTGTATTCTTCATCGGTACATTCGCTCGGAGTTTTTGTCCACAGCGGATGCGGCTCATTTAATGCTACCGGGCGTTTCAGAATTTTTGCTTTCTCCTGGCGAGGAGATACCTCTACAACCTCTTTTTCGCCATTCTCGTTTTCTTTCTCTTCTGTTTTGGCTTCTTCAACGATTGTCTCGATAACCGTATCTTTTTCTGTTACTTCGTCAGCAGGGATAGTCTCATATTCCGGCTCTGCGTTTTCTTTTTCCAGATAAATCTCGGTCGGCATGAAAGAACAGTATTTGGTAATGACTTCTCTTGCTCGGTATTCGTTGGAGAATTCTACACAGTCTTCATTCAGGAACAGTGTGATCTCAGTACCAACGGTTGTTTTGTCGCCGTCCTGCATATCAAATTCTGTACCGCCGTCACATTCCCAGTGTACCGGTGTGGCGCCTTCTTTATAAGAAAGGGTATCGATATGAACTTCGTCAGCTACCATGAATGCGGAGTAGAAACCAAGTCCGAAATGACCGATAATCTGGTCATCGTTTGCTTTGTCTTTGTATTTCTCGATGAAATCAGTAGCACCGGAAAATGCGATCTGGTTGATATATTCTTCGACTTCGTCAGCAGTCATACCAAGACCGTTATCAATGAATTTCAGAGTTTTCTCTTCCGGGTTGATGACTACGCGGATCTTAGCTTCGTAATCATCTGGCAGGGTATATTCGCCCATCATATCAAGTTTCTTTAATTTTGTAATGGCATCGCATCCGTTAGAAATCAGCTCACGATAGAAGATATCATGATCAGAATAGAGCCATTTTTTTATAATAGGAAAAATGTTGTCACTGTTAATGGAAAGACTTCCGTGTTTGTTACTCATAATACATCACTCCTGTAAGTTATTATTTTTGTAATCGTTCTGTCAGAGAACAGCTACTTTTGATTTTTATTTTTCATGATGGAAAATTCTGTTTCTGTCATATGTGAAAATTGTAGATAGTTATAACATCACATAAGGGCTTCTGGTATGCGATAAATAAAAAATTGTACCTGAAACAGTTCCAATGAAAATGTTCTAATAGAACTATAATACCGGATTTTGAAAAAGTCAATAGAAAATTAGCACTCTTTTTAGTTGAGTGCTAACAAAATAATGAAAGTGTAAGAAGAATAAAGTATGTATATCACAGTTTAACGGAGTTGGTTTGACGCTCCCTGTTTTTCTGTGCTACAATATTTAAAAAAATGGGTATTTTATAGTAAGAGTATTTGGGCGAAAAATACTTTTTATATAAATATAAGCAGGAAACGGAGAACTCATGCAATATCGTTTGGACAAAAAGGGAAATCAAATATCGACGCTGGCTTTTGGCTGCATGCGTTTTACAAAGGAAAATGGAAAGATTGATCTTGATAAGGCGGAATCAGAAATACTGGAAGCTATCAAGCTTGGCGTCAACTATTTTGATACTGCATATATTTACAACGGAAGTGAAGAGGCTATCGGAAAGATCTTTGAGCGGAACCATTGCCGGGAGCAGATCTATATCGCAGATAAGCTTCCTCATTATCTGATCAAGTCAAAGACAGGCTTGGAAAAGACATTTCAGGAGCAGTTGCGCAGACTCAGGACAGATTACATTGACTTTTATCTGATGCATATGCTGACCAATGTGGAAAGCTGGGAGAAGCTGAAATCTCTTGGCATCGAACAGTGGATCGCGGAAAAGAAATCCAGCGGACAGATACACCGGATCGGATTTTCCTATCATGGAAATACGCAGGATTTTTGTGACCTGATCGATGTTTATGACTGGGATTTTTGCATGATCCAGTATAACTATCTGGATGAGAACAGTCAGGCGGGACGGCGGGGATTGCATTATGCCGCAGAACGTGGGATACCGGTTATGATTATGGAACCGTTGCGAGGTGGAAAACTGGTCAATCTGCTGCCGGAAGATGCAAAACAGAAAGTGTCAGAACATCCATCTGGAAGAAGTGCGGCGGAATGGGCATTCCGCTGGCTCTGGAACCAGCCGGAAGTGACGACCGTGCTGTCAGGAATGAATTCAGTAGAAATGGTACAGGAAAACTGCCGTGCAGCATCAGAGACGAAGGCTGGTTCTTTTACGGTAGAAGAAGAGCAGTTTATTGATTCCCTGCGGGATGACATCAATCACAGTATGAAAGTGGGGTGTACCGGATGCGGCTATTGTATGCCCTGTCCGAAAGGAGTGGATATTCCCGGCGCATTCAGTTTTTATAATCTGATCTACAGTGAGAACAAACGGGTGGCGAGAAGAGGATACATGCAATGTACTACTTTCCGTCAGACACCCACCAGTGCGTCCCTGTGCGTGGGATGTGGAAAATGTGAGCAGCACTGTCCCCAGAGTATTGAGATCCGTAAGGAATTGAAAAATGCTTCCAGAGAACTGGAGAACATAACCTATCGGTTTGTGAGAGGCGTGATTCATTTGTTACATCTATGGTAGCAGATAAAGATAATGACTTAAAAAATGTGGTTTTATCGGTTTACTGAAAAATATGTATGAATCACTGCTTTTAGGAAACAAATAAAGCTAATACGGATAGACAGTATGTTTAAATACTTAAAATAATCTTATTCTTTTACAGAAATATGGAAAGTGTATAAACAATATGATAAAATACAGATGTTGGGTAATACAGATTTTTCTCAACATCTGTAACTGATATTTGATCGTTTAATGGATATCTTTTACTGTAAGACAAATTGTTTTGTGTTAATGTCAAGATGCAAAACAGGGTGTAGCTAAGAAACAGTATTATGGTTTTCTTACAGTCAGGCATGGTATTTTTGCAGATGAATTTTTTGCCAGATACTGTAGGGGAAAGAAGGGAGTTAATTATGAAATATAATATTCAAGGTGATAATTTACCGGTTGTAATCTGTGAACTGGATGCAAATGAAAGCATGATCACAGAGCGTGGGGCCATGGCATGGATGTCTCCAAATATGAGGATGGAGACAAAGACAAGTGGAATCGGAAAGGGTATGGGACGTATGTTTTCCGGTGATTCTTTCTTCCAGAACATTTATACAGCACAGGGCGGTAATGGCATGATTGCTTTTGCAAGCTGTTTTCCGGGCAAGATCATACCGTTTCAGGTAGGGGCTGGACAGGAATACATACTTCAGAAACGTGCATTTCTGGCATCGGAAGCAGGAGTAAAGCTGTCCGTGCATTTCCGCAAAAAGATTGGAAGCGGTCTGTTTGGAGGAGAAGGATTTATCATGCAGAAGGTTTCCGGAAATGGAATCGTCTTTGCGGAGTTTGACGGAAGCATCGTAGAATACGAGCTGGCAGCAGGACAGAAGATTGTGGTAGACACCGGTAATCTGGCTGCGATGAGCGCCAGCTGTCAGATGGATATCCAGACAGTTCCGGGAGTAAAAAATGTACTCTTTGGTGGGGAGGGACTGTTTAATACGGTCGTGACTGGTCCTGGGCATGTATGGCTGCAGACAATGCCGATCAGTTCTGTGGCAAATTCATTAAGACCGTATCTGCCGTCTGGTAATAACTAGAATAACAGGAGGAATGGAGTGTGAAGAAGCCCATCCGCAGCATATTGCGATTCTGGAAAATCTGGAGAAGGTGTACAGAGTTTTTTATGTGTGGATTAGGAATACATATGTGAAAGATTATACGTGACAAAAATATAAATATAATAAAAATATAGACATAATAAAAATACCTGCAGACAGGCACAGGAATAAATTTTCTGAGTTGCCGTCTGCAGGTATTTTTGCTTGCTACTGGAAAGGAAATCTGTTTAAACAGATCCGTTTTTAAATAAAACAATGAAATTATTGATCTGTAGCATCCGGCCGGTTCATCTCATAAGACAGGATTAGATACATCCGTTCCCGGTAATCGTCAAAGTTATCTCCAATAAGGGAATAGATTTTTTTAAAACGGTAAACGAGAGAAGTCCGGTGCATATCCATAGCCTCTGCCGTTACCACAAGATTTCGTTCATGGGTCAGATACATATATACCGTATAAGCCAGTTCCGAATGATGTTCCTTGTCGTAATCCAGCAGAAACTGCATCTTTGGATGACAGAAGGTCCAGCTGGATTCATTAATGGTAAAGGAATTCAGCAGATGCTCCAGATAATATTGCTCATAGGAGAACAGGTTTGGTGCATTATCTTTACACATGCCAAGTTCGATGGCGCGCAGTGCCTGATTATAATATTCTTCCAGATTCAGGATATCCTGAAAACAGTTACTGAGACCGGCATACAGACCATTTTCTACACAAAGTTTTTGCAATGTTTCGTTGTATTCTTTCGGGATCAGCTGATGAGAAGGCATGGTAATGATGACAATCAGCTGTCCGTTGTATATAACGGTCTTTAAATATGGAATCCGGCTTTCCAGTATATTCCGCACATGTCTTGCATTGATGGTTTCCAGACTTTTGGCAATTTCGATTACTATACAGTAGTTATTTCCGGCAAAGTCATCTTTCACATAGTTCAGCTTTCCGATGGAAGAACGATCCGCTGCCACTTTATGATCCAGAAGATCCCGGATAAAATACTCGTAATTGAATCCACGGGAGTTCTGAATGAACGAATCTTTCTTCATCTGTTCACAGATATATTTTTTCAGTGTCAGGAGAAGCTCAGAGTCAATGGGCTCAAAGGGTTTATTGACTGCAGAGACTACGATATGTCCCAGATCTTTGCTGGTATCAATGGAACAATAGAGCTGTTCGTACCCAAGTTCTTCATTAAAGGCCTGAATCGGGATCTCGCTTCGTTTGACTTTTTCATGAATATTGTTCTGACGGCTGGCCATTTTAAAGTCTCGGTCAGTAAAGCCCTTTTTCTCCAAAATACGGTCAGTAAAATTTTGCCCCTTCAGATGATCAAATGGAGCTGCAATCAAATTAAAGTTGGTATCAAAAACAAATACCGGATTTCCAAATACGCGATAAGAGTATTCCACAGCAGGTTGCAGCCCATTGTCAAAAGCGAGAAAATCCAGCAGTGTGGAGCCGTAGTAGCTGGCACCGCATTGAATGTGAAAATAATTCTGCAGAATACTGTAGATGTTTTCCGGCTGTTCACACGTTACAAATAAGATGCTTAAGCTATCTGGGAACTGTCCGGACAGAGCATCGGCATCGGTATCCGTTGGAAGGATGCAGACGATATGCATGTGTTCAATGTAAGGAAAGGAAAGCAGTTCTTCTCCATAACGACAGGCATACAGGGTATGCATATTTAACGGTTCCGGCGCATCTGTCAGCTTGTACCAGCCGGTCAGGGCATGGGTCTCATCTGAAGATGTCAGCGTGACGGGATAGCCTGCATCTGTCAGCAGGCGCTGTATATTTTTTAATCCTATGTACATATGTGAAAACCTCCGTAAAAATAATGAAGATGTGCTCTCGGAACAAAGCATCGATTTACGATTCGATCAGATGTAATACATCCATATATTATGTAGGCATTATACATTAAATTTATATAAATGTACAAGCTATAAAGCCTATCCTACAATTATGTAGAAAAATGAGCAGTGTTTTCCTTGTTATCATACAAACGCTTGCTGCTTTATTTTTTATACAATAATACCAGAACAGATAACTGTTAAAATAAAGTATGCACTTGGAATTTTCTGCGTGAAAATCTGACCGGAAGGAAGATTCCCGACCGGAAAGCCCATGGAAAGAAAATTTCGAGTGTATAAAAAAGATAAGGAGAATGAACGATGAGCTTTAATGATAATCTTCCAAAATTAAAACCATTCAGCAGAAGCGTTTCTATTATCGGCGTTGGTGCAACACCGTTTATCCGTATTCTGGATGATCCGTCTGTAGATGGCATGAACGAGCAGGAGCTGTTTGCATATGCAGCAAGAGATGCTATGAAAGATGCAGGCGTAGATGGAAGTGACGTGGAATTTTATATCCATGGACAGGCAGGACCGGGCTGGACCAGTAACCTTGCTACTCCAAATATGCATGTAGCAAACTGGATCGGCATGAAGGGAAAAGGTTCTTATCATCACAGTGAGGCATGTGCAACTGGATATGTAGGTATTGAGACTGCGGTATCTCTTGTTGCATCCGGACAGTATGACATGGTATTAAGCGGATGTATTGAGACCCCATATTCCATCGCATATCCGACCAGAGTAGTTACAAAACGACGATTTGGAACAGATGCCATTTTCCACGACGTACTTGCTTCCACACAGTGCAGAGATTATACATTATTTACTCGTGGTTCTTTGCCATTTAATTCCGAGTCCTGGCTGGATTATTATATCAAAGAAAACAATGTCAGTGCAGAAGATGTGGATGCGATGATGACAGCGTTATCCATCAACTGCCGCCGTGCAGCTGCTTTGAATCCCCTCAGTACGATTACCAATAATACTTATGAAGAACTGGCGGCGGCAAATGGAATGGATTCTGCATATGAGTATCTTCATTCAAAATTTAATCCGTTGATTGGTAAATATATGAGAGGCTCTCATTTTGAACAGCGTTGTGACGGTGCAGCAGCGGTTGTTGTATGCCCGACTGAGCTGGCTTACAAATATACTGATCATCCGATTGAGATTCTCGGTATTGGACATTCAAATGTAGAAGCAGGAAATCCTCGAAACGAGATGTATGCGACACAAAATGCTTATCGTCAGGTAAAAGAACTGACAGGTCTGACCGGCGCTGACATGGATATTTTCCTGGCAAATGATTTCTACAATCAGTCCGAATTCCTTTCCGCAGAAACCTGTGAGTATCTTCCGAAAGGGGAAGGATGGCAGTATACAAAAGAAGGTCGTATCGCATTTGACGGAGACCGTCCGATCAATACAAATGGCGGTCGTTGTCAGTATGGTCATGCAGCGGGAGCTTCCGGATTACATGATGTATACGAAGCAGTTCATCAGATGCGTGGCGATGCAGGAGCAACACAGGTTCAGCATGATGTAAAACGTGCAATGCTTCGTGGATTTGGCGGAAGTCAGAATGTATTGAACATCATGATGGAGAGAAAATAGGAGAGGAGGAAGATGGTTAAAATGACAAAATATGATTTAAAACCGATTGTAAAAACGTATTATGATGCTTTGGAAGAAGGAACCATTCTGGGACGGAAATGTACCAGATGCGGACATATTGAATTTCCTCCTTATCTGTGCTGCAATGAGTGTGGATGCCTGGATACAGAATGGGTAGACCTTACCAATATGCGTGGCGTTGTAAAACAGGCACTTATTACAAAGGGTGCATTTGGCGATCCGGAATTCAGAAACGAACATGGCGATTATTTTGCAGTAGAAGTAGCAATCCCGGATATGGATATCAATTCTTTCAATGCCAGCCTGTTACATATTGATTATGACAAATATGCAGAATTTGATAAATATATTGAAGAACATGAAGTAGAAGTAAAACCTCTGATCTTCCAGGATGAGGATGTCAAAGTCGTAGCCTGGGAACTGGTGGAAGACAATGGATTTAAAAAGATTCCGGAGATTGAGGCACCAAAAACTCAGAAAGAGGAAGCAAAAGTTGCAGCTCCAGCCAAGACGGCAGACATTAGCAGTGATAAAACAGCACAGGCTGTGATCAATGCGGCAGCAGATGCCTATGGAGTAGACGCATCTGCCATTACATTAAATACAGATATCCGTGAAGATCTGTCCAACGAATCTATGAAGATGATCGTTATGATTTCTACTATTGAGGATGAGCTGGATGTAACGATTGAAATTCAGGAAGCGAGCAATCTGAATACCATTGGAGAGTTTGTAAATGTAGTAAAAGAGAGACTGGGAGAAGAGACCATTGATGCAGGTGCTGAAACGGAAAGCGCAGGTGCTTCTGCAACACAGTCAACTGCGGCGGCATCTGACGGAGAGTTGGACGATGTTGCAAAAACAGTCATTGAGGCAGCAGCAGATGCCTATGGAGTAGACGCATCTGCCATTACATTAAATACAGATATTCGTGAAGATCTGTCCAACGAATCCATGAAGATGATCGTTATGATCTCTACCATTGAGGAAGAACTTGATGTGACGATCGAGATTCAGGAGGCAAGTAATCTGAATACTATCGGAGAATTTGTTGCAGTTGTAAGAGAACGTATGTAAGCGATATTCGTAAAGATGCGAGGTTGTTTTCATAAAAGACAAAAACATACTATAAATACTGTAATACAGAAAATCTAATAATAAGTAAAGCCAATATCTTACCCTTACAATAAAATACCCATAAATTACCTTGAAAAAGCTGTCGCAGTTTTTTGCGATGGCTTTTTCTTTTAGAAAAGCACATAAAATATACAGGAAAAATCATAGTTTTTCAGATAAAAAAATTTCTATATAACTGTAGAAAATGGCAGTTTAATTCCTGCAAAATGAGATGATCTTGTAATTGCCGAATAGAGATATACTTTTATCATCAACCGAAGGGAGTATAAGGTATAGAAATCGGGAGAGTAAAAGAGAATTATTTGATCAGGAGGAAGATGGGATGATAGTTGAGAACAAAGGCCAGCAGCAGAGCGTTCGCTATGTGGTAGACACCGACCGTTGCTGCGGTTGCAGAAGATGTATCCGCCGTTGTATGGAAAATGTATGGCAGTGGGATGAAGAGAAACATTATGCATATCCGAAATATCCGGATGAATGCGTATTATGTTACCAGTGTGAGATGGATTGCCTGAACAATGTCATTGATATTCAGGTTATTTCAGCATTGCAGGTGGATCCGCTGGAGTACAGTGCTGCACTGATGAAGAAAGATGGCGAGTAGGAGGTAGAAATCATGGCAGATGTAAAAGATTATGGAGAACTGTATACTTCGGATATTCTCGTCGTTGGAGGCGGTATGTCGGGTCTGGTAACTGCGATCCGTGCAAAAGAGAATGACCCGTCACTGGATATCCTTGTTATTGATAAAGGTATCATCGGATGGAATGGACAGGCGACAAAAGCCGGAAACGGAATCCGTGCTACATCTAAGCATCAGAATGGCGTAAAAAATGCGCTGGAATATCTGGTACATGCGCATACACCATTTTTGAATGATCAGGAATTTTTAAGAGATTATCTCGTATATCACAGAGATAACATTGACTATATGAAACATTGTGGCGTTATTACATCCTGTAATGAGGATGGAGAGGCTACACCGCTTCCGTTCATCCCGGATGCTCTGGATATGGGTGGCGTATCCATCGATGTCTGTGCACAGCTGCGTCAGATGGCACTGAAGCTTGGTATCCGACTGCTGAGCAGGGTCAACATTTTTGAACTGCTTACAAGTAAGGGTGGAAAAGTTATCGGTGCGATTGGATTTGACATGGATCACATGGAATGTAAGATCTTCCATGCAAAAGCAGTTGCCATGGCGACACAGGGATGTCATTTCAAAAAAATAGGTCTGGAATTTATGGGTTATGGAACCGGTGTCGGAGCAATGTACCGTGTAGGCGCTGTGATGCGAAATGTAGAATTTTCCACACAGGTAGATGTGGTATTTAAAAAGACTAATACCCCAATCTATGGTGGATTCAATATGATCTGCAACAAAAATGGCGAAAATCTGACAGATAAATATATCGGTCATAAAGAATGGGAAGTAACCCCTGCTCTGGTAGATGCCATGGTAAAAGAAGTGGCTGCTGGAAATGGTCCTCTGACCGTCGATCTTGCTCATCCGGATGAAGTCCGTATGATGATTGGTGGAACAGATATGAATGAATCTACCCAGCGTATGTTCCGTGACAAAATGAAATGGGAGCATCTGGTATTTGACAAGACACAGAAAAATCTGGGAACGATGGGAGATGTGGTTGAGACTACCATTAAGACCGTTATCCAGGTAGAACCGATCAAAGTAGATAAAGAGATCCGGACAGGCGTGGAAGGACTCTGGGCTCCGGGTAAGATTTCCACACAGGGAAATGCGTATTTTGGATGGACCCGTGGCGATGGTCTCGGAAATGCTTCCACAACAGGTATGATGGCCGGAGACAGTATCGCTCCGTATGCGGCAAAAGCAGACTGGGATGAACTGGATCTGAATCAGATTGCAGCATTAAAAGAGAAAATCTATGCGCCGCTTCACAGAAATGATACGCATCATTTCAAAGAGATCTATGATATGATCGAAACATATATTTTTGATGTACATAAATGTATTCTGAAAAATGAGAAAGAGATACAGGAAGTGTATGCTGATATCGAAAAGATGAAAGCGATTGTGCCGCATCTGACGGCAGATGATCCGCACTCTCTTTCAAAATGTCTGGAAGCAGCAGATACGATCCTTTGTCTGGAAATGATCTTCCGTTCTGCAGAGATGCGAAAAGAGACCCGTGGTATCATGTATCCACATTACCGCTCAGATTATCCGGAAATGGATGATAAGAACTGGCTGAAATGGATAAATATCAGACAGGGCGCTGATGGCGAGATGGAACTGTTTACAGAAGATATCCCGATGTGGAGATATCCGGTACGACCTCTGGGATATGAGATTCCGGAAGGTCATGTAGATGAGTATGATGAAGCAGAATTTTTTGCAAATTGCTAACAGGAGGATCGAAGAATGCGTACAGTGAATATTAAAATCAACGGGTATGATTATACCATGAAAAAAGGAATCACCATTCTCGATGCTTCCTTTGAAACTTTGAAAATGCAGCGTGAGTTCATGCAGCAGAAGATTCCGACGCTGTATTATTTAAAAGACGTACAGGATGTGGATCTGTCTGGCGTCTGCGTGGCAGAAGTGGCAGGGGAAATCGTAAATGCCTCTACTACAAGAATCGAAGAGGGGATGGAAATCCAGACTCATACACCGGCGGTTATGGAAGCTCGGAAAAAAGCGCTGGCAGAGATTCTTGCAAAGCATAATAAATCCTGTCTGTACTGTTTCCGTTCTACCAGCTGCGAACTGCAGGATCTGTTGAAAGAATATGGATTTACCGATGAGCCGGATCTTCCGATGAAAAATATAGAAGAACTGGATCTGAGTTCAAAAGTACTGGTTCGTGACAATAATAAATGTATTAAATGTAAACGATGCATCAATGTCTGTGCAAAAATGCAGGCAGTATCTGCTATTGCATGTACCGGAGATGGACTGGATGCAGAGATCAGACCGGCATCCACGGCAGGTCTGGCAGCAGCAAGCTGTGTCAACTGTGGACAGTGTGTGGCAGTCTGCCCGGTTGGAGCCCTGACAGAGAAAACGCAGATGGATCAGGTAAAAGATGTCATCGCTGATCCGGAAAAATATGTGGTCGTACAGGTGGCTCCGGCTGTTCGTGCAGCTCTGGGAGAAGCGTTTGAATTCCCGATTGGTGTAGATGTGGAAGGCCGTATGGCAGAAGCACTCCGCCGCCTTGGATTTGATAAAGTCTTTGACACTAAATTTGGTGCAGACCTGACAATCATGGAAGAGTCAAATGAGCTGATTGAACGCCTGAAAAATGATGGAGAACTGCCGCTGATCACATCCTGCTGTCCGGGCTGGATTAAATATGCAGAACATTTTTACCCGGATATGCTGGAGAACATTTCCAGTTGCAAGTCCCCGCATCAGATGCAGGGTGCGATTGTAAAGACATATGTTGCAAATCAGGAACATATCGCAAAAGAGAAGATTGTTATGGTATCTGTTATGCCATGTACGGCAAAGAAATTTGAGATTACCCGTGATGATGAGTGTGGTGCGGGCGTTCCGGATGTAGACTATGTCATTACTACCAATGAGCTGGCAACAATGTTGAAAGAAGCAGAGATTCAGCTGGAGGCGATGAATCCAAATGCCAAATTTGATCTGCCACTTGGTCTTGGCACTGGCGCGGCTGTGATCTTTGGCGTGACGGGCGGTGTTATGGAAGCTGCATTGAGAACGGCGGTAGAGACACTGACCGGAAAAGAGGCAGCTGTTGAGTATACAGCTGTCCGGGGAATGGATGGCATCAAAGAAGCATCTGTAGATGTGGATGGAACAGAAGTAAAAGTAGCGGTAGCTTCCGGTCTGGCAAATGCCAACCAGCTTTTGACAGCTATTAAAAACGGTACAGCAGACTATCAATTTGTAGAGATCATGGCATGCCCGGGCGGATGCATCAACGGAGGCGGACAGCCGCATCAGAATGCAGCCACCAGAGTACTGACAAATGTACCGAAAACACGCGGCGAGGCATTATATCGCAATGATGCTAACAGTGCAATGCGTAAATCTCACGAGAATCCGGCAGTAAAAGAAGTGTATAAAAATCTGCTTGGTAAACCGGGATCAGAGAAGGCGCATGAAATATTGCATACAAGTTATGTGATTCGATAGAATAATTGGTTGAGAAACCAGAGCTGGTTTTTATCAATAAAATAAAAAAGGTCTTTTATGTATTGCAAAGGGCATATCATTTTAGAGTATTAATTCTAAAAATGATATGTTCTTTTGCTTTTATGCATATGATATGGAAAATTTGATTATATCAGAAATGCAGTTTCTGGTAGATGATGAAACATACAGATTGAAACATGAAACATCAGATTGTAATAGGAAAAATTATAGAATGGAATGATAAAAAAGATTCCATGTTTACCATTAGAATTTTTTGTGGTAAACATGGAATCTTTTTTATATAAAGAATTTATTTGATCTTACGCATTTTTCTTATCTGCTTCCTGCTGCTTTTTCAGGTTTTTCTGAGCAGTGGAGAGCATCAGTTTGATACGGTTCAGCTGGTTTACCTCGCTGGCGCCCGGATCGAAGTCGATGGCTACGATGTTGGACATCGGATACTGATGACGCAGCTCTTTGATAACGCCTTTACCTACGATGTGGTTTGGCAGGCAGGCAAACGGCTGACAGCATACGATGTTGTTGACACCGGAGTTGATCAGCTCTACCATTTCGCCGGTCAGGAACCATCCCTCACCGGTCTGGTTGCCGTGGGATACGATGGATTCTGCATTTTTTGCTGTCTCATAAATGCTTGCAGGCGGTGAAAAGTGTTTGCTTTCTTCCAGTGCTTTGTGGGCTGTTCCGCGGAGCTTTTCCAGTGCCCAGATACCCAGGTTGGATTTTGTTGCGGAAGATTTCTTCATACCCAGTTTTTCTGCTTTGAAATTGTTGTTGTAGAAGCAGTAGAGGAAGAAGTCCAGCAGATCCGGAATAACAGCCTCTGCGCCCTCGGATTCCAGAAGATCTGCCAGATAGTTGTTTGCCATCGGCATGAATTTTACAAGGATCTCACCTACGATACCTACCTTCGGTTTCTGGATATCCCGTCTTGGAAGTATATCAAAGTCATGTACGATCTCACGACAGTACTGTTTGTATTTCCGATGGCTGATCATTTTTGTGGTAGATACATAGTCTGTAATCTTCTGTACCCATTTTTTGTGTAACGCATCGGTGGATCCCGGTTCTGCCTCATATGGTCTTGTGGCATAGATGCAGCGCATCAGGATATCGCCAAATACCAGACAATAGAGACCTCTCTGGATCAGGGATGCATTCAGTTTGAAGCCCGGGTTGGATTCCAGACTGCTTAAGTTCAGGGAGATAACCGGAATCTGCGGATAACCGGCTTTCTCCAGTGCTCGACGGATGAATCCCACATAGTTGGAAGCACGGCAGCCGCCACCGGTCTGGGACATGATGATCGCCAGATGATCCGTGTCATATTTTCCGGATGTTACCGCATCCATGAACATACCAACAGTGATCAGGGATGGGTAACATGCATCGTTGTTTACATATTTCAGACCTGCATCTACAGCAGATTTATTATCGTTATCCAGTACGACCAGATTATAACCGGAAGCTTTGAATGCCGGCTCTAACAGCTCAAAATGGATCGGTGCCATCTGCGGCGCAAGAATCGTGTATGTTTTACGCATCTCTTCGGTAAAGACTGCACGATGATAGCTTGACGGTACAATGGTGCGTTCTCTTGGATGTTTCTCTCTTGTTCGGATGGCAGAGATGAGAGAACGGATACGGATACGGGCAGCTCCAAGGTTGTTTACTTCGTCGATTTTCAGGCAGGTGTAGATCTTGCCGGAATGGGTCAGGATGTCACTGACCTGATCGGTGGTAACTGCGTCCAGACCACATCCAAAGGAGTTTAACTGGATCAGATCCAGATCATCTCTTGTCTTTACGAAGTTTGCAGCCGCATACAGTCTGGAGTGGTACATCCACTGATCCAGAGCGATAAGCGGACGCTCTACTTTCTGCAGATGGGAGATGGAATCCTCTGTCAGTACTGCGAATCCGTAAGATGCAATCAGTTCCGGGATACCGTGGTTGATCTCCGGGTCTATATGGTATGGGCGACCGGCGAGTACGATGCCGCGGCGGTTGTTTTCTTCCATCCATTTGATAGTTTCTTCGCCTTTTTTGCGGATATCGTTTCTCTCAGCTTCCTGCTCCATCCATGCAGCATGGGCAGCAGCTTTGATCTCCGCATGTGGAATCTGGAATTCTTTGCTGAATTCTTCTACCAGACGTTTTGTCAGCACTTCTTCATTGGTAAATGACATAAATGGATTCAGGAAACGAACCTGACCGGTTGTGATCTCATCTACGTTATTTTTGATATTTTCCGCATAAGAGGTAACAATCGGGCAGTTATAATGGTTGCCTGCATCCGGGAACTCGGTTCTCTCATATGGGATACATGGATAGAAGATTGTGTTGATTCCTTCTTTGATCAGCCATGTAATATGTCCATGGGCAAGTTTTGCCGGATAACATTCGGACTCACTTGGGATAGACTCGATGCCCAGCTCGTAGATTTTACGGGTGGAAGTCGGAGAGAGTACCAGTCGGAACTTCAGTTCTTTGAAGAATGTTGCCCAGAACGGATAGTTCTCATAGATGTTCAGAACACGTGGCATACCGATGGTTCCACGGGTGGCATCTTTTTCTTCCAGTGGTTCGTAATTGAACACACGCTGATATTTATATTCAAACAGATTAGGGATCTGTTCTTTATTTTTTTCTTTACCCAATGCTTTTTCACAGCGGTTTCCGGTTATGTAACGACGGTTGCCGGAGAATTTGTTGATAGTCAGCAGACAGTTGTTGGTACATCCTCCACAGCGGGCAAGCTGGGTGTCATATTCCAGGTTGATGATCTCATCAATGGAAAGCATGGATGTCTTTTTACCTTCTTCGTAACGGTCACGGGCGATCAGCGCAGCACCGAATGCTCCCATGATACCTGCGATATCAGGGCGGATCGCCTGACAGCCGGAGATTGTCTCGAAGCTTCGAAGAACGGCATCATTATAGAACGTACCGCCCTGTACAACGATATGCTGGCCAAGCTCTGTCGGGTCAGACAGCTTGATAACTTTAAACAACGCATTTTTGATAACGGAGTAAGCGAGTCCGGAAGAAATATCTGCTACGGAAGCACCTTCTTTTTGTGCCTGTTTTACTTTTGAGTTCATAAATACGGTACAACGGGTACCGAGGTCGATGGGATGCTCCGCAAACAGAGCCTCTTTTGCAAAGTCCTGTACGCTGTAATTTAAGGATTTTGCAAAGGTCTCGATAAAGGAACCGCATCCGGAGGAACATGCCTCATTTAACTGTACGCTGTCAACGGTCTGATCTTTGATCTTGATGCATTTCATATCCTGACCGCCGATGTCAAGGATGCAGTCTACTTCCGGATCGAAAAATGCGGCAGCGGTATAGTGGGCGATGGTTTCTACTTCGCCTTCGTCCAGCATGAGCGCTGCTTTTAACAGTGCCTCACCGTATCCGGTAGAACAGGAGTATACGATTTCTGCATCCGCCGGCATCTGGTCATGGATCTCTTTTATGGAACGGATGGATGTAGCCAGCGGGCTTCCGTTATTGCTGCTGTAGAAAGAGTACAGCAGAGTACCGTCTTCTGCTACCAGAGCTACTTTTGTTGTAGTGGAACCGGCATCGATACCGAGGAAGCATTTTCCCTTATAAGAAGCGAGGTCGCCTTTTTTTACACAGTGACCGTTGTGGCGATCGGTAAATTCCTGATATTCTGTTTTGTTTTTAAACAGTGGATCCATACGGGCAACTTCGAATTCCAGTTTCAGATTGGAAGACAGTTTTTCCAGCAGTTCATCCAGTGTGAAAGTCACATCTTCTTTGTAGTTTAATGCAGAACCGATGGCTGCAAAAAGGTGTGAGTGATCCGGAGCGATGATATGCTCGTCATCCAGCTTGAGTGTACGGATGAACGCTTCCTTTAATTCGGAAAGGAAGTGGAGCGGACCGCCCAGAAAAGCGACATGTCCGCGGATCGGTTTTCCGCAGGCAAGACCGGAAATAGTCTGGTTTACGATGGCCTGGAAAATAGAAGCGGCCAGATCTTCTCGTGTAGCGCCTTCGTTGATCAGCGGCTGGATATCCGTTTTTGCAAATACGCCGCAGCGGGCAGCAATCGGATACAGCGCTTTGTAGCTTTTGGCATATTCATTCAGACCGCTGGCATCCGTCTGGATCAGGGAAGCCATCTGGTCGATGAAAGAACCGGTACCGCCGGCACAGACGCCGTTCATACGCTGTTCTACATTTCCGCCTTCAAAATAAATGATCTTGGCATCTTCGCCTCCAAGCTCAATGGCTACATCTGTCTGTGGCGCATAATCTTCCAGAGCAGTAGATACCGCTACTACTTCCTGAGTAAAAGGCACGCCAAGATAGTTTGCCAGAGTCAGTCCGCCGGAACCTGTGATCATTGGAGATGTCTTCAGATTTCCAAGTTTTTCATGTGCTTTTTTCAGCAGATCAGAGAGAGTTTCGCGGATATTTGCGAAGTGTCTCTCGTAGTCTGAGAACAAAATGTTATTATCCTCATCTAAAATTGCAATCTTTACAGTGGTTGAACCGATGTCAATCCCGAGTTTATGCAGTTTTAAATTATTCATTGTATCACCTATAATTTCCTATTAATAATGTATTTCTGTTCTTTTTAGATTGAATCACATGACATTATACGACAAGGGGAAGTAAAAGTCCACGACTTTAGAGTTTTTTAATAGGTTTCTTAGCTGGTTTTTAGCAGGAGAATCGGCTGAAAGGAACATTTATTTGTCAGTGCTCATATATTGTAAAGGGGATTTATACAGATGGGGAAAACTGTTTTTGATATATATTTTGTCGTGTAAGGCGGGGAGTGGAATAACATTTTGGGGGAAGGATAGAGAGGATATCAGGTCAAATAAATGTGAAGTGTTCAAAAAAAGATACCTGAAAATGTTCATAGAATGGAGGTGCGATTAGAAATAGTAAGATGATACGGGATTTATGCATGTAAATGGTTTGAAAGATGATTTATTATTATCTGTATGGTAAGTAATATATGGTTGAGTGTAAATTAAGGTAAATGGAAGGAAATCGGATATGGAAAGAAATTATATGACAGATGGACTTTGCAGGGGAATCATCCATGTGGTAAAAGAGGGCGACACCTTATATAAGATTGCAAAGATGCATCATGTGGAAGTAGAGCAGCTGATGTATGAAAATCCTTATGTAAACATCTACCAGCTGCAGCCGGGAGATGAGATCTGTGTGCCGGTGGGGAAATTATAAAGACTTTGTGAACAATCGTTGGCTTCATTGACAAACATCAGCAGGAAAATTATAATGTTTAGCATATCAAAAAACGGATGTACCATTTGATAAATGACAGGAAATGAGGAAATCTATGAATTTTTTAAATAAGCTTGAGCGAAAGTTTGGAAGGCATGCTATCACGGGGCTGATGAAATATATCATCATCTGTTATATCATTGGCTATATTATTGAATTTGTGGCACCGCGGTTTATGAGCTTTCTGACATTGGAACCTTACATGATCTTTCATTACGGGCAGGTATGGCGTCTGGTCTCCTGGATTCTGATACCGCCACAGACCAATATTTTCTTTGCCATCATTATGATGATCTTTTATTATCAGCTGGGAACGGTATTGGAACAGACCTGGGGATCTTTCCGGTTTAACGTCTATATCTTTGGTGGAATGATTTTTACGGTGCTTGGTGCAATCCTGATGTATTTCCTGATGGGACAGCAGGTGCTTGGCGGTTATTTCAGCACCTATTACATCAATTTGTCCATTTTCCTTGCTTTTGCGGTATGCTATCCGGATATGAAGGTCATGTTGTATTTTATCATTCCGATCAAGATGAAATGGATGGCGATCGTGTATGCGGCTCTGGCTGTTGCAAGCGCGATTTCTTCCGGCTGGGTGGCAAGAGTAGCGATTCTCGCATCTTTACTGAACTTTATTATCTTCTTCCTGCTGACGAGAAATATGAAGGCATATTCGCCGCATGAGATGAAGCGGAAACGGGATTTCCGTCGCCAGATGGGACAGAGCGGTATGGGCGGACGTACAACGAATGCCGGAAATGGACGATCTGGTCAGGGACAGATCACAAGACATAAATGCGCCATCTGCGGACGCACAGAGTTGGATGATCCGAATCTGGAATTCCGATTCTGTTCAAAGTGTGATGGTAACTATGAGTATTGTCAGGATCATCTGTTTACCCATAAGCATGTGAAGCATTCCTGATGAAAATATGTTGATGCTATAGGGCAAAAACAACGGTATGTAAGTAATATAATAAATAATCACACATATGTAAAAAGTTCTGTGTTATACGATATGTATGATGCAGAACTTTTCTGTTTTATTGAAGATAACATTGTGATACAGACAGTTTTTTGGTAAAATCATGAGAAACCGTCTAAAATATGAAAGAAATAGGAAAAACAGAGGCAGCACCCAGGAAAATGAATTGACGGAAATGCTCAGCTGTGATAAATTTTTATGTATATTATGTGACCGAAAAGAGTGTCAACACTGGAGGATTGAGAATGGAAAACGAAACTATTTCCAAAAATTTTATTGAACAGATCATTGATAAAGATATCGAAGAGGGAAACTGCGAGACAGTCTGCACCCGTTTTCCGCCGGAACCGAACGGATATCTTCATATAGGACATGCAAAGTCTATTTTGTTGAACTACGGACTTGCGCAGAAATATCACGGTAAATTCAACATGCGTTTTGATGACACCAATCCTACAAAGGAGAAGTTTGAATTTGTAGAGTCCATCAAAAAAGATGTGGAATGGCTGGGCGCTGACTGGGAAGACAGACTGTTTTTTGCATCTGACTATTTTGAACAAATGTATGAAGCTGCCATCAAGCTGATCAAAAAAGGAAAAGCGTATGTGTGCGACCTGACGCCGGAAGAGATCCGTGAGTATCGCGGAACTCTGACAGAGCCGGGAAAAGAAAGCCCGTACCGCAACCGCAGCGTGGAGGAAAACCTGCAGCTGTTCGAGGACATGAAAAATGGAAAATATGAAGATGGAACAAAAGTTCTTCGTGCAAAGATTGATATGGCATCTCCGAATATTAACATGAGAGATCCGATCATCTATCGTGTGGCGCATATGCATCATCACAGAACCGGAGATACCTGGTGCATCTATCCGATGTACGATTTTGCACATCCTATTGAGGATGCCATTGAAGGTGTAACCCATTCTATCTGTACACTGGAGTTCGAAGATCATCGTCCGCTGTATGACTGGGTCGTTCGTGAACTGGAGTATCCGCATCCGCCGAAACAGATCGAGTTTGCAAAACTGTATCTGACCAATGTGGTAACCGGTAAACGTTATATCAAACGTCTGGTAGAAGAAGGTATTGTAGACGGATGGGATGATCCGCGTCTGGTATCGATTGCAGCGCTGAGAAGAAGAGGATTTACACCGGAGTCTATTCAGAAGTTTGTAGAACTCTGTGGCATCTCAAAGAGCAACAGCTCTGTAGATTATGCAATGCTTGAGTACTGCATCCGTGAAGATTTGAAGCTGAAACGCTCCAGAGCAATGGCGGTCCTTGATCCGGTAAAACTGATCGTTGACAATTACCCGGAAGGACAGACAGAGGAACTGGAAGTGGACAACAACCTGGAAAATCCGGAACTTGGAACGAGAACCGTACCGTTTTCCAGAGAATTATATATCGAGCGGGATGATTTTATGGAAGAGCCGCCGAAAAAATACCGTCGTCTGTATCCGGGCAACGAAGTGCGCCTGATGAATGCGTATTTTGTAACCTGTACCGGATTTGAGAAAGATGAAAATGGAAACATCACAGAGATTCATTGTACCTATGACCCGGAAAGCCGCGGCGGCAACAGCCCGGATGGCAGAAAGGTAAGAGGAACGATCCACTGGGTATCTGCACAGCATGCGCTGAAAGCAGAAGTACGGCTGTATGAGAATATCATTGATGAGGAGAAGGGCGTATACAACGAAGACGGAAGCCTGAACCTGAATCCGAATTCCCTGACTGTTTTAAAAGACTGCTATGTAGAGCCGTCTCTTGGAACAGCAGAAAAATACGATAGCTTCCAGTTTGTACGTCAGGGATTCTTCTGTGTGGATGCCAAAGATTCTACACCGGATGCACTGGTATTTAATCGGATCGTGTCACTGAAGAGTTCCTATAAGCTTCCGACACAGGGTTAAGGATTAAAAATATGCATCCCTTGAAATAAGTCTGTCTGGATAAAATATTTTATAATAGCTTGAAATGATGAAAAGTCAGTGTGTTGTCAAAAACCGACATTCGGTTGATGGCTTATCACTGACTTTTTTCTGTAAAAAGTAAGAGAAATGCAGGGAATTTGGGTATGACATCCGGTTTGAATTGTAATCTGGTATGTAAGATGATAAAATAATACAGGAAGATAAGCAAGCCAGATGGAGGGCATTATGAAAGAATTATCGATTACGCTGCGCAGTGATATTAAAAAACCATTATACGAGCAGATTTATGATGCGATACGACAGGATATTTTAAACGGAAAGATTGGAGAGGGCGAGAAACTGCCATCCACCCGCTTTCAATCAGAATATCTGCAGGTCAGCCGCAGCACCGTAGAGCTGGCATATGAGCAGCTACTGTCTGAAGGGTATATTTATTCGGAGCCTTATCGGGGATATTATGCCTGCGATGTGCAGGAACTGTATCAGCTTTCGGGAATGGAACGAAAAACCGTGGCAGCAAGTCAGGAGAAAAAAGCAGAACGGAAACCGAAGAAACAGACATATCGTATTGATTTTTCCCCAAATGGAATTGATCTGGAACAGTTTCCTTATGCGCCCATGGGAAAAATTATGCGAAATCTTATGTTGGATCAGGGAGAGCAGATGCTGCACAGCAGTCTTTCTTTTGGGGATGAGAAGCTTCGCGGGGCGATCTGTGAGTATCTGTATCGGTCGAGAAATGTAAACTGTGAACCGCAGCAGATTATTTTGGGCGCAGGAAACGAGTATCTGCAGCTGCTTTTATCCCAGATTCTTGGAAAAGACCGTTGGGTTGCTATGGAGTCTCCCACATATTTGCAGGCGTATCGTACTTTTTGTAATATTGGATATAAGGTAAAAGAAATCGAGCTGGATGAAAGCGGACTGCTGATTGGACAGCTGCGGGATTCCGGTGCGGATCTTGCCTATGTAATGCCATCCCATCAATTCCCGCTGGGAACCGTCATGCAGATGAAGCGTCGTCTGGAATTACTTGGCTGGGCGGCAGAGAAGCCGGAACGCTATATCATTGAAGATGATTATGACAGTGAATTCCGATATAAAGGAAAACCAATTCCGGCATTGCAGGGCATGGACCGGGGTGGAAACGTTATCTATCTTGGAACTTTTTCCAAAAGCATCGCGCCATCCACCCGTGTCAGTTACATGGTTCTGCCGGAAAAATTACTGGAAACATATATTCAGAAGTGTGGGTTTTATTCCTGTACCGTGCCGAATATCATGCAGCAGACTATTTATCAGCTTATGCAGGAGGGGGTATTTGAAAAAAATCTCAACCGTATGCGCGGCATCTATAAAGGAAAGCACGACTATCTTCTGGCAGCATTGCGCCAGTGCGATTGGGCAGGGAAAGTTATGGGAGAGAATGCCGGTCTGCATTTTCTTGTGGAAGTCAACAGCGAGAAGCATGAAGAAGAGATTCTGGAGGGATGCAAAAAAGAGGGGGTGCGTGTCTATGGCATTTCCGAATATTTTATCAGCCGGAATCCACATTTTGAAAAACCGGTGTTGCTGTTGGGGTATGGTGGTTTGACGGAAAAGCAGATGCGGGAAGGACTGGAGATTATCGGACAGATTGTCTGATGTATATAAACTATAAGAAAACCGGGTAATCATTTTATCAGATAAAATTGATTGCCCGGTTTCTTTATTTCTGTTATGTATAGGATTGTTCTATATCAGAAAAATATTTTCCAGCAGGAAAAAGAATAAGATGATAGAAAACCCAATGTGTAAAGCTGCAAAAGCTGTCAAATCTGCTTATTTGTTATTCTCGTTTTTCAACTCAGCCATTTTCATAGCGCGAACTTTCAGAGGAAGACCAAACAGAGTGATGAAGCCTTCTGCGTCATGATGGTCATACAGATCGCCAGTTGTAAAGCTTGCCAGTGACTCGCTGTACAGAGAGTATGGAGAAGTTGTACCAGCTTTGATGATGTTGCCTTTGTAAAGTTTGAATTTTACTTCGCCGGTAACATATTTCTGTGTGGACTCAACGAAAGCCTGTACTGCCTCACGAAGCGGTGTGAACCATTTTCCTTCGTATACGATCTGAGCCATACGGTTGCCCATATCTTTCTTAACATCCATGGTAGCGCGGTCAAGTACCAGCTCTTCCAGCTGTTTCTGAGCCTCTAAGAGGATGGTTCCGCCAGGAGTCTCATATACGCCACGGGATTTCATACCAACAACACGGTTCTCTACGATATCAACGATGCCGATACCATGTTTGCCGCCGAGACGGTTCAGTTCGCGGATGATGTCAGCAACCTTCATCTCTTTGCCATTTACAGTTTTCGGTACACCTGCTTCAAATGTCATGGTAACATATTCCGGTTCGTCCGGAGCTTTTTCCGGAGTAACACTTAAAACAAGAAGATGCTCGTAGTTTGGCTCGTTAGACGGATCTTCCAGTTCCAGTCCTTCGTGACTGATGTGCCATAAGTTGCAGTCACGGCTGTAACTCTGGTCTACAGAGAACGGAAGGTCAATGCCGTGTGCTTTACAGTATTCAATCTCACCTTCACGGGAGTCAATTTTCCATTTGGAATCACGCCATGGAGCGATGATCTTGATGTCCGGAGCGAGCGCTTTGATGGAAAGCTCGAAACGGATCTGGTCATTTCCTTTACCGGTAGCGCCGTGGCAGATAGCGGTAGCGCCTTCTTTTCTGGCAATCTCAACTAATTTTTTTGCGATTCCCGGACGGGCCATGGAAGTACCGAGTAAGTATTTGTTCTCGTATACAGCACCGGCCTGTACACACGGGATGATGTAATCCTCTGCGAATTCATCACAGATATCTTCAATATATAATTTGGAAGCGCCTGAATACTGAGCACGCTCCTCAAGTCCCTCAAGCTCTTTGCCCTGTCCGCAGTCTACACAGCAGCATACAACGTCATAATCATAAGTCTCTTTTAACCACGGAATGATCGCTGTGGTATCAAGTCCGCCTGAGTATGCTAAAACAACTTTTTCTTTCATAATGTATATGGTTCCTTTCCATTAAAATCTGAATTCGAAATCCGGAATGAAAGTAGATCTCCGGAATCCCATAGGTGTAGTTTACAACAAACCACAGTAAATCGCAAGTTAAAAAATATACATAATTATATTATAAAAATACATTGACCTGTACAAAGGTAACAGATTTGTAAAAATGTAAAAAAAACCTTTTAATATAGTTTAAAGTGTGCTATATTATCTATTGTGCCCGAATTCAGGGCATTTTCATTTACATATAAAAATGAATTAATGAATAAATATGCAAAAACAATGCATAAAGTGCATACGATAAAAATGCAGTCTGGAAAAGAGGTTTATAAAAAATGATAAAAGCAGGAATCATTGGTGCTACCGGATATGCGGGTGCAGAGCTGGTAAGGCTTCTGCTGGGGCACAAAGAAGTAGAGATCAAATGGTACGGATCAAGAAGTTATATTGATGAAAACTATGCATCCGTATACCGCAATATGTTTGAACTGGTGGATGCAAAATGTCTGGATGACAACATTGCGCAGCTGGCAGAAGAGGTGGATGTGATCTTTACGGCAACCCCGCAGGGATTTCTGGCTTCTGTACTTACAGAGGAGATTCTTCAGAAAGTTAAGATTGTAGATCTCAGCGCTGATTTCCGTATCAAGGATGTATCCATATATGAAAAATGGTATAAGATCGAGCATAAGAGCCCACAGTTTATCGACGAGGCAGTTTACGGTCTGTGTGAGCTCAACCGTGATAAAGTAAAAGGTGCAAGACTGGTGGCAAATCCGGGATGTTATACGACCTGTTCTATTCTTACAGCTTATCCGCTGGTAAAAGAAGGACTGATCGATCCGGATACATTGATCGTGGATGCCAAATCCGGTACTTCCGGAGCAGGAAGAGGCGCAAAAGTAGCCAACCTTTTCTGTGAAGTCAATGAAAATATGAAAGCTTACGGTGTGGCTACCCACAGACATACTCCCGAGATCGAGGAACAGCTGGGATATGCAGCCGGACATCCGATCGTGATCAACTTCACACCGCATCTCGTTCCGATGAACCGTGGAATCCTGGCAACAGAATATGCCACATTGAAGAAAAAAGCAGATGGCAGCCTGCCGACTTATGATGAACTGAAAGCAGCTTATGACAAATATTATAAAGATGAAAAATTTGTCCGTGTACTTCCGAAAGATGTGGTTCCGGAGACCCGATGGGTGGAAGGCTCCAATTTCGTAGACGTAAACTTCAAGATCGATGAGAGAACCGGTCGTGTCATCATGATGGGCGCACTGGATAACCTTGTAAAAGGTGCAGCCGGACAGGCAGTTCAGAATATGAACCTGCTGTTTGGACTTCCGGAGACAGAAGGCCTTGAACTGGTACCGGTATTCCCGTAAAAATATATAAGAGCCGAAATTAACAGATTTTAGAAGCTGCTGTTGTTGAGAATAAAAGCAGAGCAGTATAAGTCAGATACTGGAAATGCTTCATGCTGTGCGAAAAAGAACGCAGTGTAAAAAGATGATGAAATAAGAATGCTGGCATCCTTATTTGTAAATAGGATCAATCTAAAAATTGTAACGCAGGAAAGGTTTATAAAGATGGATATCAAAATACGTCCGATGAAAATAGAAGATTATGATCAGTTGTATGAACTGTGGAAAACAATTCGGGGATTTGGTATCCGAAGCATTGATGATTCCCGGGAGGGAACGGAGCGTTTCCTGAAGAGAAATCCCACTACGAGCATGGTAGCGGAAGTGGGAAATAAAATTGTTGGCGGCATCCTCTGTGGGCATGACGGACGCAGCGGATACCTGTATCATGTGTGCGTACATCAGGATTACAGAAAACAGGGCATCGGAAAGCAGATGGCGATCGCATGCATGCGTGCCCTGCAGGCGGAACAGATTAACAAAGTGCATCTGATCGCCTTTAAAAGAAATGCCGGTGGAAATGAATTCTGGAGACATGTGGGCTGGGTAGACCGGGGCGATGTCAATTATTATGAATTTGATCTGAACGAGGAAAATATTACCCGGTTCAATGAGTAGAGTAAATTTGAAGATGTTTTAAATAGAAAACAGAACTATCTGATAGTGCTCGCTCAACAACTGGGAGATCAGAAGGACGCAGAGGAGCGGAGAACGAAAAAAATAAAGCGTATATAGCGATATACAGGAGGATACATAGAAAATGCAGCAGAAAGATATGACAGAGATCATGGAAAAAGCCGAGGTGCTCATTGAGGCACTTCCATATATCCAGCGTTTTAATCGTAAGATCATTGTTGTAAAATACGGCGGAAGCGCAATGGTAGATGAGGAACTGAAACGTCATGTAATACAGGATGTTACCCTTTTGAAACTGGTTGGCTTCAAACCGATCATTGTACATGGCGGTGGAAAAGAGATCAGCAAATGGGTGGCAAAGGCTGGCAAGGAGCCGGTATTTATCAATGGTCTGCGTAAAACAGATGCTGAGACCATGGAGATTGCAGAGATGGTATTAAATAAAGTCGGAAAATCTCTGGTTTCTCTCGTACAGGAGCTGGGCGTAAAAGCAATCAGCATCAGCGGTAAAGACGGCGGAATGCTGAAAGTTGAGAAAAAATACAGTGATGGCAAAGATATCGGATTTGTAGGAGATATCAAAGATGTAGATCCGAAGATCATTCTCGATCTGCTGGAACAGGATTACCTGCCGATCATCTGCCCGATCGGTCTGGATGATGATTTTAACACTTACAATATCAATGCAGATGATGCAGCCTGCGCAATCGCAAAAGCGGTAAATGCAGAAAAACTGGCATTTCTCACAGATATCGAAGGTGTATATGAAGATCCGGATGACAAGAGTACACTGATCTCAGAATTGACGGTTGCTGAGGGAAAAGAACTTCTGAAATCTGGTCATATTGGCGGCGGAATGCTTCCGAAGCTGAACAACTGTATGGATGCCGTAGAAAACGGTGTTTCCAGAGTACATATTCTGGACGGACGTATCGCACATTGTCTGTTACTGGAGATCTTTACAAATAAAGGTATCGGTACCGCGATCATAGGAGATAAGGAGAACAGATTTTACAATGAATAAACAGCAATATATCGACAAAGCGGAGCAGGAGCTGCTCCATACATACAATCGTTTCCAGATCGTTCTGGAAAAAGGCGAAGGCGTTTACCTTTATGATGTAGAAGGAAAGAAATATCTGGATTTTGCGGCAGGAATCGCTGTGTGTGCTCTGGGCTATGGAAACCAGAGATATAATGATGCGGTAAAAGCACAGGTGGATAAACTGATCCACACTTCCAATCTGTACTACAATCCGCCGATCATTGCAGCAGCAGAAAAAGCGCTGGAAGCTTCTGGCATGGATCGTATTTTCTTTACCAACAGTGGTACAGAAGCGATCGAGGGCGCTTTAAAAGCAGCAAAAAAATATGCATACACAAGAGACGGTCATGCGGGACATGAAGTGATCGCCATGAACCATGCATTCCACGGAAGATCTCTTGGAGCATTATCAGTAACAGGTACAAAACATTATCAGGAACCGTTTGAACCGCTGCTTCCAGGTGTCCGTTTTGCAGAGTATAATGATCTGGAAAGCGTAAAAGCGCAGATTACAGACCGTACCTGCGCAATCATTCTGGAGACAGTACAGGGTGAGGGCGGAATCTATCCGGCAGAGAAAGAATTTATCGAAGGCATCCGTAAGCTGTGTGATGAGCACGATATCCTCATGATCACAGATGAAATCCAGTGCGGTATGGCAAGAACCGGTAAGATGTTTGCATGGCAGCATTATGATGTGAAACCGGATATCATGACCTGCGCAAAAGCGCTGGGGTGTGGCGTGCCGGTAGGCGCATTCCTTATGACAGAGAAGGTTGCAGAGAAATCTCTGGCGCCTGGAGATCATGGTACGACATACGGTGGAAATCCGCTGGTAGGCGCAGCAGTAAGCACAGTATTTGATATCATGAAAGAGGATAAGATCTTGGAACATGTACAGCAGATTGCACCATATCTGGAAGAGAAGCTGGACAGCCTCGTTGAAAAATATGATTTTGTAACGGCACGGAGAGGTCTTGGACTGATGCAGGGACTGGTGCTTACCGTTCCGGTAGGACAGGTGGCAGCCAAAGCACTGAAAGAAGGACTGATCGTGATCACAGCAGGAGCCGATGTAATGCGTTTTGTGCCGCCACTTGTGATCGAAAAAGAGCATGTAGATGAAATGATTGAAAAACTGCAGCGCGTGCTGGATACATTTGCTGACTGATCCTATTGATATAGGGTAGTTGCTGTATTACGGTAATTTATAGTAGAAAGACAGATAACATACAGACAGTGTTTTCCCATCTCTGGCAGAGATACATAACAGGAAAAGGTGCTGTTGACATGTATAAAAATCCAACCAACAGAGTATACTGACAGGAAAGAAACGTTCAGGAGGGCTCTATGGTTGGATTTTTAATTGCGATTTTTTCCGGCATTCTCATGAGTGTGCAGGGGGTATTTAATACCGGTGTTACGAAAGAGACAGGGCTGTGGGTATCAAACTGCTGGGTACAGTTTACGGCACTGGTGGTATGTTTGGTGGGCTGGGCGGTAACAGGACGTCATTCCTTCACTGCGATTGGAGATGTACAGCCCCGGTATCTGCTGCTGGGTGGTGTTATGGGAGCGTTCATTACCCTGACCGTAGTAAAAAGCATGGCAAGCCTTGGCCCGGCGGGGGCGGTATTATTTATTGTAGTGGCACAGATCGCATCGGCATACCTGATCGAACTGATCGGACTGTTTGGCATGGAGCGGACACCGTTTTCTGTAAGGAAGCTGATCGGCATCGGGATTGCCATTGTGGGCATCCTTGTATTTCAGAAAGAGTAAAAAATCCTGGAACTTAAGAAAATATTCCCTTGTAATAACGTGAAAATTTGTTTATGATAATGCTTAGGATGTTTCAGGGACGCTTTTATGGCAGAAGGCTGTAAAGGAGAAACATGCGAGGTTATTTTAAAATAATTTTGATCGTACTGATGATAAGCATCTGTGTCCTGTTTATGTGCGGTTGTGAAAAAGAAGCGAAGGTGCTTCTGGGACATGATGCAGAGACAGAGCTGTCTGTTACCACTGCGGATATGGATAAAAAAAAGACCGATGATACGGCTTTACCGCAAACAGAGGATTCAGCAAACAGTGGGACTGACAGTGTGGATGGGCAGAAAAACACAGAGGTGTTGTATGTTTATATCTGCGGCGAAGTGATCAATCCGGGCGTTTATGAAATGAACCGTCAGGAGAGAGTCTGTACCCTGATACAGAGAGCCGGAGGTCTGACAGAACATGCGGACTTAAAAGCGGTAAATCAGGCACAGCTTCTGGAGGATGGTCAGATGGTATACATTCCATCTACAGAAGAAGCTCAGGGATTGCCTGCGGATGTGACGGGAACGGAGGAGAGTTCCGGTTCCGGACAGACAGAAGGTAAGATTAATCTTAATTCCGCCAGCCGGGAACAGCTTATGACGCTTCCCGGAATCGGAGAGGGAAAAGCCGGAAATATCATTTCCTACAGAGAAGAACATGGAAAGTTCCAATCCATAGAGGATTTGATGAAAGTGGATGGCATCAAAGAAGGAACCTATGAAAAATTAAAAGACAGGATCACTGTCTGAAAAATAAATGAGAGGTGCGTATAAATGGCCAGGCGAGTGCTTGTAGTGGATGATGAAAAACTGATCGTGAAAGGAATCCGGTTCAGTCTGATGCAGGATGATATGGAGGTGGATTGTGCCTATGACGGCGAAGAGGCGTTGCAAATGGCAAAAGAAAAATCCTACGACATCATTCTTCTGGACGTGATGCTGCCGAAGATGGATGGATTTGAAGTGTGTCAGCAGATCCGGGAATTTTCTTCGGTGCCGATCATTATGCTGACAGCAAAAGGCGATGATATGGACAAGATCCTCGGACTGGAGTATGGAGCCGATGATTACATAACGAAACCGTTTAACATCCTTGAGGTAAAAGCTAGGATTAAAGCGATCATCCGTCGTACTTCCAGACAGGAAGCAAAACCGAAGAATCCGAATGTGATCGAAGACGGAGATGTGAAGATCGACTGTGAGAGCCGCAGATTGTATATTCTTGGAAAAGAGATTAATCTTACGGCAAAAGAGTTTGATCTCATGGAGCTGTTTGTGAAAAATCCAAACAAAGTATATAGTCGGGAAAACCTGCTGAATCTCGTCTGGGGTTATGAATATCCGGGGGATGTGAGAACTGTAGATGTACATGTGCGTCGTCTGAGAGAAAAAGTGGAAGCAAAACCGAGTGAGCCGAAATACGTACATACTAAATGGGGTGTCGGCTATTATTACCGTTCAGATAAGCAGGTGTAATATCCAATGATACATTTTTTAGTTCAGTTTTTAAAAAGCTTTCGAATGCGTATGATCCTGCTTCTGTTTGCGTTTGGCGTACTTCCATGCGCACTGCTTCGTGCAACTGTTGTACATGGATATGAAAAACGTGCGGTGGAGCTGCGTACTTCGGAAATCACAAGTCAGGCAAAACTGGTAGCTGCGCAGATCATGGCAGCTGATTATCTGGCCAATCCATCGCAGGATACTGTTACGACCCAGCTGGATCAGATTTCAACGTTATATGATGGAAGAGTCGTGCTGATCAATTCCGATTTTTGTATCGTGAAAGATACATACAGTCTGGATGATGGAAAAACGATTCTGTCCGCTGAGGTATTTCATTCCTATCAGGGGCAGTCTGTGTCAAAGTATGACAAAAACAGCCGTTACATCGAACTGACACTGCCACTGACAGATACTACAGCCAAACAGAAAAATGTAGAAGGCGTGATGCTGGTCAGTGTGTCTACGGACAGTATCAGCAAAACGGTTGCTTATCTGAAAAACTGGTTTCTTGTATGGCAGATTATTTTGGGAATTGTCATCTTTTTTGTAGGATTTGCACTTTCCGGAAAGATGGTCAAACCGTTCAGACGGCTGAACCGTTCTATCAGTGATGTGCAGGCGGGATTTGCGGATGAGTTTGATCCGGTCAATTCTTATACGGAGACAGAATTGATTTCCAAATCCTGTAAACAGATGCTTGAACAGATGCAGCTGTTGGATAGTTCCCGGCAGGAATTTGTATCCAATGTGTCCCATGAGCTGAAGACGCCGCTGACTTCCATGAAAGTGCTTGCGGATTCGCTGAATGGGCAGGAGGATGTTCCGATCGAACTGTATAAGGAATTTATGCAGGATATTGGCGATGAGATCGACCGGGAGAACAAGATTATAAATGATTTGTTGTCTCTGGTCAAACTGGATAAATCTTCTGCAGATCTGAACATTCAGTCTATGAATATCAATGATCTGCTGGAGCAGATCATGAAACGGCTGCGTCCGATTGCCAAAAAAGCAGATGTGGAACTGGTGCTGGAAAGCTTCCGACCAGTCACGGCAGAAGTGGATGAGGTTAAGATTTCTCTGGCATTGACCAATCTGATCGAAAATGCAATCAAGTACAATCGTCCGGAAGGATGGGTACACGTGTCATTAAATGCGGATCATCAGCATTTTTATGTGAAAGTGGAGGATTCCGGTATTGGTATTCCGGAAGAATCACAGTCGCATATTTTTGAACGGTTTTACCGTGTGGACAAATCTCATTCCAGAGAGATCGGTGGAACAGGTCTGGGACTGGCAATTACAAGAAATGTAGTGATTCTTCATCGTGGCGCGATCAAGGTACACAGTGTAGAAGGAGAGGGAACGACATTTATTGTCCGAATCCCGTTAAACTACATTGAAGGGTAGTGTGGAAAATACATTTTCATAGCTATTTATGCCTCTGGCTGACAGCTAGGGAATGGGCATTAGTGTGAAAAATACTTTTCATATGACTATGTGAGTAAATAAAAGATAGGAGAATCATGCAGAAGAAACATATAAAAAAAGCGGCAGTCATTTTGCTGTGCCTGCTTTTAGGCATTCTGCCGGTTCTGGGTGGATGTGAAAAGAAAAAAGATCCCGGTGCATTTCAGGTGTTTTATGTGAGCAAAGAGCAGGATGGTCTGGTAGCAAAGGAATATGAACTACAAGGTACGGATTTGGAGTCTGATATAAAAGAATTGATACAGACAATGAGCAGTGAAACGGACAGTGTGGATTATCTGAATCCAATTCCGAAAAACGTATCTCTGCTGGACTGTTCTGTTACAGATGAAACAGTATATGTTGATTTCAGTCAGGAATATGAAAAAATGGACAGTGTGTCAGAGGTGCTGTGTCGGAGTGCAGTTACAAAAACACTGCTTCAGCTAGACGGGATTACAGGTGTTTCTTTTCGGGTGGAAGGAAAAGATCTGAAGGATCATAATGGAAATGCGATTGGTGTGATGGTTTCAGATAGTTTTGTAGATAATCCGGGAGAGGAGATTCAAAATATTCAGGAAACAGAGATCAATCTGTATTTTGCATCAACGGATGGAAAAAGTCTGGTTAAGGAAGTACAGAAGGTATATTACAGCAGTAATATGTCTGTGGAAAAACTGGTTCTGGAGCGGCTTTTAAAAGCACCGAAATCAGAGAATGCCCAGTGTGCTATTCCGAAAGGGACACAGCTGATTAATGTATCAGTTATGGATGGAATCTGTCTGGTTAATCTCGACCAGGGATTTTTGAATTATGATTTTAACATTTCTGAGGATGTGGTAATCTACTCTATCGTAGATTCCCTGACGGATCTGCCAAACATAGATACCGTGCAGATATCAGTAAATGGAACGACGGATAAGATTTATCGGGAGCAATATTCTCTTTCCGAGCAGTACAAACAGAATCTGAAGCTTGTTACAGAAGAAAATGAGAACGTAAAAGTAGTAGATGAAGCTTCGCCGAAGAATAATATTGGTAATTAGTTTTGAACAGAATGGAGAGAAGATACAGATGAGCAGACGGTTTGTTCTGTGTATGGGGACAGCTCTTCTTCTGGGAATCCTTGTGGCGGCAAAAGAGCCGTTATGGATGTTGGTCGTGGGTCTTGCAGTACTGGTGGCAACAAATTACAATCGAAAATGTTTACTTACACAAAAGATAGTCAGGAGCATCGTGCTTCTGGCTTTCTTCTGTCTTGGGGCAGGTTTTTTTGCACACAGTCAGCAGTCGTTTCAGAAAATACAGAGGATTCCGGAGGAGAGCAATATTGTTTTACAAGGACAGATATACAAAAAAGAGAAAAAAGGAGAGCAGTATCTTTATTATCTGAGAAAGGGGATGATATGGAAAGCGGGAACAGAAAAAGAAGTAACAGTCAGCGATGATGAAAGTGGATTTTATATAGAAAATGATCAGGGGATAAAAAATCATAAGATACAAAATCAGGTAATAAAAAATATAGGGAATATCATTTTGAAAACAAAAACAGATATGGGCAGTATGGGGATGGTTATACAGGCAAAAAGCAGTATGCGATGGATGGAACAGGCCAGCAACGAAGGGGCATTTGATGAACGAAATTATTATCACAGCCTTGGAATTGCAACAGTGCTGTATGCTGACGATATAAATGTTATCGATGCCCGTGTATGGGTTATGCAGGAGAAAATCTATCGGCTTCGTAACCGCATCGCGGCCTATTATCAGTCGATGCTGACGGAATCAGATGCGGGAATCCTGTCTGCTATGGTTCTGGGAGATAAAAGCTGGATGGAACCGGAGACAAAGCAGTTGTATACCAATGCCGGGATTTCTCATATTCTGGCTGTCTCAGGATTACATATTTCTGTGATCGGTATGGGGGTATACCGTCTGTTAAGGAGGCTGACAGTGGGGCTGAAAGGCAGCGCGTTGGCTTCTGGTGGCTGTGTGCTGCTGTTTTGCATGCTCAGTGGTCTGTTGGTCTCTGCATTGCGGGCAGGAGGCATGTTTATAATCTTCCTTATGGCGCAGGTTACGGGGCGGAAATATGATACATTTTGCGGGCTTGCCTGCGTGGGGATGATAAGTCTGCTGTGTAACCCGTATTTACTGTGGAATGCGGCATTTCTGTTTTCTTATCTTGCAGTTATGGGTGCGGCAGGATTTGGTCGGATGAAGTGGAAAAAAGAAGATATTCTTGAAAATAAAACTCCCCATAGAAATGGTGTTGATCGGAAAGAACAAGATAAAAAGGAACAGGATGTTTTTGCGATTTTTTCAGTGTGCGGTAAGAAAGTGTTAAGTCGGCTCTGGGGCAGCTGCGCGGTGCTTTTGACGACACTTCCGCTGACGGCATATTTTTATTATCAGATTCCATTGTACAGTATTCCTGCAAACCTGCTGGTGCTTCCTTTTACCGGTGTGCTACTGTCTTCCGGTGTGGCAGGTGGAATGGTCGGGGCTTCAGGTATGCCATTTAGTTGGCTGTTGCTTGTGCCAGGGCATTGGATTTTGCGATTTTTTCAGATGGTGTGTAGTGTGCTTTTGAAGCTGCCATTATCCGGAGTGTGGATTACCGGACAACCGGAGCGGTGGATGCTAGGTATCTATTTTTGTGCCTTGTTTTTTGCAGGCTTCTTATGGAAACGGAACATTCAAAAACACGAAAGAGCTGTAGAATCAAATATGCTAAAGTCAGATATAGAAAGAAAACCGGAAATTTTGCATCTGGGGCAAGTATTTTTGCTGGGAGCGGTTATTTTTCTGACGTTCATTTTCCTGCGTCCGCCAGCGAAACAATTTCGTATGGACGTTCTGGATGTGGGGCAGGGAGATGGCATCTTCCTTAACAGCGGAAACGGGACAACATTTTTCGTGGATGGGGGAAGTGTCAGTGAAAGTGCGGTAGGCACTTATGAGATTCTTCCGTTTCTGAAATATCACAGAGTCCGAGCGATAGATTATTGGATTGTTTCTCACGGGGATGAGGATCATATAAGTGGATTGGAAGAAATCCTTTCTTCCGGCTACAAGGTACGCAATCTTCTGATTTCCAGTGGGATGCCCCATGACAATGCCTGGTGGAAGCTCATGCAGCTGGCGAAAGAACAGGGAACAGAAGTGATAGAAGCGGATTCGGGAGCATATCTTTTGTCTGGCGATATGAGGATTTCTTTTTATGCAGATGCAGACCAGAATAGGGATAGTAAAGATGGAAATGGTGCTTTAAAGGTAACGGAAGCGGCCAAAGACCGCAATGAATGTTCTCTGGCAATGCTGGCAGAATATAAAACCGTAAGGATGCTGTTAGCTGGGGATATGGGAAGTGCGCAGGAAGAATGGCTGGCAGAACAGCCGGGGATCCGCGGTCAGTTTTTGGATGTGCTGAAAGCATCCCATCACGGTTCGAAGAATTCCAGCAGTGAGAAGTTCCTGCAGGCGACGCATCCGGATTATACCGTGATTTCCTGCGGAAAAAAGAACCGGTATGGACATCCTCATGAAGAAGCCTTGCAACGTATGAAAGAAGCAGGAACAGAAATTCATAAGACGATGGAAGAAGGACAGGTCACAGTGACTTTCAAAGAAGGAAAAATTCAGATTAACAAACGTAAATAAATGTCAGAATATTACAAAATCTGGTATAATACCAGTACGACCTGAAAACAGCAGTCATTAAAAATAAAAGTATGCCCCTTTTAATGTTGAGTGGGTAATGTCAATAGAAATAAAACTGTTGTAACAGGAAGAAGAATGAGCAGTAAATGAGGAACCTATATGCTGAAATTAAAAGAAGATCTGAAGAATGGAATCTATCGCCGGGCATACCTTTTGTATGGCGATGAACCTTATCTTCAAAATATGTATAAAAACAGACTGCTGAATGCGGTAACAGACCCGGATGATACCATGAACCTGTCAAAGTTTCAGGGGAAAGGGATCAATCCGAAAGAGATCATTGACCTTGCGGAAACTTTGCCGTTTTTTGCAGAACATCGTGTGATACTGATTGAGAACAGTGGCTTTTTTAAGACATCCTGTGAAGAACTGGCTGCCTATCTGCCGGAACTGCCAGAGACGACGATACTTATTTTTGTAGAAGAGGCGGTTGATAAGCGGGGGAAGATGTTTAAAGCAGTAAAGTCTTTAGGCGGAGTAGCAGAATTTCGTGTGCAGACAGATGAAGTATTGGCGAAATGGATCGTGCAGGCGCTACGAAGGGAAGGGCGACGGATCACAGGGAATGTATTGCAGCTTTTTATGTCCAGATGCGGTACTTCTATGGAAAATATAGAAAATGAAATGGAAAAGCTGATCAGTTATACCTGGGGACGGACAGAGATTACCGCGCAGGATGTGGAAGATGTTTGCACCGGTCAGATCACAAATCAGATCTTTAAGATGATTGATGCCATTGCCGGCAAACAGAAGAAAGAAGCCCTGAACCTGTATTATGACCTGCTGGCATTGAAGGAACCATCGATGCGGATCCTGTTTCTGATCGTTCGTCAGTTTCAGATCCTGATGCAGGTAAAAGATCTTGGCGGCAAGGGATATGATAACCAAACTATCGCAAAAAAAGCATCTATTCCGGTATTTATCGTCAGAAAGAATCTGGGACAGGCAAGAAGTTTTACCATGGCACAGATCCGCAGAGCATTGGAACTGGGTGTGCAGGCGGAGGAAAATGTCAAAACAGGTCGCATGAACGATCAGCTGGCGGTAGAGCTGATGATCATTTCGTGTATGGAGTAAATACGGAAAGAAATGCAATGTCCGACATAAATGTAACGAAGTGTGGCGAGGCAACTGGCATGGAATCAATATGGTATGTAAAAAATCTCTGGTAATGAGAAAAAGGTTGTGCTGCAACCTAAAAAAGTTTGATGAAAGCATAAAAAAGTATTGCATAATCAGATTTTGTGTGCTAAAATTCAAAAAGTCAAGACAAAGGCGTCTGGATAGTTACTATCCGGACGCCTTTTTTGTCGTATGATTTTGGGTATAGAACAGGCAACAGGAGGACAGGAGTATGAATACAGGAGATACCGCTTTTATGATCATATGCTCGGCACTGGTGTTTTTTATGACACCGGGACTGGCATTTTTCTATGGAGGTCTGGTAAGAAGAAAAAATGTGGTTAATACCATGATGGCGTGTGTGTTTATCATGGGGCTTGCAGTGGCTATGTGGGTAGCATTTGGCTATTCGCTTTCTTTTGGAGGGAATCATGCAGGTATTATCGGAGATTTTCGCTGGGCATTTCTGCACGGCATAGGAATGAATGATGTGGGACCTTATGCAGACAGTATACCGCATTTTGTATATATTGCTTTTCAGATGATGTTTGCCATCATTACACCGGCACTGATTACAGGAGCGCTGGTAGGTCGTATGAAATTTAAAGCGCTGTTTTTGTTTATCGCTTTCTGGTCTGTCCTTGTATATTATCCGCTGGCTCACATGGTGTGGGGAGAAGGCGGATGGCTTGCTTCCATCGGTTCTGTAGATTTTGCGGGTGGAAATGTGGTACATATCAGTTCCGGTGTGACAGCTCTGACACTGGCTATTTTACTTGGACGCAGAAAAGGGTATAATAAAGTTGTTTACCGTGTACATAATATTCCGTTTGTTGTACTGGGCGCAGCCATGCTCTGGTTTGGCTGGTTTGGGTTTAATGCAGGAAGCGCATTAAAAGCAGACGGACTTGCAGCCCATGCATTTATGACAAGCGCGATTTCAGCAGCAGTAGCCATGCTCAGTTGGATGATCCTGGATGTGATTAAAGAAAAGAAACCAACACTGGTCGGTGCATCCACCGGCCTTGTCATAGGACTGGTGGCGATTACGCCGGGTGCAGGATTTGTACCGATCTGGTCTGCTTTTATCATCGGCGCGGCAGTCAGCCCGATCTGTTATTTTATGGTAAAACTGATCAAACAGAAATTGAAGATTGATGATGCACTGGATGCTTTTGGATGCCATGGAATCGGTGGTATCTGGGGTGGTATTGCTACCGGACTTTTTGGAAAGTCATCTATCAACAGTGTGGCACGCTGGGATGGACTGGTATTTGGCGATGTGCATCTGTTCCTTGCACAGCTTGCCGGTATTGGTGTGACGATTGCGATTGCGGTCGTGGGAACGTTCGTATGTGTCGGACTGGTAAGAATCTTTACAAAACTTCGTGTGGACGAGAGATCAGAAACCATCGGTCTGGATATCGCAGAACATGGCGAGAAAGCATATCCGTCTTTCAATGGCTGGGATTAATGTATATGGCATGGTGTTTGCTTGAAAAGGAGAATCTGTAATGCTGATAAAGATAGAAGCAATTATTAATGAAGAAAAATTTGAGGATGTAAAAGAAGCGTTAAATGCCGTACGTGTAAATGGTATTACCGTATCCCAGGTCATGGGATGTGGTACCCAACGTGGCATGAAGCGATATGTGCGTGGTTCTGAGGTAGAGATCAATCTGTTGCCAAAGATTAAGTTGGAGATTGTTGTTTCTTCTGAAAAATGGGAAGAAATGGTCATTGAGACGATTCAGAAAACGGCCTATACCGGTAATGTGGGAGATGGCAAAATCTTCAGTTACGAATTGCGGTCTGCAACTAAGATTCGTACAAATGAGAAGAATGAGCATGCCATCTGGGGCGAAGAACAGAAAAAGCAGAATAGTGCTGATGTTTCATAATATCGGTCAGGATATGATTTTATGGATAGAGTTTTGCATATGTGTGAAAATATGACATGGATTATTTTTGCAGAGAAAACATCTGTTAAGTGAAAAACTTTGACGATATAATGGATATTATAAAATTTAGAATGATATAAAATAAGCCAGCAGCTATCAATGAAAAAAGAAATAGATTAAAGATAGCGGTTGGCTTATTTCTATAAAAAAAACATCTGGTTGACGGGACCAGATGTTTCTTTTTATAAATTGCTTTTAATGAATCTTAAGCGATTGTGTTCACTAATTTAGCTAAACGAGCAACTTTTCTGGATGCATTGTTTTTGTGGTAAACACCCTTTGTCTCAGCTTTGCTGATTACAGAAGTTGCAGAAGCAAGAGCTGCAGTAGCTGCCTCTTTGTCTCCGGCAGTAACAGCGGTCTCAACTTTTTTGATAGCTGTTTTTACCTGAGAACGGATTGCTTTGTTTCTTTCTGTTTTAGTTGCTGTAACGATAATTCTTTTTTTTGCTGATTTAATGTTAGCCAAATCTGTATACCTCCCATGCTTTACATATCTGAATCGCAGAATCTATAGAGGGTAAATCCTGCTTAAAATATTGTTTCATTAAAGCGGACGTTCTAATGTAAACATACTCATATATAATATTGGATGAAGTATGAAATGTCAATACATAATTTGAAAAAAATTGTAAAAAATATGAGAACAATGGAAAAAGGAATGTTTGCCAGCGTTTGAAAGATGATCCACAGCAGATATGTACGGAATCTTTGAGAGGAAGTAGCTTGGAAATACATTTTTGATATATAGATCGTTTTGTGAAGTGTATGAAAACATAGAAGCGTATAGAAAAAACAGGGGGAACGGGCATATGGGAAATGAAATGCGTACAGACCTTGCGTTGGAAGAAAATGAGCGGATTCGGAGTGACAAAAAAGAATGTCATGGAATTAAAGTCAGTGAAGAATATATGGAAAAAGAAGATATCCGTATCACGACGGTTATTGTTGAAACAGAAAATGCTGCCCGCAAAATGGGAAAACCGAAAGGGATATATATTACATTAGAAGCATCTTCCATGAGTCAGGCAGAAGAACGGGGACACCGGGATGTATCTGCACAGCTGGCACGGGTGCTTCGTCAGATGCTGCCCCATCAGGAAAAAGAGCTGTCCGTTTTGATCGCCGGTCTGGGAAATCGTATGGTTACGCCGGATGCACTGGGACCGCAGACTGTGGATCATCTGTGCATTACCAGACATATGTTAAAGGAATACGGTCATTACGCTTATGAAGATCCGGATACGCCGCTGATCAGCAGCATTGTTCCCGGCGTCATGGGTCAGACAGGTATGGAAACAGTGGAGATCATTCAGGGAGTGGTGGAAAATGTACACCCAGATCTTCTGATCGTCATTGATGCGCTGGCGGCAAGGAGCGCTAGACGTCTGGGAAGAACGATCCAGATCACAGATACAGGGATCAATCCCGGTTCCGGAGTCGGAAACCACAGAAACAGTATTACGAAAGAATCTATCGGTATCCCTGTGATCGCCATTGGGATTCCTACCGTCGTGGAAGCGGTAACGATTGTGAATGATTCTATGACCGGATTTCTGGATGCGTTGGAAGAAATGGATTCTGTGCAGGCACTGAACAGATCGTGGAAAGCGCTGGATGAGGCAGAACAGCGGGAATTGATCCGGGAACTTCTTTCGCCACAGCTGAATAATATGTTCATGACGCCAAAGGACATCGATGCCGCCATTGCGCAGATGAGCTTTACCGTGGCAGAAGGTCTGAATATGGCATTCCTTGGAGAGGCAAGATTATCTTAGATTATAGATAGAATATTTATATGAACTGCAATATTTAGACACACAATGATGTTATAGTAATGTGACTATAAAAAATATAAATATTTTCAAAAAAGGGTATCATCAAAAATAAAACAGTCATAAAAGGGAATAACGCTTCATATAATATACTCTGACAGGCTGCGCAGTGGCAGCAGGAGTAGATAGGAATGAAACGTTTGATTACTTTGAGGGATAGAAGAGAGCGAAAACGAAAAAAGAGAGCAATTCAAAAATTTTTATGCAGTCTGGGGGTATTTGCCGTCATGCTGGCAGTGATGATCTGGCTGCAATACGGAAACACTTTTGAAAATATCCGATATGAGACCTGTTTTTCCCTGTTCCGAAATATTTCCCCGACATTGGCAAGGGAAAAGGTATTATGTGAAGATTCGGAAACGGATTATGGGACGAGTACGCAAAGTACCATTACCTATGAAGCGATTCTGGCACAGGAGGCGGCAGATGAAGGACAGCCGGGAGACAGTTCCACGGCGACAGCGCAGGCAGATGGGCAGAACGGACAGCAGGAGCAGAATACAGTTCAGACAACTGGGAACCTGTCGGTAGAAAAATTGAATGATTTTGATTATCTGCTGCAAAAATGTTATGTCGTTGACAAAACCACAACGATTACTGCACAGCAGTTGAATGCATCGGAATTGCTGGCAAAAGACTGTACCTTAAAAGGGGATGCGTCCAAACCGCAGATCCTGGTCTATCATACCCATTCTCAGGAAGGATATGCAGATTCGGTGGAAGGGGATGAGGCGACATCCGTAGTGGGCGTGGGAGATGTGCTTACAGATCTTCTGACACAAAAGTACGGCTATCAGGTCATCCATCACAAAGGACAGTACGATGTCAATGACCGGGATCATGCCTATTCCAATGCGGCGCCTGCCCTGCAGGAGATCCTTGCAGAAAATCCTTCCATAGAAGTAGTCATCGACCTGCACCGGGATGGAGTACCGGAGGGGACGCGTCTTGTGACAGAACAAAACGGTGTACCCATGGCGCAGATCATGTTTTTTAACGGACTCAGCCGGACCACGGCGGTGGGGGATATTGATTATCTGTACAATCCTTATATTGAAGATAATCTGGCATTTTCTTTAAAAATGCAGCTGGCGGCCATGAATACATATCCGGGCTTTTCACGACATATTTATCTGAAAGGATATCGATATAACATGCATTTCTGCCCCAAATCTCTTTTAGTAGAAGTGGGAGCCCAGACCAATACGGTACAGGAGGCAAAAAATGCCATGGAACCGCTTGCTGATATTCTGCATCAGGTACTGTCCGGGAAATAAGCTGGGTTGCTATCATTTTCTGGACAAATAAAGAAAAGCCGTGCTATACTAACTCTGATTATAATCTTGGGATATTGTGTTCATGATAAAGTGTATTTAAATAGGTTGTTATTATGAATATAAGAATTTGAAGATTGTGAGATAAATGTGTAACGATAAAAAGAGAAAAGAGCAGGGGGAACATACTGTGACAATAGACCAGAGTAAAATCAGAAATTTTTGTATTATTGCCCATATAGACCACGGAAAATCAACACTGGCAGACCGTATTATCGAGCAGACGGGATTGCTGACCAGCCGCGAGATGCAGTCTCAGGTGCTTGACAATATGGATCTGGAGCGGGAACGTGGAATCACGATCAAATCTCAGGCCGTTCGTATCATTTATAATGCGAAAAATGGTGAAGAATATATCTTCAACCTGATCGATACGCCGGGTCATGTGGATTTCAACTATGAAGTGTCCCGAAGCCTTGCAGCCTGTGACGGAGCGATTCTTGTCGTAGATGCGGCACAGGGTGTGGAAGCACAGACACTGGCAAATGTGTATCTGGCACTGGATCATGATCTGGATGTCATGCCTGTTATCAATAAGATCGACCTTCCAAGCGCCCAGCCGGAGCGTGTTATTGAAGAGATCGAAGATGTGATCGGCATTGAAGCCCAGGATGCGCCGCTGATCTCTGCCAAGACGGGTCTGAATATTGATCAGGTACTGGAACAGATCGTAGAGAAGATCCCGGCGCCGACGGGAGATCCGAAAGCACCGCTGCAGGCATTGATCTTCGATTCTCTGTACGATTCCTACAAAGGCGTTATCGTATTTTGCAGGATCAAAGAAGGAACGGTAAAAGTGGGAACACCGATCAAAATGATGGCGACTGGAGCTACCGCTGATGTTGTAGAAGTGGGATACTTTGGCGCAGGTCAGTTTATCCCATGTGATGAACTGGCAGCCGGAATGGTTGGTTACATTACCGCCAGCATCAAAAATGTAAAAGACACCCGGGTGGGTGATACGATCACAAACCGGGAACATCCATGCGCAGAACCATTGCCTGGTTATAAAAAAGTAAATCCGATGGTATACTGCGGTCTGTATCCGGCAGATGGTGCAAAATATCCGGATCTTCGGGATGCACTGGAGAAATTACAGCTGAATGATGCTGCCTTACAGTTTGAACCGGAGACTTCACTGGCGCTGGGCTTTGGCTTCCGTTGTGGATTTTTGGGACTGTTGCATCTGGAGATTATACAGGAGCGTCTTGAGCGAGAATACAATCTGGATCTCGTAACGACAGCACCGGGTGTTGTCTATAAAGTACACAAAACAGATGGTACTGTTATCGAACTGACTAACCCGTCCAATCTTCCGGATCCGTCCGAAATCGACTATATGGAAGAACCGGTTGTATCTGCGGAGATCATGGTTACCAGCGAATACATCGGCGCAATCATGGATTTGTGTCAGGAACGTCGTGGCGTATACATCAGTATGGAGTATATTGAAGAGACAAGAGCACTGATCAAATATGATCTGCCGCTGAACGAGATCATCTACGATTTCTTTGATGCACTGAAGTCAAGATCCAGAGGATATGCCTCCTTTGATTATGAAATGAAGGGCTATGAGAAATCTGAGCTTGTAAAACTGGATATTCTTATTAATAAAGAAGAAGTGGATGCTCTTTCCTTCATCGTATTTTCCGGCAGCGCTTATGAGCGTGGACGGAAGATGTGTGAGAAGCTGAAAGAAGAGATCCCGAGACATCTTTTTGAGATTCCGATCCAGGCAGCCGTAGGCGGCAAAGTCATTGCCCGTGAGACCGTTAAAGCGATGCGCAAAGACGTACTTGCAAAATGTTACGGCGGAGATATTTCCCGTAAGAGAAAACTTCTGGAAAAACAGAAGGAAGGTAAAAAGCGTATGCGTCAGGTAGGCAATGTAGAGATTCCGCAGAAAGCATTTATGAGCGTTCTGAAGCTGGATGATAAATAAGCGATGCTGGAGTTATATATACACATTCCGTTTTGTATGAAAAAGTGTGGATATTGTGATTTCCTGTCCATGACTGCTGATAGTGAGACAAAGCTTGCTTATTTGCATAAACTGAAAGAAGAGATCCGATATTTTGGAAAATCATTCCATAAACGTTCTGTCAGCAGCATCTTTTTTGGTGGTGGAACACCATCTGTTCTTCACGGGCAACAGATCGTTGATATCATGCAGACGGTTCGGCAGGCATTTCAGATACTTCCGGATGCGGAGATCAGCATTGAGTGTAATCCGGGTACGGTGTCCAGGGAAAAACTGGAGGCATACCGTCGTGCAGGCATCAACCGGATCAGTTTTGGACTGCAATCCACCGATGAACAGGAATTGCAGCAGCTGGGCAGAATCCACACGTATGAAGAATTCTTATTTGGATATGATCTGGCACGGAAATGCGGTTTCCAGAACATCAATGTGGATCTGATGTCAGCGCTTCCGGGACAGACGGTAAAAAGCTGGGAACGGACGCTGAAAAAAGTGACGCAGTTAAAACCAGAGCATATTTCCGCATACAGCCTTATAATAGAAGAGGGAACGCCTTTTTATGAAAAATATGAGGCTGACGAACTTCTTCGTGAAAAAGGAGAAGTGCCAAAGTTTCTTCCGACAGAAGAGATGGAACGGCAGATGTATGATCTGACTGAAGCTTTTCTGAAAGAAAAAGGTTATTATCGTTATGAGATATCCAATTATGCAAAGCCTGGAAAAGAATGCCGTCATAATGTAGGTTACTGGAAACGGATGGATTATCTCGGACTGGGACTGGGAGCATCTTCACTGATCGCTAACTGTCGTTATAGCAATCCGGCAGATATGGACTCCTACCTGCACTGGACATATGACAGACCGGATCCGCAAAGTCTGACACGACAAGAGCAGATGGAAGAATATATGTTTCTCGGACTTCGTATGATGAAAGGAGTTTCCAGAGAAACATTTCAACAGCAGTTTGGAATGCACATAGAAAGCGTGTATGGACAGGTGCTTAAAAATTTGGAACAGCAGGGGCTGCTTCGCAGTTATGAAGGAATGGTGCAGCTGACGGAAAAAGGCATTGATGTGAGCAACTATGTGCTGGCAGAATTTTTGTTAGATCGTTAGTGCAGGCTTGCGTTTAGATAAGTAAATGCTATTTTCTCTATATAAAGAAAATGCTGTTTATAGGTAATCGAAAACACCACATATATAATGAGATAAAGTTATCTTGAAAAGTGTAAGGAGCAGTTAGAATGATAAAAGCAGTAATATTTGACATGGATGGAACTGTTTTGGATACGGAGAAGCTTTATACAAAATATTGGGGGCTGGCAGTGGAGCAGAGTGGATTTACAATCTCTTATGAAGATCTGCTGGGATTGCGCAGCCTCGGCTGGGAATATGCACAGGATTATTTTGAAAAAGTGCTGGGACCAACCGCAGATCAGGAAAAGATCCGAAAGCTGCGCCAGGTATTAATGAAAGAATATACAGATAAGCATCCGATCGAAGTAAAAAAAGGCATTTTTGAAACGTTGGATGCGTTGCGTAAAAAAGGCATTCAGACCGCCATTGCAACCGCGAGCGTGCTGGAACGGGCAAAAGGATTTCTCGCAGACGTAGGACTTGGAGATTCCTTCGACCGGATTCTTGCCACCAGCATGGTAAAACACGGGAAACCGTGCCCGGATGTTTACCTGTATGCATGTGAACAGCTTGGCATCCGACCGGAGGAAGCGATTGCCGTAGAAGATGCGCCAAATGGAGTACTGTCTGCGCATCGTGCCGGCTGTCATGTTGTTATGGTGCCGGATCTGTCCCAGCCAGATGAAGAACTGAAAAAGATTCTGGATGGTGTGGCAGATGACCTGACAGGGGTATTGGAGTATGTCGACCGGTTTTAGAAAACTGCGTGTAAAAATAATAGAAAAAGTAAATAATAGAAGGATCGTATGGGCTGATAAGCTTCTTTTTAAGGGATAACAGATAACTGGAAAAGGAAAGCAGAGTCGATACGATCCTTTTTTTCGTTCTACGTAAATGGTAATGGCAGAATAGATAATATAAAGTTCGTTAGAATGGGGTGTATGCTAGTTTTGCCATGTATAAATGGGTACAATGGGAAGCTGTATATTGAAAAGTAGATAGAAATTTTTTCGGGAGAGACTGGTAATACAGAAGTAAATATGGAAAGAAAATAAAACAGGTATAGCATAAAAACAAAGGCTTAGTCCGGAAAATGAAAAAAATTAAAAAATAGGGTTGACATTATTTTGCCCCAGTGCTACATTATGTACAGAACATATTAGCACTCTAAAGAAATGAGTGCTAACAACACAAACAGGAGGAAGCGGATGAACGAGTTAGATGAAAGAAAAACCAAAATATTAAATGCGATTATCCGCACCTACTTGCAGACCGGCGAGCCGGTAGGATCCAGAACGATATCAAAATATTCGGATCTGAACCTGAGTTCAGCCACCATCCGTAATGAAATGGCGGATCTTGAGGAACTTGGATATATCGTCCAACCACATACATCAGCCGGAAGGATTCCTTCCGATCAGGGATATCGGTTTTATGTTGATAACCTGATGGTGGAAAAGGACCGGGAAGTTTCCGAGATGAAAGAATTTGTCATCCAGAAGACGGAAAAGATGGAACAGGTATTAAAACAGATGGCAAAGATGCTTGCCACAAATACCAATTATGCAGCAATGATCGCCGCACCGAAAAGTCAGGGTGGTAAAGTAAAATTCATTCAGCTGTCTGCGGTAGATGAGCATCAGCTTCTGGCAGTCATTGTTCTTGACAACAACATCGTAAAAAACAGAATGCTTCCTATTGATGAACCATTAGATAATGAAGCGATTCTGAAATTAAATATCTTGTTGAACACAAGCTTAAATGGTCTGACATTAGAACAGATTAACCTGGGTACCATATCGATCCTGAAGGAAAAAGCAGGTATCCACAGCGTGATCGTAGAAGAGATTCTCGATGCGATCGCAGCGGCCATCCGGGAGGATGAAGAGCTGGAGGTGTATACCAGCGGAGCCACAAATATTTTTAAATATCCGGAATTAAGTGATTCTCAGAAAGCAAGCGAATTTATCTCCGCATTTGAGGAGAAGAAAGAACTGAAAGACTTTCTGGAAGAAACGGTTTCCAATGAGGAAAACACCGGAATCCAGATTTACATTGGCGATGAAAGCCCTATCCAGAAATTAAAAGATTGCAGTGTTGTGACTGCGACCTATGAACTGGGAGACGGTATGCACGGTACCATCGGTATCGTGGGACCGAAACGAATGGATTATGAAAATGTAATGGATAATCTGAAAACGTTAAAGACCCAGCTGGATCAGGCATTCCATAAAGATGATAATGATGAATAGAAAGGAGTATTCCGATGGCAATAAATGAAGAAAATCTGAAAGATGAAAATCTGGAGGAAACTGTAGCAGAGGAATCTGAAGCAGAAGCAAAAGAAGCGGAAGACGCACAGGAAACAGAAACAGCAGAAGCTGCGGAGACAGAAGCAGAAGACGCACAGGAGTCTGAGGAGGATTCCAAAAAGAAAAAAAGAAAAGAAAAAAAGAAAGACAAAAAGGATGCTCAGATCGAAGAACTGACAGACAGAGTCAAAAGACAGATGGCTGAATTCGATAACTTCCGGAAACGGACAGAAAAAGAAAAAAGTCAGATGTTTGAAACAGGTGCCAAAAGCATCATAGAAAAAATTCTGCCGGTTGTAGACAACTTTGAAAGAGGACTGACAGCAATTCCGGAAGAGGAAAAAGGAAGCGCCTTTGCAGAAGGTATGGAAAAGATTTACAAACAGCTGATGACAACGCTGGAAGAGATCGGTGTTACCGTTATCGAGGCAGCAGGTGCAGAATTTGACCCGAATCTTCATAACGCAGTAATGCATGTGGAAGATGAAGAACTGGGAGAAAATATTGTGGCTGAGGAATTCCAGAAAGGTTATAAATACCATGATTCCGTAGTAAGACACAGTATGGTAAAAGTAGCAAACTAAAGGATTACAGATAGACTGAAAGATTGAAACAGGAGGAAATCATCATGAGTAAGATTATTGGTATTGACTTAGGAACAACAAACAGCTGCGTAGCAGTTATGGAAGGCGGTAAACCGGTAGTTATCGCAAATACAGAAGGCGCACGTACTACACCGTCTGTAGTAGCTTTCACAAAAACAGGAGAAAGACTGGTAGGTGAGCCGGCAAAACGTCAGGCAGTAACCAACGCAGAGAAAACAATCTCTTCTATTAAAAGAGAGATGGGTACAGATTACAAGAAAGAGATCGACGGAAAGAAATATTCTCCACAGGAGATTTCCGCAATGATCCTTCAGAAACTGAAAGCAGATGCTGAGAATTACCTTGGCGAGAAAGTATCCGAAGCAGTTATCACTGTACCGGCTTACTTCAACGATGCTCAGCGTCAGGCAACCAAAGATGCAGGTAAGATCGCTGGTCTGGATGTAAAACGTATCATCAACGAGCCGACAGCAGCAGCACTTGCATATGGTCTTGATAACGAGAGCGAGCAGAAGATCATGGTATACGACCTTGGCGGTGGTACATTCGATGTATCTATCATTGAGATCGGTGATGGCGTTATCGAAGTATTATCTACATCCGGAGATAACAGACTTGGTGGTGATGACTTCGACCAGAAGATCACAGATTACATGATCGCTGAGTTCAAAAAACAGGAAGGCGTAGATCTGTCAGGCGACAAGATGGCTATGCAGAGATTAAAAGAAGCAGCAGAGAAAGCAAAGAAAGAGCTGTCCTCCGCTACTACAACTAACATCAACCTTCCATTCATCACAGCTACTGCTGAGGGACCGAAACATTTCGATATGAACCTCACAAGAGCGAAATTTGATGAATTAACACATGATCTGGTAGAGAGAACTTCTATCCCGGTACAGAACGCACTGAAAGATGCTGGCATCACAGCAGCAGATCTTGGTCAGGTACTGTTAGTAGGCGGTTCTACACGTATCCCGGCTGTACAGGATAAAGTAAAACAGATGACAGGCAAAGAGCCGAGCAAATCCCTGAACCCGGATGAGTGCGTAGCAATCGGCGCTTCTATCCAGGGTGGTAAGCTTGCAGGCGATGCAGGCGCAGGCGATGTTTTACTGCTGGACGTAACTCCACTTTCTCTGTCCATCGAGACAATGGGTGGTGTAGCTACAAGACTGATCGAGAGAAATACAACAATCCCGACCAGAAAGAGCCAGATCTTCTCTACAGCAGCAGATAATCAGACAGCTGTAGACATCAACGTAGTACAGGGTGAGCGTCAGTTCGCAAAAGATAATAAATCACTTGGTCAGTTCCGTCTGGATGGTATCGCACCGGCACGTCGTGGTGTACCGCAGATCGAGGTTACATTTGATATCGATGCAAACGGTATCGTAAATGTATCCGCAAAAGATCTTGGAACTGGTAAAGAACAGCATATCACAATCACAGCAGGATCTAACATGTCTGATGCTGATATCGACAAAGCTGTAAAAGAAGCAGCAGAGTTCGAAGCTCAGGATAAGAAGAGAAAAGAAGCTGTAGATGCAAGAAATGATGCAGATTCTTTCGTATTCCAGACAGAGAAAGCTCTGGAGGATGTAGGAGCAAACATCTCAGACTCTGACAAAGCAGAAGTTCAGGCTGATATTGATGCACTGAAAGCAATCCTGGATGCACATCCACAGCCGGAGCAGATGACAGATGCTGAAATTGATGAGATGAAACAGGCGAAAGAGAAACTGACAAACAGCGCTCAGAAAGTATTCCAGAAAGTATACGAGCAGCAGGCTCAGGCACAGCAGGGCGCAGGTCCTCAGGGCGGAGCTGGTCAGGCAGGCGGTTACAGCCAGGCTGGTGGTCAGGATGATGATGTTGTAGACGCTGACTACAAAGAAGTATAAAATTAAAATAAAATCAGAAGATGAGGTGTGGAAGTTATATCCCATCGGATGAAAAATATACAGAACACCAGGGGGCAGAATGCTTCCTGGTGTATGTGTAATTTACAACGGATAATCGGAACGGGTCATACACAGATTATCAGCCCGGAAGATCGGAGGAAAGGAAAAGATTATGGCAGAGCAGAAGAGAGATTATTATGAGGTTCTGGGCGTCGACAGAGGCGCAGATGATGCTACGATCAAAAAAGCATATAGAAAACTTGCCAAAAAATATCATCCGGATGCCAATCCGGGCGATAAAGAGGCAGAAATAAAATTTAAAGAGGCTTCCGAAGCATACGCTGTTTTAAGTGATGCGGATAAGAGAAGACAGTATGATCAGTTTGGTCATGCGGCATTTGAAAATGGCGGAGGCGGCGCAGGAGCAGGCGGATTCGATTTCTCTGGTTTTGATTTCTCGGGTTTTGGAGATATTTTTGGAGATTTCTTTGGCGGCGGTTCCAGACGTCAGCAGAATAATGGACCGATGAAAGGCGCAAATCTGCGGGCATCTGTAAGGATTACCTTTGAAGAAGCGGTATTTGGATGTAAAAAAGAGCTGGATATCGTACTGAAAGATGAATGTACTACCTGCCACGGAACAGGAGCAAAACCGGGAACTAGTCCGGAAACCTGTACAAAATGTGGCGGTAAAGGAAAAGTCGTATTTTCTCAGCAGTCTCTGTTTGGTATGGTACAGAATGTGCAGATGTGTCCGGAATGTAACGGAACCGGTAAGGTTGTCAAAGAGAAATGTCCGGATTGCCGCGGAACCGGTTATACATCAAGCAGAAGACGTATCTCTGTGGATATCCCGGCTGGTATCAACGATGGCCAAAGCGTTCGTATCCGTGAAAAAGGCGAGCCGGGTGTAAATGGAGGTCCGAGAGGTGATCTGCTGGTAGAAGTAGTAGTATCCCGTCATCCTATCTTCCAGAGAAACGATATGGATTTGTATTCTACCGCTCCGATTTCTTTTGCACAGGCTGCACTGGGCGGAGAAGTAAAAATCAGCACGATCGACGGGGATGTTTTATACAACCTGAAACCGGGTACTCAGACCGATACCCGTATCCGCCTGAAAGGAAAAGGCGTTCCGTCCTGGAGAAATAAAAATATCCGTGGAGACCATTATGTAACACTGGTTGTTCAGGTTCCTACCGGACTGAGTGCAGAGGCAAAAGACGCATTGCGTGCCTTTGATGCTGTTTCCGGAAATACACTGAAGAGTGCAGAAAATGGAGAGTCCGCTCCGAAACATGAGAAACATAAAAAGAAGGGCGGTATCTTCGGTAAGAAAGACGATTAATCGTCTTTCTTACGGTTGCTGAGAAAAATTTAAAAAAGAAAGATGTTGAAGCCTGTTGAAAATCATAAGCAACGAAAACCCGCTTCCGCTCGGGTGCTGCTCGCAACGGTATATAAGCTCCTGTGCTGCAAATTCGGCAGCCCACGAGCTAAGGACCGGCGGCATCACACGGTTTTCTTATGCTTATGATTTTCAACAGGCATATACGTTTTGAAATATTATAATGATGTTGCAGACTATATCGGCAAAATGGTGCTAGATGGTCTGCTTTTTGTTGTCATTAAAATATAAATGAAAGGTATTAACTGAACGTTTATGAAAATAACTAAAATAGAATCAGGAGATTTTTAAAAGATAATAAGCTGATAAACGGAGAGTTGTGAATATGTTTTACATTTTTAAAGCAGTGAATCATAGCTCTTTTTATGTTATACTGAAATGGATTATTTGATAAATATTCATGTTAAAAATAGATGTAAGTGATTAACGACTTACCAGATATACGAGATATTTTGGTCAGACATAGAAGAAGGAGAAGTGAAAAGAAAGTGAGGCAGAAGAAATGCAGCGAAAGTATCCAAATCTTTGTAAACCGATAAAAATAGGAAATGTAACGTTTCGAAATCGTATGTTTTCAGCGCCTATGGGCGGCACGGACATTACTAATGATGGCTGTATCGGACCGAAGTCAACGGCTTTTTACGAGCTGCGTGCAAAGGGCGGCGCCGGTGCGGTAACGGTCAGTGAATGCATGGTGCATCCGGATACGGACGGCTCCCATGCCTATCATCTGGATACAAGAATCCTAAATTCTCTGGCAGCAGCGACCTACACGGCAGATGCCATCCGCCGCCATGGCGCGGTTCCAAGTCTTGAACTGTCCCATTCCGGGATGTTTGCCGGAACATACATGACGGATAAAGAAAAACAAAAAACGCTGTGCCAGTGGGGACCAAGCGATACGGTAAGGGCAGATGGCGTGCAGGTCAAAGCACTGACGAAAGACATGATCGCAGATATCGTACAGGCCTATGCAAAAACTGCAGGGCTGGCAAAGCGTGCGGGATTTGAGATGGTCATGGTGCATGGCGGACATGGATGGCTGCTCAATCAGTTTTTCTCCCCATATTTTAATAAACGGACAGATGCTTACGGCGGTTCGCTGGAAAACCGCTGCCGGTTTGCGGTAGAAGTGTTACAGGCGATCCGGGCAGAAGTGGGAAAGGGATTTCCTATCGAATTTCGTATGAGTGGATCGGAACTTTTTGAAGGCGGTTATGATCTGAAAGAAGGCGTGCGGATTGCACAGCAGATCGAGTCTTATGTGGATCTGCTGCATATATCAGCCGGAACCTATCAGAGAGGATTTGGAGATACGCATCCGTCCATGTTCCGTCCTCATGGATGCAATGTGTATCTGGCAGCAGAGATTAAGAAACATGTGTCCGTGCCGGTGGCAACGATTGGTGCCCTGAACAGTCCGGAGCAGATGGAAGAGATTCTTGCATCCGGAAAAGCAGATGTGGTGGAGATGGCGAGAGCGTTGCTGGCAGATCCGTACCTTCCACGAAAAGTTATGGAAAACCGGGAAGACGAGATCGTCCATTGTCTGCGCTGCTTTACCTGTATGGCAGAACGGGCGGCAACAGCTACCCGCAGATGTACCGTCAATCCATTGATCGGCAGAGAGATAGAAGGGGATGAAATCTATCCGGCGGTAAAGAAGAAAAAGGTACTTGTGGCAGGCGGCGGACCGGGTGGCCTGTATGCGGCATATACGGCAGCCCGTCGGGGACATCAGGTTATTTTATGCGAAAAACAGGCAGAACCGGGAGGCATTCTGATTGGCGAACGGGCAATTCCGTTCAAACATGAAATGTACGAATTGGCAGGAACGTATGAACGATTTGCGCGGGATGCAGGTGTTGAGATACGGTTGGAGACAGAAGTGACGCCAGAGTATGTAGAGCAGGAACAGCCGGATGCTCTGATCATTGCGGTTGGATCAGAACCGTTGATTCCGCCAATTCCTGGTATCCATGATCCGCAGGTCATTCCGGTTACGGAATATTATCGGGAAAAAGAAAAGGTAACAGATGAAGTAGTTGTCTTTGGCGGCGGTCTGGCAGGCTGTGAGTGCGCGATCCATCTTGGCATGGAAGGAAAAACAGTGCATCTCGTGGAAATGCGTGACGAACTGGCAGTGGATGCCAATGTGCGCCATCGTCCGTTATTATTAAAAGAAATTGAGAAATACGTTACCGTCCATACGGGCTGTAAAGGCATGGAGATCCGAAAAGACGGAATCCTCTGCGAGAAAAAAGATGGAACAACGGAACTGATTCCGGGAACCACTGTTATCTGTGCATTGGGACAGCGCTCCAGAGACCGGATCACAGATGCCTTGCGGGATGCTGCACCATATGTGGCTGTGATCGGGGATGCAGCAAAAGTATCTACCATCACAAATGCAGTATATCAGGGGTATCATGCGGCATTGGATATTTAATATCGGAAAATAACAGACAGACAAAAATGTTGTAAAAAATAGTTTGAGTTCAGGCGGAGAAAGTCATATAAGGTAATAGTCTTTGCATTAATAAAAATAAATTACAGGATTTCCATAGAAGAGTTTTCAAATTAAATACAGCATCGTTAATTCTTCAATGTAATAGTGTATAACAGTTATTTTGAAAAATTTCCTAAGAGAAAAATCAAAATTCTCTTGTAACGTGTCTGATGAATGAGGTATAGTTAATTTGTATGCGTATTTCTGTTATATAAAGAAAGCATAATGGAATGCAAGTGAAAAATTTTCAGGTTTTAGTCAGCCGGTTTATTTTACAAAAGTAGTCTGGCTGCAATCATATAGAACAAGGAGAGCGAACTTATGAAATGGAATAAATACACCATTGAGACAACTACCGCAGCAGAGGATTTTGTCAGCAGCATGCTGTCTGATCTTGGCATCGAGGGTGTGGAGATCGAAGACAATGTACAGTTGTCTCAGAAAGATACGGCAAAAATGTTTATTGATTTTCTGCCGGAGTTACCGCCGGATAACGGTGTGGGAAAAGTAAGCTTTTATCTGGATACAGACGTGGACAATGCGCCGCTGTTAAAACAGGTGGAAGAGGGGCTCGAGGAGCTTCGCCTGTTTGTGGAAGTGGGTGCTGGCACGATTACAGAGAGCCAGACGGAAGACAAGGACTGGATCAACAACTGGAAAGAGTTTTTCCATGCGTTTACTATTGATGAGACTGTGGAAGAAGGCGCAGCCCAGGATCGCAGCATTCTGATCAAACCGACATGGGAAGAGCTTACAGCAGAGGATGAAGGCAAGATCCTTATCGAGATCGATCCAGGCGTGTCTTTTGGTACCGGTAAACATGAGACGACACAGCTTTGCATCAAACAGCTGATGAAGTACATGAAAGAGGGAGATGAGGTGCTGGATCTTGGATGCGGCAGCGGAATCCTTTCTATCGTAAGTCTGAAGCTGGGAGCAAAACATGTGACCGGTACAGATATTGACGATGCATGTATGACTTCTACTTATGAAAATATGGAAGTAAACCATCTTGACAGAGAGTTGGGCACTTTCTATGTAGGAAACCTTATTGATGATGTGGAACTTCAGGAGAAGGTTGGCGAGGAGAAATACGATATCGTTGTAGCAAATATTCTTGCAGATGTTATCATTCCGATGGCACCGGTCATTCCTGCCCGTATGAAAAAAGGTACGATCCTGATCACTTCCGGTATCATTGATTTTAAAGAAAATGAAGTGAAGGAAGCACTGGAGGCAGCAGGACTGGAGATCGTGGAGATCACACATCAGGGTGAATGGGTCAGCATCACTGCCAGAAAATAAAATTTTTGCTATTTTTACTGGAAAATGATGTGCCAGAATAGCTGCAATGTATGCACATTGATAGAAGCGAAGATAACGAAAGCATATAGGATAGTTAAGTAAAAGACGGCAACTGTATCTTGCGTCTTTTATCATTGCGTGCTATAGTAATTAGGATTTTGCATAATGTGAGATTCGAGATAGATAAAGGGGAACAGAATGCATCAGTTTTTTGTGGATGACAGTCAGATTGGAAAAGAATATGTGACGATTACCGGAGCGGATGTGAATCATATCCGAAATGTGCTTCGCATGAAGGTCGGAGAAAAGATCCGTATCAGCAGTGGAAATAGGGACTTTTTCTGCAGTATTGCGGAAGTAGGACCGGATTTTGTGCAGGCGGATATTTTAGATGAGGAAGCTGCCCGGACAGAATTGCCGTCTGACATTTATCTGTTTCAGGCAATCCCAAAAGGCGATCGCATGGAGACTGTCATTGAAAAGGCAGTGGAGCTTGGCGTACATGAGATTATTCCGGTGGCAATGAAATATTGCGTGGTAAAGCTGGATGAGAAAAAAGCGGCAAACAAGATCCGGCGTTGGCAGGCGATCGCAGAAAGCGCAGCCAAACAGTCCAAACGGAGCATTATTCCGCAGATCCATCCGATCATGAATTACCGTGAAGCACTGGAGTATGCCAGACAATGTGATGTTAATCTGGTTCCTTATGAAAATGAGAGTGGCATGCTGGCTACGAAAGAGGCACTGGATCTGGTAGAACCGGGAAAATCCATCAGCGTGATCATCGGTCCGGAGGGTGGGTTTTCGGAAGAAGAAATCGCAGCTGCCCGCGAAGACATGCAGATCATTTCCCTTGGAAAGAGGATTCTCCGCACGGATACGGCAGGTATCTGTACGATGTCCATACTTATGAGTACGTTGGAAATGAAAGATGTTTAATGTATTGAAAAAAATAATGAAATTAACAATACCAAATAAAATTTCTTATATAAATATAGTTGTAGAAAGCTGTGCTAATTTTTTTGTATAGTTAAAAATAAGACAGGTTATTTGGCTTTGGTAATTGAGAAATGGATACATGAGCGTGTTTTGTTAAAAAAACAGATAAGAACAGGGTGGAAAAACATCCAAACAGAAATAAGAGAGGAAGAACAGGAAAGATATGGGAACGGCAACAGAAGCATATCTGGATAATTCGGCAACGACGAGATGTTCCGATACCGTCAAAGATCTGGTAGTAAAGGTACTGACGGAGGATTATGGAAATGCGTCTTCCATGCATATGAAAGGCGTGGAAGCTGAAAAATATATAAAGGAAGCCAGTCAGCGGATTGCAAAGACGCTGCGTTGTCAGGAAAAAGAAATATTGTATACATCCGGTGGAACGGAGTCTAACAATCTGGCAATCATCGGAACTGCGATGGCAAATCAGAGAGCAGGAAAGCATATCATTACTACTTCCATTGAGCATCCTTCCGTGAAGAATCCGATGGTTTTTCTGGAAGAACAGGGATTTGAGATCACATATCTGAAAGTGGATCAGGATGGGATCATTGATTTGAAACAGCTGGAGGAAGCGGTCAGACAGGATACGATCCTTGTTTCCCTTATGCTGATCAATAATGAGATTGGCGCAGTGGAACCTGTGGAAGAGGCAGCCCGTATCATTCACGGGAAAAATCCGGCAGCACTGATCCATGTGGATGCGGTACAGGCTTATGGGAAGATGCAGATCGTTCCAAAACGGCTGGGCATCGACCTGTTATCTGTCAGCGGTCATAAGATCCACGGACCAAAAGGAATCGGTTTCCTTTATATCAAAGACAAGACGAAGATAAAACCGATCTCTTACGGTGGAGGTCAGCAGAAAGGCATGCGTTCCGGTACACTGAACACACCGGGAATTGCCGGACTTGGACTGGCGGCACAGGAATCCTATACAGATTTTGAAGCGAAGATGGATCAACTGTATGAATTAAAGTCTTATTTTGTACAGGAAGTATCAAAGATTGAGCAGGCATACGTAAACGGAAAGACTGGCAGAGATTCCGCTCCTCATATCGTCAGTGTAAGCTTTGAGGGGATTCGAAGCGAGGTTATGCTTCATGCATTGGAAGACCGGAATGTCTATGTATCCGCAGGAAGCGCATGTTCTTCTCATCATCCATCCGCAGTAAATACATTACACAGCATCGGACTGTCTCCGGCGAGACAGGAGTCAACGATCCGATTCAGTTTCAGCGTGTACACCACAAAAGAAGAACTGGATCTGGCATTGCAGGCATTGCGGGATTTGGTTCCGATGCTTCGGAGATACCAGAGACATTAAAATCTATTTATCATGGTAGAAATTACTGACAAATAGATTGCAATGAGACAGAAGGCAGCAATATGACAACGGGACTGAGTACAATGGTGTCTAAATGGTTTTTGTGTCAATCGGGCGTAACAAATAATGGACACCAAAGTATAAATTTATAGATACAGGAAAACAGAAAGGAAAAAAGAATGTTTCAATTTCATTCATTTTTGATCAAATACGGAGAAATCGCTATTAAAGGCAAGAACCGTTATCTCTTCGAGGATAAACTGGTGGAAATGCTCGGCTTTTCATTAAAACCGGTGGAAGGCGAATTTGAGATCACAAAAGAGCAGGGACGTATTTATGTCAATGCCCTCAGTGACTATGATTATGACGAGGCAGTGGAAGCTATGACCAGTGTTTTTGGCGTGGTCGGCGTATGTCCGATGGTACAGGTAGAAGATCACGGATTTGAACAGCTGGCAAAAGATGTGTTGGAGTATCTGGATCATGTGTACCCGGATAAAAATAAAACTTTTAAAGTTGTATCCCGCCGTGCAAGAAAGAATTTCCCACTGGATTCTCAGGAAATCAACCGGGAAATGGGCGGCATCATTCTGGATGCATATCCGGAAATGAAAGTAGACGTTCACAATCCGGACATTATGCTGAACATTGAGATCCGTACAAAGATCAATATTTATTCAGAGATCATTCCGGGTCCGGGAGGAATGCCGGTAGGAACAAACGGAAAAGCAATGCTGTTGTTATCCGGCGGTATCGACAGCCCGGTAGCTGGTTATATGATCGCAAAGCGCGGTGTTACCATTGAAGCGGTATATTTCCATGCACCGCCATATACCAGTGAGCGCGCAAAACAGAAAGTCGTAGATCTGGCAAAACTGGTTGCCCGTTACAGCGGACCGATCCGTCTGCATGTGGTCAACTTTACAGAGATTCAGCTGTACATTTATGAGCAGTGTCCGCATGATGAGCTTACGATCATTATGCGCCGTTATATGATGAAGATCGCAGAGCATTTTGCAAAAGAAGACAACTGTCTGGGGCTGATCACGGGAGAGAGTATCGGACAGGTAGCAAGTCAGACGATGCAGTCTCTGGCAGCGACCAATGAAGTATGTACCCTTCCGGTATACCGCCCACTGATCGGATTTGATAAAAACGAGATCATTGCAGTGTCTGAGAAAATCAATACTTACGAGACATCCATCCTTCCATACGAGGACTGCTGCACGATCTTTGTGGCAAAACATCCGGTTACAAAACCGAATCTGAACATCATCAAACGTTCGGAGCTGAATCTGCAGGAAAAAATTGATGAAATGGTAAAAACTGCCATTGAGACGACTGAGATTATCGAAGTAGAAGCATAAAAAGAAAAGGCACTGCAACAGCAGTGCCTTTCAAAAAAATAATCGTAATTATTCAACAATATAAGGTTTTAAAGTTTCGAGCACTTTGTCAACGTCTTCTTCTGCATGGATAGCAAGATCGATCGGTTTGGAAAGATCCAGACTGAAAATACCCATGATAGATTTTGCATCGATAACGTATCTTCCGGAAATCAGATCAAAGTCGAATGAGTACTGTGAAATGGTATTTACAAAACTTTTCACTTTATCGATGGAATTTAAAGAAATTTTTACTGTTTTCATGTAGAACACTCCTTTTTGATTAGATATTTCAAGGGGTAAATATTCCATGTTACTCCCTGATTCCCAGTGGTAAGATCCATTCACTTTTGGATGACCACTCCTGTAATTATAGTAACTTTTTGCATGGCAAAAGTCAAGTAAGATATGCGTGAAGAACGGGAATTAGCAGGGGAAAGAAATGGTAAAATGGACGTTGTATTTTATAAAAAACACAGAATGTAAAAACTTCTGTATGAAGTAGTAAAAGAAATATAAAAATGGAAGATGTGTTTTTTATACGATATTATTTAGGAAGCAACAATAACATTGAGGTATAGATTATGAAAAAAGCAGCATTACACAATCTTGGATGTAAGGTAAACTCTTACGAGACAGAAGCTATGCAGCAGATGCTTGAGGATGCAGGTTACGAGATTGTCCCTTTTTCAGAAAAAGCAGATGTGTATATTATCAATACCTGTTCTGTAACGAATATCGCTGATCGGAAATCCCGTCAGATGCTGCATCGCGCAAAGCATTTGAATCCGGATAGCATCGTCATCGGAACCGGCTGTTATGTACAGACTGCCTATGAAAAATTAAAAGAAGATGTGGCAGTGGATATCCTGATCGGGAATAACCGGAAGCAGGATCTGCTGCGCATTATTCAGGAATATGAGACTGAACATCGGGTTACAGATACCTGTATCGATATCAATCAGGGCGTGCAGGAATATGAAAATCTGAATGTCAGCCGTGCCGCAGAACATACAAGGGCATTCCTGAAAGTACAGGATGGCTGTAACCAGTTCTGCAGCTATTGCATCATTCCGTATGCCAGAGGCCGTGTCCGCAGCAAGCAGATTGCAGATGTCCGCAAAGAGGCAGAAGCGCTGGCGGCTGGCGGATATCAGGAAATCGTGCTTACAGGTATCCATCTGAGTTCTTTTGGTGTGGATCATGGTGAGACACTTCTGGAACTGATTGAAGAGCTTCACAAAATTACAGGCATTCAGCGGATACGTCTTGGCTCTTTGGAACCTGGCATCGTGACAGATGCATTTGCAGAAGCACTTAGCCGATTGCCGAAGGTATGCCCGCATTTCCATCTGTCTTTACAGAGCGGATGTGACACTGTACTGAAGCGGATGAACCGAAAATATGATTCGGCAGAATATGAAGAGAAATGCAAAATCCTCAGAAAATATTTTGAACATCCGGCGATTACAACGGATATTATTGTAGGATTTCCGGGAGAGACCGAAGAGGAATTTGCAAAGACCTGTGAATTTGTGGAACAGATTCGTTTTTATGAGATTCACGTGTTTAAATACTCCAAACGTGAAGGAACCGTTGCAGCATCTATGAAAGATCAGGTGGATGAGTCGATAAAAAATGACAGAAGCACCCATCTGCTTACATTGGCAGAAAATCTGAAACAGGAATATATGCAGTGGTACGAAGAGAAAAAGGTGCCGGTTCTGTTTGAACGTAAAGTAGAGCGGGATGGAAAACTTTATTACGAGGGATTTACACCGGAGTATGTGAAGGTATATAAACCGGCGGATGATGCCTGTCTGGAAAATCAGATAATGGAGGTTGAATTTTCAGAGGTTTTATATTAAACTTATGTGATAGAGATAGTTTGAACGGATCATGAATGGTTCAAAAAGAAAGCAAATGAGGTTGTTAATATGCAGGACATGAGTCACACACAATATTTTAAAGTACAGAAGGAGCCGGAACTTAAGATCAGTGACGTGTTAGAAGTGATCTACAGAGCAATGGCAGAAAAAGGATATAATCCGGTAAATCAGATTGTGGGATATATTATGTCCGGCGATCCGACATACATTACAAGCCATAAAAATGCGAGAAATCTTGTTATGAAGATTGAACGGGACGAACTTGTAGAAGAAGTGTTAAAATATTATATTAAGAATCATTCCTGGGAATAGAGAGGATTACTATGCGAATAATGGGCCTGGATTTTGGGTCAAAGACAGTGGGGGTCGCTATCAGCGACGCTCTGCTTCTGACTGCCCAGGGAATCGAGATCATACGGAGAAAATCTCCGTCAAAGCTGCGCCAGACGCTGGCACGAATTGAAGAGTTGAAAAATGAGTACGAGGTAGAAAAAATTGTTCTGGGATTCCCGAAAAATATGAACAATACAGAAGGGGATCGCTGCGAGAAGACACAGGAGTTTAAGGAAATGCTGGAGAAACGTACCGGTTTGGAGGTAGTTCTCTGGGATGAAAGACTTACAACGGTAGCAGCGGACCGCGCAATGATGGAAGGCAGCATTCGCCGGGAAGACAGGAAAAATTATGTCGATAAACTGGCAGCTGTTTTTATTTTGCAAGGATATCTGGACTTTTTAAGCAATCAGAAACAGTAAAGAGGATAAGATGGAAACAATAACATTAAATGCTCCGGATACAGGAGAAGAAATCGAACTTTATATTCTGGAACAGACATGCATCAACGGTGCGAACTATCTTTTGGTCACAGAAGAGGAGACGGAAGACTCAGAAGCATGGATTTTGAAAGAGATCCGCACGGAAGAGAATGATCTGATCTATGAATTTGTAGAAGATGATGTGGAATTTGATGCCATTGCACGGGTATTTGAAGAAATGCTGGAAGATGTAGGCATTGAAAAATAAAAAATGAGCGAAAATATAATGATGGAGGTGCTTTTTTGAGCAATACAAAAAAATCGAAGTTACGGATCATTCCGCTTGGTGGACTGGAAGCCATCGGAATGAACATTACTGCCTTTGAATACGAAGACAGTATTATTGTCGTGGATTGCGGATTATCATTCCCGGAAGATGACATGCTGGGAATTGATCTTGTAATCCCGGATATCACATATTTAAAGGATAATATCGAGAAAGTAAAAGGATTCTTTATCACACACGGACATGAGGACCATATCGGAGCCCTTCCGTATGTGTTAAGAGAAATCAATGTGCCAATTTATTCTACCAAACTTACAAATGGCATTATTGAGCACAAATTAAAAGAGCATAACATGCTTTCTAAAGTAAAACGAAAAGTCGTAAAATACGGTCAGCATATCAATCTTGGCTGCTTCCGTGTAGAGTTTATTAGGACAAACCACAGTATTCAGGATGCGGCAGCTCTGGCAATCTATTCCGGCGCAGGAATCGTTGTCCATACCGGAGATTTTAAAGTAGATTACACACCGGTATACGGAGATGCCATTGACCTGCAGCGTTTTGGTGAGATTGGGAAAAAAGGCGTACTGGCTCTGATGTGTGACAGTACCAATGCAGAACGTCCGGGATTTACCCAGTCTGAGCGTACTGTTGGCAAAACCTTTGATACGATCTTCCGTGAACATCCGAACAACCGTATTCTGGTAGCGACCTTTGCATCCAATGTAGACCGTGTACAACAGATTATCAATACGGCATATCATTATGGAAGGAAGGTAGTCGTAGAAGGACGAAGCATGGTCAATATCATTTCCACTGCGTCTGAACTCGGCTATCTGCAGATCCCGGACAATACACTGATCGAGATCGAACAGTTGAAAAATTATCCGCCGGAGAAAACGGTTCTGATTACAACAGGAAGCCAGGGAGAGCCGCTGGCAGCACTGTCCCGTATGGCAAGCGGCATGCACCGTAAGATTAAGATCATGCCAAATGACCTGATCGTATTCAGTTCCAATCCTATTCCGGGAAATGAAAAAGCTGTTTCCAGAGTTATCAATGACCTGTATATTCAGGGCGCAGAGGTTATTTTCCACGATACCCATGTATCCGGTCATGCCTGCCAGGAAGAGATGAAACTGATCTATTCTCTGGTTCGCCCGAAATATGCCATCCCGATCCATGGAGAATACAAACACCGTATCGCCCAGGCCGGAGTTGCAGAAGAGCTTGGTATCCCGAAAGAGAATATTCTTATGCTTTCTTCCGGAGATGTACTGGAATTGGATGATGAAGGCGCAGATGTGGTAGATAAAGTGCAGGTTGGATCTGTATTTGTCGATGGTCTTGGCGTCGGAGATGTTGGAAATATTGTAATGCGCGACAGACAACATCTGGCAGAGGATGGTATTATTATCGTTGTACTTACCTTGGAATCCGGAAGCGGACAGATTCTTGCCGGACCGGATATTGTATCACGTGGATTTGTCTATGTCCGTGGCTCTGAGAGTCTGATGGATGAAGCACAGCGCGTGTTGAACGGCACAGTGTCAGCTATCGCAGACAAGGGCATTACAGACTGGGGCAAGATTAAATCTGAAATCAAAGATTCCCTCGGCGATTATGTATGGAAGAAGACAAAGAGACGTCCGATGATTCTGCCAGTTATCATGGAAATATAAGATGTGTTTATCATAAAAGGCGAGGCGCTATCCGTTCAAGCAGACAGAGAAAACATTAGGAAGACTGTCTGAAGTTGAATTTGTTCAGCTGGACAGAATTTTGAAGTGGTAGAAACGAAGTTGTGAGAGGAAGATATATGTCAGCAGTAGAAGAAAGCACGAAACAGCTTGTAGATACGATAAAAAACAGTATCATATATCAAAATTACCAGAACTGTCGGAAAGAGATTCGGCAGTATCCGGAAAAGATGCAGGCATTGCAGGAATTTCGAATGAGAAATTATGAACTGCAGAACAGTACCGAAAACATTGATCTTTATAACGAAATTGACAAGCTGGAACAGCGATACAGCAGTTACCGCAATGATCCGATAGTGGAAACTTATCTGGAGGCGGAGAATTCTTTTTTTCGGCTTCTTAGAAAAGTCAATTGGGAGATCATAGAAAGTCTTGATGTCGAGCAAGTATTGAGGAATGGATGAGAGTGAAGACAGTATGATCGTAGATGAAAGATTTGTAACATATATTAATTCTCTTGATACAGGCAATACACCGCTTCTGGAGGAGATCGAGCAGGAAGCATTACAGACCTATGTGCCGATCATCCGAAAGGAGATGCAGACATTTTTAAAATGGCTTCTGGCGGTAAAATGTCCAAACCGGATACTGGAAGTGGGAACGGCAGTAGGATTTTCCGCACTTTTCATGGCGGAATATAATCCTGTACCTTGTGAGATCACAACGATAGAAAATTATGAAAAACGGATTCCTGTTGCCCGGAAAAATTTTGAGCGGGCAGACAGAACACAGCAGATCACACTTTTAGAAGGAGATGCGGCGGTTCGGTTGAAAGAACTGACAGAACCCTATGACATGATCTTTATGGATGCGGCGAAAGGGCAGTATATCCATTTTATGGATGATGTGCTCCGACTCCTGAAGACGGGCGGCATACTGGTATCTGATAATGTACTTCAGGATGGAGATATCATTGAATCAAGGTTTGCAGTGACCAGACGAAACCGTACGATCCACAAACGGATGCGGGATTATCTGTATCAGCTGACACATCATGAGGAACTTCGTACCAGCGTACTTCCCTTTGGAGATGGGGTAACTGTCAGCGTTAAGCTGGGGAAAGAATTTCTTAGACAGAACAGATAATATTATAAAACAGATATTTTTTGATTTGCCTTAGCGCTCAAAAGCAGCGGAAAGGGCATTTATATAAAAATAGTTTTAAAATTATTTATACCATCAGTGAAAGATGATGGAAAGGGACTTATATAGACGGATTAGCCGGATGTGATTCTCGGTAAAACGAGATAACGCATAAGGCAGGATGGAGGAAAATAAAATGAAACGACCGGAGCTGTTAGTACCGGCCAGCAGCCTGGAAGTATTGAAGGTTGCTGTTATATTTGGCGCAGATGCCGTATATATCGGTGGAGAAGCATTTGGACTTCGTGCAAAGGCGAAAAACTTTTCTATGGATGATATCCGTGAGGGAATCGCATTTGCCCATGCACATAATGTAAAAGTTTACATCACAGCAAATATTCTGGCACATAATGCTGATCTGGAAGGTGTACGCGGATATTTTGAAGAATTAAAAGAAGTAGGTCCGGATGCGCTGATCATTTCAGATCCGGGTGTATTTATGATTGCAAGGGAAGTCTGCCCGGAGATTGATATCCATGTCAGCACTCAGGCGAATAACACCAACTATGCGACGTTTAACTTCTGGTATCAGCAGGGTGCCCGCAGAGTGGTAACTGCCAGAGAACTTTCGCTGGTGGAATTAAAACAGATTCGTGAGAATATCCCGGATGATCTGGAGATGGAGACCTTTATTCACGGCGCAATGTGTATCTCTTATTCCGGCAGATGTTTGTTGAGCAATTATTTTACCGGAAGAGATGCGAACCACGGAGCATGCACACATCCGTGCAGATGGAAATATTCCATCGTGGAAGAGACAAGACCGGGAGAATATATGCCGGTGTACGAAAATGAAAGGGGAACTTTTATTTTCAATTCCAAAGATCTGTGCATGATCGAGCATATTCCGGAAATGTTTGACACCGGTGTGGACAGCTATAAGATCGAGGGCAGGATGAAAACGGCACTCTATGTAGCTACCGTTGCGAGAACATATCGGAAAGCGCTGGATGACTATATGGAAGATCCGGAATTGTATAAGAAAAATATGCCGTGGTATCTGGATCAGATATCCAACTGCACATATCGTCAGTTTACAACGGGATTTTTCTTTGGGAAACCGGATGAAGACGCGCAGATTTATGACAGCAATACATATGTGAAAGAATACACATATCTTGGTATTGTTGGAGAACAGAATGCAGACGGACTTTATCGGATTGAACAGCGAAATAAATTTTCAGTAGGCGAAGTGATAGAGGTTATGAAGCCTGACGGACAGAATATTGAAGTGACAGTACAGAAGATTCTGAACGAAGAAGGCGAGGCAATGGAATCAGCGCCCCACCCGAAACAGGTGCTTTATATTGATCTTGGACATACATTGGAACAGTACGATATCTTGCGCAGAAAAGAGGAGGAATAACCATGGCCAGTGGAAAATACGTTGCATATGTAGGAACTTATACGAGACACAACAGTATCGGAATCCATATCTTTGACATTGATTCTGAAAAATGGTCGATGACAGAACGTAAAGTAGTTCCTATCAATAACCCATCTGATTTAATCGTGTCCGCAGACGGAAGATTTCTGTATTCGATCGCAGATGAAGGGGTACAGTCTTTTAAAATCCTTCCGGATGGAGATCTGGAGCCGATGAACAGTGCGTGGATCGGCGGTATGAGAGGCTGCTATCTGGATGTAGATGATCAGAACCGTTATCTTTTTGTCGGCGGTTATCATGACGGCAGAGTGACGATGATGCATTTGAATGAAGACGGAACGGTTGGGGAGATCGCAGATGGTATTTTCCATGAAGGCATTGGCTGCAGCAATGCGGATCATAATTTTATTCCTCATGTAACATGTGTAAAACTGACCGTGGATCAGAAATATCTCTGTGCAGTAGACAGTGGTCTGGATCATGTAAAAGTATATGAAGTGGATTATGAAAATGGAAAACTGAAACTGTTTAACATTATCCGCGGACATATTGACAGCGCACCACGTATGATCCGTTTCCGCAGAGAACTGTATTGTGTCTATGTTCTCTGTGAAGGAGATAACAATATCTATGTATATCATTACAAAACAGATAAATGTATGGCAAAAGGTATGGAACTGGTTCAGATCATTGGAACTTCGGATACTACAGAAAGTATACCATATGCTGCTTCCGGTATTGAATTTTCTCCGGATGGAAAACATTTGTTTGTGACAAATGCAGGGATCAATACAGCGATGATCTATGATGTGGATAAAGAGACTGGACTTCTTACGAAGAACTGCGAGAACAGTCTGGGAGGAGATTATCCGAAGACCGTGGCTGTTATGCCAGATAATGAGCATTTTATCGCACTGAACAACGGTGGAAATGAGATTTGTATTTTCCGTATGAATTATGATAAGAAATATTTCCTGATGGATTCCAAGCCGATCAAGATCGAACGACCGAATGCTATCTTTATTCATGAACTGTAGGAGTCTATAAAGAAAAAACATCTTATTCTGAAAAGAGAGTATCTTTCAGGATAAGATGTTTTTTCTTTATTATAGTTCGTGTTTTTGAAACAATTGTTCCACAGATTCCTGTTTTGCACCGAGGTTTAGCAGAGCAGCATCTGCAATCGTCAGCGCTGCCATGGATTCTACGACAACGACTGCCCGTGGGACGATGATTGGATCATGACGTCCTTTGATCTCAATCGTGATCGGAGTACCGTCACGTTTTACGGTATGCTGCGGTGCAGCGATAGAAGGGGTCGGCTTGATGGCTGCGCGGAAAACAATAGGGCTTCCATCGCTGATGCCGCCAAGGATGCCGCCAGCATGATTCGTCTCTTTGAAAATGTTGCCTTTTGTATCGCAGCAGAAAGCATCGTTGTTTGTAAGACCTGTAGCAGTGGCAACTTCAAAACCATCGCCAATCTCAAAACCTTTGACTGCACCGATGGAGAAGATTGCTTTGGCGAGGTTTGCGTCCAGTTTTTCAAATACCGGATCGCCAAGTCCTGCGGGAACTCCCGTAATGATGCATTCTACGGTGCCGCCGGAAGAATTTTTTTCTTCCATACAATGTTCCAGATATTGTTGTGCCTGTTTGGCGGCAGCAGCATCCGGCATGCATAAAGCGTTGTTCTGGATTTCTTCCCAGTTGAATGCATCCGGATCGTAGCTGATCGGTCCAATGGACTTTGTGTAGGCATGGATCTGAATGTTCAGTGCATGAAGCATTGCCATTGCCACGGCGCCTCCTGCAACACGACCGATGGTTTCACGACCGGAAGAGCGGCCGCCGCCTCGGTAATCCCGGAAACCATATTTTGCATCGAAAGTATAATCCGCATGACCTGGACGATAATAAGATGCAATCTCACTGTAGTCGCCGGATTTCTGATTCTCATTTCGGACGATCATGGAAATGGGGGTTCCGGTAGTAAGTCCCTCAAAAACACCGGAAAGAATTTCTACACGGTCGTTTTCTTTTCGAGGGGTGCTGAATTTGTTTTTTCCCGGTTTACGTCTGTCCAGAAAACTCTGGATATAATCTTCTGTGAGTGGGATTCCTGCCGGACAGCCGTCCACGACGACGCCCAGTCCTTTTCCGTGGGACTCGCCCCAGGTAGTGATCTTGAATATTGTGCCATAGGATGAACCGGCCATAGTATGCCTCCTGAAAAATCATTTTGTATTTTGTAAGCGTTGATACGTCAACGCTTTGCTGTTTGAAAGTATAATGATTAAGTATAGCGTATTCGATTTTATTTTGCAACTTTCCCTATACATTTTCCGGTTGTTTTGATAAAATATGATAAGTTGTGCAAAGCATTGCAGATTATGGAGTTGTGTTCTGGATAAAAATATTCATGATAGAATGAGTGCAAGTGAGCCAACATGCTCGCATGATTGGCGAACGTCGAATGCTGATTATAAACGGATCTTGTTAATAATAGAATGAACGCAAGAGAGTCAATGATACTAAGATTTTATTTTGGAACTATATGGGCAAGAAGGATAAAGAAAAAGAGGAATGACATATGTATAAAATTTTAAAACAGGATGGGATGGCAAAGCATGCAGAGTTTACCACTGTGCATGGCGTTGTGCAGACCCCCGTATTTATGAATGTCGGAACTGCTGCGGCGATCAAAGGTGCAGTAGCGACCACTGATCTGCAGCAGATTAAGACGCAGATCGAACTTTCCAATACCTATCATCTTCATGTACGTCCGGGAGACAAGCTGATCAAAGAGCTTGGCGGACTGCATAAATTTATGGTCTGGGACAAACCGATCCTTACAGATTCCGGCGGATTTCAGGTGTTTTCTCTGGCAGGTCTGCGTAAGATCAAAGAAGAAGGTGTGTATTTTAATTCCCATGTAGATGGCCGTAAGATATTCATGGGACCGGAAGAGAGCATGCAGATTCAGTCTAATCTGGCTTCTACCATTGCAATGGCGTTTGATGAGTGTCCGTCAGCAGTTGCAGACCGTACCTATGTACAGAATTCGGTTGACCGTACCTATCGTTGGCTGGAACGCTGTAAAAAAGAAATGGATCGTCTGAACGGTTTGGAAGATACGATTAACAAGCAACAGATGCTGTTTGGCATCAATCAGGGCGCCATTTATGATGATATCCGTATCGATCATGCAAAACGCATCAGTGAACTGGATTTGGATGGCTATGCCATCGGAGGACTTGCGGTAGGAGAAAGCCACGAGCAGATGTACCATGTGCTGGAAGCAACCGTTCCATATCTGCCGAAAGAGAAACCGACCTATCTTATGGGCGTAGGAACCCCGGCAAATATTCTGGAAGCGGTTGAACGAGGCGTGGATTTCTTCGACTGTGTATATCCGAGTCGAAATGGCCGTCACGGACATGTGTATACAAACTTTGGAAAACTGAATCTGTTCAACCAGAAGTTTGAAAAAGATATGCGCCCTATCGAGGAAGGCTGCCAGTGTCCGGCATGCCGTACTTACAGCAGAGCCTATATCCGTCATCTTCTGAAAGCCAAAGAGATGCTTGGCATGCGCCTGTGTGTGCTTCACAATCTGTATTTCTATAATACAATGATGGAAGAGATCCGGGATGCCATTGATGCCGGAAATTACCATTCTTATAAAGAAGAAAAAATCTACAAGATGGAACAGGGTCCGCAGGAGTAGAAATACTTTTTGCTGTTGTGAACAGAAAAATTATAGAAATAATAGAAAAAAGCTTGAAGCCGGACACGTTTTTGTGTAGAATAGAAAAAGATTTGATAATCAAGATAAGTGAGAAGTATTAGGAGGAGACAATATGTACGTTTTAGCAGCAGCTGCCAACGGTGGAATGACAATGATCATTTGGGTTGTTATACTGGTAGTGTTCATGCTTTTCTTTATGGTGCGTCCGCAGAGAAAGGAACAGCAGAGAAAAAATGAAATGATGTCAACAATGGAACCGGGAGATACCGTATTAACATCCAGTGGTTTCTACGGAACGATCATTGATATTACAGAAGACACTGTAATCGTAGAGTTCGGTAACAACAAAAACTGCCGTATTCCGATGCGTCGTGAAGCAATCGCTCAGGTCGAGAAAGCAAGCGACGGAGCAGCTGAATAACAGTGTTTGCAGGCCATACAGGCAAGAGGCTGTATGAATTGTGAAGGAAAAAATCATAAAACCGATAAAAGACAGATGCATGAGTGCCGTATAAGGCAGCAGGCATCTGTTTTTGCGTAAAATTATAAGAAACTGCCGGGGTAGGCAAAGAAGATGAGGAAGATTTGACAGAAATGTACAATATACTTATAATATAAAACAGTGAAAATAAGTTTTAGCAAACCTGTTGAAAAGCAGGGACGCAAAGCCATATGGGTCTAAGGCATAAATAATGATTATGCTATGACAGCCGGTTGCCGTTTGAAGGGAGCGTAAACCTTTGAGGGTAAGTCATTATTGGGAAAATTCTTAATAAGGGCTTTTGGGGTTGTGTTTTTTGCATGTTTATCAACTGCCTGTGATCCGAACTTTACGGAAATATTATTTCATAGAATTTTGTTATTTATGGTAACAAAAAAGTAAGTATCAGCATGACAGGGAGTGTAAAAATGAAGAAATGCCATTTGGAAGGTATGCGTTTTGGCATGTTAACAGTGGAAAAAGAACTTGCAGAAAAGAAAGACAGATATGTAATGTGGCATTGCAAATGTGATTGCGGTGGGAGCATTGATGTCAATACAAGACAACTAAAACGTGGAACAGTTACAAATTGTGGCTGCATATCGAAGACAACCGCACATAATGGTAATCGAGCAGAGGATCTCACGAATAGAAAATTTGGCGCCCTGACTGCATTGTATCGGATTCAGAGTGTGAATAACCGTACCAGATGGGTATGCAGGTGTGATTGTGGAAAACTTCATACAGTATCAGCGGGAGATCTGAAAAGCGGCAGGATTAAAAGCTGTGGATGTCAGCAATATCAGCGTAAACATCAGATTCGTGATATTACAGATCAGAAGTTTGGCAGATTAAAGGCACTGTATCCTCTCGAAAAAAGAGACAGGAAGGGTTCCGTAATCTGGCACTGTCGATGTGATTGCGGAAATGAAGTGGATATATCAGTAAATTGTCTGGTTCATGGTAATTATAAAAGCTGTGGATGTCTGAAAAAAGAGATACAGGGAAATATACCGGAGCAGCTTCACAAAGTAGACGGTACCTGTCTGGAATGGCTTCGGAACCGCAAGTATCGAAAAGATAACAAGAGTGGTTTCCGTGGTGTATACGAAACTCCAAATCATACTTATAAAGTCAGTATCGGATTTAAAAAGAAACGGTATCATGTGGGCACCTATAAGACTTATGAAGAAGCGGTAAAGCACCGTCTGGAAGCGGAAGAAAAGATACATGAAGGCTTTGTAAAGGCATATTACGAATGGAAAGAAAAATGCGATCAGGATCCGGGATGGGAAAAGACGCATCCGCTGATCTTTGAAGTAGAGAAGAACGGTGGGGAACTGGTGGTTAAAGTTCAGAAATAAAAGTGAAAGGTTTTTTAGTGTATTCAGAATGTAGAGTGCATTGAAAAACCTTTTTTGTACATCGCTTCAGGTGTAGTATCCTTGAAAACACTAGTTGAAATTCCAAAAGAAATGTACTATCATATATACATTAAGCTTGAGAAAGCAGTAGGAAGGAAGAAAAATATGACATTTCATGTAGGTGTTATTTCCGGTGACGGAATCGGCCCGGAAATCGTAAGAGAAGCCCGCAAAGTATTGGATCGGGTAGGCGAAGTATATGGTCATCAATTTGAATATGACGAGATTTTAATGGGAGGATGTTCCATTGATGCCACCGGTGTTCCGTTGACTGATCATGCCATCGAGCAGGCAAAAGCTGCAGACGCAGTGCTGATGGGATCAATTGGAGGAAATACATCTACTTCCCCATGGTATAAACTTGCACCGGAATTAAGACCGGAGGCGGGCCTTTTAAAATTACGTAAATCTTTAAGCCTGTTTGCAAACTTAAGGCCGGCATATTTATATGAAGAACTGAAGGAAGCATGCCCGTTAAGAGATGACATCATCGGCGATGGCTTTGATATGATGATCATGAGAGAACTGACTGGCGGACTTTACTTCGGCGCAAGAAAGACAGAAGAAGTGGACGGCGTGGTAACTGCTGTTGATACGCTTTCTTATAATGAAAATGAGATCCGCCGGATCGCGATCAAAGGTTTTGATATCGCAATGAAACGCCGGAAAAAAGTGACCAGCGTTGACAAAGCGAATGTACTGGATTCTTCCAGACTCTGGAGAAAGATCGTTGAGGAAGTTGCAAAGGATTATCCGGAAGTTACATATGAGCATATGCTTGTAGACAACTGTGCAATGCAGCTGGTAAAAGATCCGAAACAGTTTGACGTTATCCTGACAGAAAATATGTTTGGCGATATCCTTTCTGATGAAGCAAGTATGGTAACCGGTTCTATCGGAATGCTGTCCAGTGCAAGTCTGAATGATACAAAATTCGGCCTGTATGAGCCAAGTGGCGGTTCTGCACCGGATATTGCGGGACAGGGGATTGCAAACCCGATCGCAACCATTCTTTCTGCAGCAATGATGCTTCGTTATTCTTTTGATCTGGACAAAGAGGCAGATGCGGTAGAGGCAGCAGTAAAACAGGTATTAAAAGACGGATACCGCACCATCGATATTATGCCGCAGGAAGCAGAAAAACAGTCTTTTGTAAAACAGGTCGGCACAGTAGAAATGGGCAATCTGATCTGCGAGAGAATCTAATCAGAACGGAAACGGTTGTCTGACGGATGTCCGATGGACAGCAGATGGAAAAATCAGAAAAATGGTTCTGATAACAGATTATCTGATAAAGTGAGAAAAGCGAGGATATAAACGTTCGCTTTCAGATTCCGGCAAACAGTAAATAAGACCGGAATGGATAAATGAAAAGAGAGTAAGGAGAAAGCTTATGAGAAGTGATAATGTAACAAAAGGGATGCAGCAGGCACCTCACAGATCATTATTCAATGCACTTGGATTTACAAAAGAGGAACTTGAGAGACCGTTAGTAGGTATCGTAAGCTCACATAATGAGATCGTTCCAGGACATATGAACATCGATAAAATCGTAGAAGCTGTTAAGATCGGTGTTGCTATGGCTGGCGGTACTCCGGTCGTATTTCCGGCAATCGCTGTATGCGATGGTATCGCAATGGGACATGTTGGAATGAAATATTCTCTGGTAACCAGAGATCTGATCGCAGATTCTACAGAGTGTATGGCGCTGGCACATCAGTTTGATGCACTGGTAATGGTTCCGAACTGTGATAAAAACGTACCGGGACTTCTGATGGCAGCAGCAAGACTGAATATTCCGACTGTATTTGTCAGCGGTGGTCCGATGCTTGCCGGTCATATCCATGGTAAAAAGAGAAGTCTTTCTTCTATGTTCGAGGCTGTTGGTTCTTATGCAGCAGGCACTATGACAGAAGAGGAAGTAACAGAGTACGAGAACAATGTATGCCCGACTTGTGGTTCCTGTTCCGGTATGTATACTGCAAACTCCATGAACTGTCTGACAGAGGCAATCGGTATGGGACTTCAGGGAAATGGTACGATCCCAGCAGTATATTCTCAGAGAATCCAGCTTGCAAAACATGCAGGTATGAAAGTTATGGAACTTCTTGAGAAAAACATCCGCCCGAGAGATATCATGAACGAGAAAGCATTTATGAATGCTCTGACCATCGATATGGCACTCGGATGTTCTACAAACTCTATGCTTCATCTTCCGGCTATCGCACATGAGGCAGGTGTTGAGATCAACCTTGATATTGCAAACGAACTTAGTGCAAAGACGCCAAACCTTTGTCACCTTGCACCAGCAGGTCCGACTTACATGGAAGACCTGAACGAAGCAGGCGGTGTATATGCAGTTATGAACGAGCTGGATAAAAAAGGACTTCTTTACACAGATATCATTACTGCAACAGGCAAGACCGTTGCTGAGAATATCAAAGGATGTGTTAATAAAAATCCGGAAGTTATTCGCCCGATTGACAATCCATACAGCCAGACTGGTGGTATTGCAGTACTGAAAGGAAACCTTGCTCCGGATTCCGCAGTTGTAAAACGTTCTGCAGTTGTACCTGAAATGATGGTTCATGAAGGACCGGCTCGTGTATTTGATTGCGAGGAAGATGCAATTGCAGCAATCAAAGGCGGCAAGATTGTAGAAGGAGATGTTGTTGTTATCCGTTATGAAGGTCCGAAAGGCGGTCCGGGTATGAGAGAGATGCTGAACCCGACATCTGCTATTGCAGGTATGGGACTTGGATCTTCTGTAGCATTGATCACAGACGGACGTTTCTCCGGCGCATCCCGCGGCGCTTCCATTGGACATGTATCTCCGGAAGCAGCAGTAGGCGGACCGATCGCACTGGTAGAAGAAGGCGATATCATCAAAATCAATATTCCGGAGAATACTCTCCAGATGGATGTTCCTGATGAAGTTCTGGCTGAGAGAAGAGCAAAATGGGAGCCGAGAGAGCCAAAGATTACAACGGGTTATCTGGCACGTTATGCCTCTCTCGTTACTTCAGGAAATACAGGCGCAATTCTTCGTACACCTGAGAAATAAAGCCTGTATCAGACAGACGAAAAGTATTAACAATAGAAAGCAGGGATTGGCACAATGCAGCTGACAGGTGCACAGATTATTATAAAATGTTTGAAGGAACAGGGCGTGGATACCATTTTTGGTTATCCGGGCGGCGCAATCCTGAACCTGTACGATGAATTGTATAAGCACAGTGACGAGATCCGTCACGTGCTTACATCCCATGAACAGGGAGCTGCGCATGCAGCAGACGGGTATGCACGCGCAACGGGAAAAGTAGGCGTATGTATTGCCACCAGCGGACCGGGTGCTACGAATCTGGTAACCGGTATCGCAACGGCATATATGGATTCTGTTCCAGTTGTAGCGATTACCTGTAATGTAGGATTACCATTACTGGGAAAAGACAGTTTTCAGGAAATTGATATCACAGGGATCACAACTCCGATCACAAAACATAACTTTATCGTAAAAGATATCAATGACCTTGCAAAAGTAATCCGAAGAGCTTTCCGGATCGCAAAGACCGGAAGACCGGGACCGGTACTGGTAGATGTTCCGAAAGATGTAACAGCAGCTCTTACAGAATACATTTATGAAGAACAGGAAACACCGGTAAGATCTATAGATAAAATCACGGAGGCTGATCTGGATGAGGCAGTCAGACTGATCAACGAATCTGAGAAACCATATATTTTTGTGGGCGGTGGAGCTGTTATTTCCAATGCGGAAGAGGCACTGGATGAATTTGTATCCAAAGTACAGGCTCCGGTTACCGATTCTCTGATGGGAAAAGGAGCATACGATGGAAGAAAGCCGCTATATACAGGTATGCTTGGCATGCACGGCACAAAGGCATCCAATTATGGCGTCAGTGAATGTGATCTTTTGATCGCCATCGGCGTGCGTTTCAGTGACCGTGTTACCGGAAATGCAAAGAAATTTGCAGATAATGCAAAGATTCTGCAGATTGATATCGATCCGGCAGAGATTAATAAAAATATTCAGACAGATGCCAGCCTGATCGGCGATGTGAGAGAAGTGTTGAGACTTCTGAACAGTCGTCTGAAACAGCAGAATCATGATGCCTGGATCGAGAAGATCATGGATTATAAGAAAACATATCCGATGCGTTTCCCGGCAGAAGGATTAAGCGGTCCTTATCTGGTAGATGCCATTTATAAAAAAACAAACGGCGAAGCAATCATCGTAACGGAGGTTGGTCAGCATCAGATGTGGGCTGCCCAGTTCTATAAATATGCAAAACCGAGAACATTCCTTACATCTGGAGGACTTGGTACGATGGGATACGGACTGGGCGCTGCTATTGGTGCACAGATCGGCAGACCGGATCGACAGGTCATCAACATTGCCGGAGACGGATGTTTCCGTATGAATATGAACGAGATTGCTACTGCGGTAAGAGAAAAATTACCGCTGATCGAGGTTGTGGTAAACAACCATGTACTTGGTATGGTACGTCAGTGGCAGGATCTGTTCTATGAAAAACGTTTTTCACATACAGTATTAAATGACAGTGTGGATTTTGTTAAACTTGCGGAGGCAATGGGAGCGACGGGAATCCGTGTGACTACCCGGGAAGAATTTGAAGCAGCTTTAGAGAAAGCGCTTGCAATGAGGACGCCTGTATTACTTGACTGTATCATTAACTGCGACGATAAAGTATGGCCTATGGTTGCACCGGGAGCAGCGATCAGTGAAGTGTTTGACGAGCAGGATATTATATAGGTTCTTTGCCGCTTCAGGCATATGAAAAATATGTTTCTGAAGCGTATTGGTCATACATGCACAGTAATGGCTGATCAGATATATCATATGATATGAGATATTGATCTCATAAAGAGGTAATTGCCATATATATTATTGAGAGAATATATATGGATGATACAAATGTTCTGAATGATTGATCAGAACAGATAAAAAGCTTATTTTAGTTGGGAGGATAAAAAAATGAGCAGAGTTTATAATTTTTCAGCAGGACCGGCTGTATTACCGGAAGAAGTGCTTAAAGAAGCGCAGGAAGAGATGATGGATTACCGCGGATGCGGTATGTCCGTTATGGAAATGAGTCATCGTTCTGCAATGTTCCAGAAGATTATTGATGAGGCAGAAGCAGATTTGAGAGATCTGATGGGAATTCCGGACAATTACAAAGTTCTTTTTATGCAGGGCGGAGCAGCATTACAGTTTTCTGCAATCCCGATGAACCTGATGAAAAATGGCGTAGCTGATTACATCGTTACCGGTCAGTGGGCTAAGAAAGCTTATGTAGAAGCGCAGAAATACGGAAAGGTAAATAAGATTGCATCTTCTGAGGATGAGACTTACACTTATATACCGGATTGTTCTGATCTTCCAATTTCTGAAGATGCGGACTATGTATATATCTGCATGAACAATACAATTTACGGAACGGTATATCATGAACTTCCGAATACAAAAGGAAAAGATTTGGTTGCAGATATTTCATCCTGCTTCTTATCAGAGCCGCTGGATGTAAGTAAATTTGCACTGTTAATGGGTGGTGTACAGAAGAATGTAGGACCAGCAGGCGTTCAGATCGTTATTATCCGTGAGGATCTGCTTCGTGAGGATCTTCCGACATATGTTCCAACGATGCTGCAGTACAAAGTGCAGGCAGACAACGGTTCTATGTACAACACACCGCCTTGCTATGGCATTTATATTTGCGGAAAAGTATTCAAATGGATCAAATCCCTTGGTGGCCTTGAGGCAATGAAGAAACGCAACGAGGAGAAAGCAGCAATCCTGTATGATTTCCTTGACAGCAGCAAAATGTTTAAAGGAACAGTAAGAAAAGAAGATCGTTCTCTGATGAATGTTCCTTTTGTGACAGGAGATAAAGAGCTGGATGCAAAATTCGTAGCTGAAGCAAAAGCAAACGGACTTGAGAATCTGAAAGGACACAGAACAGTTGGAGGAATGAGAGCTTCCATCTACAATGCTATGCCAAAAGAGGGCGTTATCAAACTGGTTGAGTTCATGAAGAAATTCGAGCAGGAGAATGCATAAAATATTATTGAAAAATTGTAAAAGAGCAGTTGTTTAAAAAGGAACAACAAAAATGGAGAATCGGATATTTTAAGAAAACTATGGTTCATCAGAATTATATCTGATTCTCCGTATGAGTGAGAAAAGAGGTAAAAAAATGGTTCAGTACAGTTGTTTAAATCCAATCGCTGCATGCGGTTTGGATCTGTTTACAGATGAGTATAAAAAAGTTGATGATATGGCAGATGCACAGGCAGTGCTGGTAAGAAGTGCCGCCATGCATGATCTGGAGCTTCCGGATGGTCTGGAGGTAATCGCCCGTGCAGGAGCAGGCGTGAATAATATCCCGTTGGATAAATGTGCTGATAAAGGTATCGTTGTATTCAATACACCGGGTGCAAATGCAAATGGTGTAAAAGAGCTTGTACTTGCAGGACTGCTTCTGGCATCCAGAGATGTGATCGGCGGTATTGATTGGGTAAAGGAAAATGCTGCCGATGAAAATATCGGAAAAGCTGCAGAAAAAGCGAAAAAAGCATTTGCCGGTAATGAGATCATGGGTAAAAAACTGGGTGTTATCGGACTTGGAGCTATCGGTGTAAAGGTAGCAAATGCAGCATGCGCACTTGGTATGGAAGTATATGGCTATGATCCATATCTGTCTGTAAACGCAGCATGGAATGTAGACAAAGCGGTAAAACATGTGATCGCAGTAGAAGATATCTACAGAGAATGTGATTACATTACCATTCATGTTCCGCTTATGGATGCAACAAGAGGCATGGTAAGCAAAGATGCCATTGCTATGATGAAAGATGGCGTCGTATTTCTGAACTTCTCCAGAGATACTCTGGTAGATGAGGATGCGATGGTAGAGGCACTGGCAGAAGGAAAAGTAAAACATTATGTTGTTGATTTCCCAAGCCCGAAGACAGCAGGAAAGAAAGGCTGTATCGTAATCCCGCATCTTGGCGCATCTACAGAGGAATCTGAAGACAACTGTGCAATAATGGCGGTTAAAGAGATTAAAGATTATATTGAGAACGGTAACATTACACATTCTGTAAATTATCCGGATTGTAATATGGGTGTATGCACTTCTGCTGCTCGTATTGCTATCCTCCACAAAAATGTTAAGAATATGATTTCACGTCTGACAGCGATTGTTGGCGATGCCGGACTGAACATCTCTGACATGACGAATAAGAGCCGTGGAGAGTATGCATACTCTCTGTTTGATCTGGATTCAGCAGTAACAGATGATGTCGTAAAAGCACTGAATGCTGTTGATGATGTGTTAAGAGTAAGAGTGATCAAATAATCAGATAAACTAAGAGAAGGCTGTTGCGGAAAGCCGGAGGTACAGATGGAGTTCATGATCTGGTCTGGATAGACCGGAGGATAAACACTCCGCTCTGCATGCCTTGGCTTTTCACAGCAGTTTTTTCTTTTGGTGTAAACAGAAGGAAGCTTTCGGATAGAAATATCTGATAAATAAAAGTTTTTACAAAAAGAAACTTTAGTTGACAGGATACAGGTTTTTCATATAAATTGTTTTATATAAAATTAAAAATACTAGGAGAAGAAAAATGGCAGTAATCAGACCTTTTGCAGGGATCCGTCCCTGCCAGGAAAAAGCTGCAAAGATTGCAGCACTTCCATATGATGTATATAACAGAGAAGAAGCAAAGGCAGAAGTTGTGAAAGAGCCGGAATCTTTTTTAAAGATTGACCGTGCTGAGACACAGTTTCCGGATAATGTAGATACTTATGCGCCGGAAGTGTATCAGAAAGCCCATGATACATTGTGGGAAATGGTTCAGAACGGGGATTTTGTCAGAGAAGAAAAACCATGCTACTACATTTATGAGCTGACCATGGACGGAAGAACTCAGACAGGTATCGTTGCCTGCGCATCCATTGACGATTACCAGAACGGTGTGATCAAAAAACATGAAAATACAAGAGCCGAAAAGGAACAGGACCGTATCCGTCATGTGGATACCTGCAATGCACAGACAGGACCGATTTTCCTTGCATACCGTGCAGACCAGATCATTAATCAGGTGGTTGCAACTGTAAAAAAAGAGGCACCGGTATACAGCTTTACCGCTCCGGATGGTATCCGTCATCAGGTGTGGATCATTGCAGAGGATGCCCAGATCGAGACTATCCAAAATGCATTTGCATCCATCAGAAATATCTACATTGCAGACGGACATCACAGAGCCGCTTCTGCAGTAAAAGTAGGATTAAAGAGACGAAAAGAACATCCGGATTATGATGGAGCCGAAGAGTTTAACTATTTCTTGTCCGTTTTGTTCCCTGATGAAGAGCTGATGATTCTGGATTATAACCGTGTCGTTAAAGATCTGAACGGAATGTCTGTGGCAGAATTTTTACATAAAGTTGAAAAAATCTTTCAGGTAACACTTGTGTCAGAGACTGACCGTAAGCCGGCAGAAGCAGGAACTTTTACTATGTATCTGGATGAAAAATGGTACCTGTGCAAAATTCCGGAAAATAAGATTCCTTCAGATCCGGTGGAAAGCCTTGATGTATCGCTGTTGCAGGAACTGTTGCTGACACCGGTACTTGGCATCGGCGATCCAAAGACGGATCCAAGAATTGATTTCGTCGGAGGCATCCGCGGACTTTCCGAACTGGAGAGACGCTGTCATACAGATGCAAAAGTGGCATTTGCCATGTATCCGACATCGATTGCACAGCTGTTTGCAGTTGCAGATGCAGGACTTCTGATGCCGCCGAAATCTACCTGGTTTGAGCCGAAGCTGCGCAGTGGTCTGTTTATCCATGAGATATAGGCAGATGATTTTATAACTTTCTTCTGACAGAGTTTTTATCGGTTACAGGAACAATGAAAAGATTTTTGTGAACAATAAAACAGCAGGACATAGAACTCATTAAAACGTCTGATATTTCCTGCTCTGTCAATAAGAAAAAGCAGAACGGAGCATAACAATGAAATTAGCGACATACATCCTGACCTCTGATCTTGCAGATGCGGTGGAAGAGAGTGTATCAAAGAATTTTATTACGTTTGATAAAATAAAAACGTATCTTGTGGGACATCTGCCGTCAGTTGTCAATTTTGTCTTCAGTCTGATCATTGCTATTATTGTGTTGCTGGTTGGAATCCGTGTCATCAAATTGGTGCGAAAAATAGCCAGAAAAGCCATGAAAAAGACATCACTGGATCGGGGATTGCAACAGTTTCTGGATCATTTGCTGAACCTTCTCCTGTACTTTGTGCTGATCATGATCATACTGGGAACTTTTGGCATTACAGCCAGTGCCGTGATTGCAATTATTGGTTCCGCAGGATTATCGATTGGTCTTGCATTGCAGGGAACGCTTTCCAATTTTGCTGGCGGGGTACTGATCTTGCTTTTGAAACCTTTTAAAGTGGGAGATTACATATACGAAGACACACATGGAAATGAAGGAATTGTAAAAGAAATACAATTATTTTATACAAAACTGGTTACAATAGATAATAAGACAGTTGTACTTCCAAATGGTACGCTGTCTAATACCAGTTTGATCAACTATACGCATCAGGGAAAACGGATGGTGGAGATCAAGACTGGAATATCATATCAGTCAGATCTGAAACTTGCAAAAGACATGATTTTGAATACGGCAATGAAAGATCCAGATCGATTACAGGAGGATATCTGTGAAGTATTCGTATCAGAGCTTGCTGATTCCTCTGTAATCATAGGATTGCGCTTTTGGGTCAGTTCGGAAAATTACTGGCATGCCAGATGGCGTGTGATTGAAAAAATAAAATATGCGCTGGATGAGGCTGAGATAGAAATCCCGTTCCCTCAGATGGATGTTTCAATTAGGAATGTCAAATAAATCCTTTAATATTGTTGACAATAATGTTTTCATGTGTTAAAGTGAAATTGTGAAACATGCACAAAAGAGTGCAATTTTTTAGAAGGTATTAGGAGGAAGTTTTATGCAGCAGGGAACTGTGAAATGGTTTAACGCAAAAAAAGGATTTGGATTTATTTCTGATGCAGAGGGTAAAGATGTATTCGTACATTTTTCCGCATTGAACATGGATGGATTCAAGGAATTAAAAGACGGTGAGGCAGTAGAATTCGAAGTGATCGAAGGACCAAAAGGACCTCAGGCAGCAAACGTTACACGTTTAGGTTAATTCCTTAACAATATATCGATTTTTGCAGAAACAGGATTTCAGGAGTTATTCTTTCGGGGGTAACTCCTGATTTAGTTTCCTAAATTGTGGTTTATATGGTAATAGAGATACTTTCGGAACCTTTCAAACAAAGATGTGAGATAGTTTTCTTTAAAGAAGATTTTGCAGATACAGATAAATAAAGGAGGTCGCATAGGTGACATTAGAACAGCTAAAAAATTATGAGATTTTGAAACAGGAGCCATTGACGGATCTGGATTCTCAGGGAGTTCTGCTCCGACACAAAAAGAGTGGCGCCAGAATCTGTCTGGTACAGAATGATGATGAAAATAAGGTGTTTTATATTGCATTCCGGACACCGCCGGTAAACAGTACGGGACTGACCCATATCCTGGAGCATTCCGTATTGTGTGGCAGCCGGGAATTCCCGGTAAAAGATCCGTTTATCGAACTGGTAAAAGGTTCTCTAAATACATTTTTGAATGCAATGACTTATCCGGATAAAACCGTTTATCCGGTGGCAAGCTGTAATGACAAAGATTTCCAGAATCTGATGCATGTATATCTGGATGCGGTATTTCATCCGAATATCTATCAGCATAAGGAGATCTTCTGTCAGGAAGGCTGGCATTATGAACTGGAGAACCGCGAGGATAATCTGAAGATCAATGGCGTTGTTTATAATGAAATGAAGGGTGCTTTTTCATCCGCAGATGATCTGTTGGAGCGAGAGATACTGAATTCCCTGTATCCAGACACGGCATATCGTTATGAGTCTGGCGGAGATCCGAAAAATATCCCAGATCTGACCTATGAGGAGTTCCTTGATTTTCACAGCAAATATTATCATCCCTCTAATTCTTATATCTATCTGTACGGAAATATGGATGCGGTGGAGAAGTTGGAGTGGCTGGATGTACATTATCTGAGTCAGTATGATCTGGATGATTTTGATACCCATATCATTACTCAGGATGCCTTTGAGAAACCGGTAGAGATCTGCAAAAAATATCCGATCACAAGTTCAGAAAGCACAGAAGGTAAAACGTACCTGTCCTGCAGCTGGTCTGTAAGCAATTCTCTGGACCGGGAAAAATATCTGGCATTTGAAGTACTGGATTATGCGCTTTTAAATTCACAGGGTGCGCCGGTCAAAGAAGCGCTGCTGTCTGCCGGCATCGGTAAAGATATTCAGGGTGGTTTTGACAATGGTGTATATCAGCCAATTTTTTCTGTGATTGCGAAAAATGCGGAGAGCGTTCAGCAGGAACAGTTCCTTAGTGTTATTCGTGAAACACTGGAAAAACAGGTAGAAGACGGCATCAATCAGGAAGCATTGCTGGCATCCATCAACAATGCGGAATTTAAGTACCGTGAATCAGATTATGGCAACTTCCCGAAAGGTCTGATCCTTGGCTTACAGGCGATGGACAGCTGGCTGTATGACGATATGGAGCCATTTATGCATCTGCAGCTTCTGGACACATACCGTTTCCTGCGGGAACAGATCGGAACCGGTTATTACGAAGACCTGGTACAGAAATATCTGCTGGATAATGCGCATATTGCTGTTGTTCGTATGGAGCCGGAGCAGGGTCTGAATGCAAAAGATGAGCAGGCATTGGCAGACAAACTACAGAAGTATAAAGATTCTCTCAGTGATGAGAAACTGGATGAAATCATTGCTTTTACAAAACATCTGAAAGAGTATCAGGAAGAGCCAAATACCCAGGAAGAGCTGGAGTCAATCCCGATGCTTTCCCGTTCTGATATTGAAAGCCGTGCGGAAGGTTTCAACAATCATGAACTGGAAACCGATGGCATTCCGGTTTTATGGCATGATCTGAATTCTAATGGGATTACTTATCTGGATCTGATGTTTGATGCAAAACATATTCCGGAAGAACTGGTACCGTACCTTGGCGTGTTAAAACTTCTGGTTGGATATATGGATACAGATAAGTATGGATATACTGCGCTGGCAAATGAGATCAATCTCCATACCGGCGGTATCCATAATAGCGTTACCATTTTTGCAAATGCAGAAGATACCTACAAATATCAGGTAAAATTTGAGATGCGCATCAGCGTACTGGAAGAGAAACTGGAAAAAGCAATGGAGCTGGCACAGAGCATGCTGCTTCATACGGATTTTTCCGATGACAGACGATTGTATGATCTGTTGGCACAGATGAAATCTGCATTGCAGGGAGACTTAAGCAGCAGCGGACATCTGGTATCTGCTACAAGGGCATTGGGTTATTATCTGCCGAGATCCCGGTATTCCGATATGACCACAGGCATTGATTTCTATCGTCTCGTAGACCGTATGGAGTCTGATTTTGAAAACGAAAAAGAAGATTTGAAACAGAAGCTGACACAGCTGACCCATATGCTGTTCCGCCCGGAAAAACTGATGGTCAATGTGACATGCAAAGAAGCAGGATGCAAAGCCGTTCAGGAGCAGATCAGCGCATTGAAACCACAGCTGTTTACCGATCCGATTGAAGACTATCCATGCGAGATCAGTTGTATTCCACAGAACGAAGGTTTTATGGATGCTTCCCAGGTGCAGTATGTATCACAGGTTGGCAATTATAAAGAGAAGGGATATGCATATACCGGAGCATTCCGTGTTTTAAGGACAATCTTGAGTTATGATTATCTCTGGCTGAATGTTCGTGTAAAAGGCGGTGCGTATGGTACTTCCGGTGCGTTTACAAGAACCGGGGATGCATACTTTGCTTCTTACAGGGATCCGAATCTGAAAGAAACACTGGATGTTTATACAGGAATCATAGATTATCTGAAACACTTTGATGCAAGTGAACGTGACATGACAAAATATGTTATTGGAACTGTCAGCGGAATGGATACGCCACTGAACCCAAAAGCAAAGGGCAGACGGAGTATGATGGCATATTTTGCCGGTCTGACAGAAGAGATGATTCAGAAAGAACGTGATGAAGTGCTTCAAGTATCAGTAAATGATATAAACACATTGGCAGATCCGGTCAAAGCAGCATTGGATCAGCATTACATCTGTGTCATTGGTAATGAAGAGAAGATCAAAGAAAATGCAGACGTATTTGATAAAGTAGAGAAATTATTTTAAAGGGGAAAAGCATGAAAGCAGATTTTAAATCAGGATTTGTAACGCTGATTGGTCGCCCGAATGTGGGAAAATCAACATTGATGAATCACATGATCGGACAGAAGATTGCGATTACATCCAATAAGCCACAGACTACCAGAAACCGTATCCAGACAGTATATACTGATGCGGACAGAGGACAGATTGTATTTGTCGATACGCCGGGTATCCACAAAGCAAAAAATAAGCTGGGCGAATATATGGTAAATGTGGCAGAAAATACACTGAAAGATGTGGATGTCATTCTCTGGCTCGTAGAGCCGACCACATTTATTGGCGCGGGAGAACGCCATATTGCAGAGCAGTTAAAAAAAGTGACTATTCCTGTCATCCTTGTTATCAACAAGATCGATATGGTCAAAAAGGAAGAGGTGCTGACTTTTATCGATGCATATCGTAAAATCTATGATTTTGCAGAGATCATCCCGGCATCTGCACTGCGTGGAGAGAATCAGGATGTTGTCATCGATATGATCTTTAAATATCTGCCTTATGGTCCGATGTTCTATGACGAGGATACCGTTACGGATCAGCCGGAGCGTCAAATTGTGGCAGAGCTGATCCGCGAGAAAGCGCTGCATGCGCTGGATGAAGAGATTCCCCATGGTATTGCCGTATCGATTGAGCGGATGAAGAAACGTCAGGGACAGAAGATTATGGATATTGAAGCTACCATCATCTGTGAGCGGGAATCCCACAAAGGCATTATCATCGGTAAAAAGGGCGCTATGCTGAAAAAAATCGGCAGCAATGCCCGCTACGAGATTGAAAAAATGCTGGATATGAAAGCAAACTTACAACTTTGGGTTAAGGTAAAGAAAGACTGGCGTGACAGCGATATTCTCATGAAGAATTTTGGCTATAATAAAGAGGATATTTAAACTCATTATATGAAAATGATTATGGTGTTGAAAAATGGTATAGTTGAACATATCTGCGAACAGTTGCTTCCGCTTGAGTGGTAATAATGTAAAACTAAAACATTTTATATTATATTCAAATCCTGTTGTTCTGTATTTATACAGTGGCTTGACTGTTATGGAACATAGGAAATATAGAGATATGAAACAAGCAGAAAAGAATATTTTCCTATAGAGCTGGAAATCCTAACAGTATCCCGTCAGGAGGTAACAAAGGATGACAGATCAGGCATGGGAAAGATTTGAGCATAGCGGCAGTATTGCGGATTATCTGAAATATAGAGAGGACCATAGTGGAAGCATCAGCAGTCAGACTGATATGGTGTCAGAGACACGGATGGATGTAAAAATAGTAAAAGAGATTTGGGATACCGGTGGTAATTACAGGGATATAGAGAAAACGGAAATGGAGAAATATCATTGATATGCACGTGTTAATGGCAGAATGATATTCATATAGATGACAGGATAGGCGAAGTGATGTCTATATGAAGTAAACATTTTAATTTTTGAAAGAAAGCGACAAAGTGTTTACAAAATAGTTGGGAGGAACAGATGGGACAGCAGCTTACCGTGACGGGCATGGTACTTACATCCATGCCCGTGGGGGAGTATGACAGAAGAATAACGATACTTACCAGAGAACGGGGGCGGATCACAGCATTTGTCCGGGGAGCCAGAAGACCGAAAAGTTCCATGGTGGCGGCTACCAATCCATTCTGCTTTGGCGAATTTGAAGCCTATGAGGGACGGAATTCCTACACGGTGGTGCGTGCCTCCATACAGAATTATTTTCAGGAGATCAGCGCAGATCTGGTAAAGACTGGATACGGCTGTTATTTCCTGGAACTGGCTTCCTTTTTCTCTATGGAAAATTCCGACGGAAGTGATCAGCTAAAACTACTGTATCAGACTCTGCGTGCATTAAATGTTAAGTCACTGAATCCAAGGCTGGTAAGATGCATTTATGAATTGAAAACGCTTGTATATTATGGCTCTTACCCGAATTTCTTTTCCTGTATGAAATGTGGCACAAAGGAGCATCTGCAGCGTTTTGTTCCGGAAGTTCGTGGTGTACTGTGCAGTGACTGTCCATCGGGTACGACGGGGATCTTTCTGGAAGATTCCGCATTGTATGCGTTACAGTACATAGTCGCTTCTCCGGTGGAGAAATTGTATACATTTACGGTAACAGAAGAAATCTTAAAGACGCTGGAACAGGTCATTCGGATTGCCATGCGCCAGTGCACGGATCGGGAATTCAAATCACTGGAATTTTTGCAGGGACTTGGAATTTAACGATAATAAAATTTTGTGACATATCATGGAAAAATATCTGTCAGGAAAAAAGAATTAAGGCATGCAGACGAAATTAAAAGACAGGGATTAATTTCAAGTGCGATACGCTTGCAATCATATTTTGTAAATAGTATAATAGGCGTGTTTATAATTTATTCAGGGCTACATGTTACAGATAAGTTGTAAGAAAGCCTGTATATAGATCTGCGGATAATCTGACGAGCACATTAACTGTGGACAGTGGTTGTTTACAGTGGAGTGTTAGGGGAGGAAAATCAACAGATTTGCAGGAGTGTTAAGTAAAGAATGTAAATTATGAACGGCATGTTCATGAATAACATAAGAAACAGAAATGAGAGGATGCAAAAAATGGAAAAATCAATGGAAAAAATCGTTGCTTTGGCAAAATCCAGAGGATTTGTATATCCGGGATCTGAGATTTACGGCGGTCTTGCAAATACATGGGACTACGGAAATCTCGGCGTAGAGCTGAAGAATAACGTAAAAAAAGCCTGGTGGCAGAAATTTATTCAGGAGAGTCCATACAATGTAGGCGTTGACTGCGCGATCCTTATGAATCCGCAGACTTGGGTAGCTTCCGGACATCTTGGAGGATTCTCAGATCCTCTCATGGATTGTCGTGAGTGTCATGAGCGTTTCCGCGCAGATAAGATTATTGAAGATTTTGCAGAAGAACATGGTATTGACATCAATGGCTCTGCAGATGGCTGGAGCCAGGAAGAGATGAAAAAATTCATCGATGACAACCAGATTCCGTGTCCTTCCTGTGGTAAACATAATTTTACAGATATCCGTCAGTTCAACCTGATGTTCAAAACATTCCAGGGTGTAACCGAGGATGCAAAAAATACCGTATATCTCCGTCCGGAGACCGCACAGGGTATTTTCGTAAACTTTAAAAATGTACAGCGTACATCCAGAAAAAAAATTCCGTTTGGTATCGGTCAGATCGGTAAATCTTTCCGTAACGAGATCACACCGGGTAACTTCACGTTCCGTACCCGTGAGTTTGAACAGATGGAGCTGGAGTTCTTCTGTGAGCCGGATACAGACCTTGAGTGGTTTGCATACTGGAAAGAATTCTGTATCAACTGGCTGAAATCTCTCGGCATGAAAGAAGAAGAGATGCGTGTTCGTGACCATGAGCAGGAAGAACTTTCTTTCTATAGTAAAGCAACCAGTGATATCGAGTTCCTGTTCCCATTTGGATGGGGCGAGCTGTGGGGAATCGCTGATAGAACTGATTATGACCTGACACAGCATCAGAATGTATCCGGTGAGGATCTGACTTACTTTGATGATGCAAAGAATCAGAAATATATCCCATATGTTATCGAGCCTTCACTGGGCGCAGACCGTGTCGTTCTGGCATTCCTTTGCGGCGCATATGATGAAGAGAACATTGGTACCGAAGAAAAACCGGATATGCGTACTGTAATGCACTTCCATCCGGCACTTGCACCGGTTAAAGTGGGTGTACTTCCACTTTCCAAAAAGCTGAATGAAGGCGCTGAAAAAGTATATCAGCAGCTTTGCAAAAAATATAACTGCGAGTATGATGACAGAGGAAACATCGGAAAACGTTACCGCAGACAGGATGAGATCGGTACACCGTTCTGCGTTACATACGATTTCGATTCTGAAACAGACCAGGCAGTAACTGTCCGTGACAGGGATACCATGGAGCAGGTACGAGTACCAATCGCAGAATTAGATGCATATTTTGCAGATAAATTTACTTTCTAGAATACCGGAATAATATAAAAAATACCAGAAAATAAATAAAAAAACCAACAAAAAAATGTTCTTAAAAAAAGCCCTCAAACCGCTGAGTTTCAACGGTTTGAGGGCTTGCTGTATTCTTGGAATACGGTTGTATAATAAATTCATCAATTACTATATGGTAATTATATGAAGTATTTATATATATAATTGCAGAAACATATGATTGGGGCACAATAATATTGTAATTATATGTGGAAAGGAGAGGGGAATTTAATTGCCATAAAGTTAGTTTTTGGGGAAGGCATAGCATAATGGATATGTGCGTCATTTATAGCAATGATTTATGAATGAAGGGGGAAAATTTCATGAAAAGAAAAAAAGTACTTGCAACTTTTATGGCAGCAGCGCTGTTGGCATCATTGGTTCCGATGACTGCATTTGCGGATACGGCACAGGGGGATGATGGAGCGCATTCTGTAATTACGTATGAGACATCTGATGAAAAGATAACGGAAGCAGTTTCGCAGATGGTAGATGCCGCAACCTATCTGGATTATTCCAAAGGTATTGAAGCAGGCAAGTACACCTGGGTTAAGAGCGAAGACGGTTCTTATTATTTCCTGGCAGCAGCGGATGAGAATGGCCATGCCATTTCAAAACAGGTTACCGGTTTCCGAGGAGAGGTAAGTACAATTTATCAGGGACTTTACACGACAAGCAAGATAACGAACACAGATTATCAGACGATGTTGGTATATATTCCGACGTGGTATTTGAACATTGATGCAAAAGGTCAGGTAACAGGAATTAATCACAATGCTAAGATTGGTAACTATACTGCTGATACTGCACCGATCATTTATGAGAATAACTGTGCAGGATGGAATTCCAGTCAGCCAAAAGGCTGTGATGCAACCTATATCAAAGAAGGCATGATCTATGTTTCAGCAGGCGCAAGGAGCCGTAATGCGGTAGATCAAAGTCGCCTGTATAATACAGGCAAAGCACCGACTCCAATTGTGGATCTGAAAGCAGGCATTATTGCGATTCGTGCAAATGATGATATTTTACCGGGTAACAGAGACCATATCATCTCTGTAGGAACTTCAGGTGCAGGTCAGATGAGTTCACTGCTTGGCGCATCTGGAAATATGTCTGAATATTATTCTTATATGTACGAAGCAGGCGTCCTTGGTGTAACAAAGAATGAGGACGGCACTTACAGTAGCAAATACAAAGATAATATTTATGCATCGCAGTGTTATTGCCCGATTGCGGATCTGGAGAATGCAGACATTGCTTATGCCTGGTGGTGGTTTGATTCTGTAGATAAAGGCGGCGACAAATATACCGAAATGGGTGCAAAGGAACCAGGCGAACTGACTGAATTCCAACGGGAACTGCAGAAACTGGAAGCATATGCATTTGTGGATTATATCAATAGCCTGAACCTGAAAGATGCAAACGGAAAAGCGTTGACGCTGGAATCTCCAAGAAAAGGTTCTTACTATGATGCAGTTCTTCAGAACATGTCAGATGCTTTGAATGCCCTTGTGAAAGATGGAAGCATTGATCCGGAAAAAGCATATCCGAACAGCAGCAACTGGCTTAAGAAGAATTCTGATGGTACCTATTCTGTAACAGATATGTCCGGATTCCTGGTAGGCACAGGGCTTATCAGTCAGAGAAACAAAAATGTTCCTGGATTTGATACTTTCTGGTCAACTGCAGAAAATAATGAATTTGGATACAGTTCACAGGTTGGTGGTGTACATTATTCTGCATCTGTAGCGAAAGTCCTGAAAGACAATTATTATAAGCTTTGCAAACTGGATGGATTTGACAAGGTCGATGTAGACAAATATATTGATGAGGCATTAATGGGAAATGAGGCTGCTTATATTGAGAATCAGACAAATCTCATGAATGCAACAGAAATCCTGCTTGGAAACAATGGCCTTAAGAAAGTAGATCCGGCACAGCACTGGCGTACCAGAAACGGTACTGCAGACCAGCATACGTCCTTTACCATTGCATATGATCTTTGCCTTGCCGCAAATATGGCAGGTTATGATACCGATTATTCATTAGTATGGAATATGGGACATGGTTCCAGAGAGGGCACTTCCACGGGAACGTTCGTGGATTGGGTCAATGAGATTGTAAAAGATGGTTTCTGCTATGAAAAAGATGCAGCCGGCAATGAAAGCTATGTATACTATCAGAATGGTATTCGTTCACATGCAACGGATATTGTAGAAGGTGTTGTAAATGGCGAAAAAGGCTGGTGGCGAATCGCAGACGGAAAGGTTGATTTCAGTTGCAACACGGTAGAAGAGAATGTTAACGGCTGGTGGAAAGTGAAAAATGGAAAAGTAGATTTTAGCTATACCGGAATTGCCGAAAATACAAATGGCTGGTGGCGTATTGTAAATGGTAAGGTAGATTTTGGATGCAACAGTGTAGAACAGAATGAGAACGGCTGGTGGTATCTGCGAGGCGGAAAAGTAGACTTTGGTTATACTGGAATCGCACAGAACGAGAATGGCTGGTGGCGAATCGTCGGTGGAAAGGTAGACTTTAACTGTAACAGCGTAGAACAGAATGAAAACGGCTGGTGGTATCTGCGAGGCGGAAAAGTAGATTTTGGTTATACCGGTGTTGCCTATAATGCAAATGGCTGGTGGCGAATTGAAGGTGGAAAAGTAAACTTCGATTATACTGGTCTTGCAAATAATGAAAACGGTTGGTGGATGCTTCAGAACGGAAAAGTAAACTTTAATTATCGGGGCATCGTAAAGAACCAGAACGGAAGATGGTATGTAAACGGTGGACAGGTAAGATTTGATTACAATGGCCGTGTTAAGATTGGAGGGCATACCTATAATATCCGTGGAGGAAAGGTAAGATAGGTTCACGGAACATGTGAAAGGAACAGAGTCGTAAGAGAGGAAAATTTTGTAACAGGAATCATATCTGAGAAGGTTTAAAAAAGGCAGATACATTTATTGGAAACTGAAAATTTTTCTAAAGCAGCTCAAAAAATAAAAGCAGCGTATTTTTGCAGTGTACGAAATAAGATAGGTTCTTTCTGTGGTGAACAGGTAAAAAAATGTCACCTGGAATGGAATATCGAAGATTAGGACAGGGCAGGATACGCTGTTTTTATATGCATGAATTACAAATCGGAATATATCAAAGAGAAAAATTTTCAAAAAATACAGACAAAAACACCGATATGTATAGCGACAATACACGGAAAGCCCATAAATGCAGGGTTTCACAACGGTTATTCACTAACTGACAAGAACTTAAATGAAAAAAAGGTAAGTTTATTGTCTAAAATTTCACAAAAAATGGTTGAAAATTAAACTGAGTATGTTACAATATGGACAAGGGTTATTCAAAAAAGAAAAAACACTTTATACAATTATTAGGAGGAACTTATTATGGCAAAGTGGGTTTACTTATTTAGCGAAGGCGATGCAACCATGAGAAATCTTCTTGGTGGTAAAGGAGCCAATCTGGCCGAGATGACCAATCTTGGACTTCCGGTACCGCAGGGATTTACGATTACAACAGAGGCTTGTACGCAGTATTACGAAGACGGCCGTGAGATCAATCAGGAAATTCAGGATCAGATCAATGAGCACATTGGCAAGATGGAAGAGATTACCGGCAAGAAATTCGGCGATAAGGAAAATCCATTACTCGTATCTGTTCGTTCTGGTGCAAGAGCTTCTATGCCGGGTATGATGGATACTATCCTGAACCTTGGTCTGAATGAGACCGTTGTAAACGTACTGGCAGAGAAATCAGGCAATCCTCGTTGGGCATGGGACTGCTACCGCAGATTTATCCAGATGTACTCAGACGTTGTTATGGAAGTCGGTAAAAAATACTTTGAACAGCTCATCGATGAGATGAAAGAGAAAAAAGGCGTTGTATATGACGTTGATCTGACAGCAGAAGATCTCAAAGAGCTGGCTGGACAGTTCAAAGAAGAATATAAAGCAAAAATCGGTGTAGATTTCCCGGATGATCCGAAGGAACAGTTAATGGGCGCTGTAAAAGCAGTATTCCGTTCATGGGATAATCCTCGTGCAAATGTATACCGTCGTGATAATGATATCCCATACAGCTGGGGTACTGCAGTAAACGTACAGGCAATGGCATTCGGTAACATGGGAGATGACTGTGGTACAGGTGTTGCATTTACCCGTGATCCGGCTACCGGCGAGAAGAAACTGATGGGCGAGTTCCTGATCAATGCACAGGGCGAAGACGTTGTTGCCGGTGTTCGTACTCCGATGCCGATTGCAAAGATGGAGCAGGAGTTCCCGGAAGCATATGCAAAATTTGTAGAGGTATGCAAGATTCTGGAAGATCACTACAGAGATATGCAGGATATGGAGTTTACCGTTGAGAACAGACAGCTTTACATGCTGCAGACACGTAACGGTAAGAGAACCGCTCAGGCTGCATTAAAGATCGCCTGCGACCTGGTAGATGAGGGCATGAGAACAGAGAAAGAGGCAGTTGCAATGATTGAGCCTCGTAACCTGGATGCACTTCTTCATCCGACATTCGATACAGCTGCTCTGAAAGCTGCTACACCGATTGCAAAAGCACTTGGCGCTGCTCCGGGAGCTGCTTGTGGTAAGATCGTATTTACCGCAGATGATGCTGTAGAATGGGCTGCAAGAGGCGAAAAAGTCGTTCTGGTTCGTCTGGAGACTTCTCCGGAAGACATTACAGGTATGAAAGCTTCTCAGGGTATCCTGACTGTTCGTGGTGGTATGACATCCCATGCAGCAGTAGTTGCCCGTGGTATGGGTGCCTGCTGTGTATCCGGATGCGGCGATATCATTATGGATGAGGAAAATAAGAAATTCACACTTGGCGGAAAAGAATATCATGAAGGAGATATCATTTCCTTTGATGGTTCCACCGGTAATATTTACGATGGCGCAATCCCAACTGTAGAAGCAACAATTGCAGGCGAGTTCGGAAGAATCATGGATTGGGCTGATAAATATAGAACGATGAAAGTTCGTACAAATGCAGATACACCGACAGATGCAAAGAAAGCCCGTGAGCTTGGCGCAGAAGGTATCGGACTTTGCCGTACAGAGCATATGTTCTTTGAAGGTAACAGAATCGATGCATTCCGTGAAATGATCTGTGCAGATACTGTAGAAGAGAGAGAGGAAGCTCTGGATAAGATTCTTCCGTATCAGCAGGGAGACTTTGAACAGCTGTATGAGGCAATGGAGGGAGATCCTGTAACCATTCGTTTCCTTGATCCGCCACTTCATGAGTTTGTACCTCAGGAAGAGGAAGATATCAAGAAACTTGCAGAGGCACAGGGCAAGACTGTAGAGCAGATCAAAGCGATTATCGAAGGTCTCAAAGAGTTTAACCCGATGATGGGTCATCGTGGATGCCGTCTTGCAGTAACTTATCCGGAAATTGCCAAGATGCAGACAAAAGCTGTTATCCGTGCAGCAATCAAAGTAGCAAATGCTCATCCGGACTGGAACCTCGTTCCGGAGATCATGATTCCTCTGATTGGCGATATCAAAGAGCTGAAATATGTTAAGAAATTCGTTGTAGAGACCGCTGATGCTGAAATCGCAGCAGCAGGCTCTGACCTGAAATATGAAGTAGGTACTATGATTGAGATTCCACGTGCAGCATTAACTGCTGACGAGATTGCAACAGAGGCTGAGTTCTTCTGCTTCGGTACCAACGACCTGACCCAGATGACATTCGGCTTCTCACGTGATGATGCAGGAAAATTCCTGGATGCATACTATGATGCTAAGATCTTTGAAAATGATCCGTTTGCAAAACTGGATCAGAATGGCGTAGGCAAACTGATGGAGATGGCTCTGAAACTTGGCAAACCGGTTCGCCCATCACTTCATTGCGGTATCTGTGGAGAGCACGGCGGAGATCCTTCATCCGTAGAGTTCTGCAACCAGATCGGACTGGATTATGTATCCTGCTCACCGTTCCGTGTACCGATTGCTCGTCTGGCAGCAGCACAGGCAGCTATCAAACAGGCAGCTGAATAAGACAGGTTTTATCATAGGACAAAGGCTTTTATCCAGTTTTAGGGCAAAAGTTTCAGCCAGTGAAAAATCTAAATTCACGTAAAAAAGCGTGAAAGTGTCCAAGCATAAGAATAACCTTGGAGAACTGTAGAAATACGGTTCTTCAAGGTTTTTTTGTTTCTATGGCAGCAGTTTCACAGGATTTACTGATATTTGGAAAGTAGATCCCATCTAGCAGCTGACGGTTTTATGCGTTGATTTTTAAGAATGGCGGAACTCCGCCACCTCATTTTGACAGAATGGCGGAGTTCACTTATATATTTTTTTTCATATTTTATTCATAATAGAATCAGCATTTGTGCAAACCTGCTTGTCGCAATGACGTGTTTACACAAATACTTGTCCGCAGATGAAATATAACGCTTGACGGTTTTGCGGGTACGATAAACGGCAAGTTAAAAGTAATTATGACTGCAGAAAGGTGGATTAGAGATGAAACTAAAAAAGCAAAGGCTTATGGCCATACTTTTATCCGTATTCCTGTTGATTGGAGTCCTGCCATTTAATGCATTTGCATATGATGAAACGGGGACTTTCGATGCTGCAGGTGGCACGGTTACATACGAGGTGCTGAAGGATAATACGATTGCCATTACAGGCTGCGAAGATACGGTCACGGAAATTGTGATTCCGGATAAAATTAAAGGAAAACCTGTTACGGTCATTTCCAGAGAAGCTTTCTGGCATAATGAAACGCTGGTTTCCGTGAAGTTTCCGGCAAATCTTACAACGATTGAACTTTATGCATTTTCCGGTTGTACGGCGTTGGAGAGGGCTGACTTTTCCGCTTGTACGAAAGGGATTTCCCTGGGAGACAGTGCATTTTCCGGAGCAATTCTGTTAAAAGAAGTTGCGTTTCCGGCGGGAGTGACAGATATGCAGGAACTGGCATTTTCAGGATGTCATAGTCTTTCCAAAGTAGATATTTCAAAAAGTACGGCGTTGACGGTTATCCCCAATTATGCTTTTGATCGTACTGCATTGACGGAATTTACCGTACCGGACTGCGTGACGCAAATTGGCAACGGTGCGTTTCAATGGTGTGAGAAACTGACCAATCTGTCTCTCGGGCAGGGTTTGCAAAGTATCGGCGAAGAGGCGTTTGCATACTGTCCGATGTCGTCACTTGTATTGCCGGACAGTGTTACAGATATTGGTTTTAAGTCCTTTGATAATTGTACATCACTGACGGATATTACATGGCCGTCAAATAAGAATTTCACAACGGTAGCAGGATTTACGAATTGTACGGCGCTTCCGGTGTCGGAACTGAACGAAGTTTTGACGCTTTCCAGTGTGTCAGCAATTGGCGATTATGCATTTACAAACTGTAATTTTGATCAGGTCACGATTCCGGCGAATATCAGAAGTATTGGAGAAGCGGCATTTTCCGGAAATCTGAATATGGTTTCTCTTACGATTCTGCCAGGCGTGGAGCAGATCAGGCGGTTGGCATTTGGAAATTGTACAGGTCTTGCCAGAAGAACCGTTGTGATTCCTGAAACGGTGGCGGAGCTTCGAAGCGGTGCGTTTGCGGGCTGTAAGGAGCAAAATCCAGATACGACATTTGACGGAATTACGGTGGAAGTAAGAAATCGGGATTTTAGATTAACGCCATGGAATAACGACAGCAGAGAGACTGTAGATATGAATGGTCATACTTATGAGAATCCGTTTCCTGATTTTACGATTATCAGGACATATGAGACGGACTCTGATGGAAATCCTTCTATGCTGAAACAGTTTTATGAGACACAGAAAGAGGCACAGTATAACGCTCAAAATTTATATGGTTTTGAACCACTTACAAGTATCGCTTCTTCCTATACTGTATCAGGAATTGTTCCCGATGGGGCAAAAGTGGAATTATACCAAAATGAGCAAGAAATTTCTGTTCCCCTTACGGATAATCATTTTAAAGTGAAGGCAGACGCCGGAGCAAAGGTAACCGCAGATATTTCGCTGGATGGATATTACAGTAAGCATTTTATTAAAACGGAGTTAAATGCAGACTGGGAGTTGGGAGAGATTGCTTTTGCAGAGACGGACAGACTTCCGGTAAACAGAGTTTTGCGTGTGGATTTCGGGGATGCGGATATCAGAAGTTTCCGTAATCTTAAGCTTAATTTAAAAGCCGAGAATCGTACATTGGAAGAAGGAGTCGATTATAGCCTTCAGTATCCGAATATCGTGCTTGCCGATACAGTAACAGAGGATAGATTCACACTGACTGTTTTGGCAGACCAGGCTGGTTATACTGGAGGTACTGCGGAGACAAGCCGAAAAGAGGGCATATTTTCCCTTACCATGCCAAAATGGGGAAACCTTGAGATTACAACAATCAGTGAGTTTGCCGGAGATAATCATGTGTTGGTATTTGACGCATCAGGCAGTCTTGTGGGAAAGAAACGGATGGCGAAAACCGGATTTTATCAGACCGGAAGTCTGAAAGCCGGAATGTATACGATCGTTGCTTACAATGTGAACGACAGTTTTGCAGAAGTAGCTTCTTTAGATGCTCTTGAAAAAATGGGACTTTGTGAGGGAAAAGATTATGCAAAGATAACAGCAGAAGTCAGGGATGGAACCCAAAATGAATGTAAGATTACGGTCCCATTGCTAAAGACAGATGTGGATGGTATCTTAGATAAATCAAAGTGTTCTGTCGTTGCGGATCAAAATGAAGTAGTTGCGGGACAGAATCATGCAGTGCGCGTGTACTATGGATTTGCAGACGGAGAGGAGGGCAGCTTATCTGTTTCTCTGCCGGAGAATTGTACGTTGAAATTTATTTGTACATTAACGGCTCAGCTAACTGCTGAAGATTACAAGCAGAATGGAAATGTTGTAACAATCCAAAACGCCGGGCAGAAAGGCATGTATTATATTATGCTTTCAGATTCCGAGGCAGGGATATACAATATATCCGCAGCGGCAACTGTTGGAAATACGACTGCACCGGTAGGCAGCATTTCCTATAGAGTAGGAAAATTATCTATTCGTCCGGCGGCGCTTATTTCGGATAAGCGAACAGATAATTTGGTAACAATAAATGCAGCACCGGAAACAGAGGTTTCCCTATATTTTGGAGACCGGATTGCGAAAGAGGGAAAAACAAACAAACTCGGAAATATAACTTTTACCTATGACTTTCCGGAGTCTGCCACAACAGGACAGGCATTTAGGCTGACTGCAAGATCAGGAGGCGTGGAAGCATCTGCGGAGGTATTTTACGAAATGACGACTTCCGGGCTGGAGACATGGAATTTTTATCAGACAAACCGACTTGGAAATCCCTATAACGGCGCTTATCTCTACCGCGCAGAGAATGGATTTAAGCCACCTTCTTTTTATTACTATCTGTTCAATGAAAAAGCAGATAACGACTGGACCATCGGGGCAACGTTTGTAGGAAAAACAGAGCCACAAAATGTCATAACTTACGTAAAGACATTAGATGGCAGCATAAAGCTTGTGCCGATGACTTTGTTAAGTAAGAAAGAATTGCCGGACAGCAGAGGGTATCATTATACTTTTGCCGGAGAAATGACACTTCCATATAATGAGGATGGGGTGTTTTCTGAAGCGCAGATACCGGAAGAATTTGCCATCGACTGGGAAAATCAGGGTGAAATATATTCTTATGATACGCAAGCAGTCGCAAGAATCGAAGAAAATGTAGCGGAAAATGTAAAAGAGCGAGAAGATGCGGTGAAAGCTTCAACAGATAAACTGCATGCATCGGACGAATTAAACCAGTGGATGGAGAAGGCTGATAATGCTTCTGAGTATATTTTTGGCGCAAAATACAGAGTATCCGGAAGCAACTGGTTTAAAAATCTTCCTGAGGATGTACAGAATGCGGCATATAATCTGGAAAAAGCAATTGATAATGTGACCGTGGCTTATTCCAAAGCAAATGGATTAGAAAAGAATCTGACTGAATATGCTTCATGGGAAGAGGTTTATGAGGAGCTTGGCTTTGTATTCGGAAAGAATACTCGTAGTGCAGAAGAACTGCTGGCAGATGGATATATGGTCTGTGAAAAAGAAGACGGTAAATTTACTGCTTATAAAGACTATACAGAGCTGAATGAAGGACTGTCACGTAAGAAGGCTAAAAAAGCGACAGCAAGAGATGCAGCTGTAGGTGGAGTGACCGGAGGCTTTACATTTGTGGATGACAATGGCAATCAGGTCGATTTTGTCGGAAATGCGCAAGGTAATACACAACAAGCAATTAACAATTATAATTTTGGACAACTGACAGACGCATATGATGATTTTGCAGATGCAATCATCAGACATCCGGACTGTGGAGCGCTGGAAGCCGGAGTGCTTGGCGGAGTCGGTGCCGGAATGCATGTGGCTGGAGATCTGGCAACGATTGACAATATTCGTCAGGATGCTGAAGCGATGGTGGATTTTACTGAGAAAACTGCGGAGATGGAGGGGTATATCGATGAACTGAAGCTGTACGAAAACCGATATGCAGATCAGCCGCTTTGTTCTAATTCCATTATGCGCGAACGGTTTATTGCTATGGATATTCGGCTTCTGCTGGACAATGAGGCATTTCGTTCTGAGGCAAATGCAATTGCTGGCTCGGTTCTTTATACAGCCGGATATATAGATAAGACCGGATTTTCTGACAGTGTCGGCGTTGTATGGGATGCAGCGACAAGTACGGTAGGCGAAAGACGTGCGGCTCAGATTCAGAAATTACTGGAAAAATTGGATCGTCAGACGAGAATTCGAAAACAACAGTGCAATGATACGGATATGGAAGATCTGATGCGGAAGACGCATAAAAGCACTCGGGTAAGACCTATCATGGATCCGTCCGGTATTGTTTATGAGGCAGTAAAGTCCAATACTCTTTCTGGTGTGACGGCAACCGTTTATTATGCGAATAACCCTGATGGATCCAATGCGGTCATATGGGATGCAGAAAATTACGAGCAGACTAATCCCCAGATTACGGATGATAACGGTAGTTTTGCATGGGATGTTCCGGTGGGGTGGTGGCAGGTTCGCTTTGAAAAGGATGGGTATGAGCCGGCACAGACTGAATGGATGCAGGTTCCGCCTCCAAGGATGGGATTAAAAGTTCCAATGAAATCAACGGAAAATCCAGTAGTTTTATCAGCAGGAGCGTATTCTGATTATATTGAAGTAATCTTTAGCCAGTATATGGATACTGAAAAGGAAATTACACTTCCGGAAGGCATGACCGGTACGTGGCAGTCCATTGATAGTGGATATTCAAAGGTGTTGCATATTACAAAGACAGGCGGCTTTCAAAAAGGAAGTATGGTGTCCTTTACTCTTGACGGTGCACAGAATTATGCCGGAAAAGCGCTTCCTTTTTATAATAGCGGAGAATTGACTGTATCGGCCCGTCCGGCAGAAATTGTTTTAAATTATGAAAGCGTTATTTTGGCAAAAGCAGGTACGGAGAAAGCTATTTCAGTGCGGATAAAGGATTCGGAAGGAAATTATATGGAAGGCGTTAATGTCGAGGCTGAGTTTGGAAACACACTAACTGCTGCGATGCTTTCTGGTTCAGGTGTCACGGATGCGGATGGAAAGGTTGTTTTTGCGACAAACGCTTTATTGCCGGGATATACAGATATTACGTTTCGTGTAGTGGGTACAAGTCTTGAAAAGACGATTGGGTTCCGTGTGTCCTTGGAGGAAATCCGTCCGAAACGTCCGGTGGCAAAGATAGGAGAAACACAATTTGACGAAAATTCTCCGAAGGAAAATTATATTACGGTAAAAAACGGAGAGCAACTTGTTATTTCAGCTGAGGATGGTGTAACTATCTATTACACGACGGATGACACCTGTCCTTGTCAGAACAGTGCGAGTCGAAAAATTTATACCAGTCCGATAACCATTACGAAAAATACAAAATTCCGTATAGCAGCGTATAAGGATGGTATGGATTACAGCGAACGACTGAATATTACGGTATCGGTGGACAATACGCACCGGCATAGCTATGGCAGTGTGTGGAAAACAGACGAAAACTGTCATTGGCATGAATGCAGTTGCGGTGCTGTCAGCGATAGAGCTGAACATGACTGGAAGGTAGAAAATGTCAAGGAAGCCACAGCTACTGAGTCAGGATATTCAGGCGATAAGATATGCAAGGTTTGCGGTTATGAGGTAAAAGGAGAAAAAATCCCGGCTGCAGGAGCAGCAAAACCTGCAGAGCCAACAAATCCTGAAGGAAATGTATCCACAGAGCCAGGTAATCCTGACAGCAGCACATCAATAAAGTCTGATAATTCAGGTAGCACTATATCGACAGAAACATCAAAAAAAGATAAAAACAACAGTATAAGCGGCAATAGTCCGCAGACTGGTAATACGAGCCATATCCTGCTAGTGTTTACCGCGTTGGCTATATCCGGTGGGATACTGATAAAAATAATCACATACTCAAAGAAGAAAAAATATTTTAAGTAGGATACGGTGTAGAAAAACTTCGTAAAACAAAAACAAAACGGCGTCCAGTCTCAAAAAACTGAGCGTCGTTTTGTTTTGAAAGATACTAGCTTAGAAATAAAAAATAATTGTCATGGAATTGATTTTATAGAGAAAGTATCTGATATAAACACAGACTTGATTTTAGCGTGAGTATATGATAGCTTAATTTATATATAAAATGGTACTACAGAAAGAAAAAGAAGAAAGAATAGATGGTTGCATTAGATGATTATTTATATTCGGGAGATACAATTTTTCGGATTTTACAGAAATATACGGAAGATCTTCGAAAGGATGCGAAGAAAAATCGAAATGAGATTGATATGGTACATTGTAATTTCCTGATTCAGATTCGGGAATTACTGGAGCATAATGATTTCCTTACAGCACAGTCACAGAAGATCCGGGAATTTTATAAATATATGGCAAAGGAATTTCCATATCTGGCATTTACGTTTAAAGGAAGGATTAAATCGCTGATCCGTGCGGAAGAAAAGTTTAACAGTTATATCGTGGAGTATATTTCCGATTATTATGAAGAACACGGAAATTATCCGCCACTGTCAGAGTTGAAACAGCGTCTGAGCTGCTTTCGGGATCTCATCGCATACCGCATCGTGATCTCTATGCCCAAATGTCATTATGAAACGGAAGAGGATCGTGCAACGGCAGAAATGGAATGCCTGTATCAGATTGCAAATGTACTTCCGGAATTTCTGGAGGAACGGGGATTTACAGCAGAACCGGCAAATGGCGTGTTGGAAAGTAAGTCTTCGCTGATGTCAGAAGAAGCAAGACCATATTTCCGGGATTATATTAGCAATCGGAAGACGGAATCCTATCAATCGTTGCATATTACGTTTTATGATAACTGTTCCCGTACTTATATGGAGATTCAGCTTCGGACAAAGGAAATGGACGATGCAGCTGAGATCGGTTCAGCAAACCATCAGATCTATGAGCAGCAGCAGGAAAAAGATCGCAGCCGTAAAGACCGGATTCCGGAAGGAGAAAACCGGTATTTTGAGGAAGCATATGAGAGAGGGCTGCGCCTGATGAATCTGCAACTGGAAAAACTGGATGTAAATATGTTTACCGCAATCAACCATGATCTGGTAAATGATGGATGTGGTCTGTATCAGGGACGTCTGATCCTGCCTTACGAGCATTTATCCAGATTTCAGAATGACAGAATTGATTGATTTTTAATAAATGATATAAGTGTTATTTTATATTATAAAATGGCTTCATTATACTATGAAATATTATGACAGATGACGTATGCAATAAAATATATTTTCCATAATGGAAAGGAATTATTGAAAATATATTTTTGCCGTGAGTATGGCGGGAGTGGATGGTATTGGTTTTGATAGAATAATAATTTTTAGAAATAGATATAAAAACGGGAAAGAACAAGATGAATTCATTACAGAAACAGTTATTTGAATTGCAGGATTTAAAATACAGAGATTTTCACAGTAAGCTTCTGCCGGGGATTGATAAAGAAAAGATCATTGGCATCCGCACTCCACAGCTGCGGAAATTTGCAAAAGAATTTGCAAAGACAAAAGAGGCTGATCTGTTTTTACAGGATCTGCCCCATACTTATTACGAAGAAAATAACTTGCATATGATGCTTGTATCCTGGATGAAGGATTACGGTGCGTGCTTAAAAGAAGTCAGACGCTTTCTGCCATATATTGATAACTGGGCGACCTGTGATCTGCCACTGCCAAAATGTTTTGAGAAACATAAGACAGAGCTTTTGCCGGAGATTCAATCATGGATTATGGATACGCATACATATACGATTCGATATGGCATCGGTGTGTTGATGCGCCTTTATCTGGATGAAGCATTTTCGCCGGAATTTCCGGAGCTGGTGGTACAGGTTCGGTCAGAAGAATATTATGTCAATATGATGATCGCCTGGTATATGTCAACTGCGCTGGCAAAACAGTGGGAGACGATTATTCCATATATAGAGCAGAAAAAATTGCCGGAGTGGGTGCATCGTAAGACCATTCAGAAGGCGGTGGAGAGTTATCGGATCACGCCGGAACAGAAAGCCTATCTGAAAACATTTCGGTTATAATATAATAAAAAGATAAGTAGAAATGAATGTGGAACAGTTTTTTTATAATATCATGGTAGTTAAGCTGAACTGGAGTAGAAGATAAAGAAAATATATAGTAGAAAAGATAGTTTTTTCGAAGCATACTAAAAATAACAGAAATTGCAAAAATAAAAACCAGAAGGAATATCGTTGCTTAATAACTTATAAAGCAACGGTAATCCTTCTGGTTTTTCTGCTATATGTATACGGAACATGTGTACTTCCTTATTAGGATAAAGCTATTTATCATATGGCAGTACAGATAAGAATGCATATAGTGGTAATCAATAGATGACTCATAGAAACATATGGTGCAAAAGTTACAAAAGCTTTTACTTCACAATTTCCTTTAATGGAGCAATCGCAATGCCCTGTTCTTTTAAGGTCTTGCGAATCTTTTCTACGAAGAGCAGCGCTTTTTCGCCGTCACCATGTACACAGATGGAGTCTGCCTGGATCGGAATATCTTTACCGGTAATGGCAGTTATTTTTCCTTCCGTTACCATACGGACAACACGGGAAATAGCAAGTTCTTCATCATGGATGACTGCGCCTTCTTTACGACGGTTTACCAATGTGCCGTCTTCCTCGTAAGCACGGTCAGCAAATACTTCGCTGGCTGCTTTCAAACCACAGTCTCTGGCTGCGCGAATCGTTTCGCTGCCGGACAGACCGAGGACGATGATTTCTGGGTCATAAGATTTGATCGCTTCGCAGATAGCAAGAGAGAGATCATAGTCTTTTGCTGCCATATTGTAAAGGGCACCGTGAGGTTTGACATGCTGCAGTTTCATCCCGTTTGCTTGACACATGCCGCCGAGGGCACTGATCTGATACAGCGTATAAGCCTTTGCCTCCGCCGGAGAGACCGCCATAGCTCTGCGACCAAATCCCATGAGATCCGGAAGTCCCGGATGGGCGCCGATCTGAATGCTGGCATCGTTGGCACTCTGGATCGCTTCCTGCATGACAACCGGATCGGATGCATGATATCCGCAGGCGATGTTAGCAGAAGAGACCAGAGGGATGATTTTCTCATCGTTTCCAATTGTATAATGTCCAAAGCTTTCGCCAAGGTCACTGTTTAAATCTACCTGATACATATGTGATACACACCTTTCTTTCAAAAAGCCCGGAATTCTCATATACGAGTGCTCCGGGTTTTTCTATGAGTTTCATAACTTATGTTGCCATTTATTAGTCTAATCGTAAGATTCGCTCAATAAATCCGGTGTCAGCTTTTCCTTCGCAGAATTCCGGGTTTTCCAGGATACGGTACTGGAAATCAAGATTGGTCTCTACTCCGAGGATGACCATTTCATTCAAAGCAGATCGCATTTTCTGTAAAGCAGCATCACGATTTGGCGCATGTACGATAACTTTTGCAATCATGGAATCGTATTCAGAAGGAATCTTATAGCCGGTATAAAGAGCGGTGTCTACTCGAACACCATTTCCGGCCGGAAGATGAAGGTGTTTTACCACCCCAGGACTTGGCATAAAGTTTTTCTCCGGGATTTCTGCATTGATACGACATTCAATGGCATGTCCACGCTGTCTGACATCTTCCTGAGTAAAGCTTAATGATTCTCCCATAGCGACACGAATCTGTTCAATGATAAGGTCTGTGCCGGTAACCATTTCTGTTACCCCGTGCTCTACCTGAATACGGGTATTCATTTCCATGAAATAATAAGTACCCTTTGGATCAAGTATGAATTCTATTGTTCCGGCATTGGTATAATTTACAGCCTTTGCCGCCAGAATCGCATCATGGTTCATGGAACGGCGAATCTCTTCAGTGATAGCAGGAGAAGGAGATTCTTCAATCAGTTTCTGATGGTTTCGCTGGATGGAACAGTCACGCTCTCCGAGAGCAACTACATTTCCGTGGCTGTCTGCCATGATCTGGATCTCCACATGCCGTGGATTTTCAATAAATTTTTCAATATACATGGTGTCATCGCCAAATGCATTGGCAGATTCACGCTGCGCCATATTGAAATTAAATTCAAAATCATCCTGAGAGCGGGAGACGCGCATGCCCTTTCCGCCACCGCCGGAGGATGCTTTGATCATGACCGGATAGCCGATTTCATTGGCAAGACGCTCTCCTGTCTCAGCGTCGTATACTGGTTCTTTTGTCCCGGGAACGACAGGAACATCTGCTTCCATCATCGTCTTACGGGCATGAGATTTGTTTCCCATACTGTCAATGACTTCTGCTGTCGGTCCGATAAAGGTAATGCCGTATTCATTGCACCGGCGTACAAATTCAGAATTTTCAGAGAGGAAGCCAAAGCCGGGATGAATGGCATCAGCACCGGTATTTAAAGCAGCAGCGATAATGCGATCCATGTTCAGGTAACTGTTTCTTGCCGGTCCTTCTCCGATGCAGACACGCTGGTCTGCAAGCTGTACATGGAGGCTGTTTTTATCTTCTTTTGAGTAGACTGCCACACTGCGGATGCCCATATTACGGCATGCACGGATGATGCGGACGGCGATCTCACCACGATTTGCAATCAGTATTTTCTGAAACATCAGCGGTTCCTCCTTAGTCATCCAGCCGTTTTACTTTAAATAATGGCTGTCCGTATTCAATTTTCTGTTCGTTGCTTACAAGTACGGCTTCGATTTCACAGTCAAAGTCACATTCAATCTCGTTCATCAGTTTCATTGCTTCCAGAATACATACAGTCTGTCCGGCTTTTACTTTATCGCCTACTTTTACGAATGCTTTTGCTTCCGGAGACGGAGCAGAGTAGAAGGTTCCTACGATCGGAGAAGTGATGTAATCGTCTTCGTCAGATTCTGCTTCCGCCGGTGCAGCTGCGACGTGTGTCACAGCTACGGCAGCTTCTCCCGGAATGCCAACGGTGCCTCTGCGGCTCATTTTGATTTTTGTATTACCTTCCTGAATGCTGAAATCCAGCATGGAGGAATTTTCAATTATTTTTACAAGCTTTTCAATTTTTTCTAAATCCATGATAGTGTACTCCTTTTTTCAGCACTTACTGAAATAGTTTGCTGATACGTTTGGCTACCAGTCTGCAGTCGAGAACTTCTTTGCATGGCTGATAGATCTGTTTGCGGAATTCATTTAATTCTTTTAATTCATCCATCATAAGATGCTGCGCTTCCTCTACGGTAACTGCCTGAAAACGGATCTTGTGATCGGTTTTCCGCTGTACCAACTTTGGAATATCCACAGAAATGACAGTAGCAATCTTTGCATATCCTCCGGTTGTCTGTCTGTCAGAAAGCAGGATAATCGGTTTTCCGTGGCTTGGAACCTGTACAGAACCGAATGCAATACCATCGGAAATAATATCAGATGTCGTCTTGTATGCAATGAACGGACCTTCCAGACGGCACCCCATACGGTCAAATTCACTGGTCACGGTATATTCAGAATTCAGGAATGTTTTCTTTCCGGCAGCGGTAAAGCTGTCGTCCTGCGGTCCCATGATGACACGGAGTGTAACTTCTTCCTGATCGAATTCATCCAGATCCAGACTGCGGGAGAGGTAGTAAGGCAGGTATCTTCGCTTGATACGGAAGCCTACGTAGTCTCCATCCATCAAACGACGTCCTTTATAACCGCCGATGGCGCATTTGATATTTGTGGAGCGGCTGCCCATAACTACAGGGATATCCAGATAACTGGAAAAAGCGATATAGCCACGGCTTCCGGTTCTCGCACCACGGAAGGTCAGGATGTCTCCCCGATGCATATAGATCGCTGTATACATTTTTGCAGGTTTCCCATTGATATGAGGCTGAAAATCGCCGCCGGTAATGGCGATGATCGTTTCAGAAGTAAATTCCAGAGTTGGTCCCATAAGCGTAAATTCCAAAACCGCCTCATTTTCCGGATTATCCAGAAGCAGGTTGGCAATTTTAAAGGAACGTACATCCATAACGCCAGATACACTGAATCCCTGGCTCTGGTAGCCGGTACGGCCAAGATCCTGTACGGTGGTAAGCATACCGCCTTTTAAAACACGAAATCCCATGGCTTACACCTCCTTTGTATGGGTAACGCAGGTATAAGCATTGTTATCTACCTGCTCTTTAATCTCAAGATAATTTTTTTCAGAAACCGGCACGAAACGGATATAATCGCCGGCCTCAAAAAGAATCGGTATTTCACGGTTCGGGTCATAGGTTTTGACCGGGGTCAGTCCAAGCAGCTGCCATCCGCCCGGAGAGTCCAGTGGATAAATACCGGTCTGGGAACCACCGATGCCTACACTTCCAGCCGGAATCTTGATCCTGGGATTGGCAAGACGCGGAGTGTGAATACGTTCATCAAGACCGCCGAGATAGGAAAAGCCCGGCAGAAATCCCAGCATGTAGATCAGATAATCTCTGGAGCAGTGAATATCAATGACTTCCTGTGGTGTCAGTCCGGCATGCTCTGCGATGTGATCCAGATCCGGGCCGTATGTTCCACCGTAACATACGGGAATTTCAAAGATTCTGGAAGCAGAAGCCTCTTTGCTTACATCCAGTCTGATCAGTTTTACCAGACGGTTTTTTAATGTCTGATAAGAAGTTACGCGGGGATCATAGTTGATCAGCAGGCTGGTAAAAGCAGGGATGATGTCGGTAACGCCTTCCACATGCTGTGCCCGCATCAGATGTACAAAAGCTGTGATCTTTGCATTGATCTCCGGGGCGATTTCCTGTCCAAACTGAATGAGCACCGAAGAGTCTCCAGCGGTATAAATTTTAATTTCTTCCATTTCAGTTTCTCCATTCTGCAACGGATACATACAGCAAAAGGATGTGATTCCGTATGTTTCTACACTGATCATAGTATGGAAAATATCTTTTCATAGCTATTTATGCTGTCATCTAAAGGCAACGGAATGGGCATTAGTATGGAAAATACGTTTTCATGACTATGATCGGTATCAGAAAAATATCCTTATTTATATTCAGCTGTAAGCAGGTTGCCTGTGCTGTGCATTTTATATCAGGTAATATTTAATGACCTGTATGAAGTTCTTTTTATGAAAACAGCGTTGCGATATTTCCAAGAGAAGTGATTCCGAGGTAAGCGGAGATTACAACTACAATAATACCAAGGATGAGAAGCCAGGTCGGATGATGATAGGTTTCTCCCATGATGGATTTTTTCTTGGAAGCGATCAGGCATACGCCAAGTGTAATCGGCAGGATCAGGCCGTTTAATGCTCCGGCAAGAACCAGAAGCGTAGCAGGCTGTCCGATCAGAGCCATGATGATGGTGCTGATAATAATAAATCCTACGATGAACCACTTTTCATTTCTTTCAATAAATTTACTGAATGTTTTCAGGAAAGAAATGGAAGTATAAGCGCATCCTACGATAGAGGAAATGGCTGCGCATAACAGTACCAGTCCGAAGATGCGGTAACCGATCTCGCCTGCGCCGATCTTAAAGGCATCTGCTGCCGGGTTGGACGGATCCAGTGTGTGGGCAGCGGAAGTAGCTGTAGCGATTACAACGCCAAGGATTGCAAGGAATAAAAGAACCCTGACAACAGTAGCGATGCCAAGTCCCATGACAGAGCTTTTGCGGATCTCTTTTAAATTTTCTTCTCCTGTGATTCCGGAGTCGATCAGTCTGTGAGCGCCGGCAAAGGTAATATATCCACCTACTGTACCACCAAGAAGTGTCAGGATTGCAGGGAAGATGTCGGACATGGATGCAGATGGCATAACCGTTTCTTTCAATGCAAGTCCCACTGGTGGACGTACGATCAGGATTACGATAAAGATTACAACAATCATCAGTCCGCCAAGGACTTTGGTTAGCGTATCCATCGCTTTTAATGCATTTTTAAAGAGGAAGATAACGACTGCAATCGCGCCTGCGATAAAGTATCCCCATTTGGTAGGCAGTCCGAGAAGCGTGTTAAAACCAAGGGCGCCGCCTCCAACGTTGCCAATATTAAAGACAAGACCTCCGGCAACGACTAACGCAGCGATAAAATAGCCCAGTCCCGGAAGTACTTTGTTTGCCACATCCTGTCCACGCATTCCGGAAATGCACAAAACACGCCATACATTTAACTGTACGATGGCAGCCAGAATAACGGAAATCAGGATGACAAATCCGAAGCTTCCGTGAAGGCTGTCTGTAAATTTACCGGTCTGTGTCAGGAAACCGGGTCCAATGGCTGAAGTGGCCATAAGAAATGCCGCACCGATGAGAACACCGGCGCCTTTTTTCTGATTGTTATTACTCATAGATTTTTTCCTTTCCAAATTGTTAATGTTTTAATTATACCTAATTTGTAGGAATTGAGCAAATATTTTATAAAATATAGGAAAGAAAATATAAATTATAATTAAAAAGGATGTGTTATTTTGTGTATATTATACTTATATAGGAGTAGCTTTTGAAAAAGTGGATATGCAGAAAAATGGTCAGTTTTTTTCTCTGCGGAATCGTATAGGAGATTGTCCAAACTGTTTTTGAAACAAGTGGTAAAAATGGCTAAGATTGGAGAAACCACAGGTTTCACAGATGTCAAGGATATCAAGGTCTGTTTGTGTCAGCAGATAGATGGAATAGTTCAGACGCTGTGTATTGATATATTGGGTAGGTGTCTGCCCTATCTGCTTTTTCATTGTGCGGCATAGATGATTGGGGGAGCATGGGGCCAGTTGGCACATGCGAGGATAACCGGCTTGCAGGTTTTCAATTTTCTGCATGTTCAGCATGACTTCGGAAAGCCAGGAAGGCAGGTCTGTCCACGGGTTTTGGGTGTCATTGTCCAGTATAAAATAGTCTTCAAGAAAAAGGGCGATCATACACATGGCATGAGCGCGGATATGACGGGAATGCCCGGTCTCAATCAGGCTGCCAATCTCTTCCATGGCAGATTTTACCTGATGAAAGCCGTCTTCGGATAAAAAGACCCGAGGTGGGAATTCTGCTTCGGTAAGCACCTGAAGTTGCAGTCCTCTGCCAAGAAATGTACTGACATTCTGAAAGAGCTGTTGTGTAAATCCAAGGTTCAGGATCTTGAAATTTTCAGAATGGTAAAAGTTATAAAAATGGACATCCGACGGGCGGATGAGAAAGAAATCCCCCGTTGTGATCGTCTGAACGGCAGAGTTTATCATATGCAATGCGGAACCGTCAATAACAATAAAAAATTCATAATGGTTGTGCGTGTGGTTCGGACAGTCATTATAGATTGTTGACAGGTTATAGGAAATACCGGTTTTTTTATCTAAAAGATTTTCTTCCAGACCGTAAATCGGAATATGCAAGGCAGTTGTTCCTCCTTAAAAAATGTATTCTTAGAAAACGCAAAAACACATGGTGTATGCTTATGTTTTTTTATCTCAACTTTTTTATATGCAGAGCATTGATGATATCAATATACTACAAAAAATAAGTGACTGTAAACAAGAAAGACGGATAAAAGTATGCTATTTTATCATTAGATTCTTTACAGAGAAACAGGTAGAAAATGGCAAGATAATGTTGAACTTTCGAACTTTTATATTTGAAAATCATGGAAGTGCTCTGATATGAAACTGAAGTGTTATCTGATTTTTATAATCAGGAGTGCGGAAACAGTTTATAAGAGTTGTGGAATAAAAAATACAAGAAAAGTATCAGACAAGAGAAAATGACAATAAGATGGTAAAGAATACGACTATAGTAACAGAAAAAGAAGTTTGTGGAGGAGAGCAGTATGAAAAAGAAAAGCATTTTTACACCGGCAGTAGTGGCACTGGTTATGTTAAGTTTTTTCCTGGGGACCAGTGAATTTATTGTTGTGGGAATTCTGCCAGAAATTTCGGAGGGGTTTGATATCTCATTGACGAAAGCGGGAAATATTGTATCTGTGTTTGCTTTTACCTATGCTTTGGGAACACCGTTTCTGGCAGCGTGGGCAGGAAAGTTTAACCGGTTTCGTTTTATGCTGGGAAGCATCGGGATTTTTGCACTGGCAAACCTGCTGTGTGCCGTTGCACCGGGCTACGTGGTATTTTTAGTGGCAAGAATTATAACAGCTGTTTTGTCCGGAACAATCATTTCAATATCTATGACTTTTGCAGAAGATATTGTAGCACCGCAGGATATGCCAAAAGCCATTGCATGGATCTTTTCCGGATTCAGCATAGCATCAGTGTTTGGTGTGCCCATATCTACTATGATCACGCAGCATTTTGGCTGGCGAGCAGCATTTTGTTTTATATTTGCAGCTACGGTCGTCCTGATTTTGTTTTTGAAGAAAGTCTTGCCAAGAGAGAGTACGATCCATGCAGAAAAACTGTTTGCCCAGTTTATGATCTTAAAAAATAAAAAAATTCTGCTTGGCATTGGTGTTGTATTTTTAAATGCAGCAGCAATCTATACGTTTTATACGTATTTGACACCGATCTTTGAGACGGAGCTTGGTATTCCGGAAAGATTTATCAGTATGGCGCTTCTTGTGTTTGGTGTGGCTGCCCTGATCAGTAATCTGTCCTCCGGTGTCGTCGCAGAACGGCATGGGCTGAAATGGGAGCCACTGATCGCCATATTGCTTATTATCGGAATGGTATCCATGGTTTTCACAAACGGTTTTCTTGTGGCAGGAGGCATCAACATCTTTTTAGTCGGTGTGCTGATGTATCTGGTCAACGTGCCGGTACAGACGCATTTTCTGACGACAGCGAGAGAAGAATATCCATCCTGCATGAACCTTGCATCTTCTTTCCAGTCTGTATTTTTTAACTTTGGAATCGCATTTGGCTCCGCCTGCGGGGGCATTATGGTCAATCATGTGGGTATGAAGTATACAAGTATTGGCGGAGCGGTGCTGGAGGCTGGAACACTGGTTTGTTGTCTTGCACTGCTGCCAATGCTGATAAAAAAGAATGAGACGCCTCAGCTGTCATGATAATTTTCCAGAGACTCAAGTGCAAACGTCGGTCGTTGTTTTTTTCGGTACAGTTCATAAGACAGGATGATGTGCTGTCGTTCTTCATAACTTTCATAATTAATGGTCACGAGGGAGTTGATTTTTTTCAAACGATAGACTAACGTATTGCGGTGCATCTGCATATGTTCCGATGCAGTGGCAATGTTCCGTTCGCAGATCAGGTAAACATATAGGATTTCTGCCAGATGCGTCTGGTTCGCTTCATCAAAGTCCAAAAGCAGTTTCAACTGTGGATGACAGAAGGTAGAAGCAGATTCTTTCTGCATAAATACCGTTGCCATATGATCCAGATAATAGTCTTCATATAAGAAGAGAGAAGGTTCATTTTTCTGGCAGATGCCAAGCTCAATGGAACGCAATGCCTGATGATAGTACTCTGGAAGCTGGAAAATATTCCGGAAGCAGTTTCCCATTCCGGCATAGAGACTGTATTTTTCGCAGATATTCTGAATCTTCTGGTAATCCGTATCAGTAAAATAAGAATTGTCCAGAAGCCGGAACAATACGAGGATGCTACCGTTATACATGAGCGTCAGCGTATTCGAAAAATCCGTTTCAAAGACAGAACGTATATGCATCGTGTTTAACGTATGAGAGCTGCGGGCAGCTTCAATAATCATACAATACAGCGTGCCGTTAAATTCGGTATGTACATAATTCATTCTTGCAAACAGAGGTTTTCCTACTGCGATTTTTTCATCCAGAAGATCCCGGAGAAAATATTCGTAGTGGAAACCTCTGTTGTTTCTTATAAACTCATCTTTTTTCATTTGCTGATCAATGGCTTTTTTCAGCAGATACAGCATTTGCGCATCGATTTTATTAAAATTTCTGTGGATTCCGTTGATGACAATATGTCCCATATTTTTGTGGGTGTCAATGGTGCAGAGCAGCTGTTCATATCCATGAACCGGGTGAACCAGTTTAATGGGATGTTCACTCTGCATCATTTTTTTGTAGGAATGGGTCTGATTCATGATATCGAACTCATTCTGTGTAAATCCGCCGCTTTCAATAATAGATTTTCCCTGCAATGGGTCATCTGCAGCGTCAAAGGAAGCGGCGATGACCTGAAAGTTGCTGTCAAAGACAAACATAGGGCATTGGAAATTGGGATAGCATTTATCTAAAAGCGCCTGAATGCCGCCTTCAAAAAAGAGAATTTCCAGAAGGGATTCAGAAAACAGTCCCATGGCATATTTTTCATTATAAAAATCCTGCAAACGTCTGTTGATCTCTGCAAGGTCTTTTTCAGCAACTTCCAGTTCCAGAATACAGTTTATAGTCTGCTGCGTCTCCACTGGCAGGGAACTAAGATGTTCTGTTGTATATAAAATACTGATATCCGGAATGTGGGAAAGCTGCTGGAAAGTGGTGGGGTCTGAGACCACATATAAGGTATGTTTCGAATCCTCTGTTTCAATCTCCTGTGGACAGACTTCCGATGGAAATTTGAATTTATCGAGGCAGAATGGATGTTGTCCATAGAGTCTGCTGTTGTATTCCGGGAACAGATTTTTGATATCGCTGATTTGTATAAACATATAAAATATCATCCTTTCGTCTGGATTTTATTGTGAAATACTATTGCCGCAACTTTATCTTAACATACCAAGGATTGTGAATTTTGTCTATATCTGTACAAAAACAGGAGAAGTATTATATGGAAATAACGGAAAAAGAGAAAGGGCATAATGATACTATTTAGCAAAGAGAAATAATTCGTTGCATTAATAGGGAGGAAAATTTATATGGTAAACAAATTTTATCCAAAACTGTTTGAGAAGGGCAGAATTGGAAATTTGACAGTCAAAAACAGGATTATCCGAAATTCCATGGGAACGTATCTGGCCAATCCGGATTGTTCTGTTACCATCAACAATGTGAAAGCGGCAGCACAGGCGGCAGAGGGTGGTGCAGGTTTGGTCTTTATGGATAATGTGGTCATTAAAGACATGTATCATATGGGACTGAGTGCAGCAGATGACACGTATATTCCGGGACTTGCTATGATGGCAGAGGCGATCCGGGATCATGGAGCACTTGCCGGCATGCAGTTGGCGCATCCGGGACGGGACACCGGTTTTGTAGGAGGAACGGAGATTGTATCTGCATCCAGAATTACCTTTGAACCGTGGTATGAAGCAGGTGCACAGCTTCCGAAAGAACTTACCATTGAAGAAATTCATACAATGGTACAAAAATACGGAGAAGCAGCGCTGAGAGTCAGAAAAGCCGGGTTTGACATTGTGGAGATCATGGCTGCAGCAGGATGTCTGCCAACGAATTTTCTGTCGCCACATGATAACCATCGTACCGATATGTATGGTGGAAACCTGCATAACCGGATGCGTTTCCTTATCGAGATCGTGCGCAGCATCAGAAAAACAGCAGGGCCGGATTTCCCGATCAGCGTAAAGCTCAGTATGGATGATCTGGAGCCGGAGAGCATTCGAATCGATGAAACAGTAGAAGTAGCAAAAGCGCTGGAAAAAGAGGGCGTTGTATTGCTGAATCTGGTAATCGGAACTCATGCAACTGCAGTCAATTCTTCCGGTTTCTGGAGCTGGGGTTCTGCAGCGGAACTGGCAGCACAGGTAAAGGCAGCGGTCAATATCCCTGTTATGTATACCGGTTCAATCCAGTCTCCGGAAAAAGCAGAAGAAATCCTGGAAAATGAGCAGGCTGATTTTATCGGTACTGCAAGACAGGTTCTGGCAGATCCATTCTGGCCAAAGAAAGCAAAAGAAGGAAACTGCGAAGATATCGTGCCATGTATTCGCTGCATGATCGGATGCACCGACCGGGGCATTATGGGAAATCATCCGATCCACTGTGCAGTCAATCCAACGTTATATAAATTTTATGAGGAAGAATATCCGAAAGCAGAGACCTCAAAAAAAGTAGCTGTTATCGGCGGTGGTCCGGGAGGATTGCAGGCTGCCATTACAGCGGCAAGAAGAGGTCATCAGGTTACCTTGTATGAAAAACGCGCTATTGGCGGAACGATGATCGAAGCATCTGTACCGGAATACAAAATGGATATCCGCAGACTGACGGAATATTATGAGAAACAGCTGAAAAAATATGAGATACAGATCATTTATGAAGAAGTAACGCCGGAGGATATCCAGAAAGGCAGATACGATGCGGCGGTTGTAGCCATTGGCGGAAAGACAAGACTGCTGCATGTTCCGGGAACAGATCAGAAAAACGTTGCTTATGCTATGGAATATCTGGGTGACAACGTGAAATTCGATGGAGAAACAGCGGTTGTAATTGGCGGAGGTATTACCGGTGCAGAAACAGCACTTGAGCTTGCAGCCGAAGGAAAGAGCGTGACGATCGTAGAAGTGATGGACGAATTTCTGGCAACACATGCTACCGTTGTGCCGGGATACAGGATGTCTCTGGAGAAAGCAAAAGTATCTGTCATTACTGGACACCGGCTGGAACGTGTGGATGGGAATACGGCGATTATCGTAGACCGTTTTGGAAATGAGAAAGAACTGAAAGCAGATTGTGTTGTTATTTCTGCCGGATTCGTGCCACAGAAAGGTTTTGCAGAAGAGTTAGAAGAACTCTCTGATATGGAAGTCTATATAGTCGGGGATTGTAAAAAAGTCCGTCAGATTCAGGATGCAGTGCATGAAGGATATGTAGCAGGACGGAGTATCTGATTATAAGATTTTACACAATAATCAGATATGGAAAGATATTGAGAAAGGATACGATTCAATAAAATACATTTTAATTATAAAAACAAAATGTGCATTTAATGGAAGAATAGTATAGCAAGAATACAGATATCGTTATTTATGTACAAAACAGAGGATAATTTCCTACATTAATGACAAACTATCCAGATGATGTTATTGATAAAATTTGAACATAATTAAGAAAGGGAGAGGTTATTATGAAAGAACAACAGAAAAAGAACAGTTGGCACGGACCAAAACAGATTGGAATGATTATCTTTACCGGTATTCTGATGCTGTTTTCTTCTTGTGTCGTTGGTGGTCAGACTAACACGGTATTGCCGGCCATCGCAGAGTTAAGGGGCTGGGATGTGAATTTCCTGAATGTTATTTCAGGTACGGCAGCAATGCTTGACGGTATCGGCATTATCATTTTTGCACAGTTATCCAGAAAAAATTCAAAAGTACTGGCAGGTGTCGCACTTCTGATCTCAGCAGTTACCCTGATTGCATTTGGAAGAACAGAAAATATAGGGGTTTTCTGTGTGCTGATGTTTGTACTGGCTATCTGCTCCGGCGCTTATTCATCTACCTGTGCCATGACACTGACAGCAAACTGGTGGCCTACGAAGAAAGGTGTCGTACTTGGCTTCTCAACAATGGGTGTTGTACTGATGCAGGTTGTATATGTACCGGTTATGCCGATTGCATACGCAAAACTGGGTATCCCAAATACACAGGTTGTGCTGGCAGTTTTATTTGTTATTATCGCTCTGATCAGTTTCTTTGTTGTAAAGGATACACCGGAAGAAGCAGGAACTACACCGGATGGTCTGGATGGACTGGAACTGGAGCAGAGTATGGCAGTTGTTGAGGAATTACATAACTATAAGAGTCCATTTACTCTTGGAAAACTGGCAAAAAGCCTGAATAACTGGACAATGGCGTTATCTGTAGGACTTCCGCTTCTGGTAGCAATGACATTTATTGCAACTACGATTCCGGCACTGTTATCTTATGGATACAGTATGACATTCGCATCCGGCGTATTTGCAGTTTGTGGTCTGGTTGCTTTAGTGGGTAGTGCATTATTCGGTGTTATTGATCAGAAATTTGGTACGAAAAAGGCAACAACGATTTATATTATCTGCATGTTTGTAGCAATCTTCGCAGCATTATTAATGCAGAAGGGACCGGTATTCGTATGGGTTGCGGCAGTTATCCTTATGTGTGCAAATGGTTCTGCTCGAAATCTGCTTCCGTCTTTCTGTGGTACTGTATATGGACGTTGGGATTATCCGGCAGCATATGCACTGATCGGAACAGTAGGTATACTTGGTTCTGCCGTAGGTATCATGATCACTGGATTTTTCAAAAGCTATACCACAATGTATATCTTTGATATTGTAGTCCTTGTAGTAGCCCTGATTTGCTGCTGCGTTACAAAAGATAAGTTTATCGGTAAGAAAGATTTTGATCCTGCTGCTAAATAAATTAGCAGGAATAAAATATCAGGATATTATTAAAATACAGTAATCGGATAATTATCTGGAAGTATTTGCCTATATTTCTAATCCTTAAAAACCAAAACTAGGAAAGGACGTTGGATGACAGAGCCAGCGTCTTTTTCTGATTTTATTTCTGATAAAAAAGGAGGAAAAACATGACTGGAATTGCAGACTATACGAAGATATGCCCGGAGGGCGTATATGAAACAAAATTTGAAGTAACAGAGGCAATGACTGCGGGAAACGAGCAGATGCATCCAGGGGATTTTGCCAGAGAACTGGAGAAGATCACGGAGGCGCATCTGCGAGGCTTCGGGATGAACAGAGAGTCCCTGTTGGAAGAGAAAAAAATATGGGTTATTTCATGGAATGATATTCGGATCAGCCGTTTGCCCAAAGTAGGAGAAGAGGTCATTTTAAGAGTCTGGGCAGGAAAGAAACGTGCTGGAATGTTTTCCAGATTTTATGGCTGCTACAGTGTACAGGGAGAAGCGCTTGCCGGCGCATCTTCATTTTTTACATTGATTGATGCTGAGACGAGGACGATTGCAGCGCCCACAGAAAAGATAGAACAGATACCAGTCGTAAGTCTTGTGAATGAAGGAAAATTGCCGAAAATGATACAGGTTTTTCCAGAGGATTTTGAATATCAGACCGACCGTGTTGTATTACCGGATGAGATTGATAAAAATGGTCATCTGAACAATACCTATTACATTGACTGGGCAGAAGACGTGGCAAAAAATACGTGTGGAGAAGACGGCATGCCAGTGTCTGTCTGGATCCGGTATGAAAAAGAACTGCTGGTAAATGAGACAGTCACGCTTAAGTATACGATGGAACAAGAGAAACTGTATCTGCAGGGGTTTCGTGGGGACGAACTGTCATTTTCTGTAATTCTTTCGTATGAAATCTAAAAGAGGAAAACAGAGATCATAAAAAGAGAACACCTTCCGGATACTTGATAAGAGAATCAATGCTATCTGGAAGGCGTTCTTTTTTAAGAGGTTTGACGGTTGGATAATAGTATTTATTTGTTTGAAATCCCGGCTGCCTTTGTCGTTTTTTCCTTGAACAGCTTATTAAATAGTGCGATCACGCGACCAAGACCTAAGACGGCAATTACCGTACCGATGCCGATGCCTGCCAGAAAATGTCCACTGAGCAGTCCGATGAAAAAGGCGATAATGATATTTGCCATATCAAAAATATTTTTGGCGAATCCCATGCCTTTGCCGGAAAGCTCGCCTGCCATATTGACGAAAGCATCACAGGGGTTTGCGATAATCTTCATATTTACGGACATGGCAGCGCCGACACCCGTGCAGACAATGGCGAAAAAAAGGATGACAAACTGCTGCCAGAGGTGCTGCGGCTGCAGATCCAGTACAGCGGAAAACAGGTTCATAAGACGTGTAAATACAATACTGAATGGAATCTGCAGCAGATCTGTCCAACGCCTGTCTTTGCCCCGGATGATCAGCTGCAGGATCGTGAGCAGACTGTAAAAAAGGAGTGTGATATTGCCTACATTCCAGTTTCCAATAGCTGCAACACTAAAAGGTACTGTAATGATCGGAGATACGCCAAGACCGGTTTTTAAATTTAAAGTCACGCCAAGGGCAAGAACCAGTACGCCGATAGCGTAGAGAATGATACGCAGGGGCCATTGATTTTTTTTCATTTGAATCTCCTTATTTCCGATAAGTTTAACAAACGCTATTATAATAACATGAAAATACAAGGTTGTTTAGCTTTGTTTTGAACAAAAGCAGGTTTCTGATTAGCCGGAAATGCCGAAATGTGGTCATTACTTAGTCAAGTACGATTTACTAAAGTATAATTGACTAAATCAAAAATTGAGATTATATTTAAAACATAAATTAACATCTAATACATTTAAAAGGGCTTCTTTGGAAAAGCGGAAGCGATGGGAAATGTGACACTGGTAACTTATGATGTGTTCTATGGACTAGAGAAAGAAGGCAGATTTTATGAAAAAATCATATATAACAAAAGCTCATCGGATTCTGGAGATTCTTTCCTGGATTCTGATCGCAGTTTCCTTTGGAATTGCAATTTACGGAATGAATGTACTGCCGTCTGAGATCGCAACACATTTTAATGCCAGGGGTGTGGCTGATAATTATGGGAGCCCGGCGGCATTGCTTATATTACCAATCGTAATGGCAGTATGTCTTGGCTTGATAAGCCTGATCGCACATTTTGTCGATCCAAGTGTTGGGCTTAATATGCCATTTGTTATCCGGGAAGAGAATAAAGGAAATGTATACCGTTGTATGATGACCATCCTTTTTCTGCTGGAATTGGAGATTGGCGTATATACTGTTATTCTGGAAATACAGTCTTTCGGGCAGCAGGGGAAATCCATGGGAGTATTTCTGGTTGTATTTCTGGCAGTAGTTGCGGTTACCGTGATCGAAGGATGCGTGAAAGCCTGGAAATACAATAAGGAATGATATATTTGTAATAGAAATAAAATATATTGAAAAATTTTAAAAAGAAAGCTTACTCACAGATTTATAACTGCGGGTAAGCTTTCTTTTTTCTCGTCACCAATTAACAAATTCGCAGGAAAATTTGTCTGTAGATGATGAAAATTCAACGCAGGGAAACTGCTATCATAAAACCAAGGTAAATATCCTGAAAGATTTGAATGCAGTACATATATAAACTGTAGTAGTATCACCTCAGGCAGGAACTGTTTTTATTCATGTGAGATCATTTTTGAATGTTCAGAAGAGAAAACAGATCCTGATATGAAAAATAAAAAATCAAAAAACAACAGGAAAAGGAGAGTATGACCATGGCTTTTACATTTATGAATTCTGTATTGGAAAAAGCAAAACAAAAGAAAATGACGATCGCGATTCCGGAAGTAAAGAACGAATACATGATCAAAGCAGCTGTCCGTGCGACTGCAGATGGAGTTGCCAACATCATTTTAGTAGGAAATCCGGCAGATGTAGCTAAGACCGCAGAGGCATGTGGCGTAGATGTCAGTGGAATCCGTATCGTAGATGTTAATGACAGTGCATATAAAGAGGAGCTGCTGGAGAAATATGATGCATCTCCAAATAAAGCAATGCCGAAAAAATTTGTTGGCAAACGTATTGATAATCCGCTGTATCTTGCAACTTTGCTGCAGGCAGTAGGGGAAGCTGACGGAACGCTTGCAGGTGTTGATACAACGACCTATGAGTTTGTCCTTGCAGCAAAGAGTATCATTGGCATGCAGCCAAACTGTCCGACCGCTTCCGGACTTCTTATTGAAGAGATTGATGGCTTTGAGGGAGAACAGGGAAATCTCATTGGCATGTCTGATGGCGCAGTATGCATCGAGCCGACAGTAGAACAGCATGCAGGAATTGCCATTTCTTCCTGCGAGACATTTGAAGCACTGACCGGAAGAGAAGCACGATGTGCATTCTTATCCTACTCTACCGATGGTTCCGGCGGTTCCAGCGAGCCGGTTAAAAAAGTTCGCGAGGCTGTAGCACTGGCACAGGAATTACGCCCGGATCTGAAGATCGATGGAGAATTTCAGGCAGATGCAGCTGTAGATCTCCGTGTGGGTCAGAAGAAAGTGAAGAGAGAAAGTGAAGTAGCAGGTCGTGCAAACGTTCTGATCTTTCCGGATGCAGCAGGCTGCAACATCGGTTCTAAACTGGTGCAGAGACTTGCCAATAATGTACAGGTATACGGACCGGTATATCAGGGCTTCCGTCTGCCAATCCTGGATTGCTCCAGAAGTGATACAGATGTAGAACTTTATAACAACATTGCAATCCTTGCAGTTATGGCTGCAGCCAGCAGGAAGTAATTTTTTAACAGAACAGGAGTAACAAATATGAAAGAGTATACAGTACTTACAATCAATCCTGGCTCAGCCAGCACAAAAATGGGTGTGGTACGGGGAGACAAAGTAATCCTTAATAAAGAGGTAGATCATCACAAAGAAGATTTTGCAGATTGTACAACCTTTGCAGATCAGGAGCCGATCCGTACAGAGATGATCCTCAAAGCATTAAAAGACGAAGGTATCGAGCTTTCTGAGATTGATGCCGTATCCGGCAGAGGCGTTGGTCTCTACGCCTGCGCAGGCGGTACTTATAAGATTGATGATCTGGTATTTGAACATGCGAAAAATGATGTTGCAGGTATTCATCATCCGGCAACACTGGGCATCGTTATCAGTTATAAACTGGGAAAACAGCTGGGCATTCCGGCATTTTATGTAAACCCGATGCCAACAGATGAGTTATGTGATGAAGCGAGAGTAACCGGAATCCCGGGGATCTATCGTACCGCACGTTCTCATCCGCTGAATCAGAAACAGGTTGCAATCCATCACAGTGAGAAGATGGGTATAAAATATGAGGATAGCAATTATGTCATCCTGCATTTGGGCGGTGGAACCAGCATTACGGCACATTGTCATGGAAAAATGATCGACACCAACCGCGCTGGCGATGGTCAGGGACCGATGTCTCCGAACCGTTCCGGTGATATCTGTATCGATGATGTTATGAACTGCATCAAAAAAGGTATGACCGTAGAAGAAGTAAATGAATATGCTTCCAACAAAGGAGGCCTGTTGGCATGGTGTGGCACAGACGATCTTCGTCAGGTAAAAGAAATGATTGCAAACGGCGATAAAAAAGCAGAACTTGCATACAATGCCATGATTTATTCCATGGGAAAATGGACAGCCATGATGGCAGGAGCCATGAAAGGAAAAGTAGATGCAATCCTTCTTACCGGAGGAATGGCAAAAGATACGGAACTCTGCGAAAAATTAAGCGAGTACATTTCCTGGATTGCACCGGTCTATAATTATGCAGGAAGCTTTGAAACAGAGGCACTGGGATTTGGCGCCGTGCGCGTGCTCAAAGGCGAAGAGGAAGCAAAAACATATACTGGAAAACCGGTATGGGATGGATTCCCTTGGGATAAATAAAGGCTGGTTGCATTGGGGAAGGAGAAGAAAAGTGAGACCTGAGATAACCGAACAGGAAAAAAAGGTGGATTACAGTGACCTGTTTTTTAAACCATTACCGGAAGTGGATCCGAAACTGGTGGAAGCGCTGGGGGATGGTCCCTGTGATCCGTCCAAGATCACACAGCTGAAAGATCGAAATGATATTTTGAAACCGGGATATCTGGAAATCGAAAATGGTTATGCCGTCCTTCCGGATGGAACAGGTGTTGTGGCAACAAAAGTAGAGATGCCGGGAGTAACGCCGGAGATGATCGACTGGTGGTTCTGCTGGCACGGGATGAAGGATCTTCGTTATAAGATCTGGTGTCCGACACAGCATTATGCGATCCATGTGCATGAGAAAGATTATGCCCATCGGATGGATCAGAGTCTGTCTTTAAAAGAGCGGAACTGGGGAACCACCGATGTGGTACATGAAGATGTGGGATTTGGTCCACAGGAAATGCATCTGAATTTCAAATCTCCAGAGGCTTACGGATATGATCCAACGCTGATTCCAAATGCAGATGCCATCATAAGTGCGGTGGTAACAGAACCGAAAACCGGTCACGGCATGGTTACATTTTCACACTGCATCCGCAAGATTCCAGGAGGCATCGAATACCGTTCCCATTACTGGCAGGGTATGGGATTTGATGAAAATGGAAAAGAGACTGTTGTTGGTACGCCACCGGGAGGATTCCAGCCGGAAGTGCTCAGAGACACGGCATTACACAGTTTTCTGGAATATACAAACCTGGGTCAGATCCTGCCAGGTTTGTATGAAAATTATAAAGATCTAAAAGATTTTTCCAAGGATTTGCTGAAGTAGGTTACATACTTCAAAGATTGTATTCCATCAATGAAAATAAACGTAGATGTCAGAGTGAATTACTTTTTGACATCTACATTTTTTATGGTACCGAAATAACGAAATAATACTGAAAATAAGTCAAACAGAGGAAACAGCAGGTTTTCCAGGGGTTGGCTTATTTTTGTTATGCGAACAGTGAGAATAAAGATATGTCTGTACACAGAGGAAATTGTAAAAAGTCAGGTCAGACTGTATGTATAAAAATAACGAAAAACATATGGAATTTGTGAGCAGATAACGACAAACAGGGGGCGTTGAATTGCTATACTTTAATAAAAGAAAACGATTTATCTGGAAATAAATGATTTCCATGGGAAAGGAGTTATTATGAGTTTTAGTGATAATATGCCGAAACTGAAACCTTACAGCAGAAGCGTTTCGATTGTAGGTATTGGCGTGACGCCATTTGTTCGCACGATTGATGATCCAAGATATAACGGAATCACAGAGGGAGAGATGTTCGGTTATGCTGCAGCAGAAGCGATGCGTGATGCAGGCATTACCGGAAGAGATGTAGATTTTGTGATCCATGGTCAGGCAGGTCCGGGCTGGACCAGTAACTTTGGGTCTCCGAATATCCATGTGGCCAACTGGATTGGAATGAAAGGAAGAGGTTCTTATCATCACAGTGAGGCCTGCGCATCCGGTTATGTGGCTCTGGAAACAGCTGCTGCAATGGTCGCTTCCGGTACATATGATGTAGTATTAAGCGGCTGCGTGGAGATGCAGTACTCTATTGCATATCCTACCAGAGTGTTGACAGAGAGAAGATACGGAACCGATGCGATCTTCCACGAGGTACTTTGCTCTACGATCACAAGAGATTATAACCTGTTTACCAATGGTGTGCTGCCATTTCATTTTGAATCCTGGCTGCAGCAGTACATTGAAGAAAATCATCTCAGTGATGACCAGATCGACGAGGTACTGACCCATATGGCGATTAACGCCCGCAAGATGGCATCCATCAACCCGAATAGTTTAAATGATAAAGATTATACCGACAAAGCTCACGATGCAGGATTTGATACCGCAGAAGAATATCTGCATTCCAAATTTAATCCGAAGCTTGGAAAATGGATTCGCGCAAGTAACTTTGAAGAGCGTTGTGACGGCGCCGGCGCGTTTGTTGTAATGCCGACAGAGATGGCTTACAAATACACGGATCATCCGATTGAGATCCTTGGTGTGGGACATTCCGTTGTAGAATATGCAAATCCGCAGAATGAGCATACCGGAACCATTAACGCATACAAACAGATCCATGAGCTGACTGGACTGACCGGCGCAGACTGTGACCTGTTCATGACAAACGATTTCTTTCTGGCACAGCAGCTGCTTTCCGCAGAAGAATGCGGCTATCTTCCAAAAGGAGAAGGATGGAAATATATGCTGGATGACCGTTGTACCTTTGAGGGAGACCGTCCGATCCAGACAAATGGCGGTCGTTGTAACTATGGCCATGCAGCAGCGGCTTCCGGTGTACATGATCTTTATGAGGCTTGCATGCAGATGCGTGGAGAGGCAGATGCACATCAGATTAAACATCATCCGGTAAACAGAACGATGGTACGGGGATTTGGCGGCGGTCAGAACCTGTTATGCATGATTCTGGAGAAGAAATAGGAAGGAGGAAGAGACGATGAAAAGAATTGAAATGGAGCCGATCGTAAAAAAATATTACGACGCATTAGATGAAGGAAAAGTATTAGGACGTAAATGTAAAAAGTGTAATCACATCGAGTTCCCTCCATACCTGGCATGCAACGCATGTGGAAACCTGGATACAGAATGGGTGGATCTGACGGATACAAGAGCCCATATCGGACAGATCCTTCCGCCACTGATTGTATTCCCGGAGGCAGAATTCAGAGATGATAATGGCGGTTTTATGGCAATCGACGTACTGATCGACAATGCAGATCCGTATGTTACTTCTCTGGTACATGTAGATTCGGAGCGATATGATGAACTTCATGACAACATGGAAGATGTAATCGTAAAACCGTTCATTATAGATGGAGAGGATCGAAAAATCTGTTCCTGGGTACTGGAAGATTTTGTTCCTACTGCTGAAGATCTGGCACCGAAGAAAAAACGTCAGCATAATGATGATCCGTATGCAACTTCTTCTGCATCTACAGCAGCTAAACCAGAATCATTTGATTGTGACAATGATCCGCTTTTCCAGGAACTTGCAAGAACTGTTATTGAATGTGCGGCAGAAGGCTATGGCGTGGACGAATCCGAGATTACTCTGGATACAGATATTCGACTGGATCTGTCCAATGAATCCATGAAGATGATCGCCATGATTGCAGGTATTGAAGAAGAACTGGATGTAACTGTAGATATTCAGGAAGCAGGAAATCTGAATACGATCCGTGAGTTTGTACTTGCAGTAAAAGAAAAAATGTAAACCAGAACCCTCTTAAACATAAATCTAGCGTGACAAAGGCCTTTGATCTGCAGGTCTTTGTCATATTTATACTATTGATTTCCGATACATACAGCATTGAAAATAATAGAAAAAATTAGTGGTTCTGATTGTGTACTGATGTACAAAAAACGGCAAAATTTGTATAAATGTTACGAAAAAAACGACAGGAATTTTTATTATAATGCAAGTAACTTAAAAAATATAAAAATTATCAATAGGAAAGGGGAACGCTATGGAATTTGTATATGATGGCCAGCAGTTCGGGGTAAAACATATTGTGGATACAGAGCGATGCAGCGGATGCAGAAGATGTATCAAAGTCTGTGATGAAGATGTATGGAGATGGGATGAAAATCTTCATGCTGCGATTCCGAAATATATTGGAGAGTGTGTACATTGTTATAAATGTGAGATGGCCTGTCTGAACAACTGTATCGACATTATTCCCACATCAATGATCAAACATGATCCGCTATTAGGATAAAGGAGGAAGACTATGGGTAATTTAAATGATTTAGGAAAAGTATATGAATCTGACCTCCTGATCATCGGAGGCGGTTGGGCTGGTCTGGTAACTGCAATCCGTGCAATGCAGGAAAATCCGGATCTGGACGTTCTAATCGTAGAGAAAGGTTATGCCGGATTTTCCGGTCAGTCTACAAAAGCCGGAAATGGTATCGTGGCACATCTGCCGAATCAGCCGGTTATGGATTCTACAGAACTGATGGTACAGATTCAGACTCCGTATCTGAACGATCAGGAACTGTTGTATGATTATCTCTCTACAAACACTGCATCTGTACAGTGGCTTCGTGACGTGGCAGGCGTGCAGGTATCCTGTAACCCGGATGGCTCTATCAAGATGTGGGAGCATGTGGGAAGTGAGCTTGCCGGTGTGGGCATTGAACTGAAAGCGCTGGAAAAACTCCGCAAGACGGCACTTGGTCTTGGCGTGCGGATGTTAAACTGTGTCAATGTATTTGAAATCCTTACCAATAAAGGTCAGGCAGTAGGTGCGATTGGTTTTGAAATGTATGACATGTCCTGTCATATCTTCCATGCAAAAGCTGTCTGTGTTGCAACCCACGGATGTCAGTTTAAAAAATTGGGTCGTGAATTTATGGGATACGGTACTGGTGTCGGTGCAGCGTTCCGAGCAGGCGCGCATATCCGTAACATCGAATTTTCCACTCAGATTGAGATTGTATTCAAAGGAACAAATGTACCGGTATACGGCGGTTATAACCTGATCTTCAATCAGTTGGGAGAGAATATCTCCATGAAATATGCGCCGAATGCACCGGAGATCTCTGTACCGTTGTTGAAAGGTATGGTCAAAGAAGTGCGTGAGGGCAGAGGCCCGTTATATGTAGACCTCAGAAAACCGGATGAGACATTGATCTCTGTCGGTTGGGAAGGCATGGATGTGGCTGACGGCCGTCTGTTCCCAGATAAGATCGAATGGGAAGAGTATGTAGCTGAAAAAGCGAATAAATATAGTACGTTGGAATACGGCATGACACCGGAGATTACCATTGATACCCGTCTGCAGACCGAGCCGGTTAAGACCGACCATCGTTTTAAAACAGATTGTGAAGCTCTCTGGGCAGCAGGAAAAATGTCTTATCAGGGATCCGGTTACTTTGGATGGCACCGTGGAGACGGTGTTGGAAATGCAACCCAGACAGGTGTGCGTGTCGGTAAAGATATGGCAATCTTTGCAGGCGAGCATGATCTTGTAGACATTGATTATGAGCAGGCTGCAAAATACAAAGAAAAGATTTATGCTCCATTACATAGAGATACCGACGTGACAGCAAATGATATCTTCGACCGTATCGAACGTTACGGATTCGGTACAGACAAACTGATCCTGAAATCCGAAGAATCCATCAAAGAAGTGCTGGCGGACGTAGAAGATATGAAGAAAAACGTGATTCCATATCTGTCCGGCGATGATGCCCATACCGTTGCAAAATGTCTGGAAGCAGCAGATTCTGTCCTGAATCTGGAAATGCTATTCCGTGCAGCTCTGGAAAGAACTGAGACACGAGGCGTATTCTATCCGCATTACCGTGATGATTATCCACAGCGGGATGATAAACACTGGCTGAAATGGATCAACTTTAAATGTGGCGAAGACGGCGAGCCGGAGATGTATCTGGAAGACATTCCAATGTGGAGATATCCGTTCCGACCGGAAGGATATGAGATTCCGGAAGGACATGAAGAAGAATACTATGTTGAAGGCGGACCAAAACCGATGTTCAGCGCAATTGATGATTTTAAGGTAGAAAAGTAAGGGGGATGAGAGCATGAGTACTGTAAAAATTAATGTCAATAAAGCTGTGCACTTAGATGTGAAGAAGGGCTCTACCATCCTTGAAGCAATCACGCAGGCACAGTTTCCATATATGGATATTGAAGTTCCGACACTTTACTATTTAAAAGGTGTTGTTGATGTGGATGATTCCGGTGTATGTATCGTTGAGGCAGACGGCGAAATTGTGAACGCTTCCCGTACCCGTGTCAGAGAGGGCATGAATATCGAGACACAGACGGAAGAAGTAATCCGTCTGAGAAAAGAAGCGTTGGCTGCAATCCTTGCAAAACATGATAAAAACTGTCTGGATTGTCTGCGCTGTAACAGCTGTGAATTCCAGAACCTGTTATATAAATATGACTTTACCAATGAGCCGACAATGCCGAAAGAGGATCTGGAGGAACTGGATATGTCTTCCAAAGTTCTGATCCGTGACAATAATAAATGTATCCGCTGTAAACGATGCATTAATGTTTGTGCAAAGATGCAGGCGGTTTCTGCAATTGCATGTACAGGAGATGGACTGGATGCAACCATCGCACCGGCATCTCCGGCAGGACTGGCAGCAGCAAGCTGTGTAAACTGTGGACAGTGCGTGGCAGTATGTCCGGTAGGAGCCCTGACAGAAAAAGTACAGACTTCAGACGTACAGGCAGCTCTGGATGATCCGAATAAATATGTTGTAGTACAGGTGGCTCCGGCAGTGCGTGCTGCACTGGGCGAAAGCTTTGAATTTAATATCGGTAATGATGTGGAAGGCCGTATCGCAGATGCATTAAAACAGCTCGGATTTGACAAAGTATACGACACTAAGTTTGGTGCAGATCTGACTATTGTAGAGGAAGCAAACGAATTGATCGACCGTATGAAGAATGATGGACAGCTTCCGCTGATTACATCCTGTTGTCCGGGCTGGATTAAATACGCAGAGCATTTTTATCCGGATATGCTGGAAAATATTTCTTCATGCAAATCTCCGCATCAGATGCAGGGCGCAGTTGTAAAATCATATATTGCAGAAAAAGAAGACATCGCAAAAGAGAATATCGTAACTGTTTCTGTGATGCCATGTACAGCGAAAAAATTTGAAATCACAAGAGATGACGAAGATGGAGCAGGCGTACCGGATGTGGATATCGTAATCACAACTAATGAGCTTGCAAAATTAATTCAGGATAATGAAATTAAATTTGAAGCAACAAATCGTAAAGCTAAATTTGATGATCCACTTGGAGTAGGCACAGGAGCAGCTGTTATCTTCGGAGCAACTGGCGGTGTTATGGAAGCTGCTTTAAGAACAGCAGTAGAAAAGATTACCGGCGAAGAACTGAGTGCGCTTGATTTTACCGACGTTCGTGGAATGAATGGTATCAAAGAAGCTTCTTATGATCTGAACGGTACCGAAGTAAAAGTTGCTGTCGTATCCGGTCTTGCCAATGCCAATGCATTGCTTACCAGAATTAAAAATGGCGAAGCAGAGTATCATTTTATAGAAGTTATGGCATGCCCAGGCGGATGTGTCAACGGTGGTGGGCAGCCGCATCAGGATGCCCATACCCATGTCATCCACAACATTCCGCAGGAGCGTGCAGCTGCCCTTTACCGCAATGATAAAAACAATGCGATCCGCAAATCTCATGAAAACCCGTCTGTGATTAAACTCTACGAAGAGTATCTTGGCACACCGGGCAGCGAGAAAGCGCATGAGCTGCTGCATACGACTTATATTGCCAGATAATATATTTAGTAAATGAAATACCCAATCAGAACGGATTGTATAACAATCCGTTCTTTCGTGTACAGAAGGGAGAAAAATAAAACATGAAACAATTAAATCGCTGGGTTTATGCAATCGTAGGAATCATCGTATTGCTGTTGGTAGGAATGGTCTATGCATGGTCTGTCATGTCCAAGTCTATAGCAGCAGCATTTCCAAAATGGAGCATGGGACAGCTTTCCTTAACATTTACCATTACGATGGCAATGTTCTGCGTAGGATGTCTGCTTGCAGGCATTCTGGCAAAGAAAGTAAAATCAAGAATCTATATTATATTGGCGGCAGTATTGTTGCTTTGCGGATTCTTACTTACATCAGTAACGACATCACTGCCAATGCTGTATCTGGGCTTTGGTGTGCTGTGCGGCATGGGCGCCGGATTTTCTTACAATGCGGTCATGAGTACCATGTCTGCTTGGTTCCCGGATAAACAAGGTCTGATCTCCGGCATATTGCTCATGGGATTTGGCCTGAGCAGCTTTATTATAGGTAAGATCTTTGCAGCCGTCACGCCATCTGATGGCAGTGATGTGTGGAGAAGTACATTCCGTGTACTTGGAATCCTTACTTTTATCGTACTGATTGTTGCAAGCTTCTTTTTTGTAAAACCGGGTGCAGATTTTAAAGTGCCGGAAGGAAAGAAGCCGGTTCAGCTGCGTCAGCCAGCGCTTGATATAAATGCAGGACAGATGGTGCGTCAGCCGTCTTTCTGGATGTATTATGTATGGGCAATCGTGCTGAGCGCGGCAGGTTTGGTACTCGTATCTCAGGCAGCAGGTATCGCCGGACAGGTAGGAACCGGCATTTCCGATGGAACGATTGCCACGGTTGTTGGACTGATCTCCATCTTAAATGGTATCGGAAGAGTCTTTTTTGGCGCCGTATTTGACAAAAAAGGATACCGTTTTACCATGATCCTTGACATGATCATCTTTATTGTGGCGGCAGTGATCCTGATCCTTGCGCTTTCCGGTGGACAGTTTGCCGGTATCGTGGCAGGATTTGTGATCGGTGGTTTTGCTTATGGCGGCGTTATGCCGACCAACTCTGCTATTATCAGTGATTTCTTCGGAAGAACGAATTTCCCCATGAACTTTTCCCTGATCAATACAAACTTGATCATTGCATCTGTGGCATCCACTATTGCAGGAAAATTATATGACAGCACACAGTCCTATATGAGTGCACTGATCATGCTGCTGGGACTTGTTATTGCCGGTGTTGTCGTATCCTTTGGTATCCGCCGTCCGAAAGAAAAAGCCTAGAGGGTTTTGAAATTTAGAAATAATATAAAATTAACTAAACAGAAAATGATAGATTATTTTTGTTCCAGTCGTTTTTCCATAGCATGTACAACTGTTTCCAGTACTTTGACACGGGCATAGTATTTGTCGTTGCCTTCTACGATGGTCCATGGGGCATACGTAGTGGATGTGCGGATCAGCATTTCGTCCACTGCTTTTTCGTATTGATCCCATTTTTCCCGGTTTCTCCAGTCTTCATCGGTAATTTTCCATTGTTTCTCTGGATTTTCCATACGCTCTTTGAATCGGCGTTCCTGTTCGTCTTTGTCAATTTGCATCCAGAATTTCAATACAAGGGTGCCATGCTGGGCTAATTGCAGTTCCATATCGTTGATCTCCTGATAAGCCCGCTGCCATTCCTCTGTGCTGCAGAAACCTTCGATCCGTTCTACCATGACTCTGCCGTACCAGGTGCGGTCGAAGATGGCGATGTGTCCGTCTTTTGGCATGTTCTGCCAGAAACGCCAGAGATAATGATGGCTTTTTTCCAGATCATTCGGGGAAGCAGTAGGATGTACCTGATAGCCTCTTGGATCCATTTCCTCCGTCAGTCGTTTGATGGCGCCGCCTTTGCCACCTGCATCCCAGCCTTCAAATCCAATGACCACTGGAATCTGTCGGAGATAAAACTCTCCGTGAAGCTGGCGGATGCGGGATTGCAGATCCTTTAGTTTCGCACGATATTCTTCTTTGGAAAGCGCCAGAGAGAGGTCTGCCTTGCCAAGACTGGAAGTGCGCAGGATGTCATCGGCAGATGTGTCTGCTTTAAGGTTATCTTGTTTAGGTGTTTTTTCTATTGTAGTTTCAGAAACTGTGGTTATATCATGGTCTGTGAAAGTTCCTGATAACGGTAGTGGCTGCGCTGTCGCTGGCTGCCTGGTATATGCAAGCGTCTCCTGCAATGCCTGAATGACAACGGTGTAGATTTTTACTGTAGCAAATTCCCGGTCCATGGATTCAATCAGCGTCCACGGTGCATAGCTGGTGTCCGTGTGTTCCAGCATTTCGTCACACATTTCTTTGTAGAGGTCAAATTCTTTATTCCGCTTCAGATCGCCGGTGCTTACACGCCATGCAGTAGCGTTGGATTCCTGCAATTTTTTAAACCGTTTCTTCTGTTCTTTTTTATCAATACAGAGAAATAGTTTGATGATGACGGTTCCATCAGCGGTAAGTTGCCGTTCAAAGCTGTTGATTTGGTCAAAACTGGAAGAGAGGTTGCGACGTGGCAGAAGTTCGTCAAAGCGGTCCAGAAGGACTTTTCGATACCAGCTTCGATCAAAGATGGCGATCTCCCCTTTTGCCGGCGTATTGATCCAGTAGCGCCAGAGAAATGGATGCCGTCTCTGTTCTTCTGATTCCCGTCCGACGGAACGAACATAAAATCCTCTCGGATCCATGGCATGGATCAGTTTTCCGATCTGGTAGCCTTTTCCGGCTGCACCAAATCCTTCAAATACGATCATAACAGGAAGCTTCTGTGCTTTACATTCCCGCTGCAGGCGAGCCAGTTCAGGTTCCAGAATGGACATTCTCTTTTTAAATTCTTCTTTTGACATTTTGCGTGTCATATCAATTTGTTCCAGCATGTAAATACTCCTTTCGGATGGTTCATTTCAACGAGTCTGAATCATATAAAAAGATTATCTTGTATTCGGTCATTTTTGTAACTGTTTTTCATCAAATCATAGAAATCAAGTGTGCAAAAACTAACTGATAGAAAATACATTCATATAAAAATAGTGTAGTACATTTTTACAGAAATATCCACATGAAAAATAAAAGATTCTGAAAATATCAAGAACGTGATCGTGATGAATATACTTTTTGAGCCCTGCTTTTTTGCAGATATTCGGGCGTTGAGCGGTATCTGCGATTTTTTTGTTGGAAGATTGAATGAACAGAAATGGAGAAAAATTATGACAGAACAGGAAAAAATGCATTAAGCAGAAATGAGATTGTTGCAATGATGTGTCAGGCATGGAAGCCGGAAACGGCAGAAGAGCAGGAGACACTTCTTTCTCTTCTGGAAAAAATTCAGGCATAGTTTTTCTGCGGGTATATGTGTTGTATGCGGGGAGAAGGTTGTGAAGAAATATTTTCATGACTATTTGTGCTACCGAAAAAATGTGGTGGAATGGATAATCGTGTGAATATAGTAAAAGAATGCTATACATAAAATCTATGAAAGCAATGAAAAAAATTGTTAAAGAAAGCGGTAAAATATGAAATCGGGGTAAGGTTACTTGACAATATTTCTCAATCCAGATAATATATGAAATATATATTTGACGAGGAGATTGTGAAAAAGAAATGGAAACAGGCGACAGTGACCCTGATCATAATACAACAGACGTTTGTGTAACAACACAGAGACGATACAGAAAAATATATGAGACATGGCCTGTGCGGAAGTGTAATTTCCACACAGGTCATGTCTCATGCTGTTTTTCTGATAATTGGATGGTAATGTTTGACGGCATGAAGATATAAAATAACGGTGTTAGATAAAAAACATAGATAAGTATATAGAGGAGAGAACAGAGACTTGAAACCAACAACAGGCATATGGATCTTGATCCAGATTATTTTGATCGTATTATATGCGGTATTTTCCAGTGCGGAGATCAGCATATTATCAGCGAATAAAAGAAAATCAGAGACGGAAGAGGAAGAAAAAGACCGTAAGTGGGAGCGTCTGAACAGATTAAAAGAAGCGCCGGAAAAATTTATCACTCGGATGCGGACAGCGGTAATGTTCTGCGGATTTTTAAACAGCGCATTTGTGTCGGAACGGTTTGCAGATCCGCTGACAGAGCAGCTTCTGAAGAATGAGGCAGTCAGAGCGCATTGTTCCTATGGAGCAGTACATACGGTAGCTGTGATTATCGTCATATTGATACTGGTCTGTATGACCATGATCTTTGGGGAAATCGTACCACGACGGGCAGCAGCGAAAGAATCTGTGAAGATGGCGCGGACGCTTTCCGGGATCGCAGCGGCGGTATCCGCACTCTTTGCACCACTTGCCGGATTTCTTAACGGCATTTCAAAAGGCATCTTGAAAATGGCAAATGTGGATGTCAGCGAAGAACACGGAGCGGTCAGTGAGGAAGAGATCCGTATGCTTGTGGACGCCGGCAGTGAAAAGGGCGCCATTGACTATGAAGAAAAGGAGTTTATCCAGAATGTGTTTGAATTTGACGATCTGGACGCAGAAGAGATCGCCACACACAGAACGGATGTGGATATGCTCTGGATGGAGGATGATGACCAGACATGGAAAGAGACGATCCATGATACCCGTCATACACTGTATCCAATCTGCGAGGAATCCCCGGATCATATCGTGGGAATACTGAATGCAAAAGATTATTTCCGACTGGATGACAAGACAAGGGAAAATATCGTTGCCCATGCGGTCAAACCGGCATATTTTGTACCGGAGACGATCAAAGCCGATCAGCTTTTTAGGAATATGCGAAGCAAAGGTTATACCATGGCAGTGGTGCTGGATGAGTACGGCGGCATGGTAGGTATCGTTACTCTCAATGACCTGATCGAACAGCTTGTGGGAAAACTGGAGGCAAATGTGCCGGAGATCCGGGAAGACGAGCCGAAGATCAGCCGCATCAACGATACGACCTGGTCCGTGACTGGAAATGCTACTCTGGACGATCTGGAAGATGCCATTGGAGTGTCTTTTGAAAACGAAGAGTATGATACCTTTACCGGTCTGATCTTTGACGCCCTTGGCATGGTGCCAGAGGATGGTCCGCAGAACATTGATCTGCAGCTGCCGGGGCTGATGATCCATATCAGTCTGATCGAAGAGCATCAGGTGGAGCAGGCAACGATCCATATATGCGAGTAAAATTTACACATATATCTGAAATGTCAGATAAACACATGGGTGTGACGTATATGAAAAAATGTCTCAATTTTCACATCTTTGTTTCGTTTACTGGAAAACGTAGAAGAGATTAGTGGAAAAATTAAGATTAAGAAATAAAAGATTATCCTTCGATATCTGGGAAAAACTGTTTAAAAAACATTTTGTCTGGATATCAGGATAATCTTTTTTGTAGTCAGATTTTATTTAAACCTGAACATCATTGTCAAGCAACTGGAACGCATATTCTGCGGAACCTTCCAGCTTGAATTTCGCATCCTGGATCGCCTGCTGCTGTTCCGGCGTCATATCGGCTGGTTTTACCCGGCGCATGGCTTTTTGCAGGTTGATGATATCGGAACGGATCAGGGATTTTGTCTGCCGATCCAACTGTTTCTTTGTCTTAACAATGGCATTTTCTGCCTTGCGGATCAGCTGCTGTGATTCGGAATACAGGTCAAAACAGGTCTTTCTCTGGGTGTCGGTAGCAGCATATTCGGCCGCGTTTTGAACGGCTTCTTCGATCTCTTCATCAGACATATTGCTGCTGGTCGTGATCGTGATATGCTGTTCTTTGCCGGTGCCCAGATCTTTGGCAGAAACATTTACGATACCGTTTGCATCGATGTCAAAGGTAACCTCGATCTGTGGTACGCCTGCCATGGCACGACGGATGCCGCGGAGTGTAAACTTGCCCAGCAGTTTGTTGTCTTTTGCAAACTGACGCTCGCCCTGCAATACTTTGATAACAACAGAAGTCTGAAAGTTCTGTGCAGTTGTAAATACCTGACTGTAACGGGTCGGGATCGTGGTGTTGCGTTGGATCAGTGGTGTGGAGACACCGCCTACCGTTTCGATGGAAAGCGTCAGTGGCGTGACATCCATCAGAAGGATCTCATTGAGAGAGCTGTCTCCGGCAAGTTTACCGCCCTGGATGGCAGCACCCAGCGCGACACATTCATCTGGGTTTAAGTTTTTGCTTGGTTCCTGACCGAGCAGATGGCGGACTTTCTCCTGTACCGCTGGGATTCTCGTAGAACCTCCGACTAACAGCACTTTAGACAGATCAGCAGGACGAAGCCCTGCATCTGCCAGAGCCGTTTGTACCGGACCAGCAGTGCTTTCTGTCAGATCCTGTGTCAGTTCTTCAAATTTTGCACGGGTCAGTGTGATATCCATATGTACCGGGCCGTTGCGGTTGGCAGAAATATAAGGCAGGTTGATATTAGTTACAGTAGCGGAAGAGAGCGCAATCTTTGCTTTTTCAGATTCTTCCTTTACTCGTTTCAAAGCGACCGGATCTTTGGCGAGGTTGACGCCTTCCAGCTGCTGGAATTCCCGGAGGAGATAATCGCAGATACGTTTGTCATAATCATCCCCGCCCAGACGGTTGTTTCCGGCAGTGGCGAGAACTTCGATCATACCTTCGCTGATCTCAATTACAGAGACATCGAAAGTGCCGCCGCCCAGATCATACACAAGAATTTTTTGTGGGATCGCATTATCCAGTCCGTAAGCCAGCGCGGCTGCGGTAGGCTCATTGATGATGCGGTGTACATTCAGTCCGGCGATACGACCGGCATCTTTGGTCGCTTTTCTCTGAGCATCGTCAAAATATGCCGGAACGGTAATGACAGCATCCGTAACCGGTTCGCCAAGGTACGCTTCCGCATCCTTTTTCAGTTTTTGAAGGATCATGGAAGAAATTTCCTGTGGCGTATATTTTTTATGATCGATATTTACTGTATAATTTCTGCCCATTTCTCTTTTTATAGAAGAGATTGTACGGTCAGGATTCGTTACCGCCTGCCGTTTTGCAGTATCTCCCACCAGTCGCTCCCCATTTTTTGTAAAAGCTACGACAGAAGGAGTGGTACGGCTGCCTTCCGCATTGACGATAACGGTTGGCTGTCCTCCTTCCATGACAGCCACACAGCTGTTCGTTGTTCCAAGATCTATTCCAATGATTTTTCCCATATGAAACCTCTTTCTGATACGAGCCAGATATATTCATGATCTGGTCAGGTATTCTGTATATTTTGAAAATATCCTGTCATATGTAAATGAAATGATACTGTGCAGGATGACTGATATGCCTGTAAGGAAAAACGGTCAGATGCTTTTATAGAAAGAATCATATAAAAGATAATCTGCTACGCTTGATCAGACAAGTATATTTAACGTTAAAAAATATTGTATCACGGATTTCTAAAATAAGTGTGTTTCAAATCTTAAATTTTTGGAAAAACCAGTATTTATTGAAAAAAAGATGGAGCTGACGTATTAGATACGCAGCTCCATAGAAATTATATTATTTGAGATAAATTAGGTGTTTGAGATATATGATGCTGTTGAAATAAATTATATTATTTGAGATATACATTATTGAAATGGGTTTTGCGTTATCAGGTTAAACAAATATATCTCATTTGAAAATCAACAGACATTAGTTGCGAACTTTTGATTTTTTGGAGACCAGTAAGATTCCGATACATACCAGCACCAGCGCCAGTAGTGTCTGAATACCAAAACTGTTTCCTTCCCGCAGGATCAGCGTGGATAGCAGCACACCAAAGACCTGAATCATAAAACCAAAGATCGTGATCTTGGATACCGGGTTGTATTTCAACAGCATTCCCCATAGTGTGTAGGCGGCAGCTGAGATAAAAGCCATGTACAACAGCAGGAGCACTGAGGATGGAGTAAAACCGGACAGACGTCCACCGGCAAGGAAGCTGATGAGGATCATGATCAGTCCACCGGTAAAAAACTGATAGCCACTGAGAACCACCGGATCTTCGCCTTTTTCCCCATTAGAAAAAATCTTCAAAAAGACTGCGGAAAAAGCAGAGGACAGGGAAGACAGGATCATGAAGCCTTCACCCGTCAGAGAAAATTCCATGGACATGGCGCTTCCGTTCAGATTCACAAGGATAATACCGGCAAGTCCGGCGATACAGCCCATCAGTTTTCCACCGGTAAAGCGTTCCTGTCGAAACAGCAGACAGGCGAGCAAGATGGAAAAGATCGGCGTGATGCCACCAAGGATAGAGCCTTTTACGCCAGTTGTATGTGCGAGGCCGATGTAAAATAATACATATTGGATGACAGTCTGAAACATGCACAGAGTCAGGATCTTCGGAATAGAAGAAGCTTTTGGCCTTAAAAACCGGCGCTGTCCGATACTGCCCATGAGAATGGTAAGAATGCCGGCACAGAAAAAGCGGACACCGGCAAACAGCATCTGGGAAGCTGTATCTGTGGGTGTGATTCCGAACATGGCATAGCCGACCTTGATGCAGGGAAAAGCACTTCCCCATAATGCGGTGCAGATCAGGGCACAGAGCCAGACCATGCTATTTCGTTGTAATAAATGTTTTTTTTCAGTATGCATGTTGGTTCTCCTACGACAATATATTTCGTGACAATAATATTTTTCCTGGAAGCATGGTTTATGCCTCAAAGCGATACAATAGCTTATTATAAGCATATTCAGAAGAACATGCAAGAAGTGGAGCGTGTTTCTTTTTATCTTCGTTTGCACGTAACATGATAAGGTAAAAAGTCCTGATTGGCAGTAGATAAGCATTGATGTATATTTTTATTTCCTAAATCAAAAATTTCCCGTTGACTTTACAACATTGAAGTGCTAAAATACACCCATAGCGAAAATCAATGAGCAAAAGTAGTACTTTAAATGACTGCTTTCCAGAGAGTCGGGACTGGTGGGATCCGACAGGTAAGATTTAAAGGAATGGATTTGTGAGATGCAAAGCGAAAGCAGGAGCAAGTAGCGGATGCCGTGGACTTCACGTTACAGAAGTACGATATAATGATGTATCGGTAAGAGGCTGTGGACATAGTTTATTCAGAGTTGTGTTGAGAGTATATAAATATGAGAGACTCGAAAAAGTATGAGACAGCAAACAAGGGTGGCACCACGATAATTCGTCCCTGACTGCAAGGCAGTCGGGGATTTTTTTATTGCATAAAGAGTTCTTTTTCGCTTTAAAAACATTCAGGAGGAATACCAGAGATGAGTAAAAAAAGTTATTACGGAGCATACGGCGGACAGTTTGTAGCGGAGTCTTTACAGAATACGCTGCAGGAGATCGATGAGGCATTTGAGGATGCGATCCATGATCCGGAATTTATGGAAACCTATAATTATTACCTGAAACAGTATGTTGGAAGAGAAACTCCTTTATATTATGCAGAGCGTCTCAGTGAAAAATATGGCACAAAGATTTATCTGAAAAGGGAAGATTTAAATCATACCGGCGCGCACAAGATCAACAATGTTCTGGGACAGATCCTTCTTGCAAAGAGAATGGGCAAGAAGAAAGTCATTGCCGAGACTGGTGCAGGTCAGCATGGTGTGGCTACGGCTACAGGTGCAGCGCTTTTTAATATGGAATGTACCGTATATATGGGAGCAGAAGATATCGAACGCCAGTCTCTGAATGTTTTTCGCATGAAATTGCTGGGAGCAGAAGTACACAGTGTGGAATCCGGCAGCAAAACATTAAAGGATGCCACAAATGAGGCAATCCGTACATGGGCAAAAACTGCAGAGGATACATTCTATATCATCGGTTCTGCGGTAGGACCATATCCGTATCCAAAGATGGTTAAAGAATTCCAGCGTGTCATCAGTAAAGAAGCAAAAGCACAGCATCTGGCAGCAGAAGGAAAAAATCCGGATGTGGTTATGGCATGTGTAGGCGGCGGTTCCAACTCTATCGGAATGTTCGCAGAATTTATTGATGAGCCAGACGTGGAATTGATCGGTGTGGAAGCCGCAGGAAAAGGACTGGATACCGAGGAGCATGCAGCTTCTATGGCAGGCGGTCAGGTTGGTATCCTTCATGGAATGAAATCATATCTGCTGCAGGATGAAGATGGGAATGTTCAGATCGCGCATTCTATTTCCGCAGGGCTTGATTATCCGGGTGTCGGACCGGAGCACGCTTATCTGAAAGATTCCGGAAGAGTCAACTATGTGCCAATCACAGATATGGAAGCGATGGCAGCACTGGATGAGCTGACCCGTCTGGAAGGCATTCTTCCGGCAATCGAAAGCGCTCATGCAGTAGCATATGCACTGAAAAAAGCAAAAGAAATGACAATGGATCAGTCCATGATTATCTGCCTTTCCGGAAGAGGCGATAAAGATGTCAATACGATCGTAGATTATTTTGCAGGAAAAGGTTATAAAAACTAAGGAGAGAAGAGTCGTATGAACCGTATAGAAGAAAAATTTGCACAGTTAAAACAGAACAATGAAAAAGCATTTATCACATATATTACCGCAGGACTTCCGGATATGGAACGATGTGCAGAACTCATCAAAGCACAGGAAGAAGCGGGTACAGATGTGCTGGAAATCGGAGTGCCGTTTTCCGATCCGATTGCAGATGGTCCGGTCATTCAGGATGCATCTTATCGTTCTATTTTAAAAGGAACCAATCTGGAGAACACGTTTGCACTGGTAGAACAGGTAAGAAAAGACGGTGTTAATATGCCCATCGTCTTTATGATGTATTATAACACAATCTTTCATTATGGTCTGGAAGCATTTATAAAACGCTGTGAAGCAGCCGGAATCGACGGACTGATCATCCCGGATCTGCCACTTGAAGAGCAGGATGATCTGAAAAATCATATGTCAGATGAGAATGCGCCAATCCTGATCCAGCTGGTAGCGCCGGTATCCAAACAGAGGATTCCGGAGATTTTAAAAGATGCAAGAGGATTCGTTTATTGCGTATCAGCTATGGGTGTGACCGGACAGGGCGGAAGCTTCCACAAATCTATTCATGAATATCTTCGCACAGTCAAAGAACAGTCCGAGATTCCGGTTATGATGGGATTCGGCATCCGTACTGCTGCGGATTTGGAGCCGCTGAAGGATGTAATCGATGGCGCCATCGTAGGCTCTCACTTCATTAATCTGATGGAAGGCTGCGATTATGATCTGGAGACAGCGAAGGATTATATCCGGACGTTTAAACAGGAGCTGAATCAGTAACGCCATATATTTGTTTTGTAATATAGTCAAAAATAGCCCCCTGTATCATCTGGCATGAAAATGAGTGTTTTCATGCCGATGATACAGGGGGCTATCTGCTTGTTTTACAGACAGTATTATTAAAGCGTCTTCCTGTTAATATAAGCATTTTTATATTTGGAGTACACAATCTTTTGCGACTGATACAGTCCGTAATAGCCGGATACTACATAGGAGATGGCGATCGCCAGCAGATAATAAGGCATTCCCTCAAATCCGAACAGCTCGAAACAGATCAGCAGGGATGTGATCGGGCAGTTTGTGACGCCACAGAAAACAGCTCCCATACCCACAGCTGCACACAGGGATGGAGAGATGCCTGCAACGGTTCCGAAAAAACAACCCAGAGTCGCTCCGATAAAGAAGGAAGGAACAATCTCTCCGCCTTTATAGCCAACTGCTAATGTGATGGCAGTAAATACCATTTTCAACAGAAATGCAAGTGGAGGAGTGCTTCCCTGAAAACACTGTTGAATGACGTTCATGCCAGTACCGTTGTAGTTTTGGTTTCCTACAAGTGCAGTCAGCGCTATAATGATCAGGCCACCGATGACGATGCGCAGATATTTATTCGTAAACAGCTTCTGGAACAGATGTCCGGTCTGATGTAGCAGGATACAAAACAGGATGCTGGCAAGGGCGCATAAGACTGCCAGCAGCGCAATTTCAAGAGCTGGAACGATTGCAACGGAAGGAATGTTTGATATTGCAAAAGATTCTGCTGTGGCGCCAAAGGCAACAGCAATCTGATGGGCGATCAGAGAGGAGATGACACAGGGCAGCAATGCAGAATAATGCATAATGCCGACGCTGACCACTTCCATGGCAAAAATGGCAGCTGCCAGCGGTGTGCCAAATACCGCTGAGAAAGCGGCGCTCATACCACACATAATCAGCACTTTCTGCTCTTTGTCGCTGAAGCGAAACAGTGTTCCGATGCCGCTTCCAATGCTTCCACCAAGCTGCAATGCGGCGCCTTCTCTTCCGGCAGAACCGCCGAAAAGATGCGTGATCAGTGTGGAAAAGAAGATAAGCGGCGCCATGCGCAGCGGAATATTATCTCCGGAATGAATGGCAGAAAGGATCAGGTTTGTTCCACTGTCATTTTCATCTTTTAAAAGCTGATAGGCGCCTGTAATGAGCAGACCGGCAGCGGGCAGCAGACAGATCAGCCATGGATGTTCAAAACGGATTTCTGTTACCAGATCCATACAAAAATAAAAGGCCGTACCCACCAGACCGATGGCGATGCCAGACAGAATGGAAAAAAGCACCCATTTCAGGGTGTCTTTCCAATGTCTGAAATAATCTAAAAAAATTCTTGTTAGCCAACGTTTCATAATATTTTATGTTCCCCGTATAATAACTATCTGTTGTTTATTCACTTAACAAACATTCCAACAGTTTGTCGTTCATTTCCGGATTCATGATACAGAACCGGATATAAGAGTTGTCAAGAAACGGGAAGGTTGAGCAGTCCCGGATCATCATTTTTTGACGAATCGCTTTATCAAATAGATATTCAGATGTCAGAGAATCTTTTAATAAGCGAACCAGAATAAAGTTAGCACTTGCCGGATATGGCTTGAAATCCGGATGTGAAGCCAACTTCTGGAACATTCTGTCCCGTTCTGAGGAGATCAGATGACGGGTTTTCTGAATGTAGTCCTGATCTTTGAACATAATTTCGCCGGCTACGACAGCCAGAGAATTGATCATCCACGGATTTTTATGAGTGTTGATATAATCAATCAGGTCTTTATTTCCAGTAATCGCATATCCAAGACGCAGACCCGGTGCGGCAAAAAACTTCGAAGTTCCCCTGAGAATGATCAGATTATTATAATAGGAGGTAAGAGGTACGGCATTTACTTCGTTGTAATTATTGGCAAATTCCACATATGTTTCATCTATCATAAGAAAGATACCGTATTCCATGCATGCATCCAGAATTTTCCGCATATCTTTTCGCTCGATGGCAGAAGATGTCGGATTGTTCGGGTTGCAGATGATCAGAAGGTCGATAGTTTCATTTAATTTCTGAAGGAAATGCTCCGTATTCAGCGTAAAATCATCTTCCTCTTTCAGTGGATAATACAGGCAGCTGCCGCCTTCTAAAGAAACGGAACGCTCATATTCAGAGTAGGTAGGTCCGATGATCATCGTCTTTTTCGGGTGCTGAACCTGGATAAAAAGGGAGATCAGCTCCGTAGACCCATTCCCTACAATGATATTCTCATATTCGGTACCGCAGTATTCTGCAATGCATTTTCGCAGAGAAGTGTATTCCCGGTCCGGATAGCTGGAAATGGCGTCAATCTTATCTGCCAGCTGTTCACGCAGCATAGGAGAAATACCAAGTGGATTTACGTTTGCAGAAAAACTGGTAATCTCTTCTTTTTTTATGCCATAGATAGCTTCTATTTTTTCTAAATCACTGCCATGAAAGTGATCTCTGTGTTTTAACATGATGTTCCTCCTGTAGTTGCAAGATATTTCTAAATAGCTTATACTTAATACATTATATCTATTATATCGGTATCTACAGGAAAAGCAACAAACAGGTGGTATTTTGCGTAAGAAAATTCAAAATTTAATCAGAGGAACATATGAATATCAGCATCCGAAACTTATTTTTTCAGAGGAAAAGATAGCATTTGATGTAAGAGAAGAGGAGACTTATCATGGCAGTTTTCAGATTACAGTTTCCGATGAGCAACGTGCCAGGGGCATGATCTGCTGTAGAAATCCGCGGATGAAATGCGTGACAACACAGTTTGACGGGATGCAGGCACAAATAGAGTTCGTGTATGAAGCAGCAAATGTTACAGAAGGAAACCCGGACAACGGTCAGTTTGTCATTTCTTCCAGCTGCGGAGAATATCTGCTGCCTTTTACTGCAAATCCGGTCAGATATTATCACAGATCATCTATTGGAAAGATTAAAACCATCAATGATTTTGCAAATCTTGCAAAACTCAACTGGGAGGAAGCACTGTGTGTGTTTCAATCGAAATATTTTAAAAATATTTTTCCGGATATGACGACAGAGCTGCTGTATGAAGGACTTTGCAGCAGAGGCTGTACTAGTCATGAAATGGAAGAATTTCTGATCGGTATCGGCAAAAAGAAACGCAGTTTTATTCAAGTGGGAGAAAAAGAGATTGATCTTGGAAACCTTTCTGCAGACAGTCCGCAGGAATTAAAGGTCAGTCGGACAGAATGGGGGTATGCGGATCTTTATGTCAGTTGTGATGCACCGTTTATCCGACTGGAGAAAACGCGGATCCTTTCGGATGATTTTATCGGAAAAAAAGCTGTGATTCCGTATGTTGTATGTGTTGAGAAGATGCATGCCGGCATAAATTGCGCTAAGATTACGTTGCAGACAGCATTTGAATGCAGTGAAGTACAGATTCAGGTAAAAAAATCAGGCGAGAGTCGGCCTGATGTACTTTGTGCAGCCCGTCGTTTTCAGAGAAGGGCAATGTTTACGCTTGAAAAATTGTATATTGATTACAGGCTGAACCGGGTATCTGCGGAAGACTGGACACAGGGCGCATTGGAACTTTTGCAGGAGATGGAGGAGAGGAATCCATCAGATATCAGGAATGCGCTGTATCGAGTACATGTGCTTTTGCTTGCAGGAAAGAAGGAAGAGGCTGATAATCTGCTGGAGGATGTTTCTGCGGCATGCCGAAAGAAGCATACTGTGCAGTGGGGTTATTTCCGTTTTCTGGATTATCTGTATGAATATGGAAAAGAGACTAGTGCAGAGACAGAAAAAGCCAGAGATGTTCTGATCCAGGATCTGCAGATGGTTATCCGTAAAAATCCGGATCAGCTGCTGCCAATACAGCTTACCATCACATTGTGTGAAGATCACGGGGAACAGCTGAAAGAAAAATACGTAGGTATTAAAAACTGTATTGAAAAAGGCTGGGCAAGTCCGCTGCTGTATATGGAAGCCTATCTGATCTTAAAATCCCATCCACAGATTCTGCGTGGTATAGATAATGCAGAGTTTCGGATCTTATACTGGATTGCAAGACAGAAGCTTCTTACAGAACAGATGATTTCTGTAATCATAAATGCGGCTTCCAGGGAAACACAGTTCCGTCCCCGTTTCTTTTGGCTGCTGGGACGCTGTTATAAAGTAATGCGGAGTGATATGGTCATCCGTGCCATTTGTACCTACCTGATCAAAAATAATCAGTCCGGAGAGATGTACTTAAGCTGGTTTGCCAAAGGCGTGGAAAAACATATGCGCATTGCAGGGCTCTGTGAGGCGTATCTGCAGTCCTGGCGGAAAAATGACGGGGATATTCCCAAAAATGTGATACAGTACTTTTCGCAGAAGACAGAGATACCTGCCGTATACCGGGCAAGGATCTATGCATATGCAGTGAGAAAACGGAAATCTCTCGGACGGGAATGGCAGATTTATGAAAAACTGGCAGCTGCTTTTGTAACGGAAGAACTGCAAAGACAGCATATGAGTGATGATATTGCTGAGATCTGCAGATATTTTATCCTGTATAAACCTGGGGAAGTGCGCCAGGAAGTGCTGGAACAGAGCCTGCGTCATTATAAAGTAACATGTAGTGAGAATCTGTTTTCCGGTGTGGTGGTCTGCGAAGAATCGCTAAAGACGGAAGAGACGATTCCTATCGTTCAAAATACGGCATTTTTTATTGTCCATGGAAAAAATTATCGTGTGCTGTTTGAAGACAATTTCGGCAGACGCTGCTGTCTGACAGAAGGATTTCGGTTAAATCCGGTCATTCCGGGAGAAAACCGGAGATTGCCCGGACAGAAATATATTAAGAGAGAGTCTGATGCAGGATCTGAAAAGCTGACAAAAAAGAAAGAGGATTTGTCTGCCAGTCTGTCAGTTGCGGAATCAGAAGAAGATACTTATTATGACATGCTTAGTCTGGAGACGATGGATGGCAGTATTGATGAACTGGATCGCGCGATCCGTCAGGCAGAGACTTCCGGGATAGATGTGTCAGAATATCAGGAAGAGCTTTTGACAAAGATGATTTTTTCAGAAGTATTCCCGGAGGATCATGTGGAGTATTTCCGGGCAATCTGCAAGATGCCACAGACGGAACAGCTGCGACAGGCATATGTATCTTATTTTTCCAGAAACTATGTATATGATAATGAGAATGTTCCGGAGGAGATTTTTGAATATCTGCAGTATTCTTTTAGAAGTGGAAGAAAGATCAATTACTGCTGTGAGACAGCGATGCTGAAGTGGTACTGCGAACATGGATGGGATGGAAAGGAAAAAGAATTCCGGAATTTATTTGAATCCGCCATCCGGCAGGGAAGGTATTTCCCTTTTTATACGTTGCTTCCAGAGCGGTTTCTTGAAAAATACCTGCTTCACGACAGAAGGTATCTCAGTCTGTCTGCCGTGCCGGAACAGACGATACACTGTGTGCTGCAGATTCATGGACGTGGAACGGTAAGCCGGGAAGATGTAACTGTCAGGGAAAGCATTCCAGGGCTGTATGTGCTTCCGGTTTATCTGTTCGCAGGGGATCTGATGGAATATCGTTTCTACGACAGTGCAGACCGCACATTGAAATCAGGAACGGAACGTCTGACACCTTCCGAGATCGTGCAGCGTCCGGTTTCCAGATATCATGTACTGAACCAGGCACTGGAAGAGACGGTCACTCAGACGGAGAAACTAAAAAAATATGCAGAAATGATGGATATGACGGCGGATCTGTTCCAGCCGTTGTAGAAGTTGCAAATGGTAAAGGACGCACACCGTTTTTAGATAGAATATTTATGCCGCCAGCGTCAGCGGCAGAGTGGTGAATTGTATGAGAAACATAGATCCGGAGAGAAAAAAGTTATATATCGGAATTGATCTGGACGATAACCGGGCGATGGTAAGTTTTCTGGGTCCGGGGGAAAAAGAACCGGTAAGCGCCAGCGTACAGAAGCCGGAGGAGACGGGATGTTTTCCCACCAGTCTGTATATTGGAAAAAGTGACCGTTATCTGTATGGCGCAGAGGCGGAGAAAAAGTGTGGCAGTCTGGAGGGGGAATTTTATGATCATCTGTTCCTGCGGGCAAGAGATCAGGTGGATACAGAGACTTTTGCGCAGGCAGCAGAGCATCTGGCGATTTACCTGCGCAGACTGATCCGGATGAAAGATCGTCTGTATCCGGAAGGAGACTATGAACAGCATCTTTTGATCACGATTCCGGAGATCACATTGAGCGGTGTACGGGTTCTGAAAAAAATACGGGATCTGTTGCAGAATGATGTGGATTCTGTATTCTGGATCGATTATGGCGAGAGCTTTTATTATTATACCTTTCATCAGGAGCCTTCGGTATGGAAGCATGATATTGCCATGTTTGATTTTTCTGAACATCGGATACGTTTTACGCTTCTTGCGCGAGATGGGAGAGAGATGCCGCAGTTGGTGCAGTGTGGTTGCAGGGAATGGGAAACACCTTACTGGTCAGAGGATGCGGGAAAGGAAAAGGATGCCTTTTTTGCAAATGTGCTGCGTCAGTCTTTTGCAAAACGGATCGTATCCGGTGTGTATCTGCTGGGCGATGGTTTTGACGGTAACTGGCTTTCAGAGACCTTACGGGTACTTGGACCGAACCGGAGAGTTTTTATTGGAAAAAATCTGTACACAAAAGGTGCCGCTTATGGGGCTTATATCCGACAGAATCCAACTGCATGGAACTATCGGTATGATTGTGATTATAAGACCGGCACAGATGTGGGATTGCAGTTGTCTGTAGATGGAGAAGAGATTTACTATCCGCTTACGGTGTCAGGGGAAGACTGGTTTGAACAGGAAAAACAGCTGGATGTGATCTTGATGGGAAGCACGTCGATTGATTTTTCTGTAAAAAGACGGGTGGATCGCACGCCACAGCTTTGTGCCATGCAGCTGGATGATGTATGGAAACGTGCGGAAAAGACGAGAAAAATACGGATTCATACGGTCTGCTACGATGCACATACATTGCATGTGACGGTAACGGATCTTGGATTCGGAGAATTTTTTGCTTCTACAGGGTCAGAATGGGTAGAAGAGATTCCGTTGGATTAACGGGTTGTATAATAATCTTCGTTTACAGAATGCGGTAGTATATATTGGATTTGTAGATGGATATAGAATTGGTTGAGAATGTGATCTCTGAATATGATGAGATATATTGGCTGAGCAGATAATATAATCGGAGAGAGAATAACATCCGTCTTTGAATATGATAAGATTAAATTGGATGAACAGGTGGACAGAATGGGTAAATTGATTTTATGTACAGGAAAACAGGCAGAGCAGCCATTTCGAATCGAATCGACTGGAGTGGCGCTTTTTTCCATGGAGGAGATCTGTTATTATATAGAACAGAATTATTATCTGCTGGATCGCAGCTTCCTCTGCCATGAACTGGCGGTATGGATCGCCAGGGATCTTGGGTATACGAAGTTTGGCGCAGAGCTGGATCGCAGTCTGTTTCAGAACAAGTCGCTGTATCCTTCTGCGTTTCTGATCCTGAAAAAAAGCTGTCTGTATACTGCGGAGGAATTAGCTTCCTTTGAAGAACTTTTCCAGAATATGGATGGAAAGACCGCCCTGGAGTGCAGAAAATTAAAGGCGGATCAGTATCTGCAGCAGAAACGATATGTTATGGCAGCACTGGAATATGGGCAGCTTCTGGAACGGGAAAATAGCGAGAAGATGACAGATGAGTTGCGGGGAGCACTGTATCATAATCGTGGTGTGGCATATGCACGGTTATTTCTGTTTCCGGAGGCTGCTGAATGTTTCCGGCAGGCATATAAGCAAAATCACAATGCCAGAAGCAGGGAGGCATATCTGTTTGCAGAAAATTATCTGAAATTGTCTGAAGATGATACGGATGCACAGGATGAGGAAATACAGGAAACCGGGATGCAGCTTACGTTTTCTGTGATGCGGGATGCTATTGAACGATTCCATAAAGCGACAGCCGGAAACGGAGTATCCACAGAACGGCAGAAATTGCAAACATTTCTGGATGAACAGGGAAGGATTACCAGAGAGAAACGACAGCAGCTTCTTGAAACCTGGAAGCAGGAATATCTTTTGTGCGTAAGGTAAATAAAAATGCAGGTGACCGCAGAGAATGATATGTGTGAGATATCATTCCCTGCGGTTTTTATAGAATAGGTAAAAATCAATAAAAATAAAAAGAAAAATTTAAAATAAGGGGTTTACTTTAAAAAAAAATGGTGTTATCTTAGGCAAAGGATAGTATTCAGAGAAGAAACTATACCGAAAAGAATTACATTGAATGAAGAAGTTTATTCTTAATGAAGGAGCTCATATCGGATAACGAATGAGACTCACTGTCCTCTCCGTGATGAATGGAGGGATGTGTATGAAGATAGGATTTATCGGCGCAGGGAAAGTAGGGGTATCCCTTGGAAAATATCTAACCGAGCGCGGCGTCAGAGTAGTGGGCTATTACAGCCGTACCTACCAGTCTGCCCTTGAGGCGGCAAAATTTACCAATACCAGAGCGTATGACAAGATCAGTTTTCTGGTAGAGGATAGTGATGCGATTTTTCTGGCAGTACCGGATCGGATGATTTCCGTTGTCTGGGAACAGTTGAAATTGCTTCCGATTGAGAATAAGATCATCAGTCATTTCAGCGGATCGTTAAGTTCCGCCGTCTTTTCGGATATCAGCCGTTATCATGCATATGGCTATTCTATCCATCCGCTCTTTGCAATCAATGACAAGTACAATTCATACAAAGAGCTTTCACAGGCATTTTTCACAATTGAAGGACATGAGAAGTATCTGAACTGGTTTCAGCAGTTTTTTGAGGGATTTGGCAACCCGACTGCAAGGATTCAGAGTAAAGATAAGATGCTTTATCATGCATGTGCAGCTATGACCAGTAATCTCTATGTCGGTCTGGTGGCCATGTGTGAGGATATGCTGGTAAAATGTGGATTTTCCAGAAAAAATGCGCATCAGGCGCTGGTGCCGCTGATTTTGGGAAATGCGGAAAATATTGCAGCATATGGTCCGAAGGATGCACTGACCGGGCCAATCGAGAGAAATGATCTGTCTACAGTGCTGGATCATCTCCAAGTATTAAATGAAGAGGAGAAAAAAGTTTATAAAACGTTGTCCAGACAGGTGCTTCGTGTGGCAAAGGAAAAACATGCAAACAGGGATTATCAGGAGATAGAAAGGACGATTCAATCATGAAAAATACAGTAACAACATTACAGAAACAAAAAATGGATGGCGATAAGATCTCTATGCTGACCTGCTATGATTATTCTATGGCACGTCTGATGGATGAGGCAGGAATCAATGTGCTTTTGATTGGTGATTCCCTGGGAAATGTGGTACTCGGCTATGAGGATACTATTTCTGTTACAATGGAAGATATGATCCATCATACAGCGGCAGTTGCCCGCGGCGCGAAGAATGCATTTGTACTGGCAGATATGCCATTTATGTCTTATCAGACATCCGTATATGATGCGGTTGTAAATGCAGGCCGTCTGATGAAAGAAGGCCGTGCCAATGGTGTGAAACTGGAAGGCGGTGCAAAAGTATGCCCGCAGATCCGTGCTATTGTAGATGCGCAGATTCCGGTGTGTGCCCATATCGGTCTGACGCCGCAGTCTGTCAATGCATTTGGCGGATTTAAAGTACAGGGCAAGAGTGAAGCCGCAGCAAAACAGCTTCTGGAAGATGCAAAAGCCGTAGAGGAAGCAGGTGCATCCATGCTTGTAATGGAATGCGTTCCGGCAAAGCTGGCTGAGCTTGTCACAAAATCCATTTCCATTCCGACAATCGGTATCGGGGCAGGTTCAGGCTGTGACGGACAGGTGCTTGTATATCAGGATATGCTTGCTATGTATTCTGACATGAAACCGAAATTTGTAAAACAGTTTGCTTCTGTAGGAGAGATTATGAAACAGGCATTTGCAGATTATATTGCGGAGACAAAAGCAGGAACATTTCCGGCACAGGAGCATACATTTGCCATTTCGGATGACGTGCTGGGTAAGTTATACTAGATCTGGGAAAAGACGGATCGATTATCAAAATATGGGGCATGTATCTATCGGTGATGGTTTATGAAATAAAACCAGGGAATATATGTTTAGAATAAAAAATAACTGTAATAAAGAGAGGAACCGAATCAATGAAAGTAGTAACAACGGTTAAAGAAGTAAGAGAACTTGTAAAAGGATGGAAAAAAGAAGGACAGAGCGTAGGATTTGTACCGACAATGGGATATCTGCATGAGGGACATGGAAGTCTGATCAGCGCAGCAAGAAAAGGCAATGATAAAGTAGTCGTAAGTATTTTCGTAAACCCGATGCAGTTTGGTCCAACGGAAGATCTGGAGAGCTATCCGAGAGATTTGGAAAAAGACAGCGCATATTGTGAGAGTCTTGGAGCGGATCTGATTTTCCATCCGGAAGCAAGTGAGATGTATACTGACGGATTCAGTTCTTTTGTAGACATGTCTGTACTGACAGAGGAACTTTGCGGTCTGAGCCGCCCGGTTCATTTCCGTGGAGTATGTACCGTTGTAAATAAGCTGTTTAATATCGTTCAGCCGGATCGCGCATATTTTGGACAGAAGGATGCGCAGCAGCTGGCTGTTATCAAACATATGGTAGAAGATCTGAATATGGATGTTACTGTTATTGGTTGCCCAATCGTCAGAGAAGAGGACGGTCTTGCTAAGAGCTCCAGAAATACCTATTTGTCTCCGGAAGAGCGGAAAGCAGCCCTTGTACTGAGCAAAACCATCTTTATGGGACAGAAACTGGTAGAAGAAGGTATGACGGATGCGAAAAAACTGGTTGCCCTTATGAAAGAGAATATTGAGAAAGAGCCGCTGGCTAAGATCGACTATGTAAAAGCAGTAGATGGTCTTACTATGCAGCAGGTAGACACCTTAAAGAGCCCAGGTCTTGTAGCAATGGCAGTATACATCGGTAAAACACGACTGATCGATAATTTTATGATCTAATGAGCGCAAGAGTGTCAACGTACTTGTATGATTGACGAACGGCTAAAAATGAGAATAACGAGTGAGAAAGTGAGCAACTATGACAATATCAATGTTAAAAAGTAAGATCCATCGTGCGACTGTTATGCAGGCAGCGCTGGATTATGTAGGAAGCATTACTGTGGATGAGGATCTTCTGGATGAGGCAGGAATCCTGGAATATGAGAAAGTGCAGATTGTAGATGTAAATAACGGTCAGCGTTTTGAAACGTATACGATCGCAGGAGAGCGTGGAAGTGGCATGATCTGTCTGAATGGCGCAGCAGCCCGTTGTGTCAGCGTTAAAGATAAAATCATTATTATGGCTTATGCGGACGTGACTCCAGAGGAGGCAAAGACCATGAAGCCAAGAGTAGTCTTTGTAAATGACAAAAATGAAATTTCCAGAGTGACAAACTATGAGAAACATGGTAATCTGTTTGATATATGCAGATTTGAGAAAGAGGATGGACAGAAATAAATGTTAAAGGGAAAGACTGTTGTAATCGGAGTGACAGGCGGTGTGGCCGCATATAAAATGCCAAATCTGGTCAGCATGTTGGTCAAATTGCATGCAGAAGTACATGTGATCATGACCCAGAATGCGACCCACTTTATTACACCGATTGCTTTTGAATCACTGACAGGAACCAAGTGTCTGGTGGATACGTTTGACAGAAATTTCCAATTTCATGTAGCCCATGTAAGTCTGGCTCAGAAGGCGGATATCTTCATGGTGTCTCCGGCAACTGCAAATGTGATCGGAAAACTGGCAAATGGCATTGCGGATGATATGCTGACGACGACTGTTATGGCTACCAAAGCCCCTGTTCTGATCGTTCCGGCGATGAACACAAATATGTATGAGAACCCGGTTATGCAGGATAATCTTGAGAAGCTGAGACATTACGGGAAAAAGATCATTGAACCTGCTTCCGGTATGCTGGCATGCGGAACTTCCGGTGTGGGAAAAATGCCGGAACCGGCGCAACTTTTACAGTATATTTTAAAAGAAATTGCCTGTGAAAAAGACCTTGCCGGTAAAAAAGTTCTGGTAAGCGCAGGTCCGACGCAGGAGCCGATCGATCCGGTGCGTTTTATCAGCAATCATTCCACCGGGAAGATGGGGTATGCGATTGCAGAAAATGCGATGCTGCGCGGCGCAGATGTAACGCTTGTCAGCGGTCCCTGTGCGATTCCAACGCCAGATTTTGTGACGGTCGTTCCGGTAGTGACAGCGCAGGAAATGTATGAGGCTGTGACAGCACATGCAGAAGGACAGGATATCGTTATCCTGACGGCAGCAGTAGCAGATTATCGTCCGGCAGTTGTTGCAGATGAAAAGATCAAGAAAAAAGATGGCGATATGTCCATCGCCCTTACCCGTACAAAGGATATTATTGGAACATTAGGCAGTGACAAAAAGCCGGAACAGTTTTTGTGTGGATTTTCCATGGAAACAGAGCATATGCTTGAGAATTCCAGAGGAAAGCTGGAACGAAAACATCTGGATATGATTGTTGCCAATAATCTGAAAGTGCAGGGCGCCGGCTTTGGTACGGATACGAACGTGATCACAATGATAACTGGCCATGATATGACAGAACTTCCGCTCATGAGCAAAAAGGAAGCTGCGGCAGCGATTCTGGATAAAATCCTGGCAGAGATACAGAAATAGAACTCTTTGATTCAGGATAAATATTTCATTACGATATGATGAGTGCAAGAGAGTCAACATGCTCGCATGATTGGCAAACGGTAAACTGGACTGTACAGAGTGAATTATTTGTCGATCATAAATATATTTTGGCTGGAAACGGACCTGCTAATTTAATAAGGATGGTTTATGTAGAATGTCAGAGGTGTATCCTCTGACATTTTTTTGAACGGATAAAGAAACGCCTTTTTGTATATTACAAGTGATAACTGTCTCGAATGTTGCCGCATAATTACATTTTTGTGCTGTTCTTTTTACATCCGCATCCGGAGCTGGTATCAAATGCCGGGTTGAAGGCATAGAAGTTTTTGGAATCCAGATGATCCTGCACGATGCGGAGACTTTCGCCGAAACGCTGATAGTGCACAATTTCCCGTTCACGCAGGAATTTGATCGGTTCTCTGACATCTGGATCTTTTACCAGACGCAGGATGTTGTCATATGTGGTGCGAGCTTTCATTTCAGCGGCGATATCTTCCGTCAGATCTGTGATCGGGTCGCCGGTAGACTGGAACGTCAGTGCACTGAAAGGCGTTCCGCTTGCTGCCTGTGGCCATATGCCAACCGTATGATCTACATAGTAAGGTTCGAATCCGCCGGCTTTAATTTCTTCCATGGAGAGATTGCGGGTCAGCTGGTGGACGATGGTGGCAACGATTTCGAGGTGTGAAAGTTCTTCGGTGCCGATATCAGTAAGCACTCCACATACATTTCGATAAGGCATGGCATATCTCTGTGAAAGATACCGCATAGAGGCACCCATTTCGCCGTCCGGACCGCCATACTGTGAGATGATCGCCTGGGCAAGTTTTGCGTTTGGCTCTTTGATGTTTACCGGAAACTCCAGTCTTTTTTCATAATACCACATAGATTAACAGTTCCCTCCTTCCCATGGCCACGGGGTAGAAGCCCATTTCCAGTCACAGCCGGATACCGGGGGCAGATCAGCCCGTAGAGGTTCAAATTTCTTTTCATATTCATAGAGCGCATTTTTGCGGCATTCTGTCAGCTTGTTGTAATAATTTAAAGCTCCCATGTCATCCGGATGGGTATCCAGATAGAGCATGAGGTCGTATTGGGAAAAACTGATTTCATTGATATACGCCAGTAATTTTTTCTGTTCAGGCTGCATCATGGACAATTACCTCTCTTTCCTGTAAATGGGAGATCCAGCTCAGGGAACATCGTTCCCTGACAGAGCGCTTTTGGAGGCTCATAGATTTTGTCAAAATATTGCCAGGCAACATATGCCATAGCCGGAGGAAAATTGCTGTCAGAAAAATCTGCACAGGAAAAATGGTTCAGTGGTTTTCCCGGAGTGGTGCGGGAAGGCATTCTGTTGCAGCTACAATTGAAATTCTGATTCTGATACATCACATAACTTCCTGGGTTTTTAGTAATAATATATGAAACAGTTTCATATAGGTGCAGGATGCACATTGATAAAAAACAAAATATAAAGTAAAAAATATATTGTAATAACTGTTTGTGGTGTCGGTCAAAAGAGTAAAAGCGGTATCGGAATAAAAGTAAGCTGGATTGTCTTTTGCGTTATAAAATGTGAATACTATATGTGGTTTATTGAAGAAAAAGAACTTGGTCAGACGCGGATGTTTTATATGAAGTATCGGAGAACGTCATATAAAAGGAACAGCGAAAAAATACGAAATAGAGGAAACGATATAGAAAAATCTTATATAATATAAAATATGTATGAAATAAAAGACAGGATTGTATACCGAAAAAAACAGCCTTGTATTTCCACAAAAACAAGATTGGATTTATCTTAAAACATAATCGTTAAAATATTGACGATTATATGGAGCGGGATTACAATCGGGGTGTAAACAAAAGTACCGGACATGAAAAGATGATGGACAGAAGTTTATCGTTTTTTCATCTTGCACAGGGTTGAAATTAGACCCGCCGGAATGTTATATTTTATGTAAAGGAGAATGATTCTATATGAGAGGTTTGCATTCACAGGTTTCTGAATTAAGAAAACAGGTTTTTGTGGAAGTTGCGAGGATTGCATATGAATCAGATAATATAAAAGATGATATCGAAGCAATTCCCTACAAGCTTTCGCCTACCGAAGAACCGAAGTTTCGGGAAAGCATTTATCGGGAGCGGGCGGTAAGTTCTGAACGTACCCGACTGGCCATGGGAATGTCTATCCGGCCACAGGATAAACCGGTGCATATTACAAGCGGATTACAGTACAGTACCATTGATGAAGTTTACTATGAACCACCTCTGATGCAGGTAATCCCTTCTGCATGCAATGCATGTGAGCACAACGTGTATGAAGTCAGCAACCTTTGCAGAGAGTGTCTGGCTCATCCGTGTATGGAGGTATGTCCAAAGGACGCTATTACCCATTATGACGGTCAGGCACATATTGATAAGGAAAAATGCATCCGCTGTGGAAAATGCAAAATGGCTTGTCCTTACGAGGCAATTGGAAAACGGATGCGTCCTTGTTCCGTAGCCTGTGGCGTGGATGCCATTGAGACTGATGATTATAACCGCGCAAAGATTAATCCGGATAAATGTGTATCCTGTGGCATGTGCATGGTAAGCTGTCCATTTGGCGCGATTGCAGACAAATCACAGATTTTTCAGCTGATCCTCTGTATGAAGGAAGGACAGGAAGTAATCGCAGAGATTGCTCCGGCGTATGCGGGACAGTTTGGACCGAAAGTAAATCCGGCAAAAATGAAAGCCGCACTGGAGAAACTTGGATTTGCAGGTGTTTACGAGGTCGCTCTGGGGGCAGATATCGGAGCTGCAACAGAAGCGAAACACTATGTGGAACATGTGACTACTGGAGAACTTCCATTTTTGCTGACATCCTGCTGCCCGGCATGGGCGATGCTGGCAAAAAATCAGTTTCCGGAAATGATCGACAGCGTATCTCAGGAACTGACGCCGATGGTCGCTACGGCAAGAAGTATCAAGAAAGAACATCCCAAAGCAAAAGTCGTGTTTATCGGACCATGTGCGGCAAAAAAACTGGAAGCCATGCGGAAATCAGTGCGAAGCGATGTGGATTTTGTCATAACCTTTGAAGAACTGGACGCCATGTTTGAAGCAAAGCATATCGATCCGGCGACAGTAGAGGCAGAATCAAACCTGCACAATGCCACAGGTGCAGGTCGCGGTTATGCGGTAGCGGGCGGTGTGGCAGATGCAATCCGTAAATGCGTGAATGAATATTATCCTGGCGTAGATGTAAAAGTAGAGCATGCAGAAGGTCTGGCAGAATGTAAAAAGACACTTCTGCTGGCGAAAGCCGGAAAATTTAATGGCTGCCTGATCGAAGGCATGGGCTGCCCAGGTGGCTGTGTGGCAGGCGCCGGCACACTTCTTCCGGTTCCGGAGGCAAAACGCGCTGTGGCAAAGATCGTAGCAGACTCTACAAAGAAACTTCCTCCGAAAGAATTACAGGAGATTGAATTAAAATAAATGCAGTCAGACAACTTAACTCTGAATGAGATGCAACAGAAGGCCGTAGAACACAAAGACGGTCCGATGATGGTACTGGCGGGGCCTGGATCCGGAAAGACAGCGGTTATCACACAGCGGGTAAAATATCTGATCGATACCCATTATGTCAATCCGGCTTCCATTCTCGTCATTACATTTACAAAGGCAGCGGCAGGAGAGATGAAGGAGAGATTCTTCCGGCTGGCAGGCAGACGAAGCCTGCCGGTTACCTTCGGGACTTTCCATGCTGTCTTTTTTATGATACTCAAATATGCGTATGGATACCGGGCTTCCGATATCGTACAGGAAGACCAGCGATTCCAGTTTATGAAGCAGACTGCGGCGAGGATGCGTCTGGATTATGAGGATGAAAACGATTTTATCTCATCCTTGCTGGCAGAGATCAGTATGGTTAAGAACTCCGGGATCAAAATGGAACATTATTATGCCACCAGTTGTGGGGAAGACGTGTTCCGTCAGATGTATGCAGCATATCAGAATTTTTTACAGACCAGTCATCTGATCGATTTTGATGATATGCTGGTCTATTGCAAGGAATTGTTTGAACAGCGAAAAGATATTTTGGCGGGCTGGCAGAAACGGTATCCTTATATTCTGATCGATGAATTTCAGGATATCAATCAGGTGCAGTATGAGATTGTAAAGATGCTGGCTGGGAAAAAACAGAATCTGTTTCTGGTGGGGGATGATGATCAGTCAATCTATCGTTTCCGTGGTGCAAAGCCGGAGATCATGCTGCATGTGGAAAAGGATTTTCCTATGTTGCAGAAGATTGTGCTGAATAAAAATTACCGTAGTCCGGAAGAGGTCGTCCGTTTGTCAGAGCGTCTGATTTCTTACAATCAGGTGCGTTTTCCTAAAAAAGTCTCTGCGGTGTCAGAATATCCGGGGATGATCCGAAACCTGTCTTTCCCGCATCAGAAAGAAGAAAATAAATATCTTGTCAGTGAAATCTTAAGAAAAGCCAGACAGGGGATCAGCTACGATGATATGGTCGTGCTGTTTCGGACGAATCAGCAGCCCCGGCTTCTCATGGAATACCTGATGCAGTACAATATTCCGTTCCGAACGAAGGAAAAGATTCCTAATATTTACGATCACTGGATCACAAAAGATATCTTATGTTATATAAAGATCGCACAGGGAAGCCGTCAGCGCAGTGATTTCCTGCGGATCATGAACCGACCGAAGCGGTATCTCTCCCGTGACAGCCTTCCCTATGATACAGTGGCGTTTGATGTGTGGGAGGAATATTATGAAGAGGCAGAATGGATGGTGCAGCGACTGCATAAGCTGGAGGGAGATCTGGAGATGATTCGGCAGATGAAGCCCTATTCGGCAGTAAACTATATCCGGAAAGCGGTAGACTACGAAGGCTACCTGCGTGAGATTGCGCAGATCCGTCATATTGATTATGAAGAACTGATCACTGTTCTGGATGAACTGCAGGAAGGCGCCCGGCCGTTCACTACATATGAAGCCTGGTATCTGCATATGGATGATGTAAAGGAGAAACTGAAGCATCGCCAGGAGGAGATGGAGACGGAAGCGGTAACGCTTTCTACATTCCATGGCGTCAAAGGTCTGGAATATGATTATGTCTATATACCGGACATCAACGAAGGGATCCTGCCTTACAGAAAATCTGTGTTGGATGCGGATATTGAAGAAGAACGGCGGTTATTTTATGTAGGCATTACCCGCTCGAAAAAAGAGCTGACGTTATGCCATTGCAGCCAGATCAACAACCGGGAGATGAAGCCGTCACGGTTTCTGGATGAATTAGCAGATTCAGTTTGACAGAAAGCCCGTGTGAAAATACTTTTTTATGATTATTTGCGATGGCGAAAACCAGCGGGTGGTCATTATTATAAAAATCGAAAGGCTTTGTTTTGGCATAGTATAAGATGTATGTAATGCGGATAGGAAAGTAAGATGATAACGATTTTTAATATTTGTCAGACAGAATAGAAGGTATGTTTTTATAAAAAAAGAGATGTGATATCACATCTCTTCGAACTCTTGTTCATCCTGAATTTCATCAAAACGGTCAGCCACAATCTCATATTCTTCATCATCCAGAATGTTTTCCAGAGAAGGATTGCCATCTTCATCTTCAAAATATCGATACAGATATACTTCTCCGGCTTCGTTTGGATTGCCTTCTTCATCCAGTGGAAGCAGAGCGATATAATCCTGATCCTGCACATCAAAAATGGAGAGGATGCTGCATTCTACCGTGGAGCCGTCATCCAGGTCCAATGTTACATATACATCCATCGGATCCAAAATATCATCCTGTGTGTCTAAAACAGTTTCTTCTTTTGACATATCAAGCCCTCATCTTTTCTATATTATTTACTATCCACAGTTTACGAAATACAAATGAAAAAGTCAATGAAAAAAGTATTGACAAATAAGAACCTAGTCTATATACTTTGATTATCAAAGTATTTTTTAAAACCAAAAATATGAAATGAAAAGGAGAAAATTACCATGTTTGAGAAAATGAAAGAGATGATTGCAGACCAGTTAGGCGTTGAGGAGGAGATCGTTACGATGGAAGCAAGCTTCAAGGATGATCTTGATGCAGACTCTCTTGACCTGTTTGAGTTAGTAATGGCTCTGGAGGATGAGTATGATATTGAGATTCCATCTGAGCAGCTGGAGGCTATGTCTACAGTAGGCGATATCTACAACTACTTAAAAGAGCATGGTGTAGAAGACTAATACCAGACCAAAGGAAATATTAAAATGAAGACAAGAATTACGGAACTATTAGGAATCGAGCATCCGATTATTCAGGGCGGTATGGCATGGGTTGCTGAATATCATCTTGCAGCAGCCGTATCCAATGCAGGAGGCCTGGGACTGATCGGTGCAGCAAGCGCACCGGAAGATGTGATCCGGACTCAGATCCGCGAAGCAAAAAAACTGACCGATAAACCATTTGGTGTAAACGTCATGCTTTTAAGCCCATATGCGGATGAGGTGGCAAAAGTCATAGTGGAAGAGGGTATAAAGGTTGTAACAACAGGAGCAGGTAATCCCGGCAAATATATGGCCATGTGGAAAGAGGCCGGAGTAAAGGTTATCCCTGTAGTAGCAAGCGTTGCTCTGGCCCGGATGATGGAAAAAGCCGGCGCAGATGCCGTTGTGGCAGAAGGAACCGAGTCCGGTGGACATATTGGTTCAGCTACTACAATGACCCTTGTACCTCAGGTGGTGGATGCCGTGGATATCCCGGTTATCGCAGCCGGAGGAATTGCCGATGGCAGAGGTATTGCGGCAGCTATGATGCTGGGGGCAGAAGCAGTCCAGGTAGGTACACGTTTCTGTGTTGCAAAAGAATGCATCTGTCATGAAAATTATAAAAATAAAATTATAAAGGCAAAAGACATTGATTCCACAGTTACCGGAAGAACACATGGCCACCCGATCCGCTGTCTCAGAAATCAGATGACAAGAGAATATCTGAAATTAGAGGAACAGGGCGCGGGCTTCGAAGAACTGGAACATCTTACCTTGGGTTCCCTTCGAAATGCGGTTATTGACGGCGACGTAAAAATGGGAACTGTCATGGCCGGACAGATTGCAGGAATGATCAAAACGGAGCAGACCTGTGAAGAAATCGTAACAGAAATGATGAGTCAGGCGGAAAAACTGCTTGGCAGACAGGAGTAGATATGAAAAAAATTGCTTTTATCTTCCCGGGACAAGGTTCACAGTACGCAGGAATGGGCAAAGATTTCTATGATACATACTCCTGTGCAAAAGAGATGATTGATCTGGCTTCTGAAGTCAGTGGCATGGATATGAATCATCTGCTCTTTGAAGAAAATGAAGAGCTTAACATTACAAAATATACCCAGATCGCAATGCTGGCAGATGAACTTGCAATTTTGCAGGTTCTGAAAGAAAAAGGTTATACCGCAAGTGTTACTGCGGGACTGAGTCTTGGCGAGTATGCGGCACTGGTAGCCTCCGGAGTGATGACTCCGGAGGATGCCTTCCGGGTCGTAGTGAAACGTGGCGCTTATATGCAGGAAGCTGTTCCTGAAGGCGGAGCTATGACTGCGATCATGGGAATGGACAATGAAACCATTGAAAAGATCTGTGAGGAAACGGATGGCATTGTATCTGTGGCAAATTATAATTGCCCGGGACAGACTGTTATTACCGGAGAAGCGCCGGCAGTCGAGGCGGCAGCAGCAGCTTTGAAAGCAGCCGGGGCAAAACGTTGCATTCCGCTGAATGTAAGCGGTCCTTTCCATTCTGCAATGCTTTTGGATGCAGGAGAAAAACTTTCTAAAGAACTTGAAACGATAGAGATTCACGATATTCAAATCCCGTATATTACCAATGTTACAGCTGATTATGTCACAGATAAGGAATTTGTAAAAAATCTGTTGAAACAACAGATTTCTTCTTCTGTGCGCTGGCAGCAGTCAGTAGAACGGATGATCGCAGATGGTGTGGAAGCTTTTATTGAGATCGGGCCGAAGAAATCACTTTGCGGATTTTTAAAGAAAATTGACAAAACGATTCCTGCCTATCATGTGGACAAGGTATCAGACCTTGAAGCACTGGCGGAGAACTTATCGATAGAGTAACGATAAAAAATGCATGAAACCTGTCAGAATGAAAAACAGGTAAGATACAGTATGATGCTGATAAAAACTGCAGTATGTAGCAGGATCAGCAACCATTATTTTGAAAGAATTAGAACAGGATTGGACAGACGTATGTTAAATGAAAAGATCGCACTGGTTACTGGAGGCGGCTCTGGGATTGGCAGTGCTGTAGCAAAAAAACTTGCAGAGCAGGGCGCATATGTAGTTGTAAATTACATGCATTCTGAAGCGGGAGCTAAAGCTGTCGTAGCGGAGATTAAGCAGGCTGGCGGACAGGCAGAGTGTGTGCAGTGCAGCGTCAATGATTTTGCCGCAGTAGAGGCTATGATCAAGGATATCGTAAAACGTCACGGACGAATTGATATTCTTGTGAACAATGCCGGAATTACAAAAGACAATCTTCTGATGGCAATGAAAGAAGCTGATTTTGATGAAGTGATTGACGTCAATCTGAAAGGTGCGTTCAATACTATGCGTCATGTTGCAAGACCGATGTTAAAACAGCGGGGAGGAAGCATCATTAATATTTCTTCCGTTGTTGGAATACTTGGAAATGCCGGACAGGTCAACTATGCGGCATCCAAAGCCGGCGTGATCGGCATGACAAAATCAATGGCAAGAGAGCTGGCAAGCAGAGGTGTTCGTGTGAATGCCATCGCTCCGGGATTTGTGGAGACTGCTATGACGGAAAAACTTCCGGAAGAAGCGAGAAAGGCAGGGGCGGCACAGGTTCCACTTGGAAGATTTGCAAAACCGGAAGAAGTAGCGGCAGCTGTATGCTTCTTAGCCGGAGATGACGCGTCCTATATTACAGGCCAGGTACTGTGTGTGGACGGTGGAATGGCTATGTAAACGAAAAGACAGACAGGACACGGAGGTAGAAATGAGAAGAGTTGTTGTGACAGGAATGGGCGCAGTAACACCCATCGGATTAAATGTAGAAGAATACTGGAACGGGTTAAAAGAGGGTAAGACCGGATTTGGCGAGATTACCTATTTTGATACGACGGATTTTAAGGTAAAGATTGCTGCAGAAGTCAAAGGCTTTGAGCCGACAGAATATATGGATCGCAAAGCTGCAAAGAGAATGGAGAAATTTTCCCAGTATGCAGTAGCTGCTTCCAAAGAGGCGTTTGCACAGGCTGGCATCGATATGGAAAAAGAAGATCCATACCGTGTGGGATGCGTCATCGGTTCCGGTGTTGGAAGCTTGCAGGCAATCGAACGTGAATATAAGAAAATGTTGGATAAAGGTCCTTCCAGGATCAATCCACTTCTGGTACCTCTGATGATTACAAATATTGCAGCCGGAAATGTTACGATTCAGCTCGGTTTAAAAGGAAAGAGCATTGATATCTCTACCGCATGTGCCACTGGAACACATTCTATTGGCGAAGCGTTCCGTACTATTCAGTATGGAGAGGCAGATGTAATGCTTGCCGGAGGAACAGAGTGTGCCATCACACCGATCAGTGTCGGAGGATTTACTTCTCTGACCGCATTATCTACGAAAAATACACCGGAGAGATGTTCCATTCCATTTGACAAAGACAGAGATGGATTTGTTCTTGGCGACGGTGCAGGCATTGTTGTTCTGGAAGAACTGGAGCATGCAAAAGCAAGAGGCGCGAAGATTCTTGCTGAAGTCGTTGGATATGGTTCTACCAGTGATGCATTCCATATCACATCCCCGGCGGAAGATGGCATGGGTGCAGCAAAGGCAATGGAATTTGCGCTGAAAGATGCCGGAATGCAGCCGGAAGATATTACTTATATCAATGCGCACGGAACAAGCACACACCATAATGATCTCTTTGAGACGAGAGCGATTAAGACAGTATTTGGTCAGCATGCATATGATATGAAGATTAATTCTACAAAATCTATGATCGGTCATCTGCTGGGAGCTGCAGGCGCAGTTGAATTTATAGCCTGCGTATTGCAGATGAATAATGATTATGTCCATGGAACCGTCGGTCTGGAAACACCGGATGAAGAGTTGGATCTGGATTATGTTCCAGGACATGGCATTAATATGCAGTTTGACTGTGCTATGAGCAATTCTCTGGCATTTGGCGGACACAACGCTACACTGATTGTAAAAAAATACAATTAGTCAAGCAGTGGAATGGAGATTAAGATGGAAATAGAACAGATTATTAAATTAATGGAAGCGGTTTCGACAAATGGTCTGACGGAGTTCAGCTACGAAGAACAGGATGTAAAAGGAAATCATTCTATTTTGAAACTGAAAAAGAAAAATGAGGTAATTCAACAGGTAGTTCCGGCACAGACAGCACCGGCGGTGCAGGTGGTTTCTTCAGTAGAGCCGTCAGCTCCGGAAGCAAAGGCAACCCTATCTGGAAATGCAGTAAAATGTCCGCTGGTAGGTACGTTTTACGCCGCTTCTTCTCCGGATGCAGAACCGTTTGTAAAAGTTGGCGATCACGTTTCCAAGGGTCAGGTTCTTGGAATCGTAGAAGCTATGAAACTTATGAATGAGATTGAGTCTGAATTTGATGGAACTCTAAAAGAGATTTGTGTAAAGAACGGAGATCTGGTGGAATTTGGCCAGAACCTGTTTATCATTGAGTAGTTGAGGAGAACATTATGTCTGTTTTGACAACAAAGGAAATTATGGAGATCATTCCACACAGACAGCCGTTTCTGCTGATCGATACGATCGAAGAGCTGGAGCCTGGAAAACGTGCCGTGGGTAAAAAATGTGTCAGCTATAACGAACCGTATTTTGCAGGACATTTTCCGGCAGAACCGGTTATGCCAGGTGTACTTGTGCTGGAAGCGCTTGCACAGGTTGGCGCAGTTGCCATTTTAAGTTGTGAAGAGTTTAAAGGTAAAACAGCTTATTTCGGTGGAGTAAAATCTGCAAAATTCAAAAAAAAGATCGTTCCGGGAGATGTACTTACGCTGGAACTTGAGATTATCAAACAGAAAGGTCCGATCGGCGTTGGAAGTGCGACTGCATATGTGGACGGCAAAGCCGCTGTCGTTGCAGAACTTACTTTTGCTATCGGTTAAATCTGTGAAACAGATAGGAGCAGTATATGTTTCAGAAAATTTTGATTGCAAACAGAGGAGAAATCGCAGTCCGTATTATCCGTGCCTGCAGAGAGATGGGGATTAAATCCGTTGCTGTTTTTTCAGAAGCAGACCGGGAAGCCCTTCATACACAGCTGGCAGATGAAGCAATTTGTATCGGAAAAGCATCTCCGACAGACAGCTATTTGAATATGGAACGGATCTTAAGCGCAACGATAGCCAGTGGCGCGGAAGCGATTCATCCGGGATTTGGTTTCCTCTCTGAAAATGCGAGATTTGCTGAGATGTGTGAAAAATGCAAGATCGCGTTTATCGGACCATCTTCCGCAATCATAGATAAAATGGGAAATAAGCAGGAAGCCAGAACGACCATGATGGCAGCTGGAGTTCCGGTTGTTCCTGGAACAAAAGAAGCGGTATATACAGCGGAAGACGGTCAGAAGATCGCGGATGAAATTGGATATCCGGTTATGATCAAAGCCTCCAGTGGCGGTGGTGGAAAAGGCATGCGTATTTCCAGAAGTAGAGAAGATTTTGCATCCAGTTTTCAGGTGGCGCAGCAGGAATCCATCAATGGATTTGCGGATAATACGATGTATATTGAAAAATATATTGAAAGTCCGAGACATATTGAATTCCAGATCCTTGCTGACAAATACGGAAACGTTATTTCGCTGGGAGAACGTGACTGTTCCATTCAGCGTCGGCATCAGAAGATGATCGAAGAATCCCCGTCGGTTGCGCTGGATGACAAGATGCGAAAAGAAATGGGGGCAGTTGCCGTTAAAGCAGCAAAAGCAGCTGGTTACGAAAGTGCCGGAACTATTGAGTTTCTTCTTGCAAAGGATAAGAAATTTTATTTTATGGAAATGAATACCAGAATCCAGGTGGAACATCCGGTAACGGAAATGGTCACAGGGCTAGATCTGATCAAAGAACAGATCATGATCGCGGCAGGCGAGAAGCTTACCATACGTCAGAAGGATATATATATCAGTGGACATGCCATTGAATGCCGGATTAATGCAGAGAATCCGGAAAAAAATTTTATGCCGTGTCCGGGCAAGATCGAATATTTGCATCTTCCAGGTGGAAATGGAATCCGTGTGGATTCTGCCATTTACAGCGGATATACGATTCCTCCATATTATGATTCCATGATCGCAAAGATTATTGTGCATGCAAAAGACAGACCATCGGCTATTGCAAAGATGCGCAGCGCTCTGGGCGAGATCAATATCGACGGCGTAACGACCAACCTGGATTATCAGTATGAGATTATCAATCATTCGGTATTCCAGTCCGGAAATGTAAATACACACTTTATACAGGATTATTTTGAACAGGATCAGGGTGAGAAATAGTGTTAAAGTTTAAAAAACCAACCTATATATCAGTTTCAAGAAAAGAGCCGGAATTACCGGAAGGTTTGTGGATGAAATGTGATGGCTGTGGTCAGATGCTTTTTAAAGAAGATGTGGTAAATAATCATTACAGCTGCTACAAATGCGGAAAATATTTTCGACTGACAACAAAACGCCGGATTCGTCTGGTGGCAGATAAAGGGACTTTTGAACCATGGGATGAAGGAATCGAAAATTCTAATCCTTTAGATTATCCGGATTACCCGGAAAAAGTAGAGTCCTTGAAAGAACGTTTTAAACTGGATGAAGCAGTTACTACGGGAAAATGTAGAATTCATGGCGAAGAGACAGTTCTCTGCGTCTGTGATACCCGCTTTCTCATGGGAAGTATGGGATATGTTGTGGGAGAAAAGATTACCCGTGCAGTAGAGAAAGCGACAGAGCAGAAATTGCCGGTTATCATTTTTACCTGTTCCGGAGGTGCCAGAATGCAGGAAGGGATGGTATCCCTGATGCAGATGGCAAAGACTTCCGCAGTATTGAAAAAGCATTCTGATGCAGGACTTTTATATATCACAGTTCTTACAGATCCTACCACTGGCGGGGTTACGGCAAGTTTCGCCATGCTGGGAGATATCATCCTTGCTGAGCCAGGGGCACTTGTAGGTTTTGCCGGTCCGAGAGTCATTGAACAGACCATCGGACAGAAACTGCCGGAAGGATTTCAGCGTTCGGAGTTCCTTGTGGAACATGGATTGATCGACGGTATCATCGAGCGTCAGGATATGAAGGATACCCTGGGAAAACTGTTGCAGATGCATCATAAAGTTGACCGTGAAGATGCGCTGATTATGACAAAACTTGCAATCCCGAAACAGACATCGAAAAAAGAAGAGATGTCAGCGTGGGAGCGTGTGCAGACAGCCAGAAGCTCAGAACGTCCGACGGCACTGGATTTTATCAACGAGATTTTTGCTGACTTTGAAGAATTTCACGGAGATCGTCATTATGGCGATGACGGAGCTACCGTAGGAGGCATTGCTTATCTGGATGGATGTCCGGTTACTGTTATCGGTCAGCAAAAAGGTCGTACCACCAAAGACAATATTAAGCGTAACTTTGGTATGCCGTCTCCGGAGGGCTATCGGAAAGCGCTGCGTTTGATGAAACAGGCGGAGAAGTTTGGCCGTCCGATCATTAATTTTATCGATACACCAGGAGCATTTCCGGGAATGGAAGCAGAAGAACACGGACAAGGAGAAGCAATCGCAAGAAATCTGTTTGAAATGTCCACATTGCAGGTTCCGGTTCTTAGCATCGTGATCGGAGAAGGCGGCAGTGGTGGAGCTCTTGCACTTGCAGTAGCCAATGAAGTATGGATGTTGGAGAATGCGACCTATACAATCCTTTCTCCGGAAGGATTTGCCTCCATTTTATGGAAAGACAGCTCTAAAGCGCCGGAAGCAGCTGCACTTATGAAAGTAACTGCAAATGAATTGAAAAAAATGGGTATTATTGAAAAAGTGATTCCGGAAAGTACGCCGGCGGCAGGAGACAATCTGATGATGCTCTGCAAGCTGATGCGGAAAAATATCCGAAACTTTATCAACGATAATTTAGATAAGCCGGGCGAACAGCTGGCGCAGGAACGTTATATGCGTTTCCGCAATATGTAACATGGGTATTTTTGGTTTTAAATACACTTTCAGGAAGAAGGATACAGTCAAGTGCTGTATCCTTTTTCCATAAGATGTGATACAATGAGTGCAAGTGAGATACCATGCTCGCATGATTGACAAAAGCCTGGACATGAGGAAAAATCTCTGATTTTTCCGGATGCGCTGCGGGGTAACTTCTCCATGCTAACCGGGCGAAAGCACGTACATTCAGAAAATCTCTGATTTTCTAATGCATTGCGGAATAGATTCTAATAACAGGAGGCTTTATGACAAAAGAGAACAGCGGAATGACGACTTTTCTGATGAAATGGATCGCAGTTCTGACAATGATCACAGATCATGTGGGACGCATGTTTTTTCCGGATGTCCATATTTTTAATATCATCGGGCGGATCGCATTTCCTCTGTTTGCATTTTTGCTTGTTGAGGGATTTGTCCACACGGGAAATCTGAAAAAATATATGCTCCGGATGTTTATTTTTGCCTGTATTTCAGAAATCCCATATGATCTTGCCATGCAGGAAACATGGCTGGAATTTTCCAGACAGAATACGATCTGGACGCTGACACTGGGATTGCTGATGCTGGCTCTGTGTCGGAAATACAAATATTCCGTATGGGCTGTAGCGGGGATCGCAGTTGTCTGTTGTGCGGCAGCGGCTCTGTTACGATTTGATTATGGCGCAGGCGGTATCGTGCTGATCTTAATCCTGTATTTCCTGAGAGATCGCCAGTGGCTGAAATATCTGGCGATGCTGGGGCTGTCTGTATTATGGTTTGGCGGAACAGAGATTGCGGCCATGATAAGCATTATCTTTATGCTGGCATATAACGGTAAGCATGGAAAAAACATGAAATATATGTTTTACTGGTTTTACCCGGTGCATTTGGCTGTTTTATTTTTTATAAAAATATTAATCTAATCAGAAAAAAGATAGAGTAGTAAGAGGCAGAATATGAAGTTTTGGAAACATTTGAAAACAATCACATATCATAAATGGCTGGTTATGAAAGGTTGCTTCCGGATCGGACTTTACCGGCAGGGGTTGCTGCATGATATGTCAAAATATTCTCCGGCAGAATTTTGGGTTGGATGTAAATATTTTCAGGGAAATATGAGTCCAAACAATGTGGAGCGTCTGGATAAAGGATATTCTTCTGCCTGGCTGCACCACAAGGGCAGAAATAAGCATCATATGGAATACTGGATTGATTATGGACTGCCACCGGAGAAAGGCATGGTAGGTATGCGGATGCCGGAACGGTATGTTGCAGAAATGTTTGTTGACCGGGTAGCAGCATCTAAGGTATATAAAAAAGAAGCTTACACACAGGATATGCCGTTGGCTTATTATGAAAACGGAAAGGATAATCATGTCATGCACCCGGAGACGAGGGTATTGTTGGAGAAAATGCTCCACATGCTGGCAGAAAAGGGAGAAGATGCGACCTATCGTTATATCCGGGAAGAGGTGCTTCATAAATAAATATCTTCCGGCAGATAAGAAAAACAATTTTTCATATCTTCTGGAAGCGGAGCGGAAAAATGCATCTTTTCGCCGGTTATGGGATGTGCAAAGGACAGGGCTGCGGCATGCAGTGCCTGTCTTTTTATATACAGAAAGTCAGGATGATACAGAAAATCTCCGATCAACGGATATCCGATGTGCTTCATATGAAGCCGAATCTGGTGTGTGCGTCCGGTTTCCAGCTTTAATCGAACGAGTGAGAGATCATGAACTTCATCATAATAAAGTTGGGTATAATGCGTAATCGCCGGAGCTCCATGCACCGGATCAATGCATCTTGTGATCACAGATTCTGCTTCCCTTGCGATGGGGGCATCAACTGTTCCCTGTAACGGAGGCTTTCCGGTGACAATAGCAAGATAGATACGCTGAATGTTTTTTATTCCGGTATTACGTCCGAGAACGCCTGCAGAGAGCATATTTTTTGCGAGGATCGTAAGCCCGCTGGTGTCACGGTCCAGCCGGTTGATGCAACGGAATGTAAACGGTTCCTGTTTTTCTGCAAAATAGTACATGGCGGCATTGGCAAGACTGTCTTCATAATGATTGATGGAAGGGTGGATTGGCATGCCCGCCGGTTTGTTGACCAGCAAAATATCTTCGTCTTCGTAGATAATAGGAAACGGTAGCTTTACTGGAAGGATGCTCTCGGAAGTCTCTTCTTCCGACCAGCAGATCTCAAGCAGATCCCCCGGCTGCAGGGGTTTCGTTACATAACAATGTGCACCGTTTTTCCGGATACCGGTATCCGTTTTCTTTAATTGTGTGATGAGGTGGTTAGAATATCCTTTTTCCTTAAGAAAAGACAGAATATTTATTTGTGGTTCAGAGATATGGTAAGTAAGTGTTCTTTTCATAATAAAATCTTTCATGTATCGTTCCTGAGAACGGGATTTGGTAAAATGTATCGAGAATTTTGATATAATGTCGTATTAAAATATATCATCATCCCTAAATGGATAATCGGTGCTGAGCAATTTCCGGATAATTAGTTCTGATATTGGTTCAGAATAAGTGCACTATAATAATGGAACAGATGTCCAATTGGTAAAAAAAGTATAGCATATATTTTCAGAAAATGGAGGAAAATTTATGGGAAAAGCACAGAAAACCTGTCCGATTCATAGAGTATAATAAGTTCCGCGCAAACGAGGTGCTATTTGAAGACATTTCTGATGCCACTGAGTGCAGAAGAGGAACAGCGGTATCTGGAGAGGCTGGAAAGGGGAGACACGGAAGCAAAAGAAGTTCTCATTGAGCGGAATATGCGTCTGGTAGCACATATCGCAAAAAAGTATCAGAATGCAGAAGAAGACATGGAAGAGCTGATTTCCATTGGAACCATTGGACTAATCAAAGCGGTCAATACATTTCAGAACAACCGCGGCAGTCGTCTCGGAACCTATGCTGCCAGGTGTATCGAAAATGAATTACTTATGTATTTCAGAAGCAGGAAAAAATTGTCCCGGGAAGTTTCACTGTATGAGCCGATCGGAACCGATAAAGAGGGAAATCAGATCCGGCTGCTGGATATCGTGGAAAGTACGGAACCGGAATTGCCAGACACGGTAGAATTCCGGAAAAATTTTATTCGTCTGTATCAGCTGTTTCCAAAGGTCTTAAACCGCAGGGAGCAGTATATTCTCTGTCATCGTTATGGTCTGTATAATAGTATGCCTCTGACACAACGGGAAATCGCGGCAACACTGGGGATTTCCCGATCTTATGTCAGCAGAATCGAGAAGCGTGCGATTGAAAAGATGCGACAGCACCTTACATTTCCCTAGAGGTCAGGGTTCTGTTTGAAAAATATGGAAAAGAATAGAGGGTAATAAAAGAGAAACGTTTGCGTTTAGGATGAAGTAGTTATTCTTGTGTAAAAAATACTTTTTATGACGATTGTTGTCGCCGGGAAACTGATTGGAATGGACATTAATATGAAAATTTTAATGGCAAAAACAGTATTAAAAATATAGTAGTAAGTAATTGCCATCTGTGATACAATACAGATATCTTTTCCAGAAATAACAGGGAAAGGTATCTGTTTGTCTTTTATCTGTCTAAAATACATCTTTCGTAGCCATCATACGAAACATCAGATATATGTATAGTATTATAAAGACCGCTGTGCCACAGGGAATGGAGAGTATCCCGGTGTCGGTGGAAACAAATATTTCAGAAGGAATGCCAGTCTTTGAGATGGTAGGTTTTCTGAGTTCAGAAGTGCGCGAAGCAAGAGAACGGGTCCGGGTAGCGTTACAGAACAGTGGGATATCCCTGCCGCCGAAACGGATTACCATTAATTTTATGCCGGCGGATGTACGAAAATCAGGAACTGCCATGGATTTGGCAGTAGCGGCATCGGTGCTGTGTGCCATGGGCTGTATGGATCTTGAGATCGCGGAAAGCTCTATGTTTGTGGGAGAAGTGAGTTTGAGCGGTGAGATCACATCGGTCAGGGGCGTATTGTCAGCCGCAATCCTGGCGGGAAATCTTGGATTGCAGAGGATCTTTGTTCCGGTAAAAAATAAAGAAGAAGCAGGCATCTGTCCCGGGATTCATGTGGTGCCCGTCCGTTCCCTGAAAGATCTGATCCGGTTGGTAACAGGGACAGAATTAGAAAAACAGTATTATCACAGTACACTGGTATTTGAGCCTGAAAACTATGATTTGGATTTTTCGGAAGTGAAGGGACAGGCACTGGTCCGCAGAGCCTGCGAGATCGCTGTCAGTGGCAGACATAACTTGTTGATGATCGGACCACCGGGATCTGGAAAGACAATGATCGCCAGAAGGATTCCTACAATCTTCCCGGATCTGGAGTGGGAAGAGATGTTGGAACTTTCACAGATATACGGAAGCTGTGAGCATCAGGAGACGACTGCAGTCCTGCAGCAGACCAGACCTTTCCGAAGTCCGCATCATACGATTACACCACAGGGATTGTGTGGCGGAGGTAAAAATCCGGTTCCGGGTGAAATCAGCCTGGCGCATAAAGGAGTTCTTTTTCTGGACGAGTTTCCGGAATTCCCGAAAAATCTCATTGATATGCTCCGACAGCCCATGGAAGAAAAACTGATCCGGATCTCAAGGGTAGGTACTTCGGTAAGTTTTCCCTGTGATTTTATGCTGGTGGCAGCAATGAACCCATGCAAATGCGGGTATTATCCGGATATGAGCCGCTGCAGGTGTACCCCGGCTTCCGTACATTCTTATATCAATCATATTTCACAGCCTATGCTGGATCGGATGGATATGACGGTGGAGACGCGGGCATTATCGGTAACCGAACTGATGAATGATATGAAAGTGGAAAATTCAGAAAGTATCCGTAACCGGGTACTCCGGGCGAGGGAAATACAAAAGGAGCGTTTCCGGGGAAAACCGTATGATGTGAATACTGCCATGTCTCCTTCTGATACGGTGCAGTATTGTGCTATGGACGGAGAGGCAAGATCTTATCTGATGCAGGTGTCTGCGGAACAGGAGTTTTCGGCAAGAGTGTATTATAAGATTTTACGGGTGGCGCGGACGATCGCAGATCTGGACGAAAGTGAGCGTGTCAGAGAAAAACATCTTATGGAGGCCTGCATCTACCGCAGTCTAGACAGGAAATACTGGGGAAGGATGGGAAGCTGAGATGCCAAAACAGGAGATGATTCATAACGAAAATACAGAAACACGCCAGAGCAATCGGAAACATAAAAGTAACCGGGAAAGAGCCTGTGAATGCTGGCTTGCATCCATCCGAAAAATTTCGCCGGAAAAGAAGATCCTGCTAACGAAAGAGATGACGGCAGAAGCATTTTATGATCTTCCCATATTGGAAAAAAGAAGAATCTGCGAGTATTATCAGATCGATCCGCAGGCACTGGAACAGCCGGATGCGATGATTGATTCGGAAAGCAGACAAAAGGAATTGCAGGAAAAAGGACTTCGGATTGCTACGATATGGGATGACGATTATCCGAGAAAATTAAAGCAGATTCCGAATCCTCCGTATGCATTGTATTATCAGGGAACGCTGCCGGGCAACAGCTTCTGTGCAGCTATTGTTGGCGCCAGACAGTGCTCGGAATATGGCAGAATGACAGCTGCGGCAATCAGCAAAGCACTGGCGGAATGCGGGGTTTCCGTGATCAGTGGAATGGCATTTGGTATCGACAGTGCAGGACACGAAGGCGCATTAAAAGGAGGCGGACGGACGTATGCTGTCATGGGATGTGGCGTGGACATCTGTTATCCGGCAAGAGGAAGGCAACTGCGACAGCAGATATTGGAACGGGGCGGCGTGCTGTCAGAATATCCACCGGAAACACCGCCGATTCCCCGATATTTTCCGGAACGCAATCGCATTATCAGCGGATTATCCGACATTGTGATCGTAGTGGAAGCAAAAATGCGCAGCGGATCACTGATCACGGCAGATTTTGCCATGGAGCAGGGGCGGGATGTATATGCAGTTCCTGGCAGAATCTGCGACCCGTGGAGTCAGGGTACGAATTATCTGATCTATCAGGGATGTGGCATTTTGTATGATATTCCGGAATTTCTTAAAGAGATGAATTTCGTTTCAGACCGAAAAGATACAGTTTTTCCGGTAGCAGATGTTGTGTTGGATAAAGAAGATCAGCTAGTATATGAAAAACTGGATTATGAACCCAAAATGCTTGAGGTCATTATGGAACAGACCGGATTATCAGTCAGAGACACTCTGAATTGCATTGGAAGATTAAAGAAACGAGGACTGGTAAAAGAATGCTATAAAAATTATTTTTGCAGGATTTTCCGGTAAAAGGTCTGTTTGACCATTCGTTCAGAAGATACGAAAGAGTCATCATTCGGAAGCCGGTACTGTTCCGATCATTGCAATGACGGCCAATGTTTTTGCAATGGATATCCAAAAGTGTATGGATGTGGGGATGAATGCCCATGTTGGCCAACCGATTGATATTGAGATTTTGGAAGACACGGTGCACAAAGTAGTTGCACAGAAAAAAACGTCAGTTTAGGCTGGCGTTTTTTCTTTTATAGAGTCAGAAATGGCATGAAAATGCGACAGATTCAGATAAAATTTCAAAAAATCAGATAATAAATCCATGAGAAAAGAATAAAAATAATCAGGGAGAAAATAATTTTGTACTTGAAAAACCAGAACGGTTGTTGTATAGTTGTTTAGATTTCGAACCTAAAATACCGGACATTATTATAGAAGAAACAGAGTTTTTATCTAGAAAAGTCCTGAAAAACAACAACGGACGAAAGTATTGGCAGTGGTTCGGAACATGATGTGAAAATTATTCTTGTAAATTTTTAATAGACGAAGATATAAGATTTTGGGATAAAGGGGCAGTGGTATGGCAAAATATTTGGTAATCGTAGAGTCACCTGCAAAGGTAAAAACAATAAAAAAATTTTTGGGGAAAAATTATGAGGTAGCAGCATCCAATGGACATGTGCGGGATCTGCCCAAAAGTCAGATGGGTATTGATATCGAACATGATTTTGAACCGAAATATATTACAATCCGTGGAAAAGGAGATATTCTTGCGAAACTTCGAAAAGAAGTAAAAAAGGCAGATAAAGTGTATCTCGCAACTGACCCGGACCGCGAGGGAGAGGCCATTTCCTGGCATTTGTCCAAGGCATTAAAGCTGGAAGACAAAGATATTCATCGTATTACTTTTAATGAGATTACAAAAAATGCGGTAAAAGCATCTCTGAAGAATCCGCGTCAGATCAATATGGATCTGGTAGATGCGCAGCAGGCAAGGCGTGTGCTGGATCGTATGGTAGGCTATAAGATCAGCCCGGTATTGTGGGCAAAGGTAAAACGCGGCTTGAGCGCCGGTCGTGTACAGTCATCTGCGTTGCGTATCATCTGTGACCGGGAAGATGAGATCAATGCATTTATTCCGGAGGAATACTGGACGCTGGATGCCGTGCTTCAGGTAAAAGGCGAGAAGAAACCGCTGGTCGCAAAATTTTACGGCGATGAAAACGGCAAAATGCAGATCACTTCCGAGGAAGAGATGAACAAAGTGCTGAAAGAGCTGGAAGGTGCGGAGTATTCTGTGCTCAGTGTCAAAAAGGGAGATCGGAGCAAGAAACCGCCGATGCCATTTACGACCAGTACACTGCAGCAGGAAGCCAGCAAACATCTGAATTATTCCACACAGAAAACCATGCGTCTGGCACAGCAGCTGTATGAAGGAATTGACATCAAAGGAAACGGAACCGTAGGTCTGATCACATACCTCCGTACCGATTCTGTCCGTATCTCTGAGGAGGCAGATGCTTCTGCAAGGGAATATATCAAAGAGCAGTATGGTGAAGCATTTGTTTCCGAAACTGTCAACGCAAAGAAAAACGGCAATAAAATCCAGGATGCCCATGAGGCGATCCGTCCGACTGATATCAGCCGGACTCCGGCAATGGTCAAAGAGTCTTTAAGCAGAGATCTGTTTCGTCTGTATCAGCTTATCTGGAATCGATTTGCTGCAAGCCGTATGACTCCGGCTGTATATGAAACCACATCGGTTAAAATTGGTGCCGGCAATTACCGTTTTGCAGTATCTGCATCCAAAGTAAAATTCAGCGGATATATGACGGTATATTCTCTGGATGATGAGAAAGCGGATCATACCGTGCTTGGAAAATCCCTGAATGAGGATTCCGAGCTTTCCTGTGAGGGGCTGGAACCGAAACAGCATTTTACACAGCCGCCGGCGCATTATACAGAGGCATCTTTAGTAAAAGCAATGGAAGAGATCGGCATCGGTCGTCCAAGTACCTATGCACCGACGATCACAACGATCCTTGGCCGCCATTATATTGCGAAAGAAAATAAAAATCTCTATGTGACAGAGTTGGGCGAAGTGGTTAACAACATCATGAAAGAAGCTTTTCCGGTTATCGTAGATGAACGGTTTACCGCAAATATGGAATCTCTTCTCGACAGCGTGGAAGAGGGAAATATTGACTGGAAGATCATTATACGGAATTTCTACCCGGATCTTGCGATTGCAGTGGAACATGCGGAGAAAGAGCTGGAAGAGCATAAGATCGAGGATGAGGTTACCGATACGATCTGCGAAGAATGTGGTCGGAACATGGTCATCAAATATGGTCCGCATGGCAGATTTCTTGCCTGCCCGGGATTCCCGGACTGCAGAAATACAAAACCGTACTATGAGAAGATTGGCGTATCCTGTCCGAAGTGCGGTAAGGACGTTGTCTTAAAGAAAACAAAAAAAGGCCGAAAATATTACGGCTGCATTGACAATCCGGACTGTGATTTTATGTCCTGGCAGAAACCTTCTACCGAGAAATGTCCGGAATGTGGCGGATATATGCTGGAGAAGGGAAATAAGCTGGTCTGTGCCGATGAACAGTGTGGATTTGTCATGGAAAAACCCAAAAAAGAGGAGTAAGTTCTGGGAATTTCCTGATTTTTCTGTCATATAAAATAATTGGTTGAAATATTTTATATAAATACAAAAATATATTGAATTTTTTGAAAAACAGTGCTAAAATTTGAATGATTATAGAAATTTTGGCACTGTTTTTGTGCCTGAAAAAAGAAATATATCTAACGATAAAAATGGGAGGAAACTATGAGCAGTGTACGTCTTCTTGACAAAACAAGAAAAATAGGAAAGCTTCTTCACAACAATAATTCTTCAAAGGTCGTATTTAACGATATCTGTGAGGTACTTTCTGAGATTCTGGAATCCAATGTACTGGTAATCAGCAGAAAAGGGAAAATCCTGGGAGTCAGTCATCTGAACAATGTACCGGAGATCCATGAACTGATGGATAATACGGTAGGAGGATATATTGATTCATTTTTGAACGAGCGTCTGTTGAGTATTCTGTCTACAAAAGAAAATGTAAATCTGGAAACGCTTGGATTTGCAGATACCGATACAAAATCTTACACAGCCATAGCATCTCCGATTGATATCGCCGGAGAGCGTCTGGGTTCCCTGTTTGTATATCGCCTGCAGAATCAGTATGAGATCGATGACATTATCCTGACAGAATATGGCGCAACTGTAGTCAGTCTGGAAATGCTCCGCTCTGAAAATGAAGAGAGTGAGGAAGAAGTCAGAAAACAGCAGGTCGTACGTTCGGCCATTAATACGCTGTCCTTCTCCGAACTGGAAGCCATCTATCATATTTTTGATGAACTGGATGGAAATGAAGGACTGCTGGTAGCCAGCAAGATTGCAGACCGGGTAGGCATTACCAGATCCGTGATCGTAAATGCCCTTCGTAAATTTGAAAGCGCAGGCGTAATCGAATCCCGTTCCTCCGGAATGAAAGGAACCTATATAAAAGTGTTAAACGATATGGTATTTGATGAACTGGAAGAGATGAAACGGAATCAGAAAAAATAGATTCTTGCGCATGAACGAATGTTTCTTATATGGGTAAACAGATTTATATGATTTTGTAGAAGTTGATTCATAAATAAAATAACAGAAAAATAAAAATGGTGGTACTCATAGATGTTGGTATTGCCATTTTTTATTTATAAAAATGATAGCCTGATTCCCGAAATGTAAATAACACCGTTTTTATTATTTGTATCATGAACGAAAGGCGTTGGAATAAAGTCGAAAAAAATGAAAAAATACTTGCATAAGATATTTGATTATGCTATGATTGTCCGGTCTGAAAATATTAATCACATGTGCGGACTATCTGGTATGGTGCCGAAGAGGTAAGCCGGAGGGCAAGAAGCACATGGAAGCACAAACCATGGAGGTAGAAAAATGAGTGTTATTTCAATGAAACAGTTACTGGAAGCTGGTGTACATTTCGGACATCAGACAAGAAGATGGAACCCGAAAATGGCTCCGTACATCTTTACAGAGAGAAATGGTATCTATATCATTGATCTGCAGAAATCTGTAGGTAAAGTTGACGAAGCTTACGATGCTGTAGCTGATATCGTAGCTCAGGGTGGTACAATCCTTTTCGTTGGTACAAAAAAACAGGCACAGGATGCAATCAAAGCAGAAGCTGAGCGTTGTGGAATGTACTATGTAAACGAGAGATGGTTAGGCGGTATGCTTACCAACTTCAAAACAATCCAGAGCCGTATTGCAAGACTGAAAGCAATCGAAAAAATGTCTGAAGACGGAACTTTCGATGTTCTTCCGAAAAAAGAAGTTATCAACCTCAAAAAAGAGTGGGATAAGCTTGAGAAGAACCTTGGCGGTATCAAAGATATGGACAGAATCCCGGATGCAATCTTTGTAGTAGATCCGAAAAAAGAGAGAATCTGTGTACAGGAAGCTCATACACTTGGCATTACTCTGATTGGTATTGCAGATACTAACTGTGATCCGGAAGAACTTGATTATGTAATCCCGGGTAATGATGATGCTATCAGAGCCGTTAAATTAATCGTTTCCAAAATGGCAGACGCTGTTATCGAAGCAAAACAGGGAACTGTTGACGCTGATGTTGAGTACGCTGACGAAGCAGAAGAGGCAGAAGCTGAAGCATAAGAACCGTTGGTGCATAAGGTATGGACAGACATTGTCCTGACAGTTTGATTTGGAGGTAAAAGGTTATGGCTATTACAGCAAGCATGGTAAAAGAATTAAGAGAGCAGACCGGAGCAGGTATGATGGACTGCAAAAAAGCACTTACCGAGACAGATGGCGATTTCGACAAAGCAGTAGAGTTCCTTCGTGAAAAAGGACTTGCTACCGCTCAGAAAAAAGCTGGCAGAATCGCTGCTGAAGGTATCGTTGCTACTACGATCAAAGCAGATGACAAAGTTGCTGCTATCGTAGAAGTAAATGCTGAGACAGATTTTGTTGCTAAGAACGAAGTATTCCAGGGATATGTAAAAGAGGTTGTAGAGCAGGCTGCTGATACAGAGGCTGCTGATATCGAGGCATTCAAAACAGAAACTTGGGCACTTGATACATCTATGACTGTTGCTGACAAACTTGCAGCAATGATCGCTAAGATCGGCGAGAACATGAACATCAGAAGATTCGAGAAAATCGTTTCTGAAGATGGTATCGTAGTATCTTACATCCACGCTGGCGGTAAGATTGGTGTTCTGGTAGAAGCACAGACTACTGTTAATAACGATGCTGTAAAAGAAGCTCTGAAAAACGTTGCAATGCAGATCGCAGCTCTGAACCCGAAATATATCTCTACAGATGAAGTTTCAGAAGAGTACAAAGAGCATGAGAAAGAGATCCTTATGGCTCAGGCTAAAAACGATCCGAAAAATGCAAACAAACCGGAGAATATCATCGAGAAGATGATTACTGGTCGTCTGAACAAAGAGCTGAAAGAAGTATGCCTGTTAGAGCAGGAATATGTAAAAGCAGAGAACAAAGAGACTGTTGCTAAATATCTTGAGGCAGTTTCCAAAGAAGTTGGTTCTCCGATTGTTCTGAAAAAATTCGTTCGTTTTGAGACTGGCGAAGGTCTTGAAAAGAAAAATGAGGATTTCGCAGCTGAGGTTGCAGCTCAGATGAACGCATAATCTTACAGTTCGCATAAGAATTTGAACCGTATTATTATCATGTAAATCAACGAAAAACCTTGAATTTCCTATGAAAATGGGATGATTCAAGGTTTTTTTGCGTGTTGGGGAATAAATTTTGACTTATCGTAAATTATCGCTATTTATGCATGGAATTGGGTAAAAGTTGGGGAGTGAGTTGGGGAATTTCAATTCCCCAACTGGTGTGTGAAACTTCGCCTCATTCTTCTGAAATAAGTAGGCGGAGATTGCCTGTTTTATTTTGTTGGGGAGTAGTGTAATTACCCAATATTTACCCAACTTTTAACGTATGATAGCGTAAGATTCCCCAACTTTTCATAAACTATCGTGGAAATATTTTCTGATTGATGAAAAATAGAATTGAGATTATAATTAAAAAGAGTATAGGGTTTATTTGATGACAATCAGAAATGCCAGTATAAAATTTAAATATAGTTATACGATTTTAGGAGGAAGTATGAAAGAACATATTTTATTAGAGAAAGCATATATTTATGAGGATATTCCAAAAAAATTAACACCAGAAGGTTGCTCATATGATAGAGTGTGTGGGTTGTGGAGAGTAGATAAAACAGGTGAGGTTATGATGATTGGAAATTACGCACAAAAACCAGCGTCAAAAAAGTGTGATATTGAAACGGGCGAGGATCAGAAAGGTGAATAATATTAAATATTTAATCATATCATCAACAATTGACTTTTCGACAGATCTTGTATGTTATAGGTTATTAGCTAATAATAGAAGCTTTTACAGATTAAATAGGGACGAATTTAGTAAACATGAAATAGAAGTTGATTTACAAAAGAAATATATGAGAATTGTAATTGACAATGTAGAATATTGTGCTGATTTTGAAAAATTGGAAGGAATATATTTTCGTGCACCTGTTTTTTTGCGAACGCAATCTAAAAATAAATTATCATTAGATGAACAGTTAGAAAGAAATCAGTGGAGTTCATTTTTAAGAAATCTAATTGTATTTAGAAATGCGATTTGGATTAATAACCCTGTAGATATTTATAGAGCAGAAAATAAAATGTATCAGTTAAGTATAGCAGAAGAGTGTGGATTGAAAGTTCCTAAAACAAAAGTATCTAATTCAGCCAATATACAATTAGAGAATGAGAAAGAGTATATTGTTAAATCTTTAGATACAGCATTATTTTACGATATAGAAAATAATAGGGAAATGTTTACATACTCGAATGTTGTTAAAGGATTAGAATTAAAAGCACATAATTTAAAGCAAGCCCCTGTATTTGTACAAGAATTTTTGGAACCCAAAATAGATTGTAGAATTACATATGTTGGTGGCAAGATGTTCCCTGTTAAGATTCAGAAAAATAATATGGGAATATATGGAGATTGGAGATTTTATAAAGAGCAGTTAGAATATATACCATTTGATCTTCCTGAGAATGTTTTAAATTCAATAAACAGATTGATGAAAAAATTAAATTTAAATTTTGGAGGAATTGATTTGGCATATGCTGATGGAGAATATTATTTTATTGAAGTAAATCCAACTGGAGAGTGGGGATGGCTAGAAATAAAAACAGGCATGAAAATTAGCTCAGAAATTGAAGCAACATTATGCAGGGAGGAAGGATAATGCTTGGAGAGATAATTCCAGTCATTGATGCAATACATGCAAATAAGAATTTGAAAGAGAAAATAGAAAATCAAGATGTTGAAGTACCTGAAAAAATTGGAGAAATAGATATTAAGTGTTTGGAAGAGGATTATCAAAACGCAATTGATACAAAAAATCGTTTTGAAGATAAAGCAAAAACTATAGTAGCAGCATTAACTATTTCTATTACATTGATACTTAATCTTTCGAAAATTATAGAAACTATTTCAGATAAATATAGGATGCAAATTATAAATATATTGATATTTGCGCTGGCATTATTAGCAATAATATATATGTTGGTAGCAGGAATAATGTCAGTACAGGTGTTGATTAAAGAAAATGTTTTATATCCTATTTCCTTGAAGGAACGATCTAAAAAAGATAAAAGTTCTTTTTATAAAAAAACACAATTAAATATAAAACAAAATCTTATAAGAAATAATATTATTTATGCATCATATCAGTCAATTCGCAATTCGGCAATTTGTTTAGTAATAATATTTATATTAGCTATACTGCCATATCAAAATAGTAATAAGAGTAATGTTGTGTATGAGAGAGAAAATACAAATGTGAATATATGTTATAGTCTTGATGCAATGAATTGGTTAATGGAAAACAATAGAGATATTTCATTTGCAAAACTTATAGATGCATATGCTAAAGACAATGAAAATACGACAACAAAAAATATATACGACAAAGAGAATCAGATTATAGTTACGATAAAAAAGGTGGATAATTTATATGTTATTGATGATATTATAAGTCCCATAGAAGAGATAGAATAAAGTGTTTTACATAGTCGATTGATTCAAATTACGAGTCAGTCGGCTTTTTCGTGCTCATTTTTATACATAGCCAGTCCCGTAAAAAGGATTGGCTATTAAATTATTCGAGGAAGGAGGAAACCATATGACCAAGTGCAAAGTAATTGCCCTTGCAAATCAGAAAGGAGGAACAGCAAAGACCACAACGACATTAAATCTGGGAATTGGTCTTGCACATCAGGGGCGAAAAGTATTATTGGTCGATGCTGATCCACAGGGAGATTTAACAACCGCATTGGGGTGGACTAATGCAGATAATCTTCCGATTACGTTGGATACACAGATGAAGAAAATATTACAAGATGAACCATTTGTGTATAATGAAGGCATTTTACACCATAAAGAAGGAGTTGACATTATTCCAACTAACATTGAATTATCGGGCATGGAAATCTCCCTGGTGAATGCAATGAGCAGAGAGCAGACACTAAAGCTGTATCTGGCAGATTTGAAAAAAGATTATGATTATATCCTGATTGATTGTATGCCTAGCTTGGGGATGTTGACTATCAATGCATTAGCTGCCGCAGACAGTGTAATTGTTCCAGTTCAGGCTCATTATCTTCCATTAAAGGGGATGACGCAGTTAATGAAAACAATTGGTAAGGTACAAAGACAGCTAAATCCCAATCTGAAGATTGATGGAGTATTACTGACGCTTGCAGATATGCGGACAAAACTTGCCAAGACAACAGAGGATAGCCTTAGAGAGAATTATGGAAAGCATATCAGAATTTTCAAAACTGTTATTCCAGTGGCTATCACAGCAGCAGAAAGCAGTGCAGCAGGACAGAGCATTTATGAGTATGACAAGAATGGAACTGTTGCAAAGGCGTATGCAGAATTTACGAGGGAGGTGATTCAGTGTGGCGAAAAGCAAAGAAATAAACATGAATCTTCCCTCAGCCGATGACCTTTTTACCACGCAGGAAGAAAGAGACCAGAAGAATCAGGAGCATGTAAAAAATATTTCTGTTTATGACATCAGTGATTTTCCGAATCATCCATTTAAAGTAAAAATGGATGATAAAATGGTGGAGACCATTGAAAGTATTCGAGAACATGGTGTATTGGTTCCTGCTCTTGTCAGAGAGAAGCCAACAGGTGGGTATGAAATGATTTCTGGACACCGTAGAAAAATGGCAAGTGAACTGGCAGGGTTAGAAAATATACCTTGTATTGTAAGAAATCTCAGTGATGACGAAGCAGTTATTGTCATGGTTGACAGCAATCTTCAAAGGGAAGAAATATTACCATCAGAAAAAGCATTTGCTTACAAAATGAAGTTAGATGTCATGAAAAGACAGGGACAAAGAACTGATTTAACTTCGTCGCCACTGGCGACAAAGTTGAAAGGGAAACGTTCTGATGAATTATTGGGTGAGGAGGTTGGAGAAAGTAAAGACCAAATCAGAAGATATATTCGATTAACCTACTTGATACCGGAAATTCTTGATATGGTCGATAACAAGAAAATTGCCATGCGTCCGGCGATGGAGCTGTCTTATTTGCCAAAAGAAGAACAGGAGATATTGTACGATACCATGGAATCGGAAGATTGCACTCCAAGTCATGCACAGGCAATCAAAATCCGCAAATTTTCAGCAGAGGGCAGATTGAATGAAGATGTTTTGTTGTCGATTATGGCAGAGGAAAAGCCAAATCAGGTAGAGCAATGGAAAATCCCTAAGAACCGACTGAAGAAATATTTTCCATCGGGGACTTCACAACAAAAAATGGAAGAAACCATTATCAAAGCACTGGAATTATACCGAAAACGGGAAAAAAGCAGGGAACGATAGGCGTTTTGACACCAAGGGAGAAGTCTATCCGTTGGCGGTCAATGAGAAATCAGTCTTTTTCTGTTTCCCCTCCCCACACCCTACCCCTTTGGTTTACCAGCAGATTACCAGCCGAAAA
>USRX01000002.1 GCA_900557275.1 uncultured Roseburia sp.
ATTTCTTTGTTTGCACATTTAAAGGAACTGGGTTTTCATTGTATGCTTCTTTCGAACAACAGGGAGCCGCGTGTGAAAATGTTCAATGATGCCGTGCATGTCAGTTATATTTACAAAGCAGGAAAGCCAAAGCCGTCCGGGTATCGCAAAGCGATGGGGATCCTTGGCACGGACGCGACAAATACGCTTTTTGTGGGAGATCAGATCTTTACGGATGTGTGTGGGGCAAATTTAGCAGGAATCCGCACGATCCTTGTAAAACCGATCCACCCGAAAGAAGAAATCCAGATCGTGTTAAAGCGCCGGCTGGAGGCAATTGTGCTTTTATGTTATCGTCTGCACCGTAAAATCGTAAAACCAAAGTACCCATCTGCTGCAAAAAAGGAGGATTCATCCATTTTGTAGGATAAATTTTTTTTTTGCAGAATTTTCTATGCGTGACCGTACACAGCCGGTTGTTTTCTATTTGACGAAAGTTCGTTGAAGCAGTAAGATAAAAGAAGTGCAAAAAACGAAAAGGAGAGTTGTGATGAAAGTCGGGATTGGAAATGATCATGCAGCAGTAGAAATGAAAATGCAGATCCAAGAATTTATTGAGAGCATGGGACATGAGGTTGTAAATTATGGGGTGGATACCGCAGAAAGCTGTAATTATCCGGAGATCGGAGAAAAAGTAGGACGTGCAGTGGCTGACGGAGAAGTGGATTGTGCAGTTTTGATCTGTGGAACGGGTGTCGGAATTTCCATTGCTGCCAATAAAGTAAACGGAGTACGTGCAGCTGTCTGCTCGGATGTGACAACCGCGCATCTGGTAAAAGAGCACAACGATGCAAATATCATCGCGTTTGGTGCAAGAATTGTCGGAGTGGAGCTGGCAAAGGATATTGTGAAGGCTTATCTGAATGCGGAATTTCTTGGTGGACGTCATGCGACACGCGTGGCTATGCTTGCGGACATCGAAAAACGGAACAAATAAAATACTTGAAAAGTATTCCATTTTATAGTAAAATTGTAAGTCGAGAGACTTTATACTCGTAATTTAAGGAGGAAGATCGAATGATTTCAGCAGGAGATTTCAGAAATGGTGTTACCATCGAACTTGAAGGTAACATTTATCAGATTATCGAATTTCAGCATGTAAAGCCAGGTAAGGGTGCAGCATTCGTTAGAACAAAATTAAAAAATATCGTCAGTGGTGGTGTAGTAGAAAAGACATTCCGTCCGACAGAGAAGTGTCCGACTGCTCACATTGATCGTAAGGACATGCAGTATCTGTATTCCGATGATGATTTCTATCATTTCATGGATGTAGAGACTTATGACCAGATTGACCTGACAAAGGACAGTGTCGGTGATGCACTGAAGTTTGTTAAGGAGAACGAGATGGTTAAGATCTGTTCTCACAAGGGCAATGTATTTGCAGTAGAGCCACCTCTTTTCGTAGAACTTGAGATTACAGAGACAGAGCCGGGATTCAAGGGAGATACCGCTACAGGTGCTACCAAGCCTGCTACTGTTGAGACAGGTGCAAACGTAAACGTTCCTCTGTTCGTAGAGCAGGGAGACAAGATCAAGATTGATACCAGAACAGGTGAGTATCTGTCCCGTGTATAATCGCACCTTATAATAGAAAAGTCTTGATAAAGAAACGCCGGTTCCGGCAGAGTGATCTGTGGAAACCGGCGTTTTTTCTGCCTGAGGGAGATCAAAAAGTGAGGAATCATCCGGCACGGGAATAAGGCATAAGCAAAAGAATGTCTGCAATCGCAGCAAATACATAGGACAGCAGCATCCCCCACAGATATGCATCGATTCCGTACTGTGGGACGAGAAACAGAATCATGCAGATCCTGATCATGCATGCCAGCAGTGTGACAAACAAAACCTGCCGGGCATTGCCGAGTCCGTGCAGGATACTGTTCAGCAGACTGGTGACATACAGCAGGGGACACAGCCAGGAGAGCTGGCAGATAAAATTGCCGGCCAGCGTATTGTGAAACAGAACTTCGCCCATCCGGTCACCGAAAACCAGAAACAGAATCGTAAAAACAAAGCCAAGAAGCAGTCCGTACAGGATTGCTTTTTTTATCGTTCGCGCAATCTGTGCGTGGTTGTGTGCACTGTGGGCTTCCGAGACAGCCGGAAGTAAAAGGACGGAAAAGGAATTGGTCAGTACACTGGGAAACAGAATGATGGACATGGTCATACCGGTCAGGATACCAAAAATACTCAGGGCATCCGAAGCACTGTAACCAAATGCCTGCAGTTTTTGCGGGATCAGAAGATTCTCCAGGCTGTTGAAAAGAGCTGTCGTCACCCGGTTGATGGTAAGTGGAACCGCCATGGAAGCAAACAGTTTGCCCATCGTTTTCCACTGACCGGAAAGGGTGTGGTAGGAGTGTCCGGGAAGCCGTTTTTCCAAAGACATGGCAATCAGACTGGTGATAAGACCGGAACATTCCCCGGCCACAAGACCGGCAACCGCGTGGAACGCCGTCAGCTCCATGCCTTTTTCCAGCGTGTACTGATAGATCAGCCATACACTTCCCACGCGTGCAAGCTGTTCCACCAGCTGACAGAACGAGGGAATTCCTGCCCGCTTTTTTCCATAGTAATAACCGTTGATACAGGCGTGGATGCAGCAGGGAAGCATGGAAAAGCTAAGGAGCGAAAGGAGGGGAGCGCAGCGGAGCTCTCCGAGAAAATGCAGGGCGATCCAGTCTGATTGTGTGTAAAGAAAAATACCGACGATTACAGAGGCTGTGCAGGAGATGACCAGACCGAGCAGCAGATATCCGCGTGCAGTTATTTCTCCCTGCGATGTTCCTGCGTTTTTTCCGCAGGCATCGCCGACAAATTTGGAAATGGATGTCTGGATGGAGGAGGCAGTCAGGGCGAAACACATTGCAAAAACGGGTGCAATCAGCTGATAGATTCCGAGCGCTTCTGCACCAATTGTCTGTGCCAGGAATATCCTATAGAAGAAGCCGATGATACGGCTGGCAATACCGGAAGCCGTCATTAGAAGGGTGCCGGTAATCAGAGGATTTTTTAGGAATCGGGAAATGTTCAATGGGAACTCCAAATGGAAAACTTGATAACTATTGTATGAGGGGATGGTGCAGAATATGAGCTGTAAAATCTATATGGATCATGCGGCCACAACCGAAATGCTTCCGCAGGTGCGCAAGGCTATGGAGCCGTATCTCATGGAAGAATATGGAAACGCCTCCACATCTTACGAAATGGGGCGCCGCACACGGGAGGCATTAGAAGGGGCAAGAGAACAGATTGCCATGCTGATTAAGGCAAAGCCGGAGGAGATTTTTTTTACATCCGGGGGGAGCGAATCGGATAACTGGGTAATCAAAAATGTGGCGGCGGAGAAAAAGGAAAAAGGGAAACATGTGATCACAAGCAAAATCGAACATCATGCGGTGCTGCGCTCATGTGAATATCTGGAGAAACTGGGATATGAACTGACTTATCTGGATGTCGATGCATACGGAGTGATTGATCTGGCACGGTTGCGGGAGGTATTGCGGGAAGATACCACATTGGTTTCCGTTATGACGGGAAATAACGAGATTGGAACGATCGAACCGCTGGATGCGGTTGCATCCATGCTGCGGGGGACGGGAACATTATTTCACACCGATGCGGTGCAGGCCATCGGGCAGATTCCGCTTTCCATGAACCAGCTTCCGGTGGATTATCTGAGTGCAAGTGCACATAAATTCCACGGTCCGAAAGGGGTTGGTTTTTTGTTTGTGAGAAAAGACCGGGATCTGCCGTCGTATATTCACGGAGGAAGTCAGGAAAACGGCAAACGGGCAGGAACCGAGAATGTGGCAGGAATTGTGGGGATGGCAAAGGCACTTGAAATTGCAGTGGAAGAGATGCAGGTCGTGCGTCCGCGGCTTGTGCGGCTGCGTAATTATTTTGTGGAGCGGGTATTACGGGAGATTCCGCAGGGAAGGTTAAATGGGCATCCGCATAAGCGCCTGCCGGGAAATGTGAATTTCAGTTTTGAGGGGATTGATGCGACATCCCTTCTGGTGCTTCTCGAAGAAGACGGAATCTGTGCTTCCGCAGGATCTGCGTGCAATACCGGACAGACACGGATCTCCCATGTGATAGAAGCCATACACGTACCAAAAAATTATGCACCGGGCAGTGTACGTTTTACCATGGGAAGGGAGACCGACCGCCGGCAGGTTGATGCAGTCATTGCATCTTTAAAGAAAAATATCGGGTTGTTGCGCGGTGAGTGAAATTATAGGATAAAATGTTCGATGGCCGCTGCCACCCCGTCCTTGGTATTCGTTGTGGTGACGTAATCTGCCCGGGCTTTGACGGCATCAGTGGCATTTCCCATTGCCACACCGATACCGGCAGCCTCAATGATGGCAAGATCATTTTCGGTGTCACCGATTGCCATGGTGGCATCCGGATTGACACCGAGAATTTCGGCAAGTTTTCGTAAGCCAACGCCCTTGTTTGCATCTGCACGCGTGAATTCCAGGTTGTTGTATCCGCCGCAGACGGTAGTAATTGACGGATTGGACACGAGAAATTTGCGGACGGTTTCGCGGTCAATGAGTGTTCCATCGGCTGCTGGATAGAAATTCAGAGTCATTTTCTGGACCTTTAACTGATTTTCATGGATAAACTGCAGGATATTGTCCAGCCGTGTGCGTGTGGTGATAATATAGTTTTTGATCGAAGAAGGCACGGTCAGTTTTTGTGCCGTTTCTACGCACTGGACCGGGGTGTAGCCTTTTCCGCCGATAAATGCATCCATATGGATATCACGTGTGAGAAGGAAGTTTAAAATCGGGGTGACCAGCTCTTCATCCATGGCATTTTCATACAGGCATTTTCCGGTGGAAATCTCATAGATTCCGCTGCCGTTTGCGGTGATGGCATAGTTGATCCCGGTGCCCTTGATCTGGTCAAACGGGATTCCCTCAAACGGGCGGCCGGTGGAGATTACGACATGGATGCCTTTGTCTGTAATGCTGCGGATTGCCGTAAGATTGCGCTCACTGATGTGGCTGCTGTTGTCAAACAGCGTACCGTCGAGATCCAGTGCAACTAATTTTATGTCTTTCATGATAGATTCTCACTTTCTTTTTTTTCTGTGATAAGGTATGATATTGTTACGCATGACGTAGAAATAATCTGCGGTATTATTATAAATAGAACGAAACGAAACTGCAAGTGAGGAATGCAAAATGACAAAGACAGAATTTGCCGGATTTATCAGGGAACATGGTCCGGTTATTTTAGATGGTGCAACGGGAACGAATCTGATGGAGGCAGGTATGCCGATTGGCGTGTGTCCGGAAAGCTGGGTGCTGGAAAATCCGCAGGTACTGCTCGAGCTGCAGAGGCGGTATGTAGAAGCCGGCAGCCATATCGTATATGCCTCCACGTTTACCGGAAACCGGATCAAACTGGAAGAATATGGTCTGCAGGAGAGGCTGGAAGAAATCAACACGCAGCTGGTAGCGCTTTCCCGGCAGGCGGTGGGCGATCAGGCACTGGTTGCAGGTGACATGACGATGACCGGCCAGCAGCTGTTTCCGATGGGAGAGCTGTTGTTTGAAGAACTGGTGGAGGTATACAAGGAACAGGCATCGGTGCTGGCAAAAGCAGGGGTGGATCTGTTTGTGGTAGAAACCATGATGAGTCTGCAGGAATGTCGTGCGGCAGTGATTGCGATCCGGGAAGTCTGTGATCTTCCAATCATGGTGACACTTACCTACAACGAAGACGGACGGACATTATTTGGAACACCTCCGGAGACGGCTGTGGTCGTACTGCAGTCTCTGGGCGTGGATGCGATCGGTGTAAACTGTTCTACCGGTCCGATGGAGATGGTACCTCTGGTGGAAAGGATGGCAGAATATGCGACGATTCCGCTCATCGCAAAGCCAAACGCCGGACTCCCGGAACTCGAGGGAAAGAAAACGGTGTACCGCATGACACCGGAAGAATTTGCCGGGGCAGGTGTGGCACTGGTAAAAGCGGGAGCAGCCATTGTAGGTGGATGCTGCGGTACAACGGAAAAGCATATCAAGGCACTTTCGGATGCAACGCGGGGGATGGAACTTCACAGGCCACTTGCATCGCATCGCAGGATTCTTGCGTCTGAGCGCAAAAATGTAGAAGTTGGTCTGGATGGCAATTTCCTGGTGGTCGGGGAGCGGATCAATCCGACCGGAAAGAAAAAACTGCAGGCCCAGCTGCGCGAAGGAAAACTGGATCTTGTGCGTGAGATGGCAATGGCGCAGGAGGAAAACGGGGCAGCCATCCTTGACATTAATATGGGAATGAACGGCATTGACGAAAAAGAAATGATGAAACAGGTGATCTATGAAGTTGCGGCGACGGTAGATTGTCCGCTTTGCCTCGATACCAGCCATATTGATGTTATGGAAGAGGCACTGCGTGTCTATCCGGGAAGAGCACTGATCAACTCCGTTTCCCTTGAGACAGAAAAAATCGAGCATATGCTTCCGCTGGCAAAAAAGTACGGGGCTATGTTTGTCCTGCTTCCGCTTTCCGATGAGGGACTGCCAAAGGATGCCAAAGAAAAGCATGAGATTATCGATACCGTATATGACCGTGCCATGGAGCTGGGAATGGCACACGAGGATATTGTCGTGGATGGGCTGGTTGCCACAATCGGAGCCAATCCAGAGGCTGCGAAAGAATGTTATGATACCATCTCTTATTGTAAGGATATCAGGAAGCTTCCAACGATCTGTGGTCTGTCGAATATTTCGTTTGGCCTGCCGGAGCGGAGTTTTGTCAATACGGCATTTCTTACCATGGACATCTGCCGGGGGCTTACCATGGCGATTGCCAATCCGTCGCAGGAACTTTTGATGAATGCCGCATTTGCTTCGGACATGCTGCTGCATCGCCCGGACAGTGACATCCGCTACATCGAGCGTATGAATAAACTGGCAGAGGAAAAGGCAAAATATGAGACGGTTGTTGTGAAAAAAGAAGGTGCTGCGGGTGGCACGGCATCTGTGGAAGAAAAAGCAGATCCTGTTACGACAGCGGTTTTAAAAGGAAATAAAGGAACCATTATAGATGAAGTGAAAAAGGCAATTGCAGACGGCGCAAAGCCGGAGGAGATCATCAATGACCAGCTGATTGCAGCCATCAATAAAGTCGGGGAATTTTTTGAACAGAAAAAATATTTCCTGCCGCAGCTGATTGCCAGTGCAAATACCATGAAACTTGCCATTGATTATCTCGAGCCGATGCTGGAGAAGAAGAACGACGGACAGGAGATGCCGACGCTTGTCATTGCAACGGTAGAGGGGGATATCCATGATATCGGAAAAAATCTTGTCGTACTGATGCTGAAAAATTATGGCTACAACGTGATTGATATGGGAAAAGATGTGCCGTGTGAAGATATCGTGGATACCGCGATTCGTGAAAATGCTGCGATTATCGGGCTGTCCGCGCTGATGACTACCACGATGATGCGTATGCAGGATGTTGTGGAGCTTTGTAAGGAGAAAGGCTGCAAGAGCAAGGTGATCATTGGAGGAGCCTGTATCACACAGAGTTTTGCAGATGAGATCGGAGCCGATGGGTATTCAAAGGATGCCGCGGAGTGTGTGCGCCTGGTAGAGCGGCTGCTTGCATAGCATGTGTGGGACAATCCTGCATGGAAATTTGTTTGGAATAGTTACAACAAATACAAAAAATACAAAAATTCAAAAAAAGTGTTGACATATCTGTTCTCGTACGATATACTAACGAAGTCGGTTGCGAGAGCAGCCAACACGAAATGGGATCTTAGCTCAGCTGGGAGAGCATCTGCCTTACAAGCAGAGGGTCACAGGTTCGAGCCCTGTAGGTCCCATTCGAAACTTTATGTTTCGTGCCGCAGTGGCGGAACTGGCAGACGCGCGGGACTTAAAATCCCGTGGTGGCGACATCGTACCGGTTCGATTCCGGTCTGCGGCATTGAATGTGAAAACATTTTATAATTAAATATGTGTGTGTAGCTCAGCTGGATAGAGCACTTGGCTACGGACCAAGGTGTCGGGGGTTCGAATCCTCTCACGCACGTCGGTAAAACAAAAGGCAGGATATTATATATCCTGCCTTCTATTTTATTCGAGTCCAGTCGGACTCGAACAGGGTTCGCTCTCCGCTGTCGCTTCGGTCGGTGCTAAACAGAGGTCCACCGGACCTCTAGCACCCTCTCACGCATGTCGGTAAAATAAGAAGACAGGATATAATATCCTGTCTTCTTATTTTATTGTGTCACAGTAATTTTAAATACTGAACAGGCACCTGTTTGGTCAGCCAGACGCCATTGACTGACAGGAAAAATGGATAGCCATCTTTGCGCATCTGTCTAGCAGCAACCTGATAAATAACTTCTTTTCCATGTCGTTTTCCAACTTTAGCAGCGGTTTCTGTGTCTTGTGACAGATGCACGTACAATCTGCTTTTAGGAATCAGTCCCATTTCGTTGATAGAAGTGACATATTTTTCTCCGGTGCCATGGTAGAGGTATTCGGGTGGTTCTTTTTCTTCTAATTCCACATCTACAGGAATGGAATGCCCTTGATTAGCCCGAATCAGGGATTTATCTGCATTGAAAGAATAGCGCTGTTTGTTATCGGTCTTTACAATTTCTTCCAGAGTTTCCATATTAAATCCAGGATTATTTTTGCCAATCCCTGTAATCAGTTCATCGACATTTGCCCAGCCATGTTCATCCAGGGAAATGCCGATGACTTCTGGTTTATGGCGCAGGATCAAGCTTATATAGCGGCTTAATTTGGTTAAATCCATCGTGTGTACCTCCAATCGTTAAAATAATCATTTCAGTAAAATTATTATAGCAAATACTTTGTCTTACCATAGAAATTTTTGATTTTCTTTGCCATAAGCTTTCTGAAAAAGTATACCGTCACAGAAAAAATCTTTTTTTCAGAGGAAAATAGATTGTTCTTACCAGATTTCTCCGGTAGAAATGAACGGGAACAAAACATATCTGACTCTCTATATTTTTATGGGATGGAAAAAGGAACTGATTGGAGAGTGTATGTTTTCCGATCAGGTAAAACGATATTAAAAAGCGCAGAAAATAGGATATTAATGTCAGAAAAAAACTGGTATAATGCTGATAACAGGTTCAAAAGGAACAGGAACGTTGAAAACCCGTTATACAGATTTAAATCTGATAATAAAATAACGTCAGAAAGAAATAAAAAATATCCAGACGGACGGGGAAATGCATTTGATAATGCGATGAATAAAGAGTCGTATGATATTGAGTTTTGCATCACTATTTTGTCGTAGGAAAAACATGATTCCCTGGAAAGGAGAAAGAATGAACATTGAAACCATATTAGTGGAAACACTTGGTAAAAATATTTCTGCCAGTTCAGACAGAGAAATCTATGAAGCATTGCTGACTATCGCACAGAAGATGGCAGAGAAAAAGGAGAGTAACGCAGGAAAGAAAAAAATTTATTATGTATCAGCAGAATTTCTTATCGGAAAGCTGCTCTCCAACAACCTGATCAATCTCGGTATCTATGATGAGGTAAGAGAGATTCTTGCAAAGAATGGCAAAGATATTTGCGAAATCGAGGAGATCGAAGTCGAACCGTCTCTCGGAAATGGCGGTCTTGGCCGTCTGGCAGCCTGTTTTTTAGACTCCATTGCTACACTGGGATACAACGGTGCAGGCATCGGACTGAACTATCATCTTGGCCTGTTCCGTCAGGTATTTGAAAATCATCTGCAGCAGGAAGAGGGCAATCCCTGGATGCAGGGGAACCGCTGGCTGAAACGGACAGATATCGGATTTCCGGTTTCTTTTGGAAACGGATTGACGTTGCAGTCTGTCATGTATGAGATACTGGTAACCGGTTACGACAACCGGACGAACAAATTGCAGCTGTTTGATGTGGATACAGCAGATGAATCCATCGTCCATGACGGCATTGACTTTGATAAAACGGAGATTGCAAAAAATCTGACACTGTTCCTTTATCCGGATGACAGCGATGATGACGGCCGTAAACTGCGTATCTATCAGCAGTATTTTATGGTCAGCAACGGAGCTCAGCTAGTTCTGAAAGAGAGCGTAGAGCGTGGTTCAAACCTGTATGATCTGGCAGATTATGCCGTGATCCAGATCAATGACACCCATCCGACCATGATTATTCCGGAGCTGATCCGTCTGCTCATGGAGCGTGGACTTTCCATGGACGATGCCATAGCGGTAACGGAGAAGACCTGTGCCTATACGAACCACACGATCCTTGCGGAAGCGCTGGAAAAATGGCCGCTGGATTTCTTAAAAGAGATTGTTCCGCAGCTGGTACCGATTATTGAGATACTGGATGACAGAGTGCGCAGGCGCTGTGAAGACGAAAGCCTTGCCATTATTGATAAAGACGATGTCGTTCATATGGCGCATATTGATATCCATTACGGATTCAGTGTCAATGGCGTGGCTGCATTACATACGGAGATTCTGAAAAATACAGAGCTGCATAAATTTTACAGGCTTTATCCAGAGAAATTTAACAATAAGACAAACGGCATTACGTTCCGACGCTGGCTGCTGCATTGCAATCCTCTGCTGACGGATCAGCTGACACAGTGGATTGGCGATGGCTTTAAGAAAAATGCGGATGAATTGAAGAAGCTGGAGAAGTTTGCCGAAGACACCGCAGTTCAGGCTGAATTGTTAAATATCAAAAAAGAAAACAAACATCTTCTGGCGGAATATCTGAAAGAGACACAGGGCATCGTTCTGAACGAGGATTCTGTATTTGACATTCAGATCAAACGTCTCCATGAGTACAAACGCCAGCAGATGAATGCGTTGTATGTCATTTACAAATATCTGGAGATCAAAAGGGGCACGATTCCACAGACTCCGATCACTGTTATTTTTGGCGCAAAGGCAGCGCCTGCGTATGTGATTGCAAAGGATATCATCCATCTGATCCTCTGCTTGCAGGAAATCGTGAACAATGATCCGGATGTCAATCCATATCTGAATGTTGTCATGGTGGAAAATTATAATGTGACGCTGGCGGAAAAACTGATTCCGGCCTGTGATATTTCCGAGCAGATCTCACTGGCATCCAAAGAGGCCAGCGGTACGGGAAATATGAAATTCATGCTGAACGGAGCGGTAACGCTGGGCACGGAAGATGGTGCAAATGTGGAGATTCATCAGTTTGTGGGGGATGAGAATATCTATATCTTCGGCGCCGAAAGCGATGCGGTCATCGAGCATTATGAGAAAGCTGATTATAAGCCGTCTGATTATTATAAAAAGAATCCGAAGGTTCAGGAGGCACTGGACTTCATCACAGGTCCGCAGATGCTCAAAGTGGGAGAAAAAGAAAATCTGGAGCGTCTGTCCAAAGAGCTAAAAAAGAAAGACTGGTTTATGACGTTCTTGGATCTGGAATCTTATATCGAGACAAAAGATCGTGCAATGGAAGATTACAGAGAAGCATGGGCAAAGAAGATGCTTTACAACATCAGCAATGCCGGGTTCTTCTCCTCAGACCGTACCATTTACGAATACAACAGAGATATCTGGAAACTGGAGGACTAAGAAAATGCGAAAAAGTGGAATTTTGATGCCGGTATTTTCACTCCCATCCAGATATGGGATTGGAAGCTTTTCCAAAGAGGCATATGAATTTGTAGATTTCCTAAAGGCAGCTGGACAGAGTTGCTGGCAGGTGCTGCCCATGGGACCGACAAGTTATGGGGATTCTCCGTACCAGTCCTTTTCCTCTTTTGCTGGAAATCCGTATTTTATCGATCTGGAAACATTGGGAGAACAGGGACTGCTGCGCCCGGAATATTATGACGGCATGGACTTTGGATGCGATCCGCAGCAGATCGATTATGTGAAACTGCATGAGCATCGGGGACGGATACTGCGGATGGCGTGCGAGAAATTCTTTTGCAAGTTTGGAGCTGATGTACAGGCGGGTAACAGGAAGCCAGATCGTATACAGTCGGGAGATAAAATATTCGATGATAAAACATATAGTATAAAATCCTCTGAAGGTAAAGTCTTTGAAGATAAACTATCCGATAGTGAGAAGTTAAAAAGTATATCATCCTGTAAAAAAACAATTATAGAATCTCCGACAGTCACGGATGCGAGAATCAATCTAAACGGAGCAGATTTCTTAGAATTTTGCAGGGAAAACAATGACTGGCTGAAAGATTATGCCCTGTTTATGGTATTAAAAGATCTTCATAATGGGAAATGCTGGACACAGTGGGAGGATGCTTATAAAAACCGGGATCAGGCGGCTTTGAAGATGATTGCCGTTCAGAAGCGGGAAGAGATCAGGTTTTACTGCTTTGAACAGTATCTGTTTGACAGACAGTGGAAAGCGCTTCATGCCTATGCGGCAGAAAACGGCATTTCCATCATCGGAGATGTACCAATCTATGTGGCACTGGACAGTGCGGATGCATGGGCACAGCCGGAGCTGTTTCAGTTTGATGAAGAGCGCAATCCGAAAGCGGTGGCGGGTTGTCCGCCGGATGCGTTTACTGCTACCGGACAGCTGTGGGGCAATCCGCTCTATGACTGGCCGTACCATAAAAAGACCGGTTATGCATGGTGGGTGCGCAGGGTAGCGCATTGCCTGAATTTATTTGATACGGTGCGGATCGATCATTTCCGCGGATTTGAATCTTATTATTCCATTCCGGCCGGAGACAAGACAGCGGAGTTTGGCCACTGGGAGCCGGGACCGGGGATGGATCTGATGAATACGTTGAAAGAAAAACTGGGAGAGGTATCTATTATCGCAGAAGATCTTGGCTTCCTGACAGATTCTGTGCGTCAGATGCTGGCAGACTCCGGTTTCCCGGGTATGAAAGTGCTTCAGTTTGCTTTTGATGCAAGGGAAGAGAGTGATTATTTGCCACATAATTACGAGAAAAACAGCGTTGTGTATACAGGAACTCATGATAATGATACTACCCGTGGCTGGTATGAAACCATGAGCGTCGAAGACCGTGCATTTGCCGTGAAATACATGAACAATCCTTATACATTGCCATCTGGGATTTCGTGGGATTTCATCCGTCTGGCTATGGCAAGCGTCTCAGACCTGTGCGTCATCCCAATGCAGGATTACCTCTGCCTCGGAAGCGAAGCCCGGATCAATACGCCGTCCACACTGGGCGACAACTGGAAATGGCGGATGCTGTCAGGCTGCCTGACAGATTCGCTGACAGAGAAGATCCGAAATCTGACGGAGTTGTATGGACGGGGCATTAGCAAGAAGCGTACGTTGGAATCTTTTATGGACGAATAAAATGTCCCAAAGTAATACTTATCTGATGCACGCCAAATAATAATCTGAAAATGCATGATTAAGAAATAGAAGTTGATACATTTAAAAAAGTTGTGTTTCAGCTTCTATTTTTATGGTATGATTAGATTCAGACTGTTTAGAAAATATCAGAAGATGGAGATAAAGGAATGAGTATATTAAACGTAGAGCATCTGACTCACGGCTTCGGGGACAGAGCGATTTTTTCAGATGTGTCTTTTCGATTGTTAAAGGGAGAGCACATCGGCCTGGTAGGCGCAAACGGCGAGGGTAAATCCACCTTTATGAGTATTGTGACAGGAAAGCTCATGCCGGATGAAGGAAAAGTGGAGTGGTCTAAAAATGTCCGTGCCGGATATCTGGATCAGCATGCGGCACTGGAAAAAGGCATGACCATTCGGGAAGTGCTGAAATCTGCTTTTGATCCTCTGCTTCAGAAGGAAGAGCGGATGAATGAGATCTGTGATCTGCTGGGCACGGCGGATGAGGCGCAGATGAATGTTCTGATGGAAGAACTGGGTACGATCCAGGATGAGCTGACGCTCCATGATTTTTACACCATTGATGCAAAAGTGGAAGAGATCGCCAGAGCATTTGGACTGCTGGATCTGGGGCTGGACAGAGATGTTACGGATCTCAGCGGTGGACAGAGAACAAAAGTATTGCTGGCGAAGCTGCTGTTGGAAAAACCGGACATTCTGCTTCTGGATGAGCCGACCAACTATCTGGATGAGGAACATATCGCATGGCTGAAACGGTATCTGCTGGATTATGAAAATGCATTTATCCTGATCTCACATGATATTCCGTTTTTGAATGAGGTCGTAAATATCATTTATCATATGGAGAATCAGGAACTGAACCGTTATGTGGGAGATTATGACCACTTCCAGGAAGTATATGCAGTAAAGAAAGCACAGTTAGAGGCTGCTTACCGCAGACAGCAGCAGGAGATCAGTGAGCTGAAAGATTTCGTGGCGAGAAACAAAGCCCGTGTATCGACCAGAAATATGGCGATGTCCAGACAGAAAAAGCTGGACAAGATGGATGTGATCGAGCTGGCGGCAGAGCGTCCGAAGCCGGAATTTGATTTTCGCTATGGCCGCACGCCGGGAAAAATGTTGTTTGAGACAAAAGATCTCGTGATCGGCTATGACGAACCGTTATCAAAACCGTTGAATTTTTCCATGGAGCGTGGACAAAAGATTGCACTTGTGGGTACAAATGGTATCGGAAAGACCACACTGTTGAAAAGTATACTCGGTCTGATCCCGTCCATCTCCGGAAGCTGTGAACTTGGGGACAATCTGGAACTGGGTTATTTTGAACAGGAAGTATCACAGGATAACAAAAATTCCTGTATCGAAGAGATCTGGGAAGAGTTCCCGTCCTATTCCCAGTATGAGGTGCGTTCTGCACTGGCAAAATGCGGACTTACTACCAAACATATCGAAAGCCAGGTAAGAGTGCTGAGCGGTGGCGAGCAGGCAAAGATCCGTCTGTGCAAGCTCATCAACCGGGATACAAACTTTTTATTATTGGACGAGCCGACGAACCATCTGGATGTGGATGCCAAAGATGAACTGAAGCGCGCCCTGCAGGAATACAAAGGAAGCATCCTTCTCATCTGCCATGAGCCGGAGTTTTATCAGGATGTGGTAACCGATGTATGGGATATGAGTCAGTGGACGACGAAGGTGTTCTAAACAGAGTGGAATATAGTCTATATTTTATAATATGCGATTGTATATCATAATAAATTATAAAAACGGGTAAGGAATGTTCCAAACTGGAAAAAAGCCAGATTAAAAACAATCCTTACCCGTTTTATAAAATACAGAAAAATGAAAGTATCTGTTATTTAAGCTTCATACCCATTCGGGTTCTGTGACTGCCATCTCCAGGAATCGGCACACATCTCGTCAAGTCCTCGGGTTGCTTTCCAACCCAGTACTTTTTCTGCTTTTGCAGGATCAGCGTAGCACATTGCGATATCGCCGGCACGACGCGGTTTGATCTCGTAAGGCAGGTCTTTGCCACAAGCTTTTGAGAATGCTTTTACCATATCCAGTACAGAGTAGCCGACGCCGGTACCGAGGTTGATCACGTCCAGTCCCGGGTTCTTTGCCAGATAGTCAACCGCTTTTACATGTCCGACAGCGAGGTCTACGACATGGATATAATCTCTTACGCCGGTTCCGTCCGGGGTATCATAATCATCGCCGAATACGCCGAGTTTCTCAAGCTTGCCAACGGCTACCTGAGAGATATATGGCATCAGGTTGTTCGGGATGCCTTTCGGGTCTTCGCCGATACGTCCGCTCTCATGGGCGCCTACCGGGTTGAAGTAACGGAGCAGGATAACATTCCATTCCGGATCAGCTTTCTGAACGTCAGACATGATCTGCTCCATCATGGATTTTGTCCAGCCGTAAGGGTTGGTACACTGTCCTTTCGGGCAGTCCTCTGTGATCGGCATTGTTTCCGGATTACCGTAAACAGTAGCGGAAGAGCTGAATACGATATTTTTTACATTCACACGGCTCATGACATCCATCAGGGTCAGAGTGCCGGTAATATTGTTCTGGTAATAAAGAAGCGGTTTCTGTACGGATTCGCCAACCGCTTTTAATGCTGCACAGTGGATGACAGCGTCAATGGATTCTTTGTTGAACATGTCTTCCAGAGCTTTATCATCGCGCACATCGCCTTCATAGAATTTTACGGTTTTTCCAGTCAGTTCTTCTACTCTTTTCAGAGACTCTTTGGAAGAATTGCACAGGTTGTCGTAAACGATTACTTCATAACCGCTGTTTAACAGTTCTACTGCAGTATGGCTGCCGATATATCCGGCACCTCCGGTAATTAAAATATTTTTCATGGGATATAACCTCCTTAATAACTTCTGAATAGTAATCTTTGCTTTTGAAGATTTATATAGTGATTGAAGAAATATTTTCAGAATGTTCTTTCGGGGAAAAATTCTGAACTAATATTAAAAATCTTCTCTTACTATAATAAGCAGATTGGAAAAGTAATACAAGCATAAAAATGGAAACATTTCTTATATATTAATAAAGATTTCTACGTTGGATATTTTATTGTTTTATTTTTTCATTTCCATTTTACGATTTCTATTTAAAAGTTGATTCATTTCAGTTTAAAATATTGAAAACCAAAATGGATGAATCAATTATCTGGAAAATCGAATTATTTTTTACTCATAGCTTTTGATTTTGCCGTGCAGGCTCTTTGTCCTTCAATGACCGCATTACGCAGTCCTGCTTTTTCCAGAACTGCTACTGCTTCAATAGTAGTTCCGCCCGGAGAGCATACGGCGTCTTTCAGTTCCCCCGGATGTTTACCGGTCTCCAGCACCATTTTTGCAGAACCGAGAACGGACTGGGCAGCAAATTTATATGCCTGTTTTCTTGGCATACCGTCTGCGACAGCGGCATCAGCCATAGCTTCGATGAACATGTAGACGTAAGCCGGAGAGGAGCCGCTGACACCGGTTACAGCATCCATAAGATTTTCAGAGATTACTTCTGATCTTCCAAAGCTGTCAAAAAGCGCTTTTACTTCAGTCAGTTCTTCTTCTGTAACGTTGGTATTGGTACACAGGGCACTCATGGATTCGCCTACGAGAGCCGGAGTGTTCGGCATGGAGCGGATCAGATGGATTTCTTTTCCGAACAACTCTTCAATTGCGGCAATGGACTGACCAGCTGCAATGGATACGATGATGGCATCCGGTTTGACGGAGTCACGGATCTGTGGAATGACTGAGGCAAACATATTTGGCTTTACGGCAAGAAACAGGATGTCTGCCTGTGCGGCAGTGGCAGCGTTGTCTGTGCCGGTGTGGATGCCGAAGCTGTCTGCCAGATGCTGTGCGGTGGCATCTGTTTTTGAGGAAGCGAAGATATGGTCTGTATCAGCCAGCCCGGCTGCCAGAATACCGCCGATGATGGCGCTGGCCATATTTCCGCCACCGATGAATCCGATGTTTTTTTTATTCATAATCATATTCTCCTATGAGTTATATTTTCTGCATTATTTATATCTCTTTATTAAGAACCAACTGAGCAGATTAGTATTTGAAATCTATTGTGGCAGAAATCAAGGATGATTGGTATATATTTAAGATATAATGAGCACAAGAGAGCCAACATACTCGTATGATTGACGAGCGGCGAATGTTAATCATAAGCCGCTTTTGCTTATGATATAATACAACGATATCATAGTAAAAAATGCAGGGAAGCGACTGCCACCCTGCATTTTAAAAGACATCACTCGATGATACATGTGCGTATCGCCGTTTTACGTGTTGTTATGATGTTCTCTTTTGTTTTCTGATTTCTTTAGAAATCTGTGAAGTTTTTCTCTTTACGTTTTTCAAGGAAAGCAGTCATACCTTCTGTTTTGTCATGGGTAGAGCAGGTCATGCCAAACAGGTTTGCTTCGTACTCAACGGCATTTTTGATATCCATGTCATAACCATTGTTGATAGCTGCTTTTGCAACTGCAACAGCGTAGCTTGCGTTGCGTGCGATCTTAGAAGCCATCTTTTTAGCGGTAGCCATCAGTTCTTCCTGAGGAACTACTTTATTTACAAGACCGATTCTGTAAGCTTCAGCAGCATCAATGTTGGTGCATGCAAAGATCATTTCTTTTGCACGTCCCATGCCTACGAGACGGGCAAGTCTCTGTGTACCGCCGAATCCAGGAATGATACCAAGACCACATTCCGGCTGTCCGAACAGAGCGTTTTCAGAAGCGATACGGATATCACAAGCCATAGAGATCTCGCATCCGCCGCCAAGAGCGAATCCGTTTACAGCTGCGATAGTAACCTGACGCATGTTCATCAGTTTGAAGAACGGCTCAGAAGCTCTCATGCCGAATGCACGGCCTTCTGCAGCGGAGAAGTTTACCATCTCGGAAATATCTGCGCCTGCAACGAATGCTTTCTCGCCTGCACCTGTCAGGATCACTACCTTGATATCATCGTTAGCTTCGATCTCTGTCAGTACCTGATTCAGTTCTGTCAGTGTTTCACTGTTTAATGCGTTTAAAGCCTTTGGTCTGTTGATTGTCAGGACTGCAATGGAATTTTCCACTTCAAGTGTTAAATTGTTCATGTCCTATACCTCCTTGGTCATATGTTTAAGATTAATAAAATTTGGTTTCCATATTGAAACCGTTCCGAATTCATTATACACTAATTCAATACGTTAAGCAAACAAAATACAGGCAGAAAAACAGAATATAAGTGATATTTTTTTAAATTGTCGCAGAATAGATGCATGAATAGGGGAAAAAACAGGATGACTATGGTACAGTCAGTGTTGAAATAAGGCTGCCGCAATCCATCGGGATTTAAATGGTAAGGGATATATTGTAAATTTTGTTTACAGGCTTTTTCTGGAAGAAGAAAAATGTTTGATATTAATCCGGTAGCACGAAAATCAGTCTCATCATAAAGAAAAAAGGAGATTTAGATAGAAAATGTTAGAGACATTTAATCTGAAACAGGCGGTAAGACCGCTTCTTATATGGTATGAACAGAATAAACGGACACTTCCTTGGCGGCAGCAGGTGTCGCCTTATCGGGTGTGGATTTCAGAAATCATGTTGCAGCAGACGAGGGTGGAGGCGGTAAAACCGTATTTTGAACGGTTTACGAGAGAACTCCCTGATATCTGCGCACTGGCAGAATGTCCGGAGGAGAAGCTGTTGAAGCTGTGGGAAGGTTTGGGATATTACAACCGTGTAAGGAATATGCAGATCGCAGCACAGACGGTTATGGAACAATATGGTGGAGAACTTCCGGCAGATTATGAGCAGTTATTGCAGCTGAAAGGAATCGGAAATTATACAGCGGGAGCCATTGCATCTATCGCATACGGGATTCCGGTTCCGGCGGTGGACGGAAATGTGCTGCGTGTCATCATGCGTCTGACCGGAGACGACAGTGATATTATGAAACAGTCGGTAAAGACAAAGGTAGAGCGGGCATTGCTTCCGGTCATGCCGGAGAACGAGGCAGGGGCATTTAATCAGGCATTAATGGAGCTTGGCGCTACAGTCTGTGTTCCAAACGGCGCACCGAATTGTGAAGTCTGTCCGTGGAAAACATTTTGCAGCGCAGGTTTGGAAGGAAGCTATGATAGGCTTCCGGTCAAGAGCAAAGCAAAAGCGCGAAAGATTGAACATCGCACGATTTTATTGATTCGTGACGGAGAGCATGTGGTATTACAAAAGCGGTCGAAAAAAGGTCTGCTGGCAGGATTGTATGAATTCCCCAATTATCTGGCAGAATATTCAGAAGAGGAAGCACTGGAAAAAGTACGGGAGCTGCATCTGCATCCACTGCGTATCCGCAAACTTCCGGATGCAAAGCACATTTTTTCCCATGTGGAATGGCATATGCAGGGTTATATGATACAGGTGGATACCCTGACCCGTGAAGAATCCGGTTTGATGTTTGCTGAAATCGCAGAAGCAGAAGAAAAATACGCCATTCCGTCAGCCTTTGCAGCGTATACTAAACAGCTGAACCTGAAACAGGGAGCTGCTGCGGCAAAAGCTGATCAGGGCGTATTGTGATTATTTTATTGCAGGTGCTGAGAAAGGAAGTATTTTATAACAATAAGATAATTGCTTGAAATGCAGGGAAATCTGGAATTTCAGATATAAAAAAGAGGAAGCCGGTACTCTCTGCACCGGCTATCTACATGAAAAAGATTTATGAAAAGAAATTGTGTTGTTGATTTGCTTATCAACTTAAAATCAGTATATCGGGAAATTATGTCCGGCGTATGTGTAAGTTGTGTTTATTTAGTTAATAAAATATGAACAGATTATGAATATGTATTGTTTTGTGGTAATTGATAGTTGTTTTGTACGGATAAAGTGATGATATGGAGAAAAATGGAATGATAATGTTTGGTCAGAATAAACAAATTTAAGTAACAGTTATCATGCAAATGGATTCCTTGAAAGGAACGTAGCTGGATGTTTACAGTAAAAAGAGAAAGGAACATCGGTAAAAGATCAAATATCGAAAACGCATAAAATATGAGAACATTGTTTGGATGATACAGATTCTGATCGTAGCTTTATCAGTTTATTGAAAATTTATTACAACTTTCTATGGAAAGGTTGTATAATAGAATAGAACGGCGAAAAGCAGTTACAGAAATGATGAGAGGATCAGAGAGATTCGATTTCTGGAGGGATAGGGATATATGAAGCTATTAACAGTAACCGTGCCCTGTTATAATTCACAGGATTACATGGAACGTTGCATTGATTCGTTGCTGCCCGGTGGCGAAGACGTGGAGATCATCATTGTGGATGACGGATCTACAGACCGTACCGGAGAGATCGCAGATGAATATGCAAGGAAATATCCGGAGATAGTTCGTGTCATCCATCAGGAAAATGGCGGACATGGCGCAGGACTGAATGCAGGGATCAACCATGCCACCGGATTGTATTTCAAGGTTGTCGACAGCGATGACTGGGTGGAAGAGACCGCATATCGAAAAGTGTTGTCTACGCTTCGCAGTTTATGCAGTGGCGGCTGCATGCTGGATATGATGATCAGTAATTTTGTATATGAAAAAGACGGGGCAAAGCATAAAAGGATCGTAAAATATACAAAGGTGCTTCCGGAAAATCAGTTGTTTGGCTGGGCAGAGACCAAAAATTTTCCTATTGGAAAATATATACTGATGCATTCTGTGATCTACCGGACACAGCTGTTGAGAGACTGTCATCTGGTGCTTCCGAAGCATACGTTTTATGTGGATAATCTTTTTGTGTATATACCACTTCCCTATGTAAAGACTATGTATTATCTGAATGTGAACTTTTACAGGTATTATATAGGAAGAGAGGATCAGTCCGTAAATGAGAGCGTTATGATCCGGCGGATCGATCAGCAGCTGAGGGTAAACAAGTTGATGATCGATGCCTATGATCTGAAACGGATGCAGGATCGGCATCTGCGGCGCTACATGCTCAGTTATCTGGAAATCATCACGATCATATCGACAGTCATGTTGATGAAATCCGGTACAAAGGAAAATCTTCAGAAGAAACGGGATCTCTGGTCTTATGTGCAGAGTCAGGATCGATGGCTGTTTCATCGTCTGCGGAACCATATCATGGGGCAGACGATCCATTTGCCGGGAAAGGGAGGACGCAAGATCTCACTGGCGATCTACAAGGTATCGCAAAAAGTAATAGGATTTAATTAATGTACGGCTGGAATTATTACAATGCAGATTATTGCAATTCATTTTTTGCATGCAAAGGCAGTTGTGCAGAATGAAAAAAGGAAAGCAGTATATCGGTAATATTTCATTAAAAAATTCCAGGTGTATATACTATGATTAAGGAGGAACTAAATAATGGCAGAAAATGAATGCGGAAGCTGCTCCAGTGGAAGCTGTGAAGGGTGTGAAAGCAGTAGCTGTGGTGGAAGCTGTTCCGGACAGGAGCCACAGAGCTTTCTGGAAAAATTAAATGAACATTCGGCAGTAAAAAAAGTCATTGGCGTTGTCAGCGGAAAAGGCGGTGTAGGAAAATCCTTTGTTACCGCATCCCTTGCGAGCGCAATGGCGAAAAAAGGATATCAGGTAGGCATCATGGATGCGGATATCACAGGACCATCTATTCCGAAAATGTACGGTGTACACGGTCCGGCACAGGGAACAGAATGGGGCATACTTCCGATCGCAGCTGATGACGGCGTAAAGATTATGTCTATCAACCTTCTGATGGATGATGAAGAGGCTCCGGTCATCTGGAGAGGTCCGGTCATCGCAGGCGTGGTAAAACAGTTCTGGAGTGATGTATACTGGGGCGATATTGATTATCTCTTTGTGGACATGCCGCCTGGAACCGGCGATGTACCGCTGACTGTATTCCAGTCCCTGCCGGTGGATGGCATCGTAGTCGTTACTTCTCCGCAGGATCTGGTTCAGATGATCGTAAAGAAAGCTTACAATATGGCAAATATGATGAAGATTCCGATCCTCGGCGTTATCGAGAACTACAGTTATCTGAAATGTCCGGACTGTGGCAAAGAGATCAAGCTGTTTGGCGAGAGTCACATTGATGAAGTGGCAAAAGATCTGGATATGAAAGTCCTTGGAAAAATGCCTCTGGATCCGGCATACGCGCAGCTGGCAGATGAAGGTATCTTCTATAAGGCAGATAATATTTATCTGAACAAGGCGATAGAAGTGCTGGAAAACCTGTAAGATTAAAAAACAGTTTTTTAAAAAAAAAGAAAATCCCCTGGATAAAATGTAAAATTGACAGATCTTTTCTTACTGGATAAAAATTCATTAAGGAAGGAAACGTTGAAAATACATTTTTTCAGAGGATTTTTTGTTATTTATTTTTCAAATGATGTTCTGTGATCAGTTAATAACAGAATAGCCGAAATTGAGAGAGAATTTGTATATAAAAAAATTTTTATATCTATTTGCACCATCAGATGAGGGAGCATTCGAGGGGACAATATAAAAATGAATAGTGGCATCTATATAAGATTTGCCCTGTAAAACTGGGATTAAAGCAGGGTAATTTCCGTGAGGGCATGACAACCAAATTTGCGATTGACTAACGGTATAGTTCTGTGTTACCTTACTGCGTAAACAAAAAAGAAGCAAACATATACTTATAATTGAAAAATAAAAACCGGCAGAAGTTTATGCATATATGGAGGTATAGAGACTATGAAAATGAAAACAGAGGAACAGGTTGTTATGCGGGTATCCGCAACAAGTATAGCGGTAAACCTGTTATTATCATTATTTAAATTACTGGCAGGTATTTTCGGACATTCCGCAGCGATGATCTCTGATGCAGTACATTCCGCTTCCGATGTGTTCAGTACCGTTATTGTCATCGCGGGTGTTAAGATTGCAGGAAAAGATGCGGATAGTGAGCATCAGTATGGACACGACAGATTTGAATGTGTGGCATCTGTTGTACTTGCCATTGTTCTCGGCGCTACCGGTCTCGGCATCGGATTATCCGGTGTAAATAAGATCCGAAGTGGAGAATATGGTTCCTTTGCTGTTCCAGGCATGATGGCCATGATCGCCGCTCTGGTATCCATTGCTGTTAAAGAGTGGATGTTCTGGTATACCAAGTCTGCGGCAAAAAAAGTAAATTGCAGCGCTCTGATGGCAGATGCGTGGCATCATCGTTCTGATGCCATGTCATCCATCGGAAGTTTTGTGGGTATTCTGGGTGCAAGACTGGGATTTCCGATCTTTGATTCTCTGGCAAGTATTGTGATCTGTGTATTAATTTTAAAAGCAGCTGTTGAAATCTTTTTGGATGCGATGAAGAAAATGACGGATGAATCCTGTGATAAAGATACGGTGGAAGAGATGCGTCGGTTTGTGCTGGAACAACCTGGTGTGGATGGTATCGAATCTCTCCGTACAAGAATGTTTGGTTCCAGAATCTACGTGGATGTGGAAATCTGTGCAGACGGCAACCTTCCGTTGTGGAAAGCCCATGATATCGGGGAAGAGGTGCATCAGGGAATTGAAAAGCATTTCGAAAAAGTGAAACACTGTATGGTACATGTAAGCCCAAACAGTGAAGAAAGAACCGATGCATTACACATCGGTTCTTCTGAGAAAACGAAAACATTTCACAAGCGGACTATATAAGAACAGCCACATGATCGCTGCCAGAGCGAATGCAGTCAGCACGTCAAATACAGAATGCTGTTTTATGAACATGGTAGATAAAATGATCAGAATGGTAAGGACCAGGGCTGCGGCTTTGGTTCCTTTCCGTTTTACATGTTTACTGTAAAAGATTGCGACACATGCAGCGATGGAATTGTACACATGGATGCTTGGAAAAAGATTCGTGGGGGTATCCGTACTGTAAAGATGGCGCACCATATCTGTAAAAATGTTGTCTCTTGGAAAGACTTCCGGCCGCAGACAGTGTCCGTTCGGATATAATGTGGAGATGACAAGAAACAGAGTCATTCCTTCCCCCAGAAAGATGCACAGCCGGATAAATTCTTTTGCATCTGCAAAAAAGAAAAATACTGCCGTTGCAATGATATAGGCAAACCAGAGAAAATACGGGATGACAAAAAATTCGCAGAAAGGGATCATGTCATCCAGAGGCATATGGATTATATGGAAATTTGTGGTTATATGTTTTTCCAGCCAGGAAAACCAGGGAAAATACAGGAAGACATATAAAAAAATAAGCCCATGTTTATGATTTCTTAAAAATTTCTTTACCTTTTGCATGCGGATTACCTCTATTATATTAATATGTATTTGCAAAAATATTCTTTTTAATATAAAAATTCATTTGTATCGTGGAAAAAAGTTAAAATAGAGAGTCCGACAACGAACTCTCTATCCATATTTTTATGATAATCGGAGTGACAAGATTTGAACTTGCGATCTCTCGCCCCCCAGACGAGCGCTTTACCAGACTAAGCCACACCCCGAAACGTATAACAAAGATTTTATCATATTTTAAAGGAAATGCAAGAGAAACAGCAGGTGTTGACAAAAAAATATTTAAAATCTATAATCGTATGAGCTGTAAAAAGTGTGTAGATAAAAGGAAGTAAGGAAACTATGAACGAAAAAAAAGAGGACCAGCCGTTAAAGAAGAAAAATAAGAAAAAATGGATTCTGATCTTTGTGGTGGCAGCCGTTGCCATTATCTATCTTGGAATCTCTTTTTTCTTTATTAAGCATTATCTGCCGAAGACGACGATCAATGGCATTTCCTGTTCTGGTAAGACAGTGAAACAGCTGGAAGATATGATCCGTGAAGATGTGGAGAAATATGAACTGACGATTCAGGAGCGTGGTGGCAGTACAGAAATGCTGAAAGGCGCGGATTTCTCACTGAAAGCAGAGTTTGATGATACGTTGACAAATATCCTGAACGGACAGCATACTTTTGCATGGCCGGTTGCTCTGTTTAAGGGAAATGATTATGAACAGGATCAGATGGTCAGCTATGACGAAGCGGCTCTGACAGATCTGGTCAATCAGCTTACCTGCATGGATCAGGATCAGATGACGCAGTCTGAGGATGCAAAACCAGTATACTCAGAAGAAAAACAGGAGTTTGAGATACAGCCGGAAGTCTATGGAACTTATATCGACAATGGTGCATTTCAGCAGAAGATAAAAGAGAATGTAGTCAGTCTGCAGAGTACTCTGGATCTGGAAAAAGCTGGCTGTTATACTGATCCTGTCTACACGAAAGATTCACAGGAAACAAAAGATGCCTGTGAAAAGATGAATCAGATGGCTTCCACAAAGATTACCTATGATATGGTAGATATCGACAGTATCGAGATCAGTAAATCTGATATTGCAAAATGGCTTACGACGGATGAAAATATGAACGTAACCTTTAATGATGAAGCTCTGAGCCAGTATGTATCAGATTTTGCCAATAAATACAATACGCTGTACAAAAAACATACCTTAAAAACCAGCTGGGGTTCTGATGTAACTATTACAAAGGGAAGTTATGGATGGCGTCTTGATCAGGAAAAAGAGCGGAAACAGCTGAAAGAGGACGTACAGGCGATGCAGGAAGTGAAACGTCAGCCGGAGTATTCCAGAACGGCAAAGAGCCATACGGCCAATGATTATGGCAATACTTATGTAGAGATTAATCTGACAGCACAGCACCTGTATTTTTACAAGGATGGCAAAAAAATCATCGATACAGATTTCGTATCTGGAAATGTTGCAAAAAATACGGCCACACCGGTAGGAATTTATCCGGTTACCTATACACAAAAGGATGCAACGCTTCGTGGAGATAATTATGAGACTCCGGTATCTTTCTGGATGCCATTCAACGGCGGTGTAGGAATGCACGATGCTACATGGAGAAGTAAATTTGGCGGAACCATTTATAAGACAAACGGTTCCCATGGCTGCATCAATCTGCCATACAGCGCAGCCCAGACAATCTTCCAGTATTTGAAAAAAGGAGATCCGGTACTGGTTTATGAACTTCCGGGAACGGAGCGCAGTAGTTCAGGAAGTAGTAGTTCAGGAAGCAGTACGACTACTGACACACAGGCTGCTACAGAGAGCTGATAGTAAAATTCTCTCATAAAAAGTCATAAAAAGCCAGTAAACAGGGTGTTTTCGCTTGTAAACAGCGGAAAAATTAGGTAAAATAATTACAATGGATTTGGAACCAGGCTGACAGCTTTCAGGCCTGGTTCTGTAGTATCTGGATGATATTATGGAAAAGATGAAAGAATACAGGGGGTATTTATAAGTGGATGAGAAATTACTGACACCGGTGGAAGTTGCCGAGATGTTGCAGATCAAAAAAAATACAGTATATGATATGATCAAACGTGGGGATCTGAAAGCCAGCAAGATGGGCAAGCAGTTCCGTATTGCGGAGCAGGATGTTTACGATTACCTTGGAATCAGAAGGACAGATGCAGGAGACCTTTCTTCCGAAGGCGGAAACATCGTCATCTGTGGACAGGATGTGCTGCTGGATTCTCTTTGCGCTATGTTTAATGAGCAGAAGATTCAGAAATACAGAGCATATCGCTCTCCATTGGGAAGTTATAACGGTCTCTATGAGATGTATCAGAATGACAATTATGTGGCAACCTGTCATCTCTGGGACAGCATGACGGATACTTACAACCTTCCCTATGTCGTGCGTATGCTTCCGGGTGAGCAGCTGGCAGTTTTTCATCTGATCAAACGCTGGCAGGGATTTTATGTAAAAAAAGGAAATCCGAAAAATATCAAAAGCTTTGATGATCTGACCAGGAAAGATGTAACGATGGTCAACCGTGAAAAAGGAAGCGGCATCCGTGTATTCTTTGATGAAATGCTGAAAATGCATGGCATTTCTGCGAATGAGCTGAAAGGGTACGATACGATAGCAGAGACACATCTTATTGCGGGTTCCATGGTGGCAAGGGGAAATGGCGATGTGGCTCTCGGCAATGAAAAGACTAGCAAACAGATTGATGGCATTGATTTTATTCCGTTAAAAGAAGAAAGCTATGATATCGTATTCCGAAAAGCAGATCTGGAGAAGACGCCGTATAAAAAACTGGTAGAGCTGATCCAGTCTGAGCGTTTCCGGAAAGAAGCAGAAGCAGTAGACGGTTATAATGTAACCAATATCGGAAAACAGATTTTATAAAACAGTTTTTATCCGGATTTTTGAAGGATATACGCGCTGCTGTCCAAAGATAATAGCATGGGATAAGACAAAATATATTGTCTGTTCTTAATGGATGGATTTAATAACAACAGAGTACCGGACCAGAAATGTATAACATTTCTGGTCTTTTTGTCGTTTAAAAAAATACAGTTATCTGAAATTAGCATGACAGTTGGTAAATTAATTTGATAAAAAATGGTTTTCCTCAAAAATCAAAGATATATAACGAATAAAACAAAATAAAAACAATGTGAACTTAAAATAAACATGATTAAAATATTTATTTTATACTGTTTTGTAAAAATAATCAGTAAAAAACAGTAAAACAATAGTATAATTATGCATATCCGGAATAAATAGAACGATATAATAGGAAACAAAACAGTTGTTTTTGCTTGACAAAAAAAAAGAAACCGCTAAAATAAAACTATATTAATTTTGACGGCATCATAAATCTTAAAATTAATCAGAGGATAAACGAAACATGGTGTTGTATATAATGGAGGATATCAAACATGAAGAAAAGAGTAGTAGCAGCTATGCTGGTATGCGTTATGGGAGCAGCTATGTTGGCAGGATGCGGCAGCAAAACAGATGCCACAAAGACTAACAGTGCAGCAAAAGCTGAGACATCTGCTGAGTCAGAGAGCAAAGGCGATACATTTGATGCAACAACCGTAAATGTATTCGCTGCAGCCAGCCTTAACACTGTAATGGAAGAACTCATCAAAACTTACAATGAGACTCAGCCAAACGTAAAAATCGTTGGAAACTATGACAGTTCAGGTACACTGCTGACACAGATTGAAGAAGGCGCTAACTGTGACGTGTTCTTCTCAGCAGCTCAGAAACAGATGGACACACTTCAGAACAATGACCAGCTCGTTGTAGACGGAACAAGATATAATGTAGTAAATAACCAGGTATGTGTTGTAACTTATAAAAACAGCGGTACAAAAGTTACAGGTCTTGAGAACATCAAAGATGCATCCAGCATCGCACTTGCTGACGGAAGTGTTCCGGTAGGTAAATATACAAGACAGGCTATGGTTAAAGCTGGTATGCTCAAAGAGGCAGAGGACGTTTCCAAGATCACAACTCAGGAAGTATCTGAAGCTCTTGGCGGAGTAGAGATCAACGAGTGTGCAAATGTAAGTAAAGTAGCTTCTGCTGTATCTGAGGGTGCAAATGAAGTTGGTACTATCTACAAATCCGATACATACGGTCTGGAAGATAAACTTGACATTCTTCAGGTTGTTCCGTATGATCTTACTGGAAACGTTATCTATCCGGTAGCGCAGGTTAAAAATGATCAGGCAGATGATCTTGAAAAAGCAGCTGCAGAAGATTTCGTAAAATTCCTTGTATCTGATCAGGCTAAAGCAATCTTTGATAAATACTACTTCGATACTAACGTAGAGAATTAAATTGTAATAAAATAAAAAGATTCCTTGATTGAGCGCCAAAAGATTCCATGATTTTGGCGCTCTTTTCCAGATTATAAAAAGACATTCCTATAATCTCTGAAAGAACGGAAAGGAGATAGCGGGGAATATACTGAAAAAGAAAAGGAGAGAGGTTGATGTTTGAATTATTGGCATCTTTGGACTGGAGCCCGTTGCTGATATCTTTAAAGACTGGTGTAGTGGCGACGATTGTGTCATTTTTCATCGGCATTTTTGCTGCGGATCGCGTCGTTCATGCCGGACACCGGGTAAAAGCGGTGGTAGATGGCATTCTGACCCTGCCAATGGTATTACCGCCGACGGTAGCCGGATTTTTTCTGTTACTGATCTTCAGCCGCAGAAGACCATTTGGCCGTTTTTTGTTTGAACAGTTTAATTTTACCGTTGTGCAGACATGGGCGGGCTGTATACTGGCAGCTACAGTAATCGCTTTTCCACTGATGTATCGAAATGCGAGAGCCGCATTTGAACAGCTGGACATTAATCTGATCTATGCAGGCAGAACCCTTGGCATGTCAAATATACAGATCTTCTGGAAGATTGTTATTCCGAATGCGGGACCGGGCATCATTTCCGGAACAATCCTTACTTTCGCCCGTGCTCTTGGCGAGTATGGAGCGACCTCTATGCTTGCGGGAAATATTCCGGGCAAGACGGCAACAATCTCGCAGAAGATTGCTATGGTCATCCAGGATGGCGACTATGTGACAGCCGGCATCTGGGTTATTATCATTATGATCATTGCATTTGGCGTTATCGCAGCCATGAATATAATCGCCGGAAAGAACCTGAAAAATGTACAGCGATGGTAGGAGAGAAAGATGGCAATTGAAGTTAATATCAAAAAGAAAATAGGAAAATTCAGTCTGGATACTTCCTTTTGCGCAGGAGAAGAGATCTTTGCATTGCTGGGAGCTTCCGGATGCGGAAAAAGTATGACGCTGAAATGTATTGCCGGAATTGAAAAACCGGATACGGGAAGGATTGTTATTAACGGAAATGTCGTATTTGATTCCGAAAAAAAGATCAATCTGCCGCCGCAGAAACGGCATGTAGGTTATATGTTTCAGGATTATGCCCTGTTTCCAAACATGAATGTTCGTCAGAACATCATGGCTGGTATGGGGAAAAAGCCGGATATGAGCCGTGTGGAGAAATATGTGAAGCGGTTTCATCTGGAGGGACTGGAAAGTCATCTTCCCTCCCAGCTTTCCGGCGGACAAAAACAGCGTGTAGCACTGGCTCGTATGCTTGCTTCTGAGCCGGAGATCCTGCTGTTGGATGAGCCGTTGTCGGCACTGGACAGTTATCTGAAATGGCAGATGGAAGAGGAACTGCTGGAGATTCTGGGGCAGGTTCAGAAAACGGTGCTTTTTGTTTCACACAGCAGGGATGAGGTATACCATCTCTGTGACAGTGTGTGTGTGATTGATAATGGACACATCGAGACATTACAGCGAAAAAAAGAGTTTTTCGAGAATCCGATCACAGTGGCAGCTGCCCGTATCTCCGGATGCAGAAACATTTCAAGAGCGAAAAAGATCTCAGGGCATGAGATTGAAGCAATTGACTGGAAGATGCGTCTGTATACAGTGCGGGAGATCAAAGATGATCTTGCCTATGTCGGAATTCGTGCCCATTATGTAGAAGAAGAGCCAGTAACAGATGCAAACCGTGCAAAAGGAAATGAGTGTAATTATGCAATCCTGAAAGTGGATCATCTCTTTGAACAGCAGTTTGAAAGTGAACTGGTATTTGACTGTGGCGCAGAACAGGAAGGAAGAGATGAAGGGCATGGAAAGCTTCGTATCCTTATGGACAAACAGCGTGGCAGAGAACTGGCAGCATATCCGGAATTGCTGATACATATCCCGGATGAAGCCGTATTGCTTTTAAGGAAATAGCATGCACCGGGTCTTATGTGCGTTCGACGTGAATTATATTGTCGGGTAAAGGGCTGTGGAACAGAGATCAGAATAACAAATATAACGGAGAAATGGGTAAATCCGTCTGTCAAAAACAGAGGGATTGCATCTGGCAAAATGTGATGTTAAAATATAGTAACTGTGAAAGGGCGTTTTACATAGTCCAAAGCAGTTGCTATATTTTTTATTCATATTTCAGGAAACATATGGTATGCTGAATAAGCTAATGACGGTGATGACAATATGTTGTAAAATCTGTAAAAAAAATAAAAACAGTGATAGATTAACAGAAAGAAGAGATTGAAAATGAAAAACTGGGAAACTTATGTCCGTAAGGTCGTTCCTTACGTTCCGGGCGAGCAGCCAAATAAAAAGAACATGATCAAATTAAATACCAATGAGAATCCGTATCCCCCGGCACCGGGAGTAACAGAATGTCTGGAGAAGTTTGACACAGATCGTCTCAGGCTGTATCCGGATCCGGCAGTGACGGCATTAGTCAATGAACTGGCAGCGTTTCACAATGTGAAACCGGAGCAGGTATTTGTTGGTGTAGGTTCAGATGATGTACTGGCAATGTGCTTCCTGACATTCTTTAATGGAAGCAAGCCGATTCTGTTTCCGGATATTACCTATTCTTTTTATGATGTATGGGCAGACACATTCCGTGTCCCGTTCCAGACGAAACCGTTGGATGAGAACTTCAATATCCGTCCGGAGGATTACCGAGAGGAAAATGGAGGTATCATTTTCCCGAATCCGAATGCACCGACTGGTGTGGAACTGGGACAGGATGCCATCGAAGACATCTTACAGCACAACCCGGATCAGATCGTGATTGTAGATGAAGCGTATGTGGATTTTGGAGCAACAAGCGCACTGCCGTTGCTTGAAAAATATGATAACCTGATTGTGGTACGTACATTCTCCAAATCACGTTCCATGGCAGGCATGCGTATTGGTTATGCCATCGCAGCATCCAAAGTGATCCGTTATCTGAACGATGTGAAATATTCTTTCAATTCCTACACGATGGATCAGCTGTCTATCGATCTGGGGGTAGAGGCAGTAAAAGACAATGCGTATTTTGAAGAAAACATTTCAAAGATCATCAACACAAGAGAACGTAGCAAAGAGCGTCTGAAAGCACTTGGATTTTCCTTCCGGGATTCCAGGAGCAACTTTATCTTTGCCACACATGAGAGCTGTCCGGCAAAAGAAATCTTTGAGGCATTGAAAGAGCAGGATATCTATGTGCGCTATTTTGAGAAACCGCGTATCGATAACTATCTGCGCATAACCATCGGAACAGATGAAGAGATGGATCAATTCTTTGCTTTTCTGGAGAAATATCTGGCAGAAAGAAAATAGAAAAAGATAATATATAAGGAATGTTGTTTCACATTATTTGGAATGATTTAGATATATGTGAAAGGACATTCCTTTTTATTTGTAGTATGATTCCTGAAACGTGTGGATATTTATAGAAAAGAATATTTTTGGCAAATATGGAATCCTAAAAGAGCATTTTTGTGGAAGCAAATTTGCAGTAGATTTATCTTTGAAAAAAGTTGTGGGAAACGGAAGTTTTGCAGAAAAATAGGGGATGAAACTGTGTTAAAAATACTGGAATTTATTTGACAAAACAGGGCTGTGTGTATAAAATATAGCTAGATGTATACAAAATACTTTGTAGTATACAATAAATACAAAGGGAATTGTTAAAAGATATCTGTGAGAGAATCGTGTGAAACATGTATTTTCAAAAATACAGATATTGGCAGAAACAATGCTACATCTGGTAAATCAGATGGAATGTACTCTTTTTCATTTAGAAGAGTTCAAGAGTACATTGTACCGAAATGGAGGACGAGTAATGGACGAGATCAGTTTAAAGGCGCTGGCAAAGATCAACCTTGGGTTGGATGTGCTTGGAAAGCGGGAGGATGGATACCATGATGTCCGCATGATCATGCAGACGATTCATTTGTACGACCGCGTAGAGATAAAGAAGACAAAATCTCCGGCGATCCGTGTGGAGACGAATCTGTACTATCTTCCGGTCAATGAGGATAATCTGGTGTATCGTGCAGCAAAATTAATGAAGGAAGAATTTCAGATAAAAGAAGGCGTGCATATTATCCTTCAAAAATATATTCCGGTAGCAGCTGGTCTGGCAGGCGGAAGTTCCGACGCGGCAGCAGTCATGGTAGGTATGAACCGGATCTTCCAGCTGGGGTTAAAACAGGAAAAGCTAATGGAACTGGGATTGAAGCTTGGTGCTGATGTGCCGTTTTGCATCATGCGTGGAACTGCGCTGGCAGAAGGAATTGGAGAGATACTGACTCCGTTGCCGCCGATGCCGAAATGTCCGGTGCTGATCGCAAAACCGCCGGTGGCTGTTTCTACCAAGTTTGTATATGAAAATCTGAAGCTGACAGATGCCACAAAGCATCCGGATATTGATGCTGTGGCAGATGCCATTAAAAATAAAGACCTGAAGGCAGTGGCCGCCAATATGGGAAATATTCTGGAGACAGTAACGATCCCACATAATCCGGTCATTGCAGAAATCAAGAAGGTTATGAAAGCAAACGGCGCATTGAATGCTATGATGAGTGGCAGCGGTCCGACTGTCTTTGGTCTGTTCCAGAGTGAGAAAGATATTCGTAAGGCATATGATGCACTGAAACAGTCTGATCTTGTTAAAAATCTCTATACATCAGATATACATAACAATCGTCGTTAGATCGTTTCGATTACAGAGAAAAGCTTGTTTGAAAAATACAATTATCTACAGATTGGATGTATCAGAGACTGGTATAAGATGCGACTGATTTGACTGGGTTGAAAAACAGGAGATGAGTGAAAAATGGCAAAAAATCTTGAGTTAAATATGGATGCATATCTACCACTTCGTGATGTAGTATTTCAGACGTTGCGGACAGCGATTTTAAAAGGAGACTTAAAACCAGGGGAGCGGCTGATGGAGTTGCAGCTTGCGTCAAAGCTTGGCGTCAGCAGAACACCGATCCGTGAGGCAATACGTATGCTGGAGCAGGAAGGTCTGGCACGGACGATTCCGAGAAAAGGTGCAGAGGTTGCCGGTATGACCGAAAAGGATATGGAGGATGTGCTCCAGATCCGGTGTGTGCTGGAAGAGCTGGCTGCCAGACTTTCCTGCCAGAATATTACCGATGAAGAGATGCGGGAACTGAAGATCGCTATGGTTGCTTTTGAAGAAAAGACAAGAGAGGGCAATGTGGTGGAACTGGCAAAAGCGGATGTGACGTTCCATGACATCATTTATCGTGCGGCTGACAATCCAAAGCTTCTGGTTCTGCTGAACAATCTGCGGGAACAGATGTATCGTTACCGTACCGAATATATGAAAGATGACCGCATTCATCCGGTGTTGATCCGTGAACATAAAGAAATGGTCAAAGCACTGGAAAGCAGAGATCAGGAGCTGGTGGCAAGAGAAGTGCGACAGCATCTGAAGAATCAGGAAGAGGTCATGAAAAAGATTATCCGGGATCAGGGATAATCACTGAAAAAATGCATATACTGAATTTGTAAAAAGGATGGATACTCGAAATAAAAAATGGGGTATGCATCCTTTTCTTTGTTTTTCTTTTCCGGAAAATAATGTGAAGAATACATTTTAATAATCATTTGTTTGTAGGTTTATATATTGAAATTTGGAACATGGGTGGATGTATTTTGAAAAAAATATAAAAAGATAGTATGTATACACATATCGTGAGACAGGAAAAAGGAATGGAACAGAATAAGAAAAATGGGACAGCAATATCGAAAGATATTAATGAAAATATGAAAAAGTTTAAACAGATCTTTGCAGATTGTTCGGATATCAAGATGCGGCAGATGTATCTGGGAGAGGAACTTAAAGTCGCCTGTATGATCTCATATGTGGAGACATCGGTGGGCAACCTCATGTTGGAATCGTCTGTGCTGGGACAGCTTTTCCGTCAGCTTCAGAAACAGCCGTCTGAGCAGGTGGTGCAGGCACTGGATCAGAACAGAATGGGAATCTCTGATGCAGTTCCTTTTGCAACGATGGAAGAGGCGGCAGATGCCATGCTGACCGGCGAGGCCATCTTGTTTGTAGATGGATATGACAAAGCATTAAAAATCCCGGATAAGGGATATCCGGCGAAATCCATTCAGGACACGGAATCAGAAAAAGTCAGCCGCGGCTCCAACGAAGGCTTTACAGAATCTGTCAAGCAAAATACGGCACTGATCAGGAAACGGCTGCGCACGCCTCAAGTAAAAGTAAGGGAAATCAAAGCAGGTGTAAGGTCTAAGACAAATGTAGACATTGTGTATATGGATGGGCTGGTCAGACCTTCTTTGTTGAAAGAAATTGAGCGTAGGCTGAACGGATTTGAGATTGACGGGGTGCTGGACAGCGGTGTGATCGAACAGTTATCAGAAGAGAGTTGGCTGTCGCCCTTTCCACAGTTTCAGACGACGTTGCGGCCGGACCGGGCGGCAATGGCGTTGTTAGAAGGACGGGCAGTTGTACTGACGGATAATTCACCTGCGGCTTTGATCCTGCCATCGGATTATAACAGTTTTATTCAGACCAGTGATGATTATTACAACCGATGGGAGATCGCATCTTTTACCAGGCTCTTACGGTATGTGGCATCTTTTTTATCCATGACGCTGCCGGGGCTTTATTTGGCAGTAACAAATTTTCATACGCAGCTGCTGCCTACTTCTTTATTGCTTTCCTTTGCGGCGGCACGACAAGGTGTGCCATTTCCGGGGATTGTGGAGATACTTATTATGGAGCTGTCATTTGAACTTTTGCGGGAGGCGGGGATACGGCTGCCGGGAGCCATGGGGAATACCATCGGCATCGTGGGAGGTCTTATTATCGGACAGGCTGCGGTGGATGCCAATATCGTCAGCGGAATGGTCGTGATCGTCATTGCGTTTACGGCGCTGTGCTCCTTTGCGATACCAAATGAGGAATTTGCATCGGCATTCCGTCTGCTGAAGTTTGCCTTTATCTTTCTGTGCGCATTCCTGGGATTTTATGGATTTCTGCTAGGTATACTGCTGGTACTGATCCATTTGTCTCATCTGAAAAGCTTTGGCGTACCATATCTTACACCGTTGGCAGGTGGCAAAAAGGGACGACGGGGAACCTGGGATTCTCTTGTGCGACCGCCGAGCTTTACATTAAAAGAGCGCCCACAGTATGTACGCCCTTCACAGAAGATTCGACTACGTATCAGGAATCCAGTCGAAAATGAAAAGAAAGATCGTTATAAATGAAAAGAAAAAGCGAGTAAAAAATGATAAAGAGGCAAAGGCTGTAAAGAAAGTGGAATGGAAATTGGAATAAATAAGAAAATATCGGGCAAGAAAACCAGACAGAAATAGAGGAGGGAACAGCATGGAGAAACGTGATGTGATTTATTCAGAAAATGGAAAGGTATCTCTGCGTCAGACGTATCGCATGCTGTTTCTGGAGATTTTCGGGATCAGCAGCCTGATCCTTCCCGCTCCGCTGGCAAAGATCTGTCAGAATGACGGCATATTTGCCATTCTGGCAGCAGGGGTGTTGTGGTATTTTATTTTACGTTTGGGAATTTTCATTCAAAAAAGGGCAGGTTATTTTTCCAGTGCAGATGCTGTAGATTCTGGTACAGATTCTTTGAACAGGTCAGAAGTTTTACCTGATGCGCAGAGAATAGCGGAAGAATCTAATCATTCCTGTGGTAAGAATATAAAAGGAACATTGCAGGGGGTAATATTTGCAATCGCCGGTGGATTCCTTCTCTATATACTGACTTCCCTTGTGGAAAATCAGCTGCTGGACACAGGGTATCTGTGGATTGTCGTGCTGACACTGCTGTTTGCTGGGGGATATGGCATTATACGGGGGATTGAATGTCGGGCAAGAATCTATGAAATCTTATTCTGGATCCTGGTCATTCCCCTTGTGATCGTGTTGATACTGGCAGCTTTTGAAGTAAAGAGCACGTACTGGCTGCCGGTATTTTTCTGTGGTTGGAAGCAGTTCATTTTAGGCGTCATGCTGTCAATGGCGGCATTTTCCCCAGCGGCGGTCAGCTTTTTCTTTTTTCCAAGCTGTGCAAGACCGGAAGGGCTGCAAGGTGCGGCAACATTTGCACTAGGTAGTGCAGTCTTTTTGAATGTGGTCTTATATATGCAGCTTCTTGGCGTTTTTCGCTGGAAGTTTTTGTCAGAACTCCGGTTCCCTGTTATTTCTCTCATGGCAGTAGTGCAGTTTCCGGGAGATTTCTTTGAACGTCAGGATGCGCTGATGACTGCGATATGGTTTTTCTGTCTGTTTGCCCTGTTTCATTCGCTGTGTCATTATGCCACTGCCGGTTTTCTGAAATTGTTTAAACAGCAAAAGAGAGAAATGCTTCGGAAAAAATGTACGGCAGGCATTATGCTTGCTGTGTTGGCTGTGGGAATGCTGTTTTTGCTGAACGGTTGTGGCAGAAGGGAACCGGAAGAGAGCATGTATCCACTTGCAATCGGTGTTGAGATGGTGGAAGAAAATGCGAGTCAGACGGAAGAAAATACAAATCAAATGGAAGAAAATGTAAGTCAGACAGAAGAATTAGAACTGGAAGAACTGAAACAGGCGAAGCATCCGGGGATGCTGCAGGTTTGTTATGCATGGCCTCAGTCAGGAGGCGACAGCGGAGAGACGGAAACGCCCAAAGGGGATATGTATGAGAAGACAGAAGCAGATTCGTTGTTTACAGCGCAGCAGATCGTATCGGAAAATACGGATAAAACACTGGATTTTCATCATCTGAAGCTGTTGGCACTGGATGTATCTGTTTTGCAGAATGAACAGCAGATGAAACAGCTTCTGGAATATTTTCGTGAAAATGAAAATATGGCATGGAATACCTGTGTGGTGGCGATGGACGGGGATATGGATGTTTTATTTTCTGATGAGACATCTCTGGAAAAACCGTTGGGCATGTATGTGGCGCAGATGCTGAACGGAAGGGAAGAACTGAAACGGGATGCAGTCGTTACCGTCAAAGATCTGATGAATCTTTATGAAAACCAAATTGATACAGTGCTGATTCCACAGCTTATGGCAAAAAATGGAAAACCGGTGCTGTCGGATCTGCGGATCTGCCAGCGTGGTATGGATAGAGGAATGGTGCAGACGCAGGAGACTGCAGACGCATACCTGCTACTGGAGCAGGCGCGGGAAGTAAAGCTGCGTCTGAGTGATGGCACGGATGTGACCGTGCAGGATATCCGGGTGGAACGTCAGATTACAGAGCGGCAAACTGTTTCATGGAACCAGAAGAACGTGGGAAAAACTGTTGAAAATGACAAGATATATCAACAACTGGTCATAAAAGGCAATCTGAAACTTCCGGAGAGCAGAAAGGTTACGCCGGAGCGTGGCAGGGAGATCTGTCAGGAAACGGAAAGCTTGCTGCAGGAAAGATTACAGGCACTGGTGGATACTGGGAAAACAAAACAGCAGGCGGATCTGACGGGAAGTTTTGGCCTGCTCGCGGGATTGGATCGAACGTTGTGTAAACAGTATAAGACACAGCCGGAGCTTTACGAGGAACGGCTGTATACACAGATTAAAGTAAGACTAAAACAGTTAAACGTGTAAAAATAAGAGGTTATATACATTTCAGAATGTGGGACGTCAGAATTGATTTTTAACAAGCGAAATGTAGAAGATGGGAAACATTTCGCTTGTTAAAATACAGAAGAGCGATAAAATCGTGGATTAAGATTGGAAAAATCCGGCAATACTCTGAATACAAAAGCACTGATAAAGAAGGATATGCAGTTTCCTATGAAAAGAGATAGTATAAGTATTCTGCGTATAAGCAGGAAAACGACACATCCTTCCGTGCAAAACGTGGAAAGGAAGCCGGAAAATATGAATAAAACAGAGAGGACATTGTGGAAACGATGTAATTTAATAAGAGCTTTTAATAAGAAATACCTATTGGTAAAGGGAGTGGCGCTGGTTCTGGCGGCAGGCTTTGCCCTGTCTGCCGGATATACCCTACATAATGTGCAGATGCAGCAGGAGATCGCATCCCATATTATACGCTTTCATGTCCGGGCAAACAGTGACAGCTGTGTGGATCAGACGCTGAAACTGAAAGTCAGAGACGGCATAGGAACGATGATGGAGGAAAGGCTGGAAAATGCGCAGAGTCTTGCGGACAGCCGCCGTATTATACGGGAGAGCCTGACGGATATCGAAGATCGCAGTGAAGAGATCCTGCGGAAAAACGGATGTGAAAATGCGGTAACAGCAAGCCTGACAGATGCATGGTTTCCGGTAAAGTCATATGGAAACAGCGTCTTTCCAAAAGGAACCTATGAGGCATTGCAGGTAACCATCGGAAAAGGCGAGGGGCATAACTGGTGGTGCGTCATGTATCCAAATCTCTGCTTTACCGGAAGCATGTATGAGATTGATGAGACAGAAAATGAAAAAAAGCTCCGTCAGGTGCTGACCCCGGAGGAATATCAGACTGTTATGGAAAATAAGGAATATAAGGTACAGTTCCGGATCCTAAAATTTCTGAACAGAGACTGAGAAAATATGCTTTACAAATGGATGTGAAAAAGCTAGAATAGCATCAGTTGTTTATCTGTATAAGAAACAAGATACAATGAGCGCAAGAGAGTCAACATACTCGTATGATTGACGAACGGCGAATGCTGATCATAAGCTGTTTTTGCTTATGATATATGAAACTATCCTACTATACTCGGTACATACCGAAAGTACATTAGATATATTATGGAGGAAAAGAAATGTCAGAAGAGAATCTGCAAAAGGAGATATCTTCCTGTTACGCGCCAATCGGCGTATTTGATTCCGGAGTGGGCGGACTTACGGTAGCAAGAGAGATCATGCGCCAGCTTCCGGCAGAAAGGATCGTATATTTTGGAGATACGGCAAGGGTTCCTTATGGAAGTAAATCTCAGGATACCATTATTCGTTTTTCCAGACAGATCATCCGTTTCCTGAAGACAAAAGGGGTAAAAGCTCTTGTAGTGGCTTGTAATACGGCAAGCGCCCTGGCTCTGGAGGCAATCCGACCGGAGATTGATCTTCCGATCATCGGTGTGTTGAAACCGGGCGCAAAGGTTGCAGCAGAAGTGACGCAGAATGGTAAGATTGGCGTGATCGCCACAGAAAGTACCATTGCCAGTCAGTTATATACAAAAGTCATACATACCCATGCACCGAGAGCACAGGTTTTTGGAAAAGCATGTCCGCTATTTGTGCCGTTAGTGGAAGAAGGCTGGATGAAAGACCCGGTTACCGTGGAAGTGGCAAACCGTTATCTGGAGCCGTTGATGGAGTCTGGTATCGACACGCTGATCCTTGGATGTACCCATTATCCGCTGTTGCGTTCTACAATCCGTCAGGTGGTAGGGGAGACCGTAACGTTGGTCAACCCGGCATATGAGACGGCACTGGAGTTGAAAGAGCTGTTGGAACAGAATCATATTTTAAACGATGGAAATTATATCCCGGAGGGACCGGTGCATCAGTTCTATGTCAGTGATGCTGCGGACAAATTCCGGAAATTTGCCAATTCCATCCTGCCATATGACATTGATACGACACAGCTCATTCAGATTGAAGAATATTAACAGAGATATGGAAATTGTGTTAATAATACAGTTTACAGAGTATGACAGCGTTGATATTCATATAAAGAAATTTGCAGATATTGTTATTACAAAACAAGACACAGAATGGAGATAAGATGACAAAAGATGTATTGATATCCATCCGCGGATTTCAGATTGTGGATGATGACGATGATGCGCAGCCGGTGGAGCTGATCGCTCCCGGTCAGTATTATTGCAGGAACGGAAAACATTACGTCCTGTATGATGAAGTGGACGAAGATGATGGACGCATCACAAAGAACCGTATCAAGATCCAGGATGATTATGTGGGCATTACGAAAAAAGGCGTGTCCAATACAAATATGATCTTTGAGAAAAATAAGAAAAATGTGACCTGTTATGAGACTCCTTATGGCAATCTTATGCTGGGGATCAATGCAAATCAGATTGACTTGAAAGAAACAGAAGATTCCATAGATGTGAAAGTGGGATATATTCTGGATGTAAATTATGAGCCGGTAGCGGATTGTAACATTCAGATCAGCATTCAGGCAAAAAAAGGAAGCATCGCTTAAAGCGGTGCTTCTGTTTTTTCAGCTTGATTATTTTTCGCCCATAAGACGTGCGAGAAAACGTTTCTTTTTGACCGGTTTCTCAAGAGGACCACGAAGACCTCTTACTTCGGTAATATAGAGACCGCTGACGGTAGCTTTGATTTCCTTTTTAACCGGAATCTCATCGAAAATATTCTGCTCTGCAATAAAAAGCATGATCTTTGGACCAACTTTGGCTTTTACGATCGGCACTTTAGAACGGCGCAGATATTTCGGTGTCTGTTCAAGAACCTGTGCCGGAAGACCAGAATCTTTCAGCGGAAGTTTCTTTTTGTCGATTACCAGCATGGAAATGGTCTGTTTCATGCTGTCTATAGTTTCCTGCTGCTCGTCCCGTTTTTTCTGCTGCTTCTTTCCAAGGAAGTACATAACGATCAAAATGGCAACGACAGCGGCACAAACAATAATCAATGTAATGACTGCTGGACTCACTGGAATACCTCCCTCAATTTTGTTTTCAATATCCGAATAATTGTAACATTCTTTTTAAGAAAAATCAATACACTCTTCCTTTTTGTGGGAAATTGTGATATTTTAATATAGTATGACGTAAATAACCGGAGGTGATCCCGGAAGTTTACAAAAAGACAGTAGTTAATAAAGAAAGGAAGTAAAGTTCAGTACAGGCCGAATGATCTGCTGAGGAGGCCGGGGATTAACAGTTATGTATGGACAGGTTCCATTAGAGAGAGTTTTTTTCACGAAAAACCGTTTTATAAAAAGGAAGTGCTGAACGATTACGAAAGGAGCTCGTAATGAAGAAGAAAGCAGCAGCAGTCGTGCTGGCATCCGTTATGGCAGCATCAATTGTCCTTGGAGGATGTGGGAACAAGTCATCAGAGACAGGAAATACATCTGGATCCGTATCCGCAAGTGCAGAACCGACAGAATACACAGCAAAAGAAATGCTGGAAAGTACAGACTATGATGTCAACGATTATGTAAAACTTGGCAAATGGAAAAAAATCAAAGTCGAAGTAGATAAATCCTACGAAATGACAGATGAAAATATCAAAGAGGCTGGAAACAATATCATCTCTTCTACCACTTATTATGAAGAAGTAGATGATGCGGCAGCAGAAAAAGACAAAGTCAACATTGATTTTGAAGGAAAGATGAATGGTGAGACGTTCGATAACGGAAGCAGCAGTAATTATGATCTGGTTCTGGGATCCGGTTCTTTTATCGATGGATTTGAATCCGGTCTGGTAGGACATAAAGCAGGCGAGACTGTTACACTGGATCTTAACTTCCCGTCAGATTATGAAAAAACAGATCTTGCAGGAAAACCGGTTACCTTTACGGTTAAGATTAATAAAGTATCCAGACCTGCAGAAATGACATGGGATAAACTGACCGATGATTATGTGGCAGATAATTTCTCAAGCCAGTATGGACTTACCACAGTCAAAGATTTTAAAGACAGAGTCAATGACAGTATGCAGAGCCAGCTGGATGTAGCGGTACAGAAAGCATATCTGGAGAAACTGGTAGAAGAGTCTGAAGTAACTTTACCGGATGGATTGCTGGATAAGAGAATTGAGAAAACCATGAATTCTTATGAAACTACCTGTCAGCAGTATGGTATGACCGTAGATGATTATATCCAGAACTATTACGGAAAGACCGTTGATGAGTACAAAGAGAGCCTGAAAGAAGATCTGACCACAAGCCTGAAAGAAGAACTGGTTCTGGAAGCACTGGTCGGAAAACTGAAAGTAAAAGTAACTGCTGATGAATTTAACTCTTTCGTATCTTACTATGCAAAGTATTACGGTATGACCGAAGATGCGTTCATCGAAGAGTGTGGCGGTAAAGATTATCTGGTGCTGAATTATGCAGAATATTATCAGGCACTGGTACAGGCTGCAAAGAAAGCAAAAGTAACGTATGTAGACAACTCCAAGACAGACAGTTCTTCAGACGATACTTCTGCAACAGCAGAGTAAAAACGGATCAGCAAAGTAACATACATTTACATTGGCGAAAGATGTAGTGGGAAAAAGCCCCTGAACAAAAAGAAAACAGATTACCGGAAGATTGGGTATATCATATTTCTGATTTGTTCAGGGGTTTTCCTATTCAAAAAAAGGATTTTATGATATATTTTATAATCAACAGATGAATTACGAAAGGCTTCTGAACTTTTCAAATAAGATTACTGTGATTGGGTGGCATGTAGAGTACTATTCATTTCCGGGAAAGAGTACATGGATATGAATAATACTTTCAATCAGCATCTTTGGAAAATACAGGACAGCATACAGGAGGATACTTTAGCAGCATGATAAATTACAGGCTCACGATCCAATATGACGGCACCAGATACAAAGGCTGGCAGCGTCAGAAATCCACGGATCAGACGATACAGGGAAAAATCGAGGCACTTCTGGAAAAACAGTTCGGAAGGAAAATCGAAATTGACGGTTCCGGACGTACCGATGCCGGGGTGCATGCCAATGCCCAGGTTGCGAATTTCCGTCTGCATGAGGAAGAAGTGAACGGATTTGCGCGTGAGCCGCGGCGGATGCAGGCACTGATGAACGAATATCTGCCGGAGGATATTGTAGTGACGGAAGTAAAAGAAGCTTCTGATCGTTTTCACAGCAGGTTAAATGCTGTGGAAAAGACATACATTTACCGCATCTGGAACAGTGAAGTTCCCAATGTATTTGAGCGAAAATATATGGAACAGATCCGTGAACCGCTGGACATTTTTGCAATGCGCGCAGCGGCAGGATGGCTTCTTGGAACCCATGATTTTGCTTCTTTTTGCGGGAATGCAAGAATGAAAAAATCTACGGTTCGGACGATTCACGAGATTACGATCCATCAGATCGGATCAGAAGTACAGATCCGTTACCGGGGAAATGGATTTCTCCAGAATATGGTGCGTATCCTGACAGGAACGCTGGTGGAAGTCGGGCTGGGAAAACGAAGTCCGGAAGATATGGGAGAGATCCTGGAAGCAAAACAACGAAGCCAGGCAGGTATGATGATGCCTGCATGCGGGCTGATATTATGGGAAGTGAGATACGATTGAAAAAACAGAAATGGGTGGTTGCCGCCAAACGGGCAGATTTTCAGGAAATCGGGAAAAAGTTTCAGATCGATCCGGTCATTGCACGCATTATCCGCAACCGGGGGCTGACAGAACTGTCCCAGATTGAACGATATCTGTATGGAGAGCGAAAGGATCTTTACGATCCTCATCTTTTAAAGGATGCAGGAAAAGGCGCAGAGATCATAAGAAAAAAAATAGAAATGCATAAGAAAATCCGAATTATCGGAGATTATGATATAGATGGAGTAGAGGCAAGTTATATTCTGGTCCGGGCGCTGCGGCGCTGCGGCGCAGATGTGGATGTGGCGATCCCCGATCGTATGAAAGACGGATACGGAATTAATCAGAATCTGATCGAAACTGCCTATGAAGCTGGGGTGGACACGATCCTAACCTGTGACAATGGAATTGCGGCAGCAGAACCGATCAGAATGGCAAAAGAAATGGGAATGACGGTAATCGTGACCGACCATCATGACATTCCAAAAGAACTGGCAAAGGCAGATGCCGTGGTCAATCCAAAACAGAGCGATTGTCCGTATCCGTTTAAGGGGCTTTGTGGTGCGGCTGTGGCATTCAAATTTGTTCAGCTTCTGTATGAACAGATGGGGATTCCCGTGGAAGAAGCAGATGAATTTCTGGAAAATGTCGGATTTGCCACTGTCGGAGATGTCATGGATTTGCAGGATGAGAACCGTATTCTGGTTAAGATCGGTCTTGAAATGCTTAATCACACGACAAATCTGGGCATGCGTGCGCTGATCCTGCAAAATCAGCTGCAGCCGGGCGAATTGAAAGCACATCATATCGGTTTTCGCATCGGTCCCTGTCTGAATGCCAGCGGACGTCTGGACACGGCGCAGCGTTCTCTACGTCTGCTGCTCAGTGAAGATGCGCTGGAAGCAGGCACTTTGGCGGCAGAGCTTGTATCATTGAACGAAGAGCGAAAAGATATGACGGCATTGGCGGTGGAAGATGCCAAACGTGTGATTTCGGAAAATGGAATGGAAAAAGACAAGGTGCTGGTGGTGTTTTTGCCGGATTGTCATGAAAGTCTGGCAGGCATCGTGGCAGGACGTATTCGGGAACAGTATGACAGGCCGGCGCTGGTGCTGACCAGAGGCGAGGAAAGCGCCAAAGGCTCTGGTCGTTCTGTGGAGTGCTATTCCATGTTTGAAGAGTTGAAGAAATGCGATGACCTGCTGTTGAAATATGGCGGGCACCCGATGGCTGCCGGATTTTCTCTGGAAGAAGCAAAGATTCCGGAATTTCGCAGACGGTTAAATGAGAATACGACACTGACATGGGAAGATCTGACGCCCAAGGTCGTCATTGACGTGCCTATGCCGGTGGATTATGTATCGGAGGGATTGATTCAACAGCTTGATTGTCTGGAGCCTTTTGGAAAAGGGAATGAGAAACCGGCATTTGCAGACCATGATCTGGAGATCTGTTCTGCAAGGATCTTCGGAAACGGAAGTGTGGTACGACTTCAGCTGAAAAGCAAGCATGGTACTGTGCGAGATGCCGTATATTTTGGAGAACCGGAAAATTTGGAGTTATCCATTGCAGAGAAATATGGTAAGGTAGCAGCAGAGGCTGTGATGCATGGTAAACGGCAGCCGGGGGTTCGGATGCATTTTATGTATTACCCGGAAATCAACAGTTATCAGGGAAACGAGAGCATACAGCTGCGGATTACCGGATTCTGTTAGAATAAAGTGCATTGGCGATATGTTCTGGCAACAAAGTATCGGAAAACAGAGGGGATTTCAGAAGGAGGAGCAGGAATGAAAAAATTATGGAAAAAAGGGCTGTGCCTGACACTGGCAGCAGTCATGACACTGGGAATGGGAACCGGTGCATTCGCAAAGAGCAGCAAGACGACGGCAGACAGCAGCGCCACAGAAGAAGAGGTAGTGGTCACGAAAAAAGACAAACCGTATCTTGCCCTCGGAAAAGATCTGACCAGCGAACAGCAGAGCAAAGTACTTGACCTTATGGGTGTGGATGCTACTGCACTGGATGAGTATGACGTGGTCTATGTGACCAATGATCAGGAGCATAAATATCTTGATTCCTATATTTCAAAGGATAAGATCGGAACGAGATCCCTGTCTTCTGTCGTCGTGATCAAAGGAAAAAAAGGCAGCGGTGTCAATGTGACGACAAAAAATATCAACTACTGTACCACGGGCATGTATGAGAATGCCATGGTCACAGCAGGAATCGAAGATGCGGAAGCTATTGTGGCAGCGCCTTTTGAGATTTCCGGTACCGCAGCGCTCATAGGTGTCATCGAAGCGTATTCGGAAATGACCGGTAAAGATGTTGATGAGGATAATATAGATGCTGCTTTGGATGAGCTGGTTACCACCGGAGAGATCAAAGATGACAGCTCCACTGATGGTGATGAGATCGAAGGCGTCGTAGCCTATGCAAAAGATCAGGTAGCAGGGAAAAAGCTGTCCGGCGAAGAAATTCAGGGGGTCATTCAGGATGCGGAGAAAAAATTTGACATTCAGCTTTCCGATGAAGATCGTCAGAAGCTCCAATCTCTTTTGGAGAAGATCACAAAACTGAATCTGAATACAGACAGCATTAAAAAACAGGCAAATGCCATTTATGATAAACTTTCATCCATGGGATACGATATTGATGTGGATGCCCTGATGGGAGAAGCCCAGGGATTTTTTGCAAAACTGATCCAGGCGATTAAAGACTTCTTTGCCGGATTTGGTAAATAATAAACAACTGGAAAAAGAAAGGCAGAAAGAGATTATATGGAAATAGAATTGGAAGCATACAGCAGTTTTGCCCAGGTGTATGACCAGTTTATGGATAATGTGCCCTATGAGGAATGGTGCAGTTATATCTGTGAGATCTTGAAAGAACATGGGATCGGAGATGGGCTTGTTTTGGATCTTGGATGTGGTACCGGAAAAATGACCCGTCTGCTGGCAAAGCAGGGTTATGATATGATCGGTGTGGATATGTCGGAAGACATGCTCGGCATTGCGAGAGAACATGAGGAATCGGAAGGAATCTTATATCTGCTGCAGGATATGCGGGAATTTGAACTTTACGGTACGGTAAAGGCAGTGGTCAGTGTGTGTGACTGCATGAACTATATTCTGGAACCGGAGGAATTGCTGGCCGTCTTTAAGCTGGTAAATAATTATCTGGATCCGGGAGGAATCTTTGTATTTGATATGAATACGCCGTGGAAATATCGGGAAGAGCTGGGTACGCAGACTATTTGTGAGAACCGGGAAGACGCAAGCTTTATCTGGGATAATTATTTTGATGAAGAATCCGAGATCAATGAATACGATCTGACTTTATTTGTGGAAGAAAAACCGGGCTGGTATCGCCGGTATGAAGAGTTTCATTACCAGAGATCCTATGATCCGGAGCTGATCAGACAACTGTTGGAAGAAGCAGGTATGGAAGTGCTGGCATTCTATGGAGAAGGTACGCATGAGGAACCGGAAGAGACATGCAGCCGGATGTATTTTGTTGCCAGAGAACATGGAAAAGAGGTATAATGATTTTTCGCAGAACGATTTTTTAGGTAAAAATCAGTTATTATGAATGGTATGATGCAAAGCGTTGTTCATGATATATGGAGTGTCAGCGAGAAGAAAATATAAGTATATATGGATAAACGATATATGGAAGAAAGCAGGTAAAAAAAGCTTATGAGCAATACAGAAAAAAAATACAGTGATTACATGGTACGTGCCACAGCAGCAGATCATGCCATCCGCGCATTTGCAATTACATCAAAGGATCTGGCAGAGGAAGGAAGAAAACGGCATGATGCCAGTCCGGTAGTGACAGCTGCCCTTGGACGTCTGATGTCTGCCGGTGTTATGATGGGAGCTATGATGAAAGGCGAAGATGATCTTCTGACCCTACAGATTAAATCCGATGGCCCAATGCGTGGCATGACCGTGACCGCAGATACGAAAGGTCATGTAAAAGGATATCCGTTTGTATCAGATATCCATCTGCCTGCAAATGCGAAAGGAAAACTGGATGTGGCAGGCGCAGTAGGACATGGTATGCTTCAGGTTATCAAAGATATGGGACTGAAAGATCCATATGTGGGACAGATTGCATTACAGACCAGTGAGATCGCAGAAGACCTGACTTATTATTTTGCCACTTCTGAGCAGGTTCCGTCAGCGGTGGGACTTGGTGTTTTGGTAGATGAGGAAGGACATGTCCGTCAGGCTGGCGGCTTCATCATTCAGCTGATGCCATTTACCGAGGAAGAAACCATTGCCCAGCTGGAGAAAAATCTGGCAGGCATCACATCTGTGACAGATCTTTTAGAGCAAGGCGATACACCTGAGAAGCTGCTGGATCGTATTCTTGGAAATATGGGGCTTGAGATTACTGATACCATGCCTGCAGAATTTTACTGCAACTGTTCCAGAGAACGGGTAACGAAAGCGGTAATCAGCCTTGGTAAGAAAGACCTGCAGGAAATGATCGATGAAGGTCAGCCGGTTACTGTAAAATGTGACTTCTGTAACACGGATTATGTGTTTGATACCGAAGAACTGAAGGAGATTATCAAAGAATGAGACACGGATTTATAGGAGTGGGGGCGTATACCCCGTATGTTAAAGTAGGGGATACAAAATATAATACGGAAGAAATTATAAAACGCATCAATGTGGCAGAGCGTTTGGAAACAAAAGTCATTGTACTTCCCGAACTTTGCATTACAGGCTATACCTGTGGAGATCTGTTTTATCAGGAGCTGCTTTTGCGGAAAGCAAAAGAGGCTCTTCTTAAGATCGCAGCACATAGTGAGGGAAAAGATTACATTGCATTCGTGGGTCTGCCGATTGCATACAATGGAAAATTATACAATGTGGCAGCTGCGATCAGCGGAGGAAGTGTCCTGGGTCTCGTGCCAAAGACCCATATTCCGAACTATAATGAGTTTTATGAGGCACGTCATTTTACAAAAGGAATGGAGCAGCCGGTGCCGGTGGAAATTGATGAAAACCATGTGGTACCCATGGGCACACATCTGATCTTTTCCTGTCGCCAGATGCCATCATTGAAGATCGGTGTGGAGATCTGTGAGGATCTGTGGGCACCGAATCCGCCAAGCGTGGGACTGGCAATGGCCGGTGCAGATCTGATTGTTAATCTTTCTGCCAGCGATGAGACTGTCGGTAAAGCAGATTATCGCAGAGATCTGGTAAAGAGTCAGTCTGCAAGACTGGTGTGCGGTTATGTATATTGCAGCGCGGGCAATGGCGAATCCACACAGGATGTCGTATATTCAGGTCATAATATCATTGCGGAAAACGGCACAGTATTGACATCTTCCAGACGTTTTATCAATGATCCTGCTTATACGGAGGTTGATGTCAACCGTCTGCTGGAGGAGCGTCGCAGAATGACAACGTTCCAGATGGATGATGCCGCCTATATGAATGTGGAGTTCAATCTGACTGTAGAGGAGACAAAACTTACACGGCCTGTCTGGTCGAAACCGTTCGTTCCGGTAAAAAGAGTGGAGCGGTATAAACGCTGTAATGAGATTCTGAACATTCAGGCCAGTGGATTAAAACAACGTCTGAAACATACTCGATGCAAAACAGCGGTCATCGGTATTTCCGGCGGACTGGATTCTACGCTGGCGCTTCTGGTTACGATCCGTGCTTTTGAAATGCTTGGAAAAGACAAAAAGGATATCATTGCCGTTACGATGCCGGGATTTGGAACTACGGACAGAACTTACGACAATGCGGTGCATATGATTGGGTGCGTAGGAGCAACTCTGATGGAGATAAATATCGGGAAATCTGTTACTCAGCATTTTGAAGATATCGGACAGGATATGTCCGTGCATGACGTGACTTATGAGAACGGACAGGCAAGAGAACGTACCCAGATCCTTATGGATATCGCAAACAAGACCGGTGGTATGGTTATCGGAACCGGAGATATGTCTGAACTTGCTCTGGGCTGGGCAACCTATAACGGAGATCATATGTCCATGTATGGAGTAAATGCTTCTGTGCCGAAAACACTGGTACGTTATTTAGTAGAGTATTATGCGTATGAATGTTGTGAGGATGAGCTGGCAGAAGTACTGAAGGATGTACTGGATACGCCTGTAAGCCCGGAACTTCTTCCACCGGAAGACGGACAGATCTCACAGAAGACAGAAGATCTGGTGGGACCTTACGAGCTGCATGATTTCTTCCTGTACTATATGCTTCGTTTTGGCTTTGAACCGAAGAAGATTTACCGTCTGGCAAGATATACATTTCGTGAAAGTTATGACGATGCAACAATTTTAAAATGGATGAAGACTTTTTATCGCAGATTTTTCAATCAGCAGTTCAAACGTTCCTGTCTGCCGGATGGCCCGAAAGTCGGTACGGTTGCAGTGTCTCCGCGTGGAGATCTGCGTATGCCGAGTGATGCCTGCGCTCAGATCTGGCTGGATGAGCTGGATGGTGATATGACAGAGCCGGAACAGAAAAAGAACGGATTTCTGGATGGAGACTGGTCATCTTTTGCAAGCCAGATGATGTCACAGTCCTGATGATTCTGTGTTGGAAAAATATAATGTAAAAAATATATTGTGGCAGCTATTTGTAAAATGGCATGTTTCAGAACAAATGATCAGATGGCGTATAACAGAATATAGAAGGTAGCAAAAAATGGATACCAGAGAAATATTAGAGCAGGTAAAGACCGGAGCTTTGTCTGTGGAAGAGGCAGAAGGATATTTTCGCAGACAACCCTTTGAGGAATATGATTATGCAAAGCTGGATTCGCATCGGGCGGTGCGCTGCGGTTTCCCGGAAGTGATTTTCTGTCAGGGAAAACCGGATGCTTATCTGCCGGAAATCTATAGACATATGATGGAGATACAGGGAGAGGCATTGGGAACAAGAGCAAGTAAATATCAGTATGAGCTGGTAAAAAAAGCGGTTCCGGATGTGAGCTATGATCCGGTCTCTCATATTTTAAAAATGGAAAAACCGGGAAAGATAAGAACGGGAAAGATTGCTGTCTGTACAGCAGGAACCGCAGATGTTCCCATTGCAGAGGAAGCGGCACAGACGGCAGAATTTTTCGGAGCAGAAGTTGACCGGATCTATGATGTAGGTGTCAGCGGACTGCATAGGCTTCTGGCACAGCTGGATCGGATTCAGAAGGCAAATTGTGTCGTGGCAGTGGCGGGAATGGAAGGGGCTCTGGCAAGTGTGATCGGCGGACTGGTAAGTAATCCCGTGATCGCAGTTCCCACATCCGTGGGCTACGGCGCAAGCATGCATGGCATTTCTGCATTGCTGACGATGATCAATTCCTGTGCGAATGGAGTTGCTGTAGTAAACATAGACAATGGATATGGCGCCGGATACATGGCGGCACAGATTAACCGGCTGGCGGTATGTAAGGAGCCGAAAGCAAGGTAGAAATTCTGCCAGTAAAAAACAGAAATATTACAGAAAACAGATATCAGGGGGAAGACAATGGAGCATTCTCATAGTAACGGCCTGAAAATGAAATATTGGGCAGGAGACAGTACCATTGAGGAAAATGTCTGGAAAAAAGCAAAGATGCTGTATCTGGAGTGCAATGCCGGAATCAGTGGCGATATGACGGTGGCAGCATTGCTTGATCTTGGCGCAGATGAGACAAAACTAAGAGCAGTTCTGAAAAGTCTGCCGGTCAGTGGTTACGATGTCCTGATTCACAGAGTCAGTAAATCAGGTATCGACTGCTGTTCTTTCGATGTTCTGCTGGATGCATCCTGTGAAAACCATGACCATGATATGGAATATTTGCATGGGCATAATCATATGCATAGCCATACAGGGGCCGGGAATGCTCATGACCATGCTCATATGCATATTCATAGCCATCGCGGACTGCAGGAGATTACAAAGATTATTGAAGCCGGGGAAATGTCGGACGGAGCCAGAGCGATGGCATTAAAGATTTTTCAGATTCTTGCTGATGCGGAAGCAAAAGCTCACGGTGTTCCGGCAGAGCAGGTGCATTTCCATGAAGTAGGCGCAGTGGATTCTATCGTGGATATTGTGGCAGCAGCGGTATGTCTGGATGACCTTGGTGTAGAACAGGTTGTGATTCCGAAACTTTGTGAAGGACATGGTACGGTGCGTTGTCAGCATGGTGTGCTTCCGGTGCCGGTACCGGCGGTTCTGAATATTTTACAGGCGTATGAGATTTCTGCTGAGATCATAGACATTCAGGGAGAATTTATCACTCCTACCGGAGCAGCAATTGCAGCTGCTTTTCGTACTGTGGATTGCCTGCCGAAAGAATTTATCATCCGTAAAACCGGAATGGGTGCCGGAAAACGGGAATATGAACGGCCAAGCATCCTTCGGGCAATGCTGTTGGAAGAAACTTCTAAAAAAACATCTGATATAGAGATTCAAAAGACGGGAAACCTTAACACAAAATATTGGAATGAGCCGAATAACAGAAGTGTAAATATTACCGAACAGAACAGTATAAAGCTTCCAAAAGAGAATTTTTATGGAGAAATAGACAAAAATGCTGATTGTGCTATAATAGGGAATAAAGATTATGTAAAATCCCATGTATCATCTGAGCAGAATAAGATACATGGAACAGAGCAGACATCTGAAGAAATCTATGAAAAGAAAGCGGCATATTTACATGATACGATCCTGAAACTGGAAACGAATATTGATGACTGCACCGGAGAAATGCTTGGATATGTGATGGAGCTGCTGCTGCAGGCAGGCGCAAAGGATGTTCGTTACACGCCGGTTTATATGAAGAAAAACAGACCGGCGTGGCAGTTGGATGTTCTTTGTGATCCAAAGCAGGCAGAAGAACTGGAAGCCATTATATTTCGTGAGACCACGACCATCGGCATCCGGCATCAGCTTATGGATCGCACGATTCTTCCGCGGGAACAGATAATCGTTCAGACGAAGTTCGGAACAGCAGAAGCAAAAGTGTGCATCATCGGAGACGAGATCCGGTGTTATCCGGAGTATGATAGTGTAAAAGCTGTCTGTGAAAAGACGGGTGTTTCTTATCAGGAAGTGTATCGAAATGTCATGCAGGTGGGGAAAGATGTTATGAAGCAGAGAGGAGCAGCTGAATATCATGGAGTCCTGGAAAAAAACGTTTAAAAAATTTTTGCAAGTAATATTTTTTGGAGTATCCTTTGTACTGTTTCTGGTATTGTTTTTCCCGGAACAGTGTGCAAAACTGAGAAAGCACAGAGAGCATTCGTGAATGAAGTGAAAAAGCTGTGATTTTTCGATGAAATTAATCGGAAAATCACAGCTTTTTTATTATAATTCCGGATAGTTTGTAAGTGCATGCCTGTTTGCTTTTTTAAACTGAATTATGCTTCCTCTTCTTTTTCCCATTCTGCAATGGTATCATTTAAAATTTTCAGCACTTCTTCTTCATCCAGCTGGCTGTAAGCATCTGAAACCATTTCCAATTTATCGAAAAAGCTTTTTCCTTTTTTCTCTGTACTGCATGCAGAACCACAGGTGCTGCAGTTGTGGGTACATTCCATATTTGTTAAATTATCGCTCATATTTCTGACTCCTTTCTCGTGAAAACAGACAATATCATTGTGTGAAATACAGTATCTCCAAATGGGGTGCCTGTTGTATTTTGACAGCTGCATGTTCAGTGATTCTTCATAAAACCTGCTGAGATGATAGGGAAAACAGCTGTTTTTAAGAGTATACTATACTATTCCGTTTTATGCCAGAAAGAATACAGAGATTTTAGAATAATTTTATAGGGATTTTATAGGAACAAAATATGACTGAGAAACGTATACTGATAGTATTCATGAAATATTAATATATATTAATATAATATCTGTTGACATTTAATATTATATGACATATAGTATTAGACAAGAAACAGGTTGACTTATATGAAAATAAGAACTTCGTAGTTTTCTGTTGGCGTGACAATGCTGACAGAAAGTAAATGAAAAAGAAACAGGAGTGATGACATGGTTTTCAATACGGGCGCGGCTTTGCTGGATGCAATCGTTCTGGCAGTCGTTTCTATGGAAGAAGAAGGGACCTATGGATATAAGATCACTCAGGATGTGCGGAAAGTTCTGGAGATATCGGATTCTACATTGTATCCGGTGCTGCGGCGGTTGCAGAAAGACGACTGCCTGGCGGTTTACGATATGGAATGTGGTGGAAGGAACCGGAGATATTACAAGATTACAGAGAAAGGTTCCGTACAGCTGAATTTGTATAAAACTGAGTGGGAGTCTTATGCTTCAAAAATATCCAGTCTGTTCAGGGGAGGCGAGAATTGATGGACCAGAGACAGTTTCTGGAGGAACTTGCACATCTGTTGCAGGATATTCCGGAAGAAGAAAGAAATGAGGCACTGGAATATTACAGGTGCTATTTTGAAGATGCAGGAATTGAAAATGAAGCTTCTGTGCTGGAAGAACTTGGTTCCCCACAGCAGGTAGCGGATAGTCTGAAACGTGGGATAGATCAGCCGGCGGATGCAGGCGAATATACGGAAAACGGTTATCAGACCGTGGATGAAAAACAGGTACCCATGGGATCAGATGTAGTGGATGATGCAACACAGTATCAAAATGGCTCTGCGCAATATGAAAATGTACATCAGCAGAACGACCAGAGTCAACAGAAAAATACACAGCAGAATCAGGATTACGACTATCAGCAGAGTAATACAGATCAAGGGGAATACTCACAACAACAATCACAGTCTTACACCGGTGGTTATGAGGAACCGGAAAGTGTACAGCGTCATAACAGACGCCTCAGAAGACTGCTGTTATTACCATTCTGGATCATTGCTGTCATTGTGATGGTTTGTGTGTTAGTAGTTGTGATTGCCGTAGTCGTTGGTGTTGCGGTAGGTCTTGCAGGCGGAATGGCCGGCTGCGCAGCTGCCGGAATCTTCGGGGTGTTTGCGGGAGGAGGCATTGCCGGCAGCGGTTTTATATTTCCGGGTGTTGGGGTACTTGGTATCAGTCTGATTGGATTTGCTCTTGCGATACTGCTGTTTCTTGCGCTGATCGCATATTGCAGATATGTACTTCCGACAGCAATCCGGGGAATCTGTCATGCAACAGGAGTGGTAATAAAAAGTATCAGCGGCAGGAGGTAAGGATCTATGAAAAAATTATTAAAGATATGTCTGATCATTGTCGCTGCTCTGGCAGCAGCCGGTGTAATCCTTGTGTGTGTGGCATCGGTAAACGTCAGCAGAGGACCATCGTTGGATGAATTGAATCAGAGCGAATGGATGAGATCCCATGGATGGCATATCAGTAAACGGGGACCGTTTTGCTGGCGGGTTACCCAATATTATGGAAATACCGGCTCAGATGAAAATACAATGCAGACAGATACTCGTGAACAGTATGAGTATAACAGCAGTGATGTAAAAGAGATTTTCTTATCAACAGGTTCTGACAATGTGCAGATACGGTCTTCTGAGGATGGTCAGATCCGGCTAACAGTTCTAGATGACACAGAAGAATACAGTGTAACGCTGAAAGATTCCAGATTGGAGATTGTCAGTGATGCATCTGGATTTCAGATTGGATTTACAGTGGATGCGAAGGAAAAAACACAGGCGATCCTGTATCTGCCGGAGGATTATATTGCAGAACGTCTGGAATTAAATGTAGGCTCCGGAGAACTGACAAATGAGACAGCCTTGCGGGCATCTGCTGTAGTGCTGAGAGTAACTTCGGGGGAGATGGACCTGAAGCATGAGATTATTGCGGAATCAGAACTGCTGGCAGATGTTGGATCTGGAGATCTTGAAATTGAAGATATGAACTGTAACGGACGCTTCCGGACAGCAGTTAGCAGTGGCTCAGCGGATATTACAGGAAAGGTTCTTGGCGATGTGAAAGCAGATGCAGGGTCAGGAGATATTGAATTGGATTTGCAGGGCATTTCAGAGCGGGATGCGTATGAGATTGCCTGCGGCAGCGGAGATGTGATGGTTAATAAGAAGTACTATGACGCTTCTGCAACCATACCTGCCACCGGTGGCGATTCTACAGTGTGGCTTACCTGTGGTTCCGGATCTATCATGCTGACCTGTGACCGTACCGCAGGAGAATACCACAGTGATGATGTTTGTCACTTAAAACATTATGACAAAAAATAACGCAAACTGATTGACTTTTTTTCGAAAAAGTGAGCATACTGTAGGTAATAAGTATTAAATAATAAGAACGTATATAAGAGGAATGCTTTACAGAGATTCCTTAAAAGAAGATTCTGAAGTATATAAAAAAGCAGAAGGGAGAAAAGACTATGACAGGAAAAAGACTTTACAGATCAAACAGAAATAAAATTCTTTGCGGAGTATGTGGCGGTATTGCAGAATATGCAGGCATGGATCCGACACTGATCAGACTGATCTTTGTACTGCTTTGCTTTGCAGTGGGCGGTGGTCTTTTGATCTACCTGATCGCAGCAATCATCATGCCGAAAAATCCGGAAGAGTAAGACTGTGATGCAGGCATCAGATTGTGAGCCGATGGGGTTGTAGAAAAATGTTTCTGCAACCTACAGAAAATAAGATGATAAGATAGAAAACTGGCGGGTTTGCTATAGAAGCTCCGCCAGTTTTTTATTTAAAGCAAAATAGGGGGATGTCACTGATTAAAAAAGTTAATAAAGACTAAAATCTCATAGATAGAACTTGTACAAACTATAGTAGAAAAGTTATAATTAAATTATATTCAAAAGCAAAATACAATCAATGATTTCTGGATTTTCTGTTCAGAAGATACTGGGAGCACATGTATAGAAAACGGGGGAACGTACTTATGAAAAAGAAAAAAATGAAACTGCTGGCAGTGCTGCTCTGTATTACTGCTCTTGGAACGATGGGCGCGTGCGGGAGAAGGGAAATCGGATCGGACGGACAATATATTGACATGAAAAATCTGTCGGCCGATCGTTCTGAAAATCTGTCAGCTGACAGCGAAAATACTGATGGAGAAGATGAAATCCAGGGCGATCTGGACATGGATAAATATCTGCGTTCTGTCTTGCCTGGACCATGCTCCATGGTGTTTACCGGAGATGTGTTGTTTCAGGATAATATCACATCTGCGTATGACAGAAAAGGACTGTCAGGAATCCTTTCGCCGGATTTACAGAAACGGATGCAGGGAGCAGATCTGGCCATGATCAATGAAGAATTTCCATTTGGAACAGGTGGTACGAAGGCGCCTGACAAGCAGTTTACCTTTAAGGCAGATCCTTCCTACGTAAAGGCATTTCAGGAGATGGGGGTAGATATCGTGTCGCTGGCAAATAATCATGTGCTGGATTATGGCAAAGATGTGCTGTCTCAGACCTTTACCACACTGGATGGAGCTGGTATTCCTTATGTTGGCGCCGGAGAGACAAAAGAGCGTGCTATGGAATGTGAAAGTTTCACTTTGAATGGGACAAAAGTGGGAATTTTATGCGCATCCCGCGTGATTCCGGTAACAGACTGGGATATCCGCAACGGTCAGCCAGGCGTCTTTACCACATACGATCCGACAGATCTCGTAGCGCAGATCAAAGCAGCGGAAAAAGAAAATGATTTGGTCGTTGTTTATGTACACTGGGGCATCGAAAAGGCGGAAACGCCGGAAGCATATCAGCGGGAGCTGGCAAAACAGTATATCGATGCCGGCGCAGATCTGGTCATTGGTTCCCACCCTCATGTGTTGCAAGGAATCGAATACTATAAAGGCGTGCCTGTCGTTTACAGTCTTGGAAACTTTATGTTCCATGAGACGATCAGTAAAACTGCCATGCTGCAGGTGGACGCAGATGAAAATCAGAAGCTGTCTCTGAAGATCGTTCCGGCAGCGGCTTCCAACTCCCTGACATACGAAATGGAAGGGCAGCAAGCACAGGATCTGTACGATTATATGGAGCAGATTTCCTTTGGCGTGGATATTGATGCGCAGGGAAATGTATCCGAAAAATAGTCTTATGCAAAAAATGCATAAGACATAAGTGAAAAATTTAACATTTATAAAAAATACATCCGAAAGAGCCTGTTTTTTGTTCATATAAAAAGCGAAATGTCTGCCATTTCCTGTCATTATAATGCAATATGCATATTGGACATTTAATATTATGCAAATTATAATAAAAATACACAAAATGGTATTTATGTGTTAAACTAAACATATGGGTAATAAAACGCATGTGTTTGAGATGATACATGATAAAAAGGCAAAAATGGTATTAGGTTTGATGAAGGAGGAAACAACGAAATGAAGATTTTAGGCGTATCACTTGGAACAAAAAACGGAAATAACGATACAATGTGCCGCGTAGCACTGGAAGAAGCAAAAGCACAGGGAGCAGAGATTGAATTTATCCATCTGATGGACTGGAACATCGAGTATTGTTCCGGTTGTGTGGCATGTTCCCGTGGTCTTGTAATGGGCAAAGGCATGATCTGCACACGCAAAGATGATTTTAAAGCTTTCTATGAGAAAATCGTTGAGGCTGACGGTGTTCTGTTCGTAGATCCGATCTTTGAATCCGGCGCAACTGGTTTATATCATTCTATCACAGACCGTATGGGACCGGGACATGACACAGGTATGCTCATGATGTTGGACGGAAAACTCAAAGAGGCTGGCAAAGAAGGCCTGAACCCGAGACTTTTCCAGCAGAAAGCTGTTTCCTTCGTAGGAATCGGTGGCTCTGACTGGGCAGTTCGTTGTGAGACAGACCATGCAATGTTTGCACTGAGCCCTGGCTGGAAAGTAGTAAACAATGAGTTCTTCTGCTGGTGTAAAGACGTTATCATGCAGGATGACAAGATTGAACGCATGAAAGAGATCGGACGCAACCTCGCAGAGGCAGCACAGCAGATCATTGATACAGATCTGAAGATTCCGGGATCTGAGCCAGTGTCTCTCTGGAAAGGCAAAGAAGGCGCATGTCCGCATTGCCAGGGCAACAACTTCTACATCGTTCCGGGAACAACTCACTGCGTATGTGAACTCTGCGGACTTGAGGGAACACTTGAGATCGTTGACGATGCATTCAAATTCAAATTTGATCCGGCTACAGAGTATCATGCACACGACATCCTTTCCGGTAAAAAATTACACGGAGAAGATATCTTTGAGAACGAAGGCCGCCTGATGAACCTTTACAAAGATGAAGAGTTCAAGAGACGTAAAGCACATTACACTGCAGTATGCGAGCCGACTCCGGCACCATCTAAAGAGAACTAATTAGATACAATCATAAAAACACTCATTGTACGATGTCCCAAAAGACAGAACAGGGAAATTTCCGATATCTGTAAAAAACGGCTGACTGAAATACAATGAGTCGTTTTGCAGGAACATTTCAACGAAAAGTTAAGAAAGAAGGTATTTCCAATGGCAGATTTTAAATTTGAACCGATGAGAAGTCTTATTTATGTAGACTGTGTAAACGAAGATTACAGACCGAAACTTCAGAGATGGCTTTACAAAACACATGTTCCGGACAGCATCTCCCAGTTTGAGCCGTATGTGACAAAATACGCATTTTATCCGTCATTCCCGATTCCGCCACAGGGCGATCGTTTCGGATATGCGAGAATGCAGCTGACAGAGCATCACTGGTTGGTAAGCGATCTGGATCCGCGTCTGGAGATCAAAGCAATCGCAGAGACTTTCCCGATGGATGTTCTTGTATGGCAGGGGCAGATTCCGGCAGCAGCTCATACAGATGCACAGATCGATTCTGATGGAGATGCAGGAAATGCAGCCCGCAAATCCAACAACGCAGAAGGCAATCCTTTCATCTTTGCATTCCTTCCGATGTGGTGGGAGAAAGACCTGAAAGGAAAAGGCCGTACTATCGAAGATGGCGCTAACTATCGTTTCAACATGACGATTGGTTTCCCGGAAGGCGTAGACAAAGCAGAAGGTGAGAAATGGTTATTTGAAAAAGTAGTTCCGATCCTTCAGGCAGCTCCGGAGTGCACCCGTGTACTGGCAAGCGCTGTAAAAAAAGATATCAACGGATGCGTTATGGACTGGGTACTGGAGATTTGGTTTGAGAATCAGTCTGGTTGGTATAAAGTAATGGTAGAGGATATGAAAGCACTTGAGAAACCGTCATGGGCTCAGCAGGATGCATTCCCGTTCCTGAAACCATACCACAATGTATGCAGTGCAGCAGTTGCTGACTACACACCGAGCAACAACCTTGCAAACTACCGTGGATATATCACGATGAGATAAATGTCTTGCGAGGGCGCAGGTCTCCTGCGAACTCAACTTGGTTTGCTACATAAAATAAATGAGAAAAACGACTGTCAAAGGATGCGAGCGGCGTCCTGACGGTCGTTTTTTATGTAAAGATGTTAAGGGAATCTTTACTTGCTGAAATGAAACTTCTCCCGTATAATAACTGTTATGAGCGTAAAGACATTGAAAATGATTACGACAAGATACAAAATATCAGCACCTGTGAAGAATTCCCTTCGGATTGCCCTTGCCGCAGATCTCCACGACCGGCCAGGGGGTGAAGTATTGAAATGTCTGAAACAGGAACAGCCGGATCTGATCCTGGCAGCCGGGGATATTCTGGAGCGGTGTACCGAGGGAGAAAGCCAGTATACAAAAGCAGAGATGGATGCCTGGCAGGGATTGCGCAAAAAGAATAAGATTGCTTCCGGCGCGATGAAGACAGTTATGAAGATCGGTTACAGCATGCATGAGAAGCATGAATTTTCCGAAGGTATCGAATTTTTGAAAGAAGCATCTGAGATTGCGCCGGTTTTTTATTCACCGGGCAATCATGAATGGTATTTCACGAAAGAAGATCAGAAGGTGTTTTCGGAAAAACGGATCTTTCTTCTGGAGAATGAGGATATCTGCTGGAATCTGGTGGAAAATCGACTGGTACCGAAGTCGGAGTGTGGAAACAATCGGAAAGCTGTAAAAGATGTAGTAAATAAAAACTATCTGAAAGTCGAAAACGATTCAGAAAGCGGATGGAATTCTAAAACAGAAATTATTTCAGAAGATGAAGAAAATTCAGAAAATATAATCCATATTGGCGGTCTTGCTACCCGATATGATCTGGATTGGTTGCATGCATACGCGACAAAACCGGGATATAAGATTTTGATCTGTCATCATCCGGAATATTACCGCCGATACATCAAAGATACAGAGTGGGATACCTTTGACCTGATCGTATCGGGGCATGTCCATGGCGGGCAGTGGCGGATCGGACGGCATGGCGTGCTGGCGCCGGGACAGGGATTGTTTCCCAAATACTGTTATGGATGTTATGATAAAAAACTGATCGTCAGTGCAGGACTTTCCAATACAGCCTGCGTTCCACGGTTTGGCAATCCCACTGAACTGGTTTTGATTGATGTCATTGCCAAAAATAAAAACAGCGGCAGACTAGGCATCTGAAACGGATTTTAAATGCGGTATTATAATAACTAAAACAGCTGGTTGAAATACCCGCGATAAAATGGTTTACAAGGTTACAAAGCAGAAGCAGGAGAAGTTATGCCAAATTTATTTTACAGATACAAAAAACAGGATTACTGATATAAGTCTGAGCTTGTAAAATATGTTTGACAGCAGGATACTGTTTTATAAAAAAGTATGAATTGTATATGAAGTGGCCTAAGAATAAGTACAAGAGAAGCTTTAAATGTATATAGAAATCGATTTCGGAGATATGCGTAATAGATGCACTAAGCTATACAGAACAAATAAGGAGAAGAATAATGAAAGCAGCAATTATTACATCCAGCGATAAAGGATACGCTGGAGAGAGAGAAGATGTCAGCGGACAGGTAATGGAAGACATGCTGAAAGAGGCAGGATATGAGATTCTTCGGAAAGTCGTGCTTCCGGACGAAAAGGATATGCTGGCAGCAGAGATGATCAAAATGAGTGAAGACGGCGCAGACCTTGTCATGACTACCGGCGGAACCGGATTTTCCAAAAGAGATGTGACACCGGAAGCTACAAAAATGGTCATTGAAAAAGAAGCCCGTGGAATTACAGATGCGATCCTGTTTTATTCCCTGTCTATCACACCGAGGGCTATGCTTTCCAGAGCGATTGCAGGTATCCGTGGGGAGACGCTGATCGTAAACCTTCCGGGAAGTCCAAAAGCAGTCAGGGAAGCACTGGAGTATATACTTCCGTCTCTGAAACACGGACTGGAGATCTTAAAAGGCGAAGCCAGCGAGTGCGCGAGAAAAGACTGAGAAAATCTGTCTGAAAAGCTAAAAGCATATATTCAATAATATAGCAACAAGAACAGACTGGATACAATGGAGCAGTTTTTATGGTTTATTAATGAAAAATGTGCATAATATAAATGATAATAAATGGCACTGCATGAAATGCAGTGCCATTTTGTAGAGGTAGGGAATTAAATTATTAAAGAGAGTTTTCTGTTCTTGCGATAATATCATTTTGCAGACCGGTTGCCAATTCAACAAAGTAAGCGGAAAAACCGGCAACGCGGACAACCAGATCTCTGTATTTTTCCGGATCTTTTTGTGCTGCGCGTAATTCATCAGAACTGATGATGTTATATTGCAGTTCCATGCCTCCCATATCATAATAAGAGAAAAGCATGGATTTCATTTTATTAATGCTTTCTTTACCCTGTAGTGTTTTTGGTGAAAAACGTATATTTAATGCAAATCCGGTAGGAAAATTGTGATGGTCGTAACTTGTTGCAGAACGGAGTACGGCAAGAGGACCATTTTTATCAGCGCCCTGGCATGGTGAAGAGGAATCAGATAAAGGATCGCCATATTTTCTGCCATCTGGGGTTGCCCATGCGCGTTTTCCAGCTACAACATGGGCTGAAGCACTTCCTACCCACATTCTTAATCGTCCGCGAGCCATTTTTTTACTGTTTATTATTTTAGCAATCATCTCCATAGACCATTTGGCGATTTCATCTGCATAAGGATCTGCATTTCCATAACGATGAGGCATATTTATAATTTGCTGACGTAGGTCTTCATAACCGACCCAATCTGCCATTAGAGCATCATATAGTTTTTTTGCACTACACAGTTTTTGGTCATAAACCATATATTTTATAGCTACAAGGCTGTCAATCATAACGCCTGTTCCGCCTACAGAAGTACCATATGAATTATATTTAGCTCCACCGCGTACGCAATCGGTACCTGATTCTACACATCCGTCTAACATGGCTGATAGCGCTGGAACAGGATAGATTTTCCAATGGTAGTATTCCAGGGCATTATTTAAAATACATAGCCAGTTTGCAAAATAATCAATATTTGCGACGAATGCTTTTTTTACATCTTCAAACGTATTCATTTCATACAGAAATCCATAGCCTGGAACACATTTTTGTTTGTTTACGGGATTGATGCCGTTATTAATGCTGAGAAGCAGTACATTAGCAAGGTTGATATCTGCACAGGAATTTACGCACTGAGAAGCTGAGTAATCATTTCCGGATCCGGCAATTTCTTGACATCCGTTTATTGCAAAATTTCTGGCGTCTTCTGGTAAATAGTATTTTCCCTGCAACAAGGTTTCAATAATAAGATCCTCATTTTGAAAACAAGGGATTCCACCGGCACGTTTTGAAGATTCAATCGCACATTCAAATAGCTTGTCAGGCATACGGCGGCTGACGCGTAAAGACACCGGCGGTTCATGTAACTGAAGACGTGCAGCTGCTTCAAGTCCCATATAGGTAACGGGGTTAGTTGCATCGTTGCCATTTTTATCGCATCCGCCAAGAGTAAGATGCATAAAGGTAGAATATGCACCAGTTACCTGAGCGGTAAAGCGAAGTCGTGCATTAAACAGACAACCTACTTTTAGCCAGAAACAGTCTACAATTTCCTGTGCTTCTTCTAATGTAATAGTTTCTTCATCCAGTTCTTTTTTTAAGCAGGGGTAGGTATACTGGTCAAAACGGCCAAAGGAGCAGTTCTGATAGTTTCCGTCAATAAATAAAAATAATTGATACAAATAGGTCGCCTGAACTGCTTCCCGAAATGTTCTGGCTGGGTTTTGGGCAATATAATCCAGGGATTCAGCCATGTCTAACAATTCAGTTTTTCTGGCAGTACAGGAGGTGGATGCTGCTGTCTCACGACATTTTTCAGCATAACGATGAGCCAGCAATATATAGGCGTCGCATACAGTTACAATAGATTTATAAAAATAATATTTTTCAGGATCAGTTTCATCATTGGAAAATCCATTCCATTTTTTTAAAGCATTTAAAGCTTCCTTGCGAACTGCCCCAAATCCTTTAGAAACCACACGTCCATAGTTAGGGATAAGATGTCCTGTGGCAACTACACGTCCACGTCCTCCCTGACCTATATTTAAAACATTTGCATTGATGATATCATCAGTACCGTCCGGATAACAGTCAGCCATACCTGTCCATAGGGTGTTTTCCGTCCAGTAATCCCGTACAGATAAAATTTTTTCTTTGTGTTCATCTGGAAGAATCATAGGTTCATCCTGCTGTTTTCTGGTATAAAATGAACCATCATCTAATTCTGAATATAACCACGCGATTCCTGATATTTCCGGCCACAGAGTGGTACCTTTATAATTAGTAGCAAGATTGCCGACGATTAGTTCATCTTCTTCTACACGAATAGTCATTTTAGAGCAGATTTCGTATTGGAGTTGTGCCCGAAATAGCGGAGCAGGTAAAGTTTTATGTTGTTTATGAAAATCAGTTACAAGCATAGTTCTTTCAGAATCTAATGTAAACATAGTATCTCTGTAACGTTTTCTCATTCTGCAAATTCTGTCAGATATAGGGCGGAAATTATACATTAATTAAAGTCTCCTTTCAGTAATGCTAAATGTAGTTAATTTGTATGCATAATATAATTCATCTTTTCGAAAACGTCCAATATGTTTTTACTTCCAGCACATTCAAAAATACTTATGACTTTTAGAGAATATAATATGAAACCGCCAGTCAGAATAAACTGGCGGTTGTTAACTTAGCAAGGGATTAGATTATTTCATTTTCTTTTTGAAATTCCAGATACTCCTCTAACCAATCTTTAAATTCATCTCTGAAAAAATTTTGGATCAGAGTGACAAGATATAGTAATGGGGGGCTGTTTGTATTTTTCTGCCATGCAAGACTGGTGGTCTGAACATCTGGGTCATCTATAATATGCAGCATTTTGCATTTACGGTTGTCATAGATGCCCATGTGTTCCGGAAGAAATGCACAACCTCGTCCAAATGCAACAAGTGTACGGTGAATGATTGCAGAAGCTGCCGTTTCAGAAATGATAGGTTCGTATCCGACCTTCCGTCTGGAATCCAACATTTTTTCATATGCCATCCCGGCCCATGCCGCATCAGTCATTATGATTTTTTCATGAATGATATCTGAAATGTAAACAGAATCTTTTCTGGCAAGTGGATGGGTAATTGGAACCAAAAACCCCATTTTGTCATCATAGAGATCCATACAGTTTATATTGGCCAGACCGGAAAAATTAAAAGAAGGACAGATGGCAAGATCTAAATTTCCCTGTTCTAGGTCGTTTCTCATGCTGGCAAAAGACACCTGTACAAGTTTTACATTGATATTGGGATATTTATCATTAAAACTGACGAGAATATCATCCAAATAAGAAAATGTACTGGAACCGAGAATGCCCAGGTAAAGTTCGCCCTGTCCAAATTGATGATTCCAGATATTTTGGGCATGACGAACAGCAGAATCATAGTCTTTTAAAATATGCATGCAGTCTTTGTAGAAAGAATATCCGGCGTCTGTTAAATGAAGATGTCCCTTATTGCGTGTAAAGAGCTTAATCTCTAATTCATGCTCAATATTTGCAATTTGTTGACTCATGGCTGTTTGCGAAATATAGTTTATCTGTGCTGCTTTTGTGATATTTTCAAATTTTGCAACATCTATAAAATATCTCATGCGTAAAATATTCATAAGAGAGGCCCTTCCTTTTTGATAATAAAGATCGTTAACATGTTTATATGACATATTATACTAAAAGAATTATAAGAAAAAAAGCATCGCAGTAAAAATAAGTTTTTGCTTATGAGGGGATAGAAAATACTTGTTGGACAATAAAAAAGACAAATGGTATCTTTGGGGTAACCTCAATGGAAGCGCGCTGGGGAAGGGGAATACAATAGAAAGGTAAAGTAAAAATGCAAACACAGAAAAAGACATATTTACACATTATTATTGCAATTATTATAGGGGTTGTTTTGCTGAATGCTGTTCCTGCTGTAAATGGATTGAGTGAGGTGGGGGTAAAAGTAATTGCTGTATTTGTTCCGGTTTTATATTTATGGCTGACCGTGGGGACGGATTGGACAAGCTGGTTAGCACTTGCTCTGATATTTATGACAGGAATTATGGCTCCGGCAGCAGTATATGCAGGGACATTTGGCAGTCCGCTGATTATTACTGTTATCGGAATGATGGCATTCAGTAAGGTGCTTGTTGATACCGGGGTTATTGATACGGCAGTAAAATGGGCAATGACAAGAGAAATTGTTCGAAATCGCCCATATGTATTTATGATAATGATTTTTGTAGTCTGTGCTGTTGTCAGTGTATTTATGGATGTTGGTGCAGTAACATTGGTATTTATTGCAGTAATCAAAGTTGCCTGTGAACAGATTGGATATAAAAAGGGGGATCCGTTCTGCACAGCATTATTTCTTGGGCTGTTCTGGATCACAAATGCATGGAATGGAGGATCGCCTCTTGGACATGCGCTCCCTATTATTATGATGAATGCAGCTACTGCAGGAGGTTATGAGATTACATTTGCAAAATGGATGTCTATAGGCATTCCAGCAGCGTTGATTATGACTGTAATTGCAATCGTTTTTATTTGTCTCATTTGGAGACCGGAAGCTTCTAAATTTAAAAATTATGATTTGGATGCGATTAAAAAAGAAATAAAACCATTAACAAAGCAGGGGATTATTACGATTGTTCTTCTGGTACTGGTAGTATTATATTGGGTTCTTCCAACGATTTTCCCATCAATGTTGCCTGCAAAAATTGCAGCAGTTTATAGTACGTGGGGAACCACATTACCATTAATTATTGCAATGGCATTACTTTGTATTATTCATATTAATGGAAAACCAATTACTACATTTCGTGAGATGACGAGTACCTCTACAGTTACAGTGTTGTTATTTATTGGCGCTGTATCCGTATTAGGAAGTGCGATCAGCAGTCCGGACACAGGCATTTCTGCTTGTCTTGCAAATATTTTGTCTCCGATTACCTCTAGTATACCAATTTTTGCAGTAATTATTATTGCATTCTTAGGATGTATTATTTTAACAAACTTTATTTCGAATACGGTATGTATGCTGTTATTCTTTAGTCTCGTTGTTCCGATTGCATCCGCAGCAGGACAAAATGTAAGTGCAATTATTATTTTATTATGTGTACTTGCGTGTTTTGCCTCGCTGGTTCCATCTGCTGCGATTACTGCCCCATTTTATTTTGGCGAGCAGTACATTACCGTCAAAAATTCATTTAAGTCAAATATAATGATGATTATTATTGTATGGGCGTTGATATCTTTTGTGGTATTTCCATTATGTAATTTGGCTGGATAGGTAGCTGGAAAGAATATTTTAGTAAAAAATATTGGCAAAAAATAAAAGAAACAGTTTGGAAAAACAATCTAATGAAGGGGCGGGATGCGATAGCAAAACGCCCCTTAAATAAAAGGAGGAGAATATGTATAAATTTCGTCCTATTACAGATAGAGTAAAACAGGAACGTGAAAAATATCGAAATACAATTCCTTATATTGATATTACACGATACAAAATTGTTACAGAATTTTATATGGCCAATCAAAATCTGACAGGTATTTTAAAAAGAGCTTATAATTTTAAAAATATGTGTGAAAAAATGCCTGTTTTTATTCGCAAAGATGATTTAATAGTGGGAAATTATGTAGGTTCTTATCGGGCAACGGCATTATATCCGGAAAATTCGGTAGACTGGCTTCCGGCAGAACTGAAAAATAATGCTGTGGAGACAAGAGAGGTAGACCCTTATAAGATAAAAGAAGAAGATAAAGAGTATGTGCTTTCTACAATTGACTTCTGGAATAACGAATCGATGAATGCAAAATTGAATCCATATATTCCGGAACATTTTTCAGAGATTGTTGCAGGAGGACCGTTATTTTTTACTCCAAAAAATATCTGCCCACAGCCAGTAGGTCATTTTGTGCCTAATTATCAGAAGGCAATACGAATAGGATTTGGCACTATAAAAAAAGAAGCGGAAGATAAAATGATCGCTTTAGAAGAAAATGGATTTATGGGATCCAGTGCTGAACAGTACAGTTTTTATCGAAGTGTCGCTATTGTAAGTGAAGGAATTATTCTATTTGCCAAGAGATACGAAAAAGCATGTTTGGAACTGGCGGAAAAAGAAAAAGATCCGAAACGTAAAAAAGAGTGGGAACAGATTGCAGATACAATGGGATGGATTATGGAAAAACCGGCAAGAAATTTCAGAGATGCGATTCAGGCATTGTGGTTTTATCAGATGTGTGTATTGATGGATGCAAATATGCACGGAACCAGTCTTGGACGGTTTGACCAGTATTTGGGAGAATATGCTGAGAACGATCTGAAAGCTGGTAGCATTACAGAAGATGAAATGCAGGAAATAATCGATCTGTATTATCTGAAAGTAGCTGAAATGAATAAAATATGGTCTGCGCGTACGGCACGTTCTGCGCCAGGATATTCCGGGGGACAGTTATTTACGCTTGGCGGTGTAGATGAAAATGGTCATGATGCATCGAATATTATTACTTATATGGGATTAGAGGCTGTCGGAAGACTGCAACTACACAATCCGTCACAGGCACTTCGCATTCATAAAAATACACCGAAAAAATTGTGGCAGTGTGCATTATCTGTAAATAAAATAGCCGGTGGGGTACCAGCATTTTTTTCTGATGAAACAATCAGGCCGGCATTGGAAAAAAGAGGGATCAGACCGGAAGATACATGGAAATATACTCCGGTTGGCTGTGTGGAACCTTCTATCGGAGGGGAAGAATGGCCGGCATGCGGTGGAATCGGAATCAGTTCATATTTAAATATGGTCAATGTGTTATTGTTAGCTATTAATAATGGAAAAAATTATAGAGCTAGTATGGATGGAACTGTAAATAATACACAATTTGGACCACAGACGGGATATTTATATGAAATGAATTCCATAGAAGATGTTAAATGCGCATATTTAAAACAATTAGAATTTTGGGTTCGATGGCATGTGAATGCTATTAATATGTTTGAATCAATTGCATGCAACGTACTTCCACAACCATTGGTTTCTGCGATGATGGAAGGATGTATGGAAAAAGGTACTGATGTAATGAAGGGAGGAGCAAAATATAATTCTACAGGTCATATCGGAATCGGAATTGGAAACGTAACAGATTGTTTGAATATTATCGAAAAACTTTGCTTTAACGATAAAGTATGTTCAACAAAAACATTGTATAATGCATTGATAAATAACTGGCAGGGATATGAAACGCTGCATCAGATGATACTTCATGATATGCCGCGATATGGAAATGGAATAAAAGAAGCAGATAAAACTGCAGTATGGGTTGCAAAAACATATAGTGATCTCGTGACAGGCATGTCTGGTCCGCGTGGCAATTATGCAGCCGGATTATTCCCTGTTACAATGAATGTTGTATATGGAGCATTAACCGGTGCATCACCGGATGGAAGAGTTTCGGGAGAACCGCTTGCGGATGGTATTTCTGCTATGCAGGGTATGGATAGAAGCGGTCCAACAGCGATTCTGAGATCAGTGACATCTTTTGATCATACGGATTTTTCCAATGGTATTTTGCTAAATATGAAATTTCATCCAACAGTACTTTCCAATGAAGATGGATTTGATAAATTGCAGCAGTTAATGCATACATATTTTTGTGATATGGGTGGCATGGAAATGCAGTTAAATATTGTATCTGCTGATACTTTGAAAGATGCACAGAAACATCCGGAAAATTATAAGGATCTTGTGGTTCGTATTGCAGGATTTTCAGCATATTTTGTAGAAGTATTCAAGGGAATGCAGGATGATCTGATTCGAAGAACAGAACTTGGGTTGTAAAAAAAGTAAATAAAAATCATATTTGAAAGAGTATTTGTATGAGTTTCAATTAGAAAAAATTAAAAGCAGCTAAAGCATGCAGGAGGTAAGAATGATGAAAAAAAAGACAGGCCTTGTGTATGATATTCAATCTTTTTCTGTTCAGGATGGTCCGGGTATTCGGACAACAGTGTTTTTGAAAGGATGTCCTTTGCGGTGCTTATGGTGCCATAGCCCGGAATCACAGGAGTTTTATCCGCAATTGAGTTGGATTAGGATGAGATGCGCAGGATGTGGGAATTGCCTAAAGCTATGTGCAAATCATGCAATATCTTTAAATCCAATTCCAGAGGAAACAGCGGGTGGAAAAAGTATCCACAAAATATTGATTGATCGTGAAAAATGTAAAAATTGTGGTTTATGTACACAAAAATGTTATCCTAATGCATTATTTATATCCGGGAAGAAGTATACAGCAGAAGAGATTGTGGAAAAAGTGAAGGGAGATATGCCATTTTATAAAAATTCAGGAGGAGGCGTAACGATATCTGGAGGCGAAGCTCTGAGTCAGGCGGAATTTACATTGGAGCTGTTAAAAGAATTGAAGGGTATCGGTATACATACTGCGGTAGATACAAGTGGATTTACAAATCCTGAAAATATTAAAATGGTTATACCATATACAGATTTATTTTTATATGATTTGAAGCATATGAACAGCGAAGAACATAAAAGATTGACGGGGGTTTTCAATGAACAAATTCTTGAAAATGCCAGATTGATTGCTCAAAAAGGCGGAAAAATGCAGATTCGTATTCCTCTTATTACAGATCATAATGATTCGGAGAAAAATATGCATGCTACCGGTTTGTTCTGTAAAAATATAAAGCAAGCCATTACGATAATTCAGTTACTTCCTTTTCACGATCTTGGAAAGGCAAAATATTCAAGAATTGGAAGAAATGATATTTTTTCAGTTCCGCCAGTTCCCGAAAAAAGAATAGAAAAGTGCAGGGAAATATTGGAAAGCTACGGATTAAAAGTTACTGTACATTGAAAAATAGAATTATAAGTGAAAATGATATTGTAGCATGGAAAGGAGCATGACAAAAATGATCAGTAAATATCAGCAAGTGTGTCCAGTTATTTTCGGACCAGATGCAGTATTGGAAATAGGAAGTAAAGTGAAAGAATTTCATGGAACAAAGGTGTTGTGTATTTATGATAGGGGAGTAGAATTATCTGGAATTGCAGAAAAAATCATCCGAACAATAGAAGATGCTGGAATTGATGTGTATATTTTTGATAAAGTAATGCCTGATGCGCCAAAAGAAATTATTCATGAAGCAGGACTGATGGCACAGGATAAAAAAATTGACATTGTTGTTGGTATAGGTGGCGGCAGCAGTCTTGATACTGCAAAAGCGGTAGCTGTGTTAGCCGATAATCCTTTGCCTGTAAGTAAATATTATGCGCAATTTAGCACAGACTATATAAAAAAGACGAAACTGATTCTTATACCAACGGCATCAGGAACGGGAAGTGAAGTAACGGCGATCAGTGTTATTCATGATGAAGATACGGATGCAAAAGAAACAGTATTACGTTCTGCAGATATGGCAATCGTTGACCCTGTGCTTACAATTTCAGCTCCACCGCATATAACAGCAGCCAGTGGTATGGATGCATTATCTCATGCAATTGAATCATTTACGACAAATTGCGGAAATCCAAAATCTGATATACTTGCTTTGCATGCAATGAGATTGATTATTGAAAATATAGAAGATGCATATATAGATGGACAAAATCTGGAGGCCAGAACAAAGCTTAGTCTGGGAAGTAATTTTGCAGGAATAGCATTTAATGATGCAAGCGTTCATTTTGGTCATGCCGCAGCTCATGAAATGGGAATCCGGTTCCATATGCCTCATGGTGTTGCATGTGCAATTACATTACCGGAGGTAATCATGTTCTCAGCAGATGTTGCACATGAAAAAATGTATAAGATTGCAGAGGCGATTGGAATAAAAAATACAGAAAAGATATCTTTGGAAACAACAGCAAAGTTGGCAGCAGAAAAGATACGAAACCTAATGAGAAAACTCAATATAAAAACCTTGAAAGAACAGGGATATTCTAGAGAAGAAATTGTTTCCTGTGCAAAAGCAGCAGTGGAAAAAAACTGGTTTGTAAGCTGTGCATTAAAACCTGTAAATGTTGAAACGATGGCTCAATTACTGGGAAAAATGTACGATAATTATCAATAAGAGAATTTGAGACAAAACTTTACGGAGAGAGGAATAAATGGCGGCGTGTATGATATCCATATGTTCATACTCGCTGCCAAAAGCAGATTGATGAAACAGAAGATGCCAGATGCTATTGAGAAGAACTGTCAATAATACAGAAGCTGAAGAAATCTATCAATAAAAACCTTGACGAAATGCAGAAAGTTATATAATATTAACATAAGTTAGAAAAAGCTAACTACAAGGAGGAATAAAAGAAATGGATAAAATTCAGGTTGTATTCTGGACACAGTCAGGAAATACACAGGCAATGGCAGAGGCTATTGGAAAAGGAATCACAGAAGCAGGAAAAGAAGCAAATGTGGTTTATGTTGGAAGCGCATCTCTGGATGATTTGAAGGCTGCAAATGCATTCGCGCTTGGCTGCCCGTCTATGGGAGTTGAAGTACTGGATGAAGCAGAGATGGAGCCGTTTGTAGCAGAAGTAGAAGGCTTCGCAAGCGGAAAAACAATCGCCCTGTTCGGTTCTTATGGCTGGGGAGACGGCGAATGGATGCGTAACTGGGTTGAGCGTATGCAGGCAGCCGGCGCAACTGTATTAAACGGTGAAGGTCTGATCTGCCAGGAAACACCGGATGATGACGCAATCGCTGAATGCGTAAACCTTGGCAAACAGCTTGCAGAGATCTAAAATCTGAACATTAGAAACCTGATCACAAAAACCTAATTATAAAAAACAGAATAAAATTTAACAGTAGTACACTGAAAATCTCAATAACCTTAATAAATCAATTCTCTAATACTTGAACTTTTTCTCATGTCGACAGGCCGGGGCGTAAGCTCCGGCCTGTTGTATTGTATAACATATCATACGATAAGTCTGTTTGGTAAACTGTAGTATATCAAATATGTCGAAAATTTATATAAATGTTTGTATGGCTAAAACATACTCTGATTTCCATTTCATGTGCAGATGTATATTTTTCCTGAAGAAAATAGTAGAAAAAGTGGGGAAAACATACTTTGTAAAATATATAAAAAGCAAAATTTTGCACCTAAATTTGAGAAAAATACTTGTCAAATAAAAAAAATGTGATAGAATTGGATTAGTTTGGGCTAACTTTTAAAAGCAGATTTTCTTAAATGAAAAATAGATAGAAGGAGAGAAGCTGTTTTTGTGCTTGGAGAAGTGTTGGCTCAATATTTAAAGAATTATAGATATTATATCATGAACAAAAACGGTTCATGACCAACATTCGCCGTTCGTCAATCATGCGAGCATGTTGACTCTCTTACGCTCATTATATCATGAAAAGGCGGAAAATTAAGAAGCGATTAATATAAGATACTTTATGAATGGAGAACGATATGAGAAAGAGAAAAGTGATGCTGACAGTGCTGGGTGTGGTTATGGCATGTTCCCTGCTTGGCGGATGTCAGTCATCCAACAGTGAAAAGAATAACGGAAGCGGTACTGCAGTTTCTTCCGAAGCTGAGACAGGCAGCGATGCAGATACCGGATTATCTTCCAAAAAAGAATACAGCAGAGATATATTTGCCATGGATACTTATATGACCCTGACTGCATATGGGAAAAATGCTCAGAAGGCAGTGGATGCCGGTGTAGAGGAAATTCAGCGTCTGGATGCTTTGCTGTCTACGGGAAATGAGAACAGTGAGATCGCTCAGATCAATAAAAATCATGGCGGAGAGATGTCCGAAGAAACTGCATACATGGTGGAGCGCGCACTGGACATTTATCGGAGTACCGGCGGAGCTTTTGATATTTCCATTTACCCGGTTATGCAGCTGTGGGGATTTACCACAGGAAACTTTGCCGTACCTTCAGATACTGATCTTGCCGCAAAACTTGCACTGGTGGATGCTGGAAAGATTTCGGTTGAAAAAAATGCAGGTGGAAAATCTGTCATTTCCATGCCGGAAGGAATGGAGATTGACCTCGGCGGTATTGCAAAAGGATATACTTCCGGACTGGTTATGGAGATTTTTAAAGAATACGGAGTGAAAAGCGCAGTAATCAACCTTGGCGGAAATGCACAGGTGCTGGGCAGTAAGACGGATGGTTCTGCATGGAAAGTCGGTATTCAGGATCCGGAAGATGAGAACGGATATCTTGGCGGATTGAGCGTGACAGACGAAGCTGTCATTACATCCGGTGGATATGAGCGTAATTTTACCGATGAGGCAACAGGGATTACCTATCATCATATCATTGATCCAAAGACCGGTTATTCTGCAAATAATGGTCTGATCTCAGTTACGATCGTAAGCGGTGACAGCACCCTTGCCGATGGACTTTCTACCTCTTTGTTCGTACTGGGAACAGACAAGGCCATCGCATATGCAAAAGAACATTGTCAGGAAGACAATTTTGGAGTCCTTATGGAAACGGAAGATCACAAGATTTATATTACAGACAATCTGAAAGACCAGTTTATCGATATTAATGGAAATACAGAGTTGAATGTCATAGAGACAAAATAGATTGTATGTTTGGAACTGAAAGAAATGCGATTCGATAGAGCAGGGAAATCTTCCATAGAAGGGGATGGTCGGCTGTGGCAGACGAGCAAAACGAAAACATAAAAAAGATGTGTTCTGCCAATTGAAAACGCAGAAATGGAGAAAAATCAGATGAAGAAAAAGAAATTGTCAACCAAAACGATCGCTATGCTTGCCATGATGATCGCTATTGCGCTGGTGTTCAGCTATGTGGAAACGCTGATACCCATTAACTTCGGCATCCCTGGAATCAAGCTTGGCCTTGCAAATCTTGCCATTGTAGCGGTTCTCTATATCATGGGTGGAAAACAGGCATTGTTTGTATCAGTTGTTCGGATTGTCCTCAGTGGATTTTTGTTCGGAAATCTTGCATCCATCCTGTACAGTCTGGCGGGAGGGTTATTGAGTCTTGCCATCATGGTTCTCCTGCAGAAGACAAAGAAATTCCCGGTCGTTGTAGTCAGTGTTATCGGCGGCATCTGCCACAATGTGGGTCAGCTGATCGTAGCAATGTTTGTGGTGGAGAGTCTGAGTCTGACAGTGTATCTGCCGGTATTGCTGATTGCAGGGTTCCTTACCGGACTGCTGATCGGCATCGTGTGTCAGCTGGTGTTGCCATCTGTCAGAAAAGCATATATGGCTTCCTAAATATCAGAAAAGGATTTGGATGTAAAGTCCACAGACCATGACAAAAAATCTGTCAAGGTCTGTGGACTTTATGTTTTTATATTTGAAAATATGAAGATTCTGTCCGGGCGGGAAGGCCTTGACCGGATAGTAAAAAGGGCATCTGTATTTGATGCACCTTTTCAGGAAGACGTACTGGAAAAAGATGTTCTTGTGCTGGGAGATTTTTTTATTACATTCCTTCTTCAGTTTCATCCAGGATCGGAAGAACAGATGCAGGTGTTGCAGCTTCTGGTAAAAGGAAACTGCAGCGGACTTTGTGTGATGAGGAAGAACTGGCGCATGAGGCAAATGAATATCTAAGCATTGACAGTTTTCGGCAAATGACGGAGATTTATGCAAAAGGCATGTATAAGCTGATGACAGAATACAGATGATCCTTCGTACTATTCCGTATAGAAAACAGAAAACTCTCATATTTGGTAAAAGAACTTCGAGGGGCGGAGATTTACCAAATGTGGGAGTTTTTTATGTCTGTCTGGTCAGTAATGGAATGAGCAGGAAGAAAATCTGACGATTATTGAAAAGATTTCTTTATAAGAAAACAGTTTGTTGACACTTGCATTCTTATAATGTTAGGATAAGTCGGTTAGATAATACTAATCAAAGATAGAGAAAACTTATTACATAAAAATATTATTATCTGAAACTGACTGACGAAGGGCGTTGTATATAAGGACAGTGTATCAGGAGAAAGTATTTTTGTATGGAAATCTGAAAGAAAGAAGTGAAAAATATGCATATCAAAAAAATATCCACAGTTGCGCCTGTTCTGGCGGCAGTTGTGATCGCGGCCTGTGCAGGCGTATCCCTGGCAAGCTATACCCCCAATGTATATGCAGTTACGCCAAAAGAGGCTGCAGAACTGAAAAATCAGAGTGGCGATACGGAGCCGGAGACGACACCGGATGCACAGGTGTTTGATCTTCCGGACGGAACCTACGAAGGAACCGGAACTGGTTATGCCGGATCCATCACAGTTTCTGTAGAAATCAAAGATAAAAAGATCGTGGCGATTAACGTATTAAATGTAGAAGCAGATGACGAGGCCTTTTTCAATCGTGCAAAAGCAGTCATTGACCGTATCATCCAGTCCCAGAGTCTGGAGGTAGACGTCGTATCCGGAGCGACTTACAGTTCCAACGGAATCATCAGCGCCGTAAAAAATGCCCTGACCGGAGAGAAAGACAGCGGTAAAACGGCGGCAGCAGATGCAGGAAAAGGACAGGGAACCACAGAAGTAGCGCAGGTTGCAGATGCGGCAGCTTACAAAGACGGTACTTATTACGGAACAGCTACCGGATTTGGCGGTCCTTTGAAAGTGAAAGTCGTGATCAGCGGCGGTAAGATTGCATCTATTGATGTGGTGGAAAATAAAGACGATGCAAGTTATTTTAACCGTGCAAAATCATTGATCGCAAAGATCATTTCCGGTCAGACCACAAATGTGGATACGGTATCCGGAGCGACCTATAGTTCTGCAGGAATCATCAATGCAGTCAGAAATGCACTGACGCAGGCAGCAGTGTCCGGTACTTCTGATGCACAGGGAACTCTTAACAATGCATCATCCGGCACAACAGCAGTGACACCCGGGGCTGCCGGAAAATTTCCGTACAAAGATGGTGTGTACAATGGAACCGGATTTGGCTATGGCGGAGATATCAGCGTTTCCGTGGTTATTCAGAACAAGACGATCAAAGCAATCCTTATTACGGATGCAAAGGATGAAGATGAGACATTTTTTAACCGTGCAAAAGTGGTGGCTGACAATGTAGTAACTGCCCAGAGTACGAATGTAGATACCGTATCCGGAGCTACTTACAGCTCCAAAGGAATTTTGGAGGCGATTAAAAATGCTCTGGCAGAAGCTGAAAAAGCAACAAACGGTTCCAATGGAAACGGAAATAACGGAAACAGCACGAATGGTTCCGGAAACAATGGCAATTCCAACAGTGCAAATAACGGAAATACCACTAATGGAAACAATAGCAATGGTTCCGGAAACGAAAACAACAATGGAAACGGTTCCGAAGATAACGGCAATGCCCAGCCGGCAACAACTTACGCAGACGGAACCTATACGATTGTAGTTCCGTGTGTGCCAGATGAAGATGAGGATTTTGAACCGTACAATCTGACAGCAAAGATCACGATCAAAAATGACCGGATTGTTTCAGTTGCTGATGTCAGTGGAGATGGCGATTCCGGCAATGATAAATATATCAAATGGGCAGCAAACGGAAGGAGCAGCCTCACAGGAATGATCACTCAGGTTCTGGGACTGTCCAGAGAAGAGACAACAGAAGAGAAGATTATATCTCTTGATACGGTGTCCAGGGCTACATGCAGTTCAAAATCCATTCGGGAAGCCTGCCTGGAAGCACTGAAAAAAGCAAAAGAAGCGTTCCAGAAATAAGATGCTAAAAGTCTTGCTCTGTAGAGTAGATGGAACTGTATTTGCAGTGAAGTGATTATAAATTGAATAATATAGAATAGAGAGAAATAGGATGAAAAATTTTTGGATCAGAATTGTGAACGTGGCAGCGATCCTCGTGATCATTTTTGGCTACAACATGGTCACTGAGGCCAGAGAAAAAGATGACGAGATCGCAAAACTTTCCGCCCAGATTCAGAGTGAGGAAGCCGGTGGAGATACAGCAGGTTCCTACAAAGACGGAAGTTATGAGGGAACGGCCACAGGATTTGGCGGAGATATTACCGTAAAAGCAACCGTAGACGGCGGCAAAATCACAGCCGTGGACATCGTTTCCGCAGAAAAAGAGGACGGCGCATATCTGACAATGGCAGAGGATATCATTCCGAAGATCATTGATGCGCAGACATCTGAGGTAGATACCATATCCGGAGCAACATTCAGTTCTACCGGAATCAAAAATGCGACAGCACAGGCGCTGGAAAGTGCGCAGTAGAGAGTACGAGGATTTTGTTGAATGAAACAGTTGGATAAAAAAGGATTAAAGAAATTACATAAGTGGATCAGGGCTATCATACAGCTGCTCTATTTTCTGTTTCTGCCGTCAGCGTATACAGCTGCGTTTGCAGGCGTAAAATATATTTTTACACAGATCGGAAGTGGAGCCAGAGTGGAGCTGACATCTTTTGTGACAATACTGATCGCACTGTGCGTGTACACCGTGGTGTTCGGCAGATTTTTCTGCGGTTTCGCCTGTGCCTTCGGAAGTTTGGGGGATGCGGTACATGCTCTGTATGTATGGATATGCAAAAAGCTGAAAAAGAAGCCGATCAAGTTAAATCAGAAGCTGACAGGCGTATTGTCCTGCATGAAATATGTGCTACTGGCAGTGATCGTAATCCTCTGCTTTGCAGGGGTATTTGGAAAAACACAGGGAACAAGTCCGTGGGAAGTATTCTCCATGCTTCATGCGAGAAATTTTAAATTGGCAGGATATGGAATCGGTATCCTTCTTCTGGTGCTGATCATCATTGGTATGTGTTTGCAGGAGCGCTTTTTCTGCCGTTTCCTCTGCCCGATGGGAGCCATATTTTCTATTTTACCGGTGCTTCCGGTATTTTCCCTGCACAGGGATCGGGAACAGTGTCTGAAAGGCTGCAGCGCCTGTACCAGAATGTGTCCGTCGGATATCGAGCTTCCGGCAAAAGGTTCCTGGGAAGTTTCCGGGGACTGTTTCCAGTGCCAGAAATGTATGGATACCTGCCCGAAAGGCAACGTGAAGACCGGTGTTGGAATCTTCAAAGGAAATGAAGTATTGTTTACGATCATTCGTGCAGTGATTCTTCTGTTACTGTTTTTGTGGCTTGGAATCTAGAAATTTTACACTGAAAAGAGTGTGGAAAAGTTATGTAAAAATGTTACGGTTTATGAATGTTACATTTGTTAGTAAAATGTGTATTTATAAGACTATATTTTAACAGAACAGGAATAAAAGAGCAGTGATAATGTCTGCATTCGAAGAAACAAAGCGAAATTGTTTGCTTTGGGATGAATGTATGGGATTATCGCTGCTTTTTTAAAAGCAAAAACAGCAACGATATCGTTGCTGCTTTCACAATAGCGAGAGGGGGATTCGAACCCTCGACACTGCGGGTATGAACCGCATGCTCTAGCCAACTGAGCTATCTCGCCATAAATAATGCAGGCTGTTCGCGACCTGCCCGATTAATATACTATGAAATGAAGGTAAAAGTCAAGCACTTTTTTGAAAAAAAGTAAAAAAGTGTTTGTTGCAGTTGCGATGAGGGGAAGAGGGAGAATTAAGGCAGGAAAAAATCCAACGCAGGAGACGGGCTGAAAACATATATGGCAATAACAAGAGAAGAAGATTTATCTGAAGTATAAAAATGAGCTTGCTTTGAGCAAGGGCTTATGATATATTAAAAACGTCTTTAATCATCTATAATAGAACGAATCTTGAATTTAAAATCATATTCTGAAAATCATTTTTGCACGTCTCAAGCTCTGAAAAGGAGTATTCATGAATCATATCAGATTTTTAGCATTTTGGAATCCATTTGAAGATGTGGCGGGATATCCCGGTGCAGAACTTTTTGGCGGACTGTTTCGCAGGATGTCGGGAATCATCTATACTGATCTGAAGCACAATCATGACAACCGTTCCATGCAGATCCTGGAGTCGGCAGATCTCGCGGTTGTATTTCTGAAACAGGACTATCGGAGTCTGGATGCCTTTTTTGCTGCCAGACAACTGCGGCAGGGAAATATCCTGTACTGCATATACAATTATTTTGAAGAAAAATTGCCGGGCATTCCTGCTGTGGATGACATTACTCTGCGCTATCGGATTCCGAAAAATTATCTTGCAGCGATTCCCTACAATCGCAGATTAGATACGATCGCGGGTAAAGGACAACTGGGAGAGTACCTACAACGAAAAGATATGTGTGATCCATATGAAGAATGGAGTGGATTTTTCCGGGAATTGAAGCAGGCAGAAGAAAAGTTAGAGAGAATTCTTGTCGGTTTATCCGAAAAATGAATAAGAAAAGGATTGTTAATCCGGAATCCAGATTATAGCTGCCAAAATACTTCCGAAAAAATGCGAATGAGAGTAAAAACCCGGAAATAATGGAGCTGATTACTAAGAAAATAAACAATGCAAGGGGAAATATGAAAAATATAATGCAAATCATGCATTACTGAACTTTAAAATAATCAAAATTTGCTCCAAAAATATACTATATATGATATATCATACAAAATATAAATTGACTTTTGATTTCCTGTCGGTTATTATGTCGATGTAGGGTTACAATACAGCAAAGAAAAAGGAGGGCAAAGGCAAAAGTACGGTTAGGAAATTTTGCAGATTAAAACAGGGTTGTCTGTAAGATTTTTATCCGGTTTTTTATGGTTTGTTATTTTAGGGAGGATTTGAACATGGAAAACAAAAAAACGAGCAGCTGGAACCTTGGTGTAAAAGGTTACATCGTTGTCATTTTAGCATTCTTCTCATGTTATGTTTATTCAGCGATGACATCTGACTCATTAAATGTAACGAGAGATATTTTTATCGGACAGGGTATGAACCAGGGCGCAATCTACGCCATGTCTACCATCGCAGTACCATTTGGTATTATTGGTAGTGTTATTCTTGGCCGTCTGATCCACAAACAGTCTATCCGTCTTTACTGGGGACTGAGCATGATCATCACAGCTGTATTTACAGTTCTGATCGGTCAGATGCATAACACCGTTGGTGTTGTTGTATGTTACGTTATCGTTTATACATTCTCACTTGCATCAGCAATGCTTCTGGCAGGCGAGATCATTGGACACTGGTTCCCGACTAAACGTGGTGTTGCCATGGGTCTGTGTACAGCAGGTTATCCTCTGTCTGCAGCTACTACATCTGCTGTAGCAGGTACTTTCGCTGGTACTGTTGGATATTCTATGTACTACAACATGATTGCAGTTATCGCAGTTATTGTTGGTATCGTTGTAATCGCTTTCGTAAGAGATTTCCCGGAAGAAAAGGGTGGTTTCCCGGACAACGATCCTGCATTTGATAACGATAAAGCAAGAGCAGAGCATGAAGCTGCACTTGAGTATTTGAAAACTTCTAAATGGACAGCTTTAAAATGTCTGAAAACAGGTCGTATGTGGGTTCTTTGGATCGCAGTTGGTATCACAGGATTCATGTCCATGGGTATCATGTCCAACTTCGTAACCAAATTTATGGCTATGGGATATGAGATGCCGTCTATTTTCCAGATGCTTGGTATCGCCGGTGTGCTTGCTATTCCTGGATCTATCGTAGTAGGATGGATCGATGGCAAGATCGGAACAAAGAAAACTGGTATCCTGATCAATGCCCTGGCGCTGATTGCAGTTCTCTTCTGTCTGACACATGTAACAGCATTACATTATATCTCACTGCCGATCCTTGCAGTTATGCTTGGTGGATCATCTAACCTGATGGTTTCCTGTACAGCAGCTATCTGGGGACGTTATGACTTCAAAAACGCATTCTCAGTTATCCAGCCGCTGAACTCCGTTATGACTGGTGTAGGCATCACAGTAGTATCCGCATGCAATGGTTTCGACCCAACTTGTCAGCTTGCTTATATCATCATGGCAATTATGGCAGTTATCGGTCTGATCGCAATGTGTGCACTGAAAGTAGCTCCGATCGATTCAGAGGTACGTTAATAAAATTAAGGTTTGAAATAGTCCTTTGCATTAAAATAAATCCTATATTTGCTGATGAAAGCGGCACGGAATTATCCGTGCCGCTTTTTTTAAATTGCAGATACGAGAAAATATAAAATAGACATAAATGTGGACAGGTCTGCATATATATAAAATAGAGCCAGTAAAAATTGGTAATCAGAAAATAGAAAGAGTATATGCTCTTCGCAGGCGTTTGGAAAAATAGGCGGTATGACTGAAACGGGAGGAATATATATGGCTAATATGGGGATTAGAACGAAAAAGATACATAGAAATGACCGGAACAACCGAACGGAAAGAATGTATAGAAATGATCTTAATAACAGAGTAGAAAGCGTGCATAGCAATGATTTGTACAACAGAAGGGAAAAGGCATCCGGGGGCAATCCGACGATCAGACCGGAAGGCCGGGGGCTGAAATTCATCAGTACGCTGCTGATCATGTATGTACTGACGGGGGTAATGCTTTTTATCCTTGCTTTTTTGCTGTACCGGTTCAAACTCAGTGAAAATATGGTGTCGGTGGGCATTATGGCTGTCTACATACTGGCAGGATTTTTTGGCGGCGTGATCGTTGGCAGGAGGATGGGAAGCCGGTGTTTTCTGTGGGGACTGGCTGTCGGCAGCATTTATTTCTGCATTCTGTTTGCCGGTTCAGTTATTCTGGAAAAAGGGATTCCCGATAATACACTAAAAATGGCTTCGATCTGGGTTATGTGCGCCTGTGCGGGTATGATCGGAGGCATGGTGGCCAGAAAAGACTGAGAGGATATGCAATATGAAAAATATCTTTTTTGAATATTTTGCGATTTCGGAAAAACGAGGGCAGAATGGAATTCAAAATGGGCAAAACTTACAGATTCTCTCTTCCATTTCGTCTGGGATTGTGTTATACTCAACGTACTTAATGAGTATTTTTAATTTGGAAGGAGTGTTTTTGAGATGAAACATGTAAAAACATTAAATACAAAAAGATTACAGAATACAGTAAAAAAAGGCGGTTGCGGTGAGTGCCAGACATCCTGCCAGTCTGCATGTAAAACATCCTGCACAGTAGGAAACCAGAGCTGCGAACACAGCAAATAATGCGATCGTATAACAATTAAACAAAGCGAAAACAAAGGGACCGTATGGTATGCATACGGTCATTTGTGCGTTTAAAGAAAAGTACAAGAAAGTGAGGAACAAGATTTGATCCACCAGTACAAAAATAATGGTTATAATATTGTTCTTGATGTGAACAGCGGAGCGATTCACGTTGTGGACGATACGACCTATGATATTATTGCACTGTATGAAGAGAAGGATCTTCCGGAGATCCAGGCAGAACTGAAAGATAAATATCCGGAAGAACTGATCTCAGAGTGTTATGAGGAAGTAAAAGAGCTGGCAGAAGACGGACAGCTTTTTACTAAAGATGAATACGAAGATTACATCATGGATTTCAAGAAACGTCAGACCGTAGTAAAAGCGCTCTGTCTGCACATTGCCCATGACTGCAACCTTGCCTGTCGCTACTGCTTTGCGGAAGAGGGAGAGTATCATGGGCGCAGGGAACTCATGAGCTATGAAGTGGGAAAAGCTGCGCTGGATTTCCTGATCGCAAATTCAGGAAACAGAAGAAATCTGGAAGTAGACTTTTTCGGAGGCGAGCCGCTGATGAATTTCCAGGTAGTAAAAGATCTGGTGGCATACGGCCGTGAACAGGAGAAGATCCACAACAAGAACTTCCGTTTTACACTGACTACCAATGGTGTGCTGTTAAACGATGAAGTTATGGAGTTTGCCAATAAAGAGATGGCAAACGTGGTATTAAGTATCGATGGACGAAAAGAAGTCAATGACCATATGCGTCCGTTCCGGAATGGAAAAGGAAGCTACGACCTGATTGTGCCGAAATTCCAGAAATTTGCAGAGAGCCGTCATCAGGACAAATATTATGTCCGCGGTACGTTTACCCATTTCAATCAGGATTTCTCCCAGGATGTGCTTCATCTGGCAGACCTTGGATTCAAACAGATCTCTGTAGAGCCTGTTGTGGCTCCGCCGGAAGAAGAGTATGCGATCCGGGAAGAGGATCTGCCAAAGCTGTTTGCAGAGTATGATGCTCTTGCTGCAGAAATGGTGGAACGAAAAAAATCAGGAAGGGATTTTAATTTCTTCCATTTTATGATAGATTTAGAGGGTGGACCATGCGTGGCAAAACGGTTATCCGGTTGCGGTTCCGGAACTGAGTATCTGGCGGTAACCCCGTGGGGAGACCTGTATCCCTGCCACCAGTTTGTAGGAAATGAAGAATTCAAGATGGGAACCGTCTTTGAAGGCGTAAAAAACACAGAGCTTCGGGATGAATTCAAATGCTGCAATGTGTATGCAAAGAAGAAATGCCGGGAATGCTTTGCCAGATTTTACTGCAGTGGCGGTTGTGCCGCAAATTCATACAATTTCCATGGAAACATCAATGACGCTTACGATATCGGCTGTGAGCTGCAGAAGAAGCGCATTGAATGTGCCATCATGATCAAAGCCGCAATGGCAGAGGAGTAGCGCAGAAGCGACCGCAAAGCAGTCTGTGCGAATCATCAGAAAGGAAAATTGGAAACAATGAAGAAGAAAAAGGGAGTCGTAATTTTTATCGTATTCCTGGCCATTCTTGCAGGACTTGCCTACTATTCCTATGGAATCCTAGGCGGTACTATTGCAAAAGACCGCGACAAGGGTGTAAAACTCGGTCTGGATCTTTCCGGCGGTGTCAGCATCACTTATCAGGTCGCAGGAGACGAGACGCCATCCGCTGAAGACATGAGCGATACGATCTACAAGCTCCAGAAGCGTGTGGAAAGTTACAGTACTGAGGCAGAGGTGTACAAAGTAGGAAACGATCGTATCACGGTCGAGATTCCAGGCGTATCAGATGCCAGCCAGATTCTGGAAGAGCTTGGTAAACCAGGTTCACTGGAATTCCAGACAGCTGACGGAAACACGTATATGACAGGCGATATGATCGCCAATGCGGAAGCAGCAACACAGAAAAATCAGACGACAGGCGCAAGCGAATATGTAGTATCTCTTACCTTTACCGATGAGGGAGCAAAAATATTCAGTGAAGTGACAAGCGCAAATGTAGGAAACAGATTACCGATCGTATTTGATGACCAGATCGTAAGCAATCCTACCGTACAGACAGCTATTACAGATGGTAAAGCCGTTATTACCGGTATGTCTACTTATGAAGATGCAGAAAATCTTGCATCTACCATCCGCATCGGTTCCCTGTCCGTACAGCTGGAAGAGCTGCAGTCAGAAGTTGTAGGGGCAAAGCTTGGTCAGGATGCCATTAATACCAGTATCCTTGCTGCATTTATCGGTGTGCTGATCGTTATCGCATTTATGATCGTTGCATATCGCATCCCGGGTCTTGCATCGGGCATTGCGCTGCTGATCTACTGCGGACTGATCCTTGCGATTCTGCATCTGTATAACATTACACTGACGCTGACAGGTATTGCAGGTATCGTCTTGTCCATCGGTATGGCGGTGGATGCCAATGTTATTATATTTGCCCGAATCCGCGAGGAGATTTCCAACGGAAAGAATCCGCAGCAGGCGGAGCAGATTGGTTTCAAAAAAGCCCTTTCTGCCGTACTTGACAGTAACATTACCACATTGATCGCAGCAGCCGTTCTCGGAATCTTCGGTTCCGGTACTGTAAAAGGCTTTGCAAGCACACTGGCGATCGGTATCATCGTATCCCTGTTCACATCCCTTGTTATCACAAGATGGGTGCTGAAAGCACTCTATGCGATGGGACTGAAAGACAAGAAATTCTACGGAAGCAAGAAAGAACGCAAACCGTTTGACTTTGTGGGCAAACGTGCGATCTTTTTTGTGATTTCTATCGTTGTCATCGTCGTAGGTCTTGCAGGACTTGGCGTGAACAAGAATAAGACAGGCAATCCGCTGAATTACAGCCTTGAGTTTGTGGGCGGTACATCTACAACCGTTACATTTAATGAAGATTATTCTCTGGATGAGATCGATAAAACTATCGTTCCTGTTGTAGAGGAGATCACAGGCGACGGAAATGTACAGACACAGAAAGTACAGGACAGCAACGCAGTTGTTATCAAGACACGTACATTGTCCCTGGACGAGCGTGAAGAGTTCAACACAGCAATGAAAGACAACTTCCAGGTAGAGGAGTCCGCGATCACATCAACGAACATCAGCTCCACCATCAGTACTGAAATGCGTAACGATGCGATCAAAGCGGTTATCATTGCAACGATCTGTATGCTGATCTACATCTGGTTCCGGTTCAAACAGTTACAGTTTGCATCCAGTGCGGTTATCGCCCTGATCCACGATGTTCTCATCGTACTTGCATTCTATGCATTGTCCCAGACTTCTGTGGGAAGCACATTTATCGCTTGTATGCTGACACTGGTAGGTTACTCCATCAATGCGACGATCGTTATCTTCGACCGAATCAGGGAGAACCTAAAGACGGCTCCGGCAAAAGAGAAAGGCGATTACAAGCTGATCGCAAACCGCAGTATCACAGAGACACTGTCACGAAGCATCAACACCAACATTACCGTATTCGTTATGGTACTGGTGCTGTTCATCATCGGTGTCACATCTATCCGTGAGTTTGCGCTGCCACTGATGGTAGGTATCGTTGGAGGTACGTATTCATCTATCTGTATTACAGGCGCACTGTGGTATGCATTTACCACGAAGTTTGGTAAAAACAAAAAGAAAAAATAAATGATATTTTTCATGGATATCATTCGGGCCCATATGTAACATACATGTGGGGAAGATAAATAATGGAGGAACACAAGATGTATTCACTTGAAGAAGTAAAAAAAGTTGACGTAGAAGTGTATGATGCCATCAATGCTGAGTTTGACAGACAGAACACACATATTGAGCTGATCGCTTCTGAAAACTGGGTAAGCCCGGCAGTTATGGCTGCTATGGGAAGCATCCTTACCAACAAATATGCAGAAGGATATCCGGGAAAAAGATACTACGGCGGATGCCAGTGTGTGGATATCGTAGAGAATCTTGCCATTGAGCGTGCTAAAGAGCTTTATGGCGCAGAGTATGTAAACGTACAGCCGCATTCCGGCGCACAGGCAAACATGGCAGTTCAGTTCTCACTGCTGAAACCGGGTGATACCGTAATGGGCATGAACCTGGATCACGGCGGACATCTGACACACGGAAGCCCTGTAAACTTCTCCGGTACTTACTTCAATATCGTACCTTACGGTGTAAATGATGAGGGATTCATCGACTACGATAAAGTAGAAGAGATCGCTATGGAATGCAAACCGAAAATGATCATCGCAGGCGCAAGCGCATATGCAAGAGCTATCGATTTCAAAAAATTCCGTGAAATCTCTGATAAATGCGGCGCATATTTAATGGTAGATATGGCTCATATCGCAGGTCTGGTAGCAGCAGGACTGCATCAGAATCCGGTTCCATATGCAGATGTAGTTACTACTACAACTCATAAAACACTGCGTGGACCGAGAGGCGGTATGATCCTCGTATCCAAAGAGTCCATGGAGAAAAACAACTTCAACTTCAACAAAGCTGTATTCCCTGGAATCCAGGGCGGTCCGCTGATGCATGTCATCGCAGGTAAAGCAGTATGCTTCAAAGAAGCGCTGACAGAGGACTTTAAAACATACCAGAAAAACATCATCGATAATGCGCAGGCACTGGCAAACGGTCTGATGAAACGTGACATCAAGATCGTATCCGGCGGTACAGACAACCATCTGATGCTGGTAGACCTGACTCCGTATGACCTGACCGGTAAAGCAGTAGAGAAACTTCTGGATGAGGCTCATATCACAGCCAACAAAAACACCATCCCGAACGATCCGAAATCTCCGTTCGTAACAAGCGGACTCCGTCTCGGAACACCGGCTGCAACAACCCGTGGCCTGAACACCGAAGATATGGATCAGGTAGCAGAAGCAATCTCTATCGTAATCAAAGAAGGCGAAGCTGGTGTAGAGAAAGCAAAAGCAATCGTTAAGACACTGACAGATAAATATCCGCTGAAATAAGGAACGTGGGAAACGTGCTGATTTAGCAGGATAGAATCAATCTTTTTAATTAAAAAGGTAAATGACACTGAATAGTGTATCAAATAGAAATGTTTGATACACTATTTTTTATGTCTGTTGATAGAGAGCAGGATCCTGTAAATAAGAAAACATGACTTTCCCTTGCGAACTGGATAGGATGCGTGTATAATTCTAATGAATATCAGAAATTTCTGACTGTAGGAGGAAGACATGATTGACATTAAATTTTTAAGAGAAAATCCAGATATCGTAAAACAGAACATTAAAAATAAATTCCAGGACAGAAAACTTCCGTTAGTAGATGAAGTCATCGAGCTGGATGAGAAGGCAAGAGCTGTACAGCAGGAAGCAGACGACCTTCGTGCAAACAGAAACAAGATCTCCAAACAGATCGGTGCATTGATGGGACAGGGCAAAAAAGAAGAAGCCATGGCTTTAAAAGAGCAGGTTTCCAAAGATGCAGCCCGTCTGTCTGAGCTGGAAGCGCAGGAAGCAGAACTTCAGGAGAAGATCAAAAAAGATATGATGACCATTCCGAACATCATTGATCCTTCTGTACCGATCGGCAAAGACGACAGCGAGAACGTAGAAGTAGAGCGTTTTGGCGAGCCGGTGGTTCCGGATTTTGAGATTCCGTATCATACAGAGATCATGGAAAAACTCAACGGCATTGATCTTGACAGCGCAAGAAAAGTTGCCGGAAATGGTTTCTACTATCTGATGGGAGATATCGCAAGACTTCATTCTGCAGTTATTTCCTATGCAAGAGATTTCATGATCGACCGTGGATTTACCTATTGCATCCCGCCATTCATGATCCGCAGCAACGTTGTTACCGGCGTTATGAGTTTTGATGAGATGGATGCCATGATGTATAAGATCGAAGGCGAGGATCTGTATCTGATCGGTACTTCCGAGCATTCCATGATCGGTAAATTCATCGATACTATCAATGAAGAAGAGAAACTTCCTTATACACTGACCAGTTATTCTCCATGCTTCCGTAAAGAGAAGGGCGCACATGGTATCGAAGAGCGTGGCGTATACCGTATTCACCAGTTCGAGAAACAGGAAATGATCGTTGTATGTAAACCGGAAGAGTCCAAGATGTGGTATGACAAACTGTGGAAAAATACGGTAGACCTGTTCCGCTCCATGGATATCCCGGTAAGAACTCTGGAGTGCTGCTCCGGTGATCTGGCTGACCTGAAAGTAAAATCTGTGGACGTAGAAGCATGGTCTCCGCGTCAGAAGAAATACTTCGAGGTAGGAAGCTGCTCTAACCTTGGCGATGCACAGGCAAGACGTCTGAAGATCCGTGTCAAAGGCAAAGACGGAAGCAAATATTTTGCACATACCCTGAACAATACCGTAGTTGCTCCGCCAAGAATGCTGATCGCTTTCCTTGAGAACAACCTGAACGAAGACGGAAGCATCAATATTCCGAAAGTGCTTCAGCCGTATATGGGTGGAAAAACAGTGATCAAATAGGTCATAGGGATGATTGATGTGGACTTTTTCATTCTCCTTGTGGATGAAATCCATTTGATTCAAAAAGAATGTGGATAAAACAGAAAAATCTAAATTTTATGAGACCTTACTCATCAGACTTGCTATCTGATGAGCAAGGTCTTTTTTAAAACGTGATAAAAATACTTAAGATTAATTATTGAAAAACTGTTCGATGTATGGTAAAATTTTTACAATTTAGGTATGTGCGTTTTGATGTATTAGTAAAATGCATTTACCAGAGTATTTTAAGTCTGTATTGCATACGGGCGTTTTATAGAAAAGAAGCAGAGATCGAATTGAGCAGCGAACTTTGCTGATGAAAAATGGATTTAAGTTGCAGAGACAAAATCCACTGGTAAGAAAAAAGAGTTCCCTCTTTTTTTTTGCCCACAGTCAGGAACTGTACATTGAGAAAAAGTAAATTGGAAAGGGCAGGGCAGAGCAAATGAAAGCATTTCTTATTCTTGAAGATGGCACTGTGTTTACCGGTACAAGCATCGGTTCTACCAGAGAAGTCATCAGTGAGATCGTATTTAATACGTCCATGACCGGATATCTGGAGGTACTGACAGATCCGTCTTATGCCGGACAGGCAGTAGTCATGACATATCCGTTGATCGGAAATTATGGTATTACACCGGATATGGAGTCCGAGAAACCATGGCCGGACGGATATATCGTTCGTGAATTATCCAGAATTCCGAGCAATTTCCGTTGCGAAGGAACCATTCAGGATTTCCTTGCAAAACATGATATCCCGGGAATCGCAGGCATCGATACCAGAGCGCTGACAAAGATCCTGAGAGAAAAGGGAACCATGAACGGTATGATCACGACAGATGAGAATTATAATATAGATGAGATTATCCCGAGACTGAAAGCATACACAACAGGAAACGTAGTAGACAAAGTTACCTGCAGTGAGAAGAAAGTGCTTGCAGGAAACGGATATAAAGTAGCGCTGATGGATTTTGGCGCAAAGAAGAACATTGCCCGTTCCTTAAATGAAAGAGGTTGCCAGGTTACCATTTACCCGGCACATACAACTGCAGAAGAGATTCTTGCAGACCAGCCGGACGGCATCATGCTGTCCAACGGACCTGGAGATCCAAAAGAGTGTACTGCGATCATCGAAGAGATCAAAAAACTCTATGCATCTGAGGTTCCGATTTTTGCAATCTGTCTGGGACATCAGCTGATGGCTCTGGCAAATGGCGCAGATACCCATAAATTAAAATACGGACACAGAGGCGGCAACCATCCGGTTAAGGATCTGGAGACAGGTCGTGTCTACATTTCTTCCCAGAACCACGGATATGTGGTAGATGCGGAAGGACTGGATGCAAACGTAGCAGTTCCGGCATTTATTAATGTCAATGATGGCACCAACGAAGGTCTGAAATATACAGGCAAAAATATTTTTACCGTGCAGTTCCATCCGGAAGCATGCCCGGGACCGCAGGACAGCGGATATTTGTTTGACAGATTTATCGGTATGATGGGAGGAGAGAAATAATGCCAAAGAATCCAGATATTAAAAAAGTAATGGTTATCGGTTCCGGCCCTATTGTCATCGGACAGGCAGCAGAGTTTGACTATGCAGGAACACAGGCCTGCCGTTCCCTGAAAGAAGAAGGCATTGAGGTATGTTTGGTAAACTCCAACCCGGCTACCATCATGACAGATAAACAGATCGCAGATCAGGTATATATCGAGCCTCTGACAGTAGAAGTTCTGGAAAAGATCATCCTGAAAGAAAAACCGGACAGCGTACTCCCGACCCTGGGTGGTCAGGCCGGACTGAACCTTGGTATGGAGCTGGCGGAATCAGGATTCCTTGATGAGCATGGCGTAAAACTGATCGGTACTACCGCAGAAACCATTTTCAAGGCGGAAGACCGTCAGGCGTTCAAAGATACGATGGAAAAGATCGGCGAGCCGTGTGCGGCATCTCTGGTTGTTAATACAGTAGAAGACGGTATTAAATTTACCAACACCATCGGTTACCCGGTTGTATTGAGACCGGCATTTACCCTTGGCGGAAGCGGCGGCGGAATCGCTCATAACGAGACAGAGCTGGTAGAGATCCTTACAAACGGTCTGCGCCTGAGCCGTGTAGGCGAAGTTCTGGTAGAGCGCTGTATCGCCGGATGGAAAGAGATCGAGTACGAAGTAATGCGTGATGCAAAAGGAAACTGCATTACCGTATGTAATATGGAAAATATTGACCCGGTCGGCGTTCATACCGGAGACAGTATCGTAGTAGCTCCGTCCCAGACACTGGGCGACAAAGAGTATCAGATGCTGCGTACATCCGCACTGAATATCATCAGCGAACTGAATATTACCGGTGGATGTAACGTTCAGTATGCATTAAATCCGGATTCCTTTGAATACTGCGTTATCGAGGTAAACCCGCGAGTAAGCCGTTCTTCTGCACTGGCTTCCAAAGCAACTGGTTACCCGATCGCAAAAGTAGCTGCAAAGATCGCTCTTGGTTATACACTGGATGAGATCAAAAATGCGATTACCGGAAAGACATACGCAAGCTTCGAGCCGATGCTGGATTACTGCGTCGTTAAGATCCCGAGACTTCCGTTTGATAAATTTATCACAGCAAAACGTACACTGACCACACAGATGAAAGCAACTGGCGAGGTTATGAGTATCTGTACAAACTTCGAGGGCGCACTGATGAAAGCCATCCGTTCCCTGGAGCAGCATGTGGACAGCCTTGTTTCTGATGAATATCTGACACTCTCTTATGATGAGTTAGTAGAAAAATTAAAAGTTGTAGATGATCGCCGGATCTGGGTTATCGCAGAGGCATGCCGTCGTGGCGTTTCCTACGATGTGATCCATGACCTGACCAAGATTGACATCTGGTTCATCGACAAGATTGCCATCCTTGTAGAGATGGAAGGCCGTCTGCGCAGTGAAGCACTGACCGTAGACCTGTTAAAAGAAGCAAAACGTATCGAATTCCCGGATAATGTCATCGCAAGACTGACCGGAAAATCCGAGGAAGAGATCAAACAGATGCGTTACGATAACGGCATTACCGCTGCATTTAAAATGGTTGATACCTGTGCTGCAGAGTTTGCCGCTACCACACCATATTATTATTCCTGCTTTGATGGAGAGAATGAGGCAGAAGAGACCAATCCGAAGAAAAAAGTTCTCGTACTTGGTTCCGGACCGATCCGTATCGGACAGGGTATCGAGTTTGACTTCTGTTCCGTACATTGTACCTGGGCATTTGCAAAACAGGGATATGAGACCATTATCATCAACAACAACCCGGAAACGGTATCTACCGATTTCGATATTGCAGATAAACTGTACTTTGAGCCGCTGACACCGGAAGATGTGGAAAACGTTGTAAACATCGAGAAACCGGATGGCGCAGTTGTTCAGTTCGGCGGACAGACAGCCATCAAACTGACAGAAAGCCTTATGAAGATGGGCGTTCCGATCCTTGGAACAAAAGCAGAAGATGTAGATGCGGCAGAAGACCGTGAGCTGTTCGATGAGATCCTGGAGAAGACAGAGATCCCGAGAGCTGCAGGCGATACTGTATACACTGCACAGGAAGCAAAAGCAGCAGCAAACCGCATCGGTTATCCGGTACTGGTTCGTCCTTCCTACGTACTCGGCGGACAGGGCATGCACATTGCGTTCAATGATGATGAGATCGTAGAGTTCATCGACACCATCAATCAGATTGCACAGGATCATCCGATTCTTATCGATAAATACCTCATGGGTAAAGAGATCGAGGTTGATGCGGTATGTGACGGCGAAGATATCCTGATCCCAGGTATCATGGAGCATATCGAGCGTACCGGTGTTCATTCCGGAGACAGTATTTCTGTATATCCGGCACCGACCATCAGCGACCATGTAAAAGAAACGATTGTAGAATATACAAAACGTCTGGCAAGAGCGCTGCACGTTGTAGGTCTGATCAACATTCAGTTCATCGCCATGAACGAAGAAGTATACGTTATCGAGGTAAACCCGCGTTCTTCCAGAACCGTACCTTACATCAGTAAAGTAACAGGCATCCCGATCGTAGATCTGGCTACCCGTGTGATCATCGGAGAAACGATCCGTGGCATGGGCTATGAGCCGGGACTTGCTCCGGAAGCAGATTATATCGCTATCAAAATGCCGGTATTCTCTTTCGAGAAACTGCGTGGAGCAGAGATCAGCCTTGGACCGGAAATGAAATCTACCGGCGAGTGCCTTGGCATCGCTAAAAACTTCAACGAAGCTCTGTACAAAGCATTCCTTGGCGCAGGCATTTCACTGCCGAAGTACAAACAGATGATCATGACTGTAAAAGATGCGGACAAACCGGAAGCAGTTGGCGTTGCAAAACGTTTTGAAGCGCTGGGATACAAGATCTATGCGACCAGAAGCACTGCAAAATATCTGCAGGAGCATGGCGTAAATGCTCTTCGCATCAATAAGATTTCTCAGGAGTCTCCAAACGTTATGGATCTGATCCTCGGTCATAAGATTGACCTTGTCATCGATACACCGACTCAGGGCCGTGACAAGACAAGAGACGGTTTCCTGATCCGTCGAAATGCCATCGAGACAGGCGTACATTGCCTGACATCCATGGATACGGCAAACGCACTTGCACTCAGTCTTGAGACCGCAAGCGACAGCATGACCATGATCGATATCGCGACAGTAAAAAATATCTAAGATTTGTTTAACGATAAATTTTGGGATGGCTGTAAGTCCGAATAAGATGAAAAACAGCTTATAAACTGAAGAAGCACCTTGTGGAAAAATGGTTCAGAAACCGATTCCCCATAAGGTGCTTCTTTTTTATTGGAAATTTGCCTGAAAGAAATGAAAGACAATATATACAACAATGTGAAGTGGAAACGAAATGTGGGATATTTGCAACAATGTGAAGTGGAAATGAAATGTGGAAAATATACACAACATATGTATGGGATTAGAAGTGTCGGAAATGCAAGAAAATTATGAGAAAAAAGCAAAAACAGAAAAATTTACAGAAATTTTATTTTCTGACAGAAGTACCAAAAATATATTTTGCACATTTCCGTAAGCTGAACTTTTCATAAAAAAAGAAAAAAAAATTTGTGCAAATTGTCAAAAAAATAACAAAAAAGCGGAGAAGATAATGAAAAAAGAATGACATAAAAGTAAGCCGGAAACAAAAAAGATAGTAAATTACGACAAGGTTAGTATTGCAAAACTAAAGGGATTGTGATACAGTATTCACTGCGAGGTAATCAAGAGGTAACCCCTTTTTTATTTTGAAAACTTTGTTAAAAAAATATCAAACGGCCGAAAAAAATTCTTATTTTTTTAAACGTAAGTCCTCTGGAATTCTTGCAATCTCAGACGACGAGTGCTAAAATTATCTTATCTAGCGTAATAAATTATTTTTCTATACTAGAGGGATTATTTTATAATTAAAAGGAGAGAAATGAAATGGCAAAAAAAGTAGTTTTAGCAGGTGCATGCCGTACAGCAATCGGCAAAATGGGCGGACAGTTTGGCAACACACCAGCTGTTGAGTTAGGATCTATCGTTATCAAAGAGGCTCTGAACAGAGCTGGCGTTAAACCGGAGCAGGTTGACGAAGTAATGATGGGTTGTGTAATTCAGGCTTCTCAGGGACAGAACGTTGCACGTCAGGCTTCTATCAAAGCTGGTATCCCGAACGAAGTTCCGGCATTCACATTAAACGTTGTTTGCGGTTCTGGTCTGAAATGCGTAAACGAAGCTGCTAACATGATCATGGCTGGACAGGCTGATATCGTTGTAGCTGGTGGTATGGAGAACATGTCCATGGCTCCTTACGCACTGAAAAAAGCTCGTTTCGGTTACAGAATGAATAATTCTACTATTATCGATACAATGGTAAATGATGCTCTTTGGGATGCATTCAATAACTACCATATGATGATCACAGCAGAAAACATCTGTGATCAGTGGGGACTTACCCGTGAAGAACTTGATGAGTTCGCAGCTAAATCACAGCAGAAAGCTGTAGCAGCTCAGGAAGCTGGATTATTTGATGATGAGATCGTTCCGGTTCCTGTAAAACAGAAAAAAGAAGTTGTTATGATTACAAAAGATGAGGGTCCTCGTGCTGGTACTACACCGGAAACTCTTGCAAAATTAAAATGCTGCTCTGGTAAAGAGGGCGGAATGGTTACAGCTGGTAACGCATCTGGTATCAATGATGGTGCTGCTGCAATCGTTGTAATGAGCGAAGAGAAAGCAAAAGAGCTTGGTGTTAAACCGATGGCTACATTCGTAGCAGGCGCTCTTGGCGGATGCGATCCGAAGATCATGGGTATCGGACCTGTACCGGCTACTAAAAAAGCTATGAAGATCGCTGGTATCGACGATATCAACGCATTCGACGTAATCGAAGCAAACGAAGCTTTCGCTGCTCAGTCTGTAGCTGTTCAGAAAGAGCTTGGATTCAAAGATGAAGTGCTCAACCCACACGGTGGCGCTATCGCTCTTGGTCATCCGGTTGGAGCATCAGGATGCCGTATCCTTGTTACTCTGCTTCATGACCTGCAGCAGAACAAAGATGCTAAACTCGGTCTTGCTACACTGTGTATCGGTGGCGGAATGGGTTGTGCTACAATCGTTGAGAAATACTAATTCATCGATAGCAAAGTGATTCGTTGAATCCATCAGGATAGAACAGGCTTATAGAGGAAGGCTAATCTATGTTTTGAAACTGATCGTTTTCTAACAGTCAGGTAAATTCATATTTAGTATACATATTTCATTTTAAGGAGGATAATATCATGAAGGTAGGTATTATTGGAGCCGGTACAATGGGCTCAGGTATTGCGCAGGCATTCGCTCAGACAGAAGGTTATGAAGTTTACTTATGCGATATCAACGACGAGTTCGCTGCAAACGGTAAAAATAAAATCGCGAAAGGTTTTGAAAAACGTATCGCGAAAGGTAAAATGGATCAGGCTAAAGCTGATGCTATCCTTGCTAAAATTACAACTGGTACCAAAGATATCTGTACAGATGCTGATCTGGTAGTAGAAGCAGCACTGGAAGTTATGGATGTTAAAAAACAGACATTCAAAGAGCTTCAGGACATCGTTCCGGCAGAGTGTATCTTTGCTACAAATACTTCTTCTCTTTCAATTACAGAGATTGGAGCAGGACTTGACAGACCGGTTATCGGTATGCATTTCTTCAACCCGGCACCTGTAATGAAACTGATCGAGGTAATCCAGGGAGCAAATACTCCGGATTCACTCAGAGACAAAATCGTTGAGATCTCCAAAGAGATCGGAAAAACACCGGTTCAGGTTAATGAGGCTGCTGGCTTCGTAGTAAACAGAATCCTTGTTCCAATGATCAACGAAGGTATCTGTGTACTGGAAGCAGGCGTTGCAAGCGTAGAAGATATTGATACAGCCATGAAACTTGGAGCAAACCATCCGATGGGACCTCTTCAGTTAGGAGATTACATTGGTCTGGATATTTGTCTGGCTATCATGAACGTTATCTACTCTGAGACTGGCGATCCGAAATATCGTCCGGCACCATTACTTAAGAAAATGGTTCGCGCTGGTCATCTCGGATGCAAGACAGGCAAAGGATTCTACGATTACAGCAAATAATATTTGTTAATTCATTAGTGATGGATAACGCTGAATGGGGCATGTGCATTTCGCTACACATGCCTTATGCGGTATCCGCGCTAATATGAAAAATGGAGGATAAGATATAATGGATTTCACGTTAAGCAAAAAACATGAAATGGCTAGAACTCTTTTCAAAGAGTTCGCAGAAACTGAAGTGAAACCTCTTGCACAGGAGGTTGATGAGGAAGAAAGATTTCCTATGGAAACCGTTGAGAAAATGGCAAAAGCCGGATTCCTTGGTATTCCAATCCCGAAACAGTATGGCGGACAGGGCTGCGATATCCTTACATACGCTATGTGTGTAGAAGAGTTATCAAAAGTTTGCGGCACAACAGGCGTTATCGTTTCCGCACATACTTCTCTTTGCTGTGATCCGATTCTTACATTCGGTACAGAAGAGCAGAAACAGAAATATCTTCCGGACCTTGCAGCTGGTAGAAAACTCGGTGCTTTCGGTCTTACTGAGCCGGGTGCTGGTACAGATGCACAGGGACAGCAGACAAAAGCAGTATTAGATGGAGATGAGTGGGTTCTGAATGGATCTAAATGCTTCATCACAAACGGTAAATATGCAGACGTTTATATCGTTATCGCAGTTACCGGAACCGTTGAAAAACGTGGCAGAAAACAGAAAGAAATCTCTGCTTTCATCGTAGAAAAAGGAACTCCAGGATTCACATTTGGAACAAAAGAGAAAAAAATGGGTATCCGTGGATCAGCTACATATGAGCTTATCTTCCAGGATTGCCGTATCCCGAAAGAGAACCTTCTTGGACAGAAAGGTAAAGGATTCAACATCGCTATGCATACTCTGGATGGCGGACGTATCGGTATCGCTGCTCAGGCACTTGGTCTTGGCGAGGGCGCTCTTGATGCAACAGTTGCATATGTAAAAGAGAGAAAACAGTTCGGCAGAACTATCGGACAGTTCCAGAATACACAGTTCCAGCTTGCTGATATGGCTACTAAGATGCAGGCAGCTCAGCTTCTCGTTTACAGAGCAGCAAAAGCAAAAGATACACAGAAACAGTATGGTTTCGAAGCAGCACAGGCTAAACTGTATGCAGCTGAGGCAGCTATGGAAGTTACTACAAAAGCTGTTCAGTTACACGGTGGTTATGGTTACATCAGAGAGTACGATGTAGAGCGTATGATGCGTGATGCTAAGATCACAGAGATCTACGAAGGAACATCTGAAGTTCAGCGTATGGTTATCTCAGCAAATCTTCTGAAATAAGAATAATACGTTGAGATTCTGACGGATTTTGATCCGTCTGTGTATGATATGTGAATTGAAAAGGAGAATAAATCGTGAAAGTAGTAGTATGTGTAAAACAGGTACCTGATACAGCAGGTGGGGTACAGTTCAACCCGGATGGTACCCTGAACAGAGCTGCAATGCTTACAATCATGAATCCGGATGACAAAGCAGGATTAGAGGCAGCACTTAGATTAAAAGATGAATATGGTGCAGAAGTAACTGTATTAACCATGGGTCTTCCGAAAGCTGAAGAAGTTCTTCGTGAAGCACTCGCTATGGGAGCTGACAAGGGAATCCTTGTTACAGATAGAGTACTTGGTGGAGCTGATACATGGGCTACATCAACAACACTTGCAGGCGCATTAAGAAAACTGGATTACGATATCATCATTACAGGTCGTCAGGCTATTGATGGAGATACCGCTCAGGTAGGTCCGCAGATCTCTGAGCATCTTGATATTCCGGTAATCTCTTATGCACAGGATATTAAAGTAGATGGAGACAGTGTTATCGTACAGAGACAGTATGATGACAGATATCATATGGTTAAAGCTCAGATGCCTTGCCTTATTACAGCACTGGCAGAGTTAAATGATCCACGTTACATGACTCCGGGTGGAATCTTCGACGCATACGATGCAGAGATCACTGTATGGGGAAGAGCTGACCTGGTAGATGTTGATGATTCTAATCTTGGTCTGAATGGTTCTCCGACAAAGATCGCTAAAGCATCTGATAAAGTAAGAAAAGGTGCAGGCGAGAAAGTTGTACTGGATACACCGGATGAATCTGTAGACTACATTATGGACAAATTATTAACAAAACATGTAATCTAATGTAAGAAAAGGAAAGTGGTGACTAATAATGGGAGCAATGACAAATGAAACTATCGCGCAGTACAAAGACGTATTCGTTTTTGCACAGCAGGTTGATAATGAATTAAGCGGCATCGCCTTTGAGCTTCTTGGTAAAGCAAAAGACCTTGCAGCAGATTTAAATGCAAAAGTAGTAGCAGTTCTGGTTGGTTCTGACGTAAAAGGTCTTGTAGACCAGTTAGCAGAATACGGTGCTGATAAAGTTATCGTAGTAGATGATCCTGAACTGAAAGATTACAGAACAGAGCCGTATACACACGCTCTTGCATCTGTTATTAATGAGTACAAACCAGAAATCATGCTGGTTGGTGCTACAGCAATCGGTCGTGACCTTGGCCCACGTGTATCTGCTCGTGTAGCTACTGGTCTGACAGCTGACTGTACAGTACTTGAGATCGGCGATTTCCCGATCAACCCGATTCCTGGAAAAGAGCAGAAACATAACCAGCTGCTTATGACCCGTCCTGCATTCGGTGGTAACACAATCGCTACAATCGCTTGCCCGGACAACCGTCCGCAGATGGCAACTGTTCGTCCTGGCGTTATGCAGAAAATTGACCCGATCAAAGGCGCTAAAGCTGAAGTTATCGAGTACAATCCGGGATTCGTTCCGAACAACAAATATGTTGAGATCCTTGACATCGTTAAAGATCTTACAGATACAGTAGATATCATGGACGCTAAGATCCTTGTATCCGGTGGTCGTGGAGTTGGTTCTGCAGAGAACTTCAAAATCCTTCAGGATCTTGCAGATGCAATCGGCGGTACAGTATCCTGCTCTCGTGCAGTAGTAGATTCAGGCTGGTTACCAAAAGACCTTCAGGTAGGTCAGACTGGTAAAACAGTTCGTCCGAATGTATACTTCGCAATCGGTATCTCCGGAGCTATCCAGCACGTAGCTGGTATGGAAGAGTCTGACATCATCATCGCTATCAACAAAGATGAAGATGCTCCGATCTTCGATGTAGCAGATTATGGTGTAGTAGGCGACCTGAACAAGATCGTTCCGGCACTTACCGCTAAGATCAAAGAGGCTATTGCTAACAAATAATTGTTGTAAAAAAGTCGTAAGTCATGTTGGAATTGTTCATTCCGGCAAATGATTGTTACGTTAATAACACAACTATTAAAAGAGCTGTTGCAAAATAGATGGAAAACTGTCTATCGAGCAGCAGCTCTTTTTTGTTATGAATGTCTTTGCAAGCTCTGTTCAGGTAAGCAGGAAGACAGAGTGGCTGCGTGAGAAAGGAACATTCCTGTTTTATAGATAAGATTTCCTGAAAACATTAGAAGACGGCTTGTTTCGAGTAAGAAGAACCGATATAATAGAGAACAGAGTGTGTGGCTGAAAGTATTATAATAAACAAAAAAGCTGGATAGAACTTCCAACTGGAGAATCTTTCAGACAGAAACCCTGATTAGAAATATTTTAAATAAAAAGTAACGAATAGGTAAAGAAAGAAGGATACAGATAATGTTTGACATACAGTTTTCTGATTTTGTAGAACAGTTCCAGCCGGGAATTTTTACCGTGCTGGATGAAAAGAAACATGAATTTTTACAGGCGGGGAGAAAAGTATACAATCTGTCCGTAGGAACACCGGATTTTAAACCGGCTCCTCATGTGATGGAAGCCATGACGGAGGCATGTCAGAATCCGGATAATTATAAATATGCGCTGGCAGATCTGCCGGAGCTTTTGGAAGCAGTACAGACCAGATATGAGAAACGTTTTGGTGTCAGAGTGGAGACAGATGAGATCACATCTGTTTATGGTTCTCAGGAGGGCTTGTCACACATCGGAATGATCTTCTGCAATCCTGGTGATTGCGTGCTGGTGCCGAATCCGGGCTATCCGTTGTTTGAGACCAGTGCACTCATGGCAAAAGCAGAGGTTGTATGTTATCCGATTGAAGAGAAAAACAATTATCTTCCGGATCTGGATGCAATTCCGGAAGATGTGTTGAAACGGGCAAAATATATGGTCGTTTCCTATCCGTTAAATCCAGTCTGTGTCTGCGCCCCGGATGAGTTTTATGAGCAGTTGATCGCTTTTGCGAAAAAAAATCATATCATTATTATTCACGATAATGCATATTCTGATATTATATTTAATGGAGAGAAAGGAAGTTCTTTCCTGAAATTTGAAGGTGCAAAGGAAGTGGGGGTTGAATTTTATTCTCTTTCCAAATCTTATAATCTGACAGGAGCCCGGATTTCTTTTGTTGTGGGAAATAAGGAGATTGTGAAGAAATTAAAAGTTCTCCGCTCCCAGATCGATTATGGCATCTTCCTTCCGGTACAGTATGCGGCCATCGCTGCACTGACAGGTCCGGATAATTTTGTAGAAGAACAGCGGGAGGAATACGCCAGAAGAAATCATGCACTGTGCAGTGGCTTAAGAAAACTGGGTTGGAATGTTCCAGACAGTCAGGGTACGATGTTTGTATGGGCAAAGATTCCGGAAGGATTTGAGTCTTCTATGGATTTCTGTCTGAAACTTCTGGATGCGACGGGAATGTTGGTAACACCGGGCAATGCTTTTGGCAGCGCCGGAGAAGGATATATCCGTATGGCGCTGGTACTTCCGGTGCCGGAGATAGAGGAAATGCTTACAGCTCTGGAAAAATCAGGGCTGTTGGACAGATAAGGATATTTTTAGTGTGAAAATACTTTTTTTACGACTATTTGTGCCGCCAGACGAAGACGGCGTAATGGAGATTACTATGGATTGGATGTTTTTTATGCAAATGAATAAGTATGTCTGTCGTAAGGCAAAATATTAGGAAAGGCGATGGACTCATTGTTGTGATATTTGAAATATGAGTCCGTGATCATTTGTGTATATGATAAAAGAAACGATCTATGGGATATTGATCCCATTTCTGGGAACGACGCTGGGAGCCACTTGTGTACTTTTTATGAAAAATATGTTTCACAGGTCATTGCAGCGTATACTGACAGGATTTGCAGCCGGGGTTATGGTGGCAGCCTCTGTGTGGAGTCTTTTAATCCCATCAATAGAACAGTCATCCAAACTTGGAAAATGCTCCTTTTTACCGGCTGTTATAGGATTCTGGATCGGAATCTTGTTTTTATTGATGCTGGATCGGATCGTGCCGCATCTCCATGTGAACAGTGAGGCTTCCGAAGGACCAGATTTGGGATTAAAAAAAACGACAATGCTTGTCCTTGCCGTTACGATCCATAATATTCCGGAAGGCATGGCAGTAGGAGTTGTTTTTGCAGGCTGGATTTCCGGAAACACAGATCTGACATTCATGGGAGCCATGGCATTGTCTGTAGGCATCGCTATTCAGAATTTTCCAGAGGGGGCAATTATATCCATGCCGCTTCGAGCCGAAGGAATGACAAAACGAAAAGCATTTGTTGCAGGTGTGCTTTCCGGCGTTGTGGAACCGGTTGCAGCAGTGCTGACGATACTGGCTTCCTGTTTCGTTATTCCGGTATTGCCTTATCTGCTGAGCTTTGCAGCAGGCGCTATGATCTATGTGGTGGTAGAAGAACTGATACCGGAAATGTCAGAAGGAGAACATTCCAATGTCGGAACGCTGATGTTTGCAGTGGGCTTCACGCTCATGATGGCATTGGATGTGGCATTAGGATGAGATAGGATTCCATCATAGGAAAACACATAATAAAAAGTACAAGTCAAAATGAGAAAATGCAGCATGCAAATGTGCAGTGGGATTTTTCTTTTTTGACTTGTACTTTTTATGTTTTGGCATAGAAAATTTATTTACTATTTTTTACTGATGTTTACGGTTTTTTACTATTAAAAAATATTTTTCCTGTTCTTTACTGTTTGTGTCAAGTATAGAGGTGTATATGAACTGATAAGGGTTTTATTGGAAAGTGGTATTTGTATGAAATCTAATGAGTGGAAGAATATGTAATATCCATTCTGCTGGTTTACTGAATTTTTTTCTCATTTTCTGAAATTTACAAAAGTTAGTTGTATGTTATAATAAACTTAAGTTAATACAAACTAATATTAATTAGTGTATAACAACTATACAGGAGAAAGAGAAAAAACAAGTATGAAATCTGCAATTTTAGGAAATACAAAGGGGCTGGATCAACTGCCGAAGCCATATTGTGATCTGCCCTCCCGAACGACAAACAAAGAATATATGTCGGTCTACAATCAGGGTCAGCGTGTAGCGACCTTGTATGCCGGTATCATAAAGGCGCTTATCTGCTATTTTCAGGGAGAGGAAGCACCGATCTGTCTGGTAAAGATCAGTGATACTTCGTATGCGGCGGAGTGTGAGTTGTCTGCTGTCTGGAAAGAGGAAACAGGTGGAAATTCTGAACCAGGAACGAATAATACACTTCTGATCAACGTGCAGACCAACGGCAGCGTCCGCGGGGCGATCCTTTCCGGGGATGGCACCTATACGGCACTGCCAAACCTGCTGGAGACAGAAAGCTTTGACACTACACCGTTTCTGCTGGCATTCCTGCCGGTATTGCGGAAGAAATTCAATGAAGTAGAAGTGATTATGGAACGTCTGGAAGCAGATCATAACCATTGCATGCCGTTCCGCGAAAGTGAGCTGTACCGCCTCAGCGATTCCATGTACCGCATTTTTACTGAGCAGCGCCTGGAGACAGATATGCAAAATGGCTGCGTGGAGGTGCTGAATGAACAGAGCGTGACATTGGGTGGCATGTGTTATAACGAAGTGCTTTGTGGAACGCCAAAGTATCTGCAGGCAAGTCAGGAGGAAAACGTTCGGAAAAACCAGTTGACGGTAGCGGATGCGAAAAAAGAATTTCAGCAGTTTTCCGCACAGTTTCACTGGGAAGCAGACGAAGCGGATCTGATCCCTGTATTTCCAGAGGATTTTGCAGTGCCAGAGGAGACATTGAAAATGGCGCGTCGTTATGTGGGTTCCCGTGCGGCGAAACGTCCCATGGTTAATTTTATGTGGCGTGGAGTGACTGCCTACGGTAAATCCACCGGAGTGGAGATCCTTGCATGCATTCTTCATATGCCGCTGCTTCGTGTGACCTGTCACAGCAACATGGAGACACAGGATTTCTTAAGTGATTTTGTACCGAATACGGATACGACAGGAGCAGAGAAAGGAAGCGGAGAGGTACCACGTTTCAAACATGTGGAGTCCAATTATGTAAAAGCGCTGGAACACGGTTATATCGTGGAAGTACAGGAAATCTCCCGTATTAAAGACAGCGGTGTGCTGGTCGGCTTGAATGAATATGATCGTGCAGGTGCAATTATTCCGCTGGTGGACGGTTCTCATGCAAGACGGCATGCCAATGCCCTCGTAATCTATACGGATAATGTAGGCTACAATTCCTGCCGTCCGATTGACCCGTCTGTTATCCGTCGAATGGCATTTATCATCGACAGTTACGATCTTCCAAAAGAGAAAGCACTTGCCAGATTGGAACTGAACACCGATGTACATAATCAGCAGATATTGGAAAAATGCTACAACGTATGGGAAAAGATCCGTGAATTCTGCTACGACAAAGGCATTACTGATGGAAGCATCTCCCAGTCAGAGCTGGAGATGTGGGTAATGGCGGTCAAAATGGATGACTACAGCAACTACAGACAGAACTGTATCGAGTGCGTGATCTCGAAAGCGACCAACGATATGGAGGAGCAGGAAGAAATCTTGTCGTCTGTCGTGGATCTGTATTTGTAGCTGTCGATAAATCAGAATTTATAAAGAAAATGATATATCTAAGAAACGAGTAAAACATGGAAACAGGATTTGAAAGAAAAGTCAGAGCTTACCGGGAGCAGGAAGCGCACCGTGAGATTACCTTTGAAGAGCTGTCGCAGACACCGGCATTTCATCAGTATCTCAGCAATCTGCTCTGTTCTCTGACGGGAGCATCGGAAGAGGAAATGCGGCTGATGCTTCTGAAAAAAGGCAATCCTCAGAATGTCCGCGCATCAAGGACAGACGGAAAGGTCGTATATCTGAATATTGAAAATGAAACGCTGCAGGGATTTGCTACTCTGGAAAATAAGATGTTCTGCTGTCTGGGGTATCTGTTCCATGAGGCGGCATACATTCGTTTTTATCGGCAGCGGGAGGAAGAAGAGCAGCTGCAGAAGATTGAAAGTGGGATTGTTCCGGGAACAGATCTGGTTACTCCGGATTCCACAGAAGTGATTCCCTATGAGAATCTGAAAACGGCTGTACAGAAAAAAGAGAACCGCCGCATCATACAGCAGCTGTACCGCCAGCTGGCGTCCGTTATCAGTGATGTACAGCTGGAGACAAGACTGCAAAAGGGAAGTGGCGTACTGGTAAAAAAAGCGTTGCAGACCATGGAAGAAGGACTTTTTTCACAGGTGGTGGCACTGGAAGTGATGCAGAAGGACAGTGAGATGTCCGGGCTTGCGATACTGCTATCTGTCGTGCTCCAGTATGCGCGGTACGGCAATGTATTTGTGCTTCGCAGGGAGACAGAGGAGCAGTCCTTTTATCTGAAAATATTGGAAAATGCTCAGTGCTATCTGGATCAGGCGTTAGAAGCAGAGACGACGGAAGAAAAATACGGAGCACTGACGGGGGTTATAACTTATCTGTGGCCGTATGTGCAGACGGTATTTTTAAAGGAATCCATAGAGGAAGCGTCTGCACAGGAAGAGCCGGAAGAAAAAAAAGAAGAAAAAGACGGACTGGTCAATGAACCGGAAGAATGTGAAGACTGTGAGGATTGTGACAGCTGCAAGCCACCGAAGCCGGACGAAGACGCAGAAGGCGAGGGCGGCGGAGAATGTGGCGAGGATGGTTCGCCGCAGGCCGGGGACGAGGTCATGAAGCAGATCCAGAAAGCAGTGGGAAGCTGTGGCGGCGACAGCTTTTCAGATCCACCTGCAAACATTATGCGAAGTGGCATGGCACGTCAGGCGATGGAAGATGCCGGTGGCAGAGAAGACTCCGTTATGGAAGAACCGGACAATGATCCGGGGCGCATCATCCAGCGTGCGTTGCAGCAGATGGAAGAGGAAATCTTGCAGGAAGAAGCGGAAGAGCTTGCGGCGGAAGAGCTGCACAGTGAAGCGCTGGCAAAGATTCGCACTGGAAATGTGTATTCTGTGCATTTTGGTGTGCGTACCGAGATCCAGCGTGCGAAAGCGGTTTCCGGAGATCGGGAATATTACGAAGAAACTATTCAGAAAAATCAGTCGTTTCTGAAAAAAATACAGCGTGAGATTGAAAGAGTGGTGCAGGAAGAGGAGACTGCCCTGCAAAAACACCGTTATGTCGGACGACGCATTGATGTTAAAAGCACTTACAAAGTGGATCAGCGCTTTTTTATGAAAAAAAGAAATCCGGAGAAGGTCATTGATCTGGCAGTTATGATTCTGGTGGATAACAGCGGTTCCATGGAAGGGAAGCGAATGGATTCCGCCAGGGAAGCGGCAGTTTTACTGACGGAAGCGCTGGAACGGCTGCATATTCCAAACTTTGTGGCTGGACACAGTTGTGAGAGTGCATTGATCTTTCGGATTTTCAAAAATTTTGATGACAGCAAATATGCCAAATATTCAATTAACCGCATGTTCCCCGGCGGCGATAACCGGGATGGACTGGCACTGGAAGTGGCAGGCACTTATCTGAAAGAACGGGAAGAGCGGCAGAAGCTTCTGATCATCATTTCCGATGGACAGCCAAACTCCCACGGATATTCCGGAGAGCTTGCCCGCAAAGATATTCGAAGTATCGTAAAGCAATACCAGAGGGATGGCATCAAGACGCTGGCATTTGCCATTGGCGATGACAAACCGCAGATTAAAAGCATTTATGGAGAATCATTTATCGATATTTCGGATTATGATAAGTTTCCGAAGACGCTTTCAAAGATGATCGAGAAGGAGATTTTGTCAGCTGTCAGGTAAAACGTAATTGTTCAGCAGCATATATACGTTTTGGGAGATATAGATATACAGAATCAGAAAATAAAAAAGGAGAAACACATGTCAGAGCATGAAATACAGCATTGTCTGGAACTGGTAAGGCAGGATGGGCTTGCCATTGAACATATTGCAGATCCTACGGATGAGATTTGTCTGGAGGCAGTCCGGAAAAGTCCGTGGGCGATCCAGTTTATACAGGATCAGACGGAAGAACTTTGTCTGGAAGCGGTTACAAGATGCGGCGTGGCGCTGGGTGCCGTTCGGGACAAAAAGCGTTCCATCTGTCTGGCAGCGATCCGCCAGAACGGCATGGCACTGGGATTTGTACAGGAGAGAAGTGAAGAGCTTTGTCTGGAAGCTGTAAAGCAGGACCTGCGTGCATTGCAATATGTGGAGGACCAGACCGAGGAAATCTGTCTGGCGGCACTGGAAAACAGTGGCAAAGCATTACAGTACATTAAAGAACCGACAGTGCTGCTCTGTGAAATGGCAGTGATGCAGGATCCGGAAGCTTTTACATATGTGCCGGAGAAGCTGTTAGAGCAGTCTCAAAAGCTGAAGGAGATGAAAGCAATCCTTGACGATCCGTTGCGGGTACTGGATCATGACGGTACCTCTGAAGAACTGTGCGTGTTCGGTGTCCATGCAGACTGGAGTACTTTTGAACTGCTGGAAGAGCAGACGGAAGCCATCTGTCTGGAAGCTGTAAAACAGAAAGGCGAGCTGCTTGCCTATGTGCAGAACCAGAATCTGCAGATCTGTCTGGAAGCTGTAAAGCAGAATCCGGATGCGCTCCGCTATGTGAAAGAGCTGTACCGAGATGCGGTATTGAGACAGCTGAAACAGGCAGCCTGATCGATGTGTTGACCAATGGGCTGAGAAAGCAGGCTTTTTGTCTGTCACAGTTGGCACTTCTGGATGTAAAAATTATATGCATTTCATTTTTTATAATTTCATAAATGAGTAAATTTGAAAAATGAACAATAAAATGTGTTATTACGAATAATAAGAAAATGAAAGATATTATAAGAGGCAGGATACGATATTTTCCTTCCGGTTTATCTGGGAGAAAAGTATCGTATCCTGTCTCTCGTTTCTTATATTTATCGTATTTGAATTTTTGGTCCGACCACACAGATATTACAAAAAAAGCCTGGATAGAAAAGTGAAAACACAGCGGAAGTACTGAAAAAGAAAGGTTTTTGGCATCATCCCTTGACATTCAAAATATCCAGTTTATAATGGTATTTAGATGGTATACCAAAGAAATACAGAAGGAAAACAAAAGAAAAACTAAAAGGTATAAAACAAAAAGAAAACGGAACAGCATAACGTTTCGATAAATAAGGTATGGAACAAAAATTTAAAGGAGAGGAACAATGAGCGAGAAGGTATCTATTTCAAGCATGAACTTTTTAGCAGCTACAAGCGTTAAAGGTCTGGACGAAACAGTTGAAAAGTTCGGTCTGTTTCAGAAGTCAAGTGTGACGGAGAAGAAGCAAAAAGATGAGATCCGCAGAGTAAAGACTTGCTGCAGGGCATGTATCGCCAACTGTGGTGTGATCGCTACGGTAAAAAACGGCAGGGTAATCAAACTGGAAGGAAATCCGGAGGATCGGATGAGCAAAGGGCGCATGTGCGCCAAAGGACTGGCTGGAATTCAGGCATTGTATCACCCGAACCGCAACAAGTATCCCATGATGCGTGTGGGAAAACGAGGCGCGAATAAATGGCGTCGTATTTCATGGGACAAAGCACTGGACATTATTGCTCATAAGCTGGTGGAGACCAAACAGAAATATGGTGCAGAAACCGTATTCTGTTCCACAGGCGGCGGCGGTAATCCGGAGATCTGGAGCATTGCTCGTTTCTGTAATATTTTCGGAACTCCAAACTGGTTTGAGCCGGGCTGCGCACAGTGCTATCTGCCCCGTGTCCTTGCCTATACAATGATGTATGGCGGTGTGGATCCGAGTATTGCAGACTCCAATGCGCTGGAAATCTACGATACGGAAAATACGCCAATCCAGACGCTGGTGCTGTGGGGAACAGATCCTTCTTACTCTTGTCCGGCAAGTGGTGGTGGAGCAGTGGCAGATCTTCGCGCCAAAGGTGTCAAGACGGTTGTCATAGATCCGAGACTGACCCCGGATGCGGCAAAAGCAGATATCTGGCTGCCGATCCGTCCGGGTACGGATGTAGCACTAATGCTGGCCTGGATTCGATATATTATGGATCAGAAGCTCTATGATGAAGAATTTGTCCTGAAATGGACGAATTTGCCGTATCTCGTGGATGCAGAGACTAAGATGCTCTGGAGAGCAGAAAAAAGTGACAATCCGGAGATTCCCGACATCTTTATGGTATGGGATGCAAAGACCAATAGTCCGAAACCAATAGAGTATCCGTGGAATGACAGTCTGGAGCCAGTGCTGCATGGAACATTCACATGGGAGGGAAGGACGTACAAGACCGGATATCAGATGCTATGGGAACAGTCAGAAGCCTATACGCTGGAGTATGCCGGTAAAATCTGCGAGCTTGATCCAAAACAGGTAGAAGCAGCGATCAGACTTTATGCAGAGCATACGCCGGGAGGCATTGCCCTTGGTGTTGCTACTGACCAGTCTCCGAATTCTGTGCAGGCAGCGATGGGAACCTCTATCCTGGATATTCTGACCGGAAATGTAGAGCGGCCGGGATCTTTACTGCAGCGTTTTAAGACCAGCGGTGTCTTTGACATGCCAAACTATCCGGTTCCGATTGCGGCAGATAAGCTTCCGGATGAACAGTTAAAGAAACGTCTGGGCGGTATTGAACACAAAGGTCTGCACATCTGGTATGCTGGACATATTACAAGTATCTTTGATGCTGTGCTGACTGGAAAACCATATAAGCCGAGAGTGTGGATAGACCGTTCCGGCAATAAGATGGCAGCCGTGGCAGACAGCCAGAAGGTAAAACGTGTTATTGACGAGCTGGATTTTATCGTACATATGTATATGTATCCGACTTCATTTTCCGCCTATGCAGATATCCTTCTGCCGACAGAAGAATGGCTGGAGACAAATATGATCGTAGAAACCTGCAATACGTTGTGTGCGAGACAGCAGGTAACACATCTGTGGGAGACTATGGATGAGACGCTGATCTGGGCAAAGATCGCAAAGCGATGCGCAGAGCTTGGAGATGAAGAGTGTAAGAAAGCATTTGATGCAGAATATATGGGCAAAGATCTGCCATATTGGAACAGCGTTACAGAGCTGTGGGATCACTTTCTTTCCAGAGTCGGACTGACCTTTGATAAATTAAAACAGAACACACCATATACTTATATGTCAAAAGAAGAATGGAAAGAGTATTATGTATACCGAAAAGAGGATGTCAGGACACATCTGCCGCAGGGATTTAACACTCCGTCAAAAAAATGTGAGCCATATCTTGAGAGTATGATTACATTGGGGCGTACAGGTCAGCCATTTGCCAAATGTCAGCTGCCACCGGCGTCCAAAGATTATGAGCCGCTGCCGTATTATATGGAGCCGGCAGAGAGTCCGAAACGGGAGGATGGCCTTTCAGAAGAGTTCCCATTGATCATGACGAACGGAAGAGTACCGTTTTTCCACCATAATACATTGCGAAATGTACCATGGCTGCGTGAAATCTATCCGGTGCCGGAACTTTGGATCTATCCAACCGATGCGGAAAAATACGGTCTGGAAGATGGCGCCTGGGCATGGATCGAATCCAAACGTGGCAAGATCCGCGCGGTTGTATCCGTGACAGAAGGTATAAAACCCGGTGTTGTATGTATGGAACGTTTCTGGAATCCAGAGACGCTGCAGACCAAGACCCATGGCTGGATGGAAACCAATGTCAATATGCTGACAAAAGCAGATGCACCATTTAACGATGTGGTAGGAACCTATACACTGAGAGGATTTCTGGTAAAAGTATATCCGGCGAAAAGTGCGCCGGAAGGGATCTGGCAGAATCCACAGGATTTCAGCTCCTGGCTTGCACAGCCAAGTGATCCGACGGAGGAGGGAACAGTACAATGAAACAATATGCATTTGTAATAGAATTAGACCGCTGCATCGGTTGCAAAGGATGTCAGGTAGCCTGTAAAATGGAAAACGGAACAGCTCTTGGTTCTGATAGAATTAAAGTCCGTACCGTAGGACCGACCGGTATTTACTCGAATCTGGAAATGTATTTCATGCCGACCATGTGCCAGCAGTGTGAAAATCCGGTATGTGTACGCGTATGTCCATCCGGTGCAGTATATAAAAGCAGGGAAGATGGCATCATCCGCATCGAGACAAAGAAATGTATTGGCTGTCACAGCTGCAATACAGAATGTCCATATCATGCGAATACGTTCAGTGAGACAAGAAGAGCTATGGATAAATGTACGATCTGTTCTGAATCCAGAGAACGGGGCGAGAAACCGGCCTGCGTGCGTAACTGTTCCGGTCGGGCTCTGCATTACGGGGATATCAACGATCCAAACAGTGAAGTGTCGAAACTTTTGAAAGAAGCAGGAGAGGAAAATGTGTATCGCCTGCGGGATTTCGGTAACGGACCGTCTACACGGTTTATTTTAAAAAATGCAAAGTGGCAAGATATTCTTCCACAGGAACTCGATGTGGTATCCTTCGGACGGGGAGGCAGATATTATGAACATAAATAATAAAGCAGGATTCAAACAGCTGATGTGGAACCGGAGAAACCTGTATCATTTTTTTGCCCGGTTTTTTCAGAAAGAGATTGATGAAGAATTTTACGAACAGTTAAAACATATAGAATTTCCGGCTGACTGTGAGGAAAATGCCCTGACGGAATTTCAGGATGCTCTGCGTCGTCTGAATGAATATTTTGAATACGATGCCGGTGAGTCACTGGACGATCTGGCAGCAGATTATGCAAAGACGTTTCTTGGTGCGGGAAGTGCCCAGGCAGAAGCGGCATTTCCATATGAGTCTGTATACACCAGCCCGAAAAAGATTATGATGCAGGATGCCTGGAATCAGGTGTGCGAGATTTATGAAGCAAAGGGTATTGAGCGGAATGCGGAAGCCGGAGACCTTCTGGAAGATCACATTGCCATGGAAATGGAATTTATGGCATATCTGTGTGATGAGACCAGTCGTTATACAGAGACGCTTGCAGGTCTGGAAGAACAGAGAGAATTTCTGAACAAACATCTGCTGAACTGGGCGCCGGAGTTCTGTCTGGATATTAAATTCCATGCGGATACAGAGTTTTACCGTATGGTTGGTCAGCTGACGACCGGATTTTTACAGCTGGACAGCTTCATCCTGGATCGGATGATCACGGAACGCAAATCCCGGATTGCCTGTTCAAAAAGTTACCGGATCAGCCGTGGATATATGAATGAGATCCTGCAGGAGCTGAAAAAAGAGTATCATATTTATGCACCGGTGCATGTGCATGACAGAGGTATGTGGGAGACGGATGGACTGATCCGCTATCAGGAGATTGAATCTGTAGATGAGATCGTCAACGATCAGCAGTCTGATTTTTCGCCAAAAGAAGTGATCTATCCGGTGGCGCAGACGATCTTTACCTTTGATGAGAACAGCTGTAAGGAGACCCGTTCCAATGACCCGAAGGGCATTATCATCTTCATGCGTCCCTGTGATATCAATGGTCTGAAACGTCTGGACAATATGTTTCTGGCAAATGGCGGAATGAGTGATGTGTATTACAAAGCCATGCGGGATAAAGTCAAGATTTTTATGATGGAATGCGAGCGCAGCTGGGAAAACTGCTATTGCGTGTCTATGGGAACGAATCAGACAGAAAATTATAGCGTGGCATGGCAACTTCACGGCGATATGGTTCAACTGAAAATCAAAGATGCAGAATTTCTCGGATATTTTGAGTGGGCGGCAGAGTGCGAATACGAGCCGAATTTTATTACAGAAAATGAGCGGAAAGTAAAAGTGCCGGATATCAAAAGCCCGGATATGCTCAAAGAAGTCTTTGCTCTGGATTTCTGGAAAACATATAATGATGAGTGCATCTCCTGTGGCGGATGCAACACGGTATGTCCGACCTGCAGCTGCTTTGATACAGTAGATTATCTGAATCAGGAGAACAGCCGCAAAGGCGAGCGGCGTCGAATCTGGTCCTCCTGCATGCTCCCGGACTTTTCCAAGACCGCAGGCGGAAATATTGCGCGGAAATTTCCGGAACAGATGATGCGTTTTAAGACGATGCACAAAGTTTACGATTACAATGCAAGATACGGTGGAAACGAGCATATGTGCGTAGGCTGCGGACGCTGCATTCAGCGCTGTCCGGAGAAGATATGTTTTGCAGATACGATCAATACACTCAGTACAGAAGTAGACCGTATCAATGCGGAAAAGAAAGAAGAGGAGATTTGACATGGATAATAATGTATTGGTTCCGAAACCACATAGAATCTTAAGTATGTTAAAACATACCAGCACGGAATGTACCTTCCGTGTTGCCTGTGACAACGAACCGGATTACGGACAGTTTTTCATGCTGTCCCTGCCGAAAGTCGGCGAGGCTCCTATTTCCGCCAGCGGAAAAGGCCCGGGATATGTTGAATTTACCATCCGAAATATCGGTCTTTTAACCCAGGCAATTTTTGATCTGGTGCCGGGAAATTCTATTTTCCTGAGAGGACCGTATGGCAACCATTTTCCGGTTAAACAGTTTGAAAACAAAGACCTGCTCATTATCAGCGGCGGTACGGGAATGGCTCCGGTCATGACGATGATCAACCATTTTTACGATCATCCGGAAGTATGTAAATCCGTTCACATCATTTCAGGATTTAAAAATGCGGATGCGGTGCTGTTCCGTGACGAGATCGAGAAATTCAAACAGCGTTTCCACATGATTCCGACACTGGATAATGAGGAAAAAGAAGGCTTTGAGACAGGTATGGTAACGGCGCATATCAACAAAGTGCCGATCCGTTCCTTTGATGATTACAATATCGTCATCGTAGGCCCGCCGGTCATGATGCGGTTTGCCGTAGCAGAGTGTATTAAAAACGGAGCAGAGGAATCCAAGATTTGGGTGTCTTTTGAACGTAAGATGTGCTGTGGCGTGGGCAAATGCGGCCATTGCAAGATCAACGACACCTATGTATGTCTGGAAGGGCCGGTATTTAACTATACGAAGGCAAAGAATTTGTTGGATTAGGAAATTTGGCAGTATTTTAATGCCAGTAATTGGATAAGTTTACCGATACATAGTTGGAGTATCAGGAGAAATAGGTAAGCTTATTGGAATGTGTAAAATATATTCTCGGAATCTTCTGAATGTAGATTGTGCTAGTACATTAAAATCATAGCGGTGTAGATTTATCTGGAAATGTTTTAAGATAAAAGATTGTAAGACAGAAATATTATGTGAAAAAGAGAAAAGCGACAGGAGATGGATTTTATTAGAGTAGAAGCTGATAAAAAAATCCATTTCCTGTCGTTTTTTACTATGTAAAGAGAGTATTTTAAAAATTTAGTGGTGTGATTTTTATAATGTCCGGCTATATCAGCTGTTATGAAACGAACGGATAAAGCCGGACAGAAGCACAGGAAATAGGAAGGTTGTGTTATAAGAAGACAGCTACATCACTTAGCTACCGACCTTTTATATAAAAACCATGCAATTACAGCTGTACTGAGCTCAGCAATCCAGAACCCGTGCCAGACTCCATTCGCCCCCATGATCCGGGTCAGGAGGAAGGCCACAGGAATGAGGATCAAAAAATACCGGAACAGGGAGATCCACAGGGATGGCGTTCCTTTGCCAAGTCCTTCCAGCGCACCGCAGGATACGACAGAGACAGAAGATGCGATAAATCCGATGCTGATGATGTGCAGGGCGGTAATGCCAATCTGAATCGTTTCGGCCTGCGTGGTAAATAGTCCGATCAGCTGTGCCGGAAATGCCATGCACAGTACTGTGCCCAGTGCCATGATCGCCAGCACAAAGAGCAGGGATATGGAGTAGATGCTTTTCACACGCTTCATCTCTTTTGCACCGTAGTTATATCCCACCAGTGGACGGATGCCCTGGATGATGCCGTTTGCCGGCAGATAGAGAAATGTCTGCAGCTTGTAATAGACGCCAAGCACCAGAATATATGTCTGGGAGAAAGTGGCAAGGATGGCATTCAGTGTCGTGATCATCAGGGATGGCAGCAGCAGGTTCAGGGAAGCCGGGATGCCGATGGTATAGAGCCGCTTTGTCATACCGCCATTGAAATGAAAGCCCCGGAAAGAGACTTTCAGCGGAAGTGGACGGATACGTGCAATGATAAGATACATTACGAGACAGACCGCCTGCCCGATACCTGTGGCAAGTGCTGCTCCACGAATGCCCATGCGTGGGAAAAAGCTGATGCCGAAGATTAGCAACGGGTCCAGAATGATATTGGTAATGCATCCCAGCAGCAGACTGATCATGGATACGGTCATCCGTCCTACTGCCTGAAAGACTTTTTCAAAATACAGTTCGACGCAGAGAATAATGGAAAAACCGAATACGATATAGGAATATTGCAGTCCCATCCGGATGACATCGGCATCGTTAGTAAAAAGTTTCAGGAAGACAGGGATAAACAGTACACAGAATGCCGTGAGGATGATACCGTGCAATACGCTGTAGAGAAAACCATGGGCAGCGGCATTGTTGGCATTCTCCTGTTCTTTTGCGCCCAGAAAATAAGCGATCACGGCATTGATGCCTACGCCAAATCCGATGGCGATAGCGTTGACCAGATTCTGCATGGGAAAGACCAGAGACAGAGCCGTCATGGCATCCTCACTGATCTTTGCCACAAAATAGCTGTCCACGATATTGTAAAGGGAATTGACCAGCATGGAGACGACCATGGGAAGCGCCATGCTGATGACCAGTTTAACCACTGGTTTTTCTTTCATGAAAGACTGATCCATAAATGTAACCTCCGGGTAAATAATAAAAGAACAAAATAAAAAGCCACACAGGTACAATCCATACCTGTGTGGCGAAAAATAGATGCTGGGAGATATTGAAAACCATTCCGTATCACATATCAGATGATGTGAAATGAAAATACGCTTTCGTCATATTCCATGACATCCAGAAAAATCCACGCTCAAAAAGAGTTTTGGAAATGATTCGGTTGAAAATCTTAAAAAATTATAGCAGTTGAAAGTTGACCTGTCAACGCATAAAAACAATGGTGTGGGTACCGGGTCTGGATTTGTGAAAACAGACATTATTTCAGCTTCAGCAGCCAGAACGTAGTACGATTCGTAGAGGAATCTTCGATATTTTCAGCGATCAGGTCCAGATTCCAGGAAGTGCCGGCATTTTTACTGCAAATGACAGCGGTGGTGTCAGGAAGCTCGCCTTTGGCAAGCCATTCGGCGCCGATAGCTGTGTCTTCAATCTCACGTTCTTTCAGAGAAGGATAGTCAGCTGCACGGGTATTTTTTGTCTGGGACAGTGCCTGTGGATGAGAAGCCACTTCGGTTAGATGTTCCATAGAAATATCGGCTGATTTTTTGAACAGGCAGTGATGGATCGGCAGGATGAAAGTATCCAGATGGTCATAGTCAACGTCCGTGAAACAGTCTACGAATTCGCCTACCGGTCCTGCGGTAGAATTTTCTACCCCAAGTACGCCGTAATCAATGTCGTTATTTTTTAATGCTTCTAAAATATTTTTTGCACAGACTAACGGAAGGTAGGAAACATTTTCAAGATCAGACTGTTTTACCAGTTCATGCGCAGCTGCTTCGGAAAAACTTCCCGGGATTCCCATATATCCAATTTTCATAACTTAATTATCCTCCTGATTTTTCATATGTATGTTAGAAATCTTCTTTTGATAAATCTTTCTGGCTGTTTTTCTGATATACGGCTTCTGACTTTACATTGCACACGCCGTGTACACTCTGCGAAAATGTCATTGCATATCAAAAGTATATCCCAGAAGTTTTTTAGAAGACTCTGTATTCAGAATTATTTTGTAAACAATCTTACATCCTTTTCATTATACCTGAAATCCAAGGAAAATCCATACAATATATGAAAAATTTGCAAAATCCTGCAAAATATAAAATAAGGAAATGCATGGATAAGTATACTCAATTAAAAAAAACTGTGGTAAAATGAGCAGAAAGATAATTCCTATCAGAGAAATATGTAGAAACAGACTGGAGAAACGCAAGTGTGGACCGTAACGCAGCGTATCTCGTCAGTATGAGAAGAATAGAGAAAGGAAAATACTGTAAAACAAATAATAATGTTAATAGTGAAAAATTTTTACTAAAAGTAAATCACAGATTAACAAATGATAAGTTTTCAGTAACGGAATAAGAAACATGTTACATCTGAATCAGAAAATCGCAGGCCTGCAGCCTTCAAAATCAGTGACGTTGATGGAAAAAACGAAAGCAATGCAAAAGACAGATCCATCCATTGTCAATCTTACAGGCGGCGAGCCGGATTTTCCAACTCCGGAGAGAATCTGTAAAGAGGTACAACGTCAGCTGGAGGCTGGATTTACCCATTATACGGGTGGACCGGGAATCCCGGAATTGCGGGAAGCGATCGCAAGAAAATTACAGGAAGAAAACCATGCGCCATATCAGGCGTCTCAGGTTCTTGTTACTCCGGGTGCAAAATTCAGTGTATATCTTGCCGTTCAGGCGGTACTAAATCCGGGAGATGAAGCGATCTGGCTGACGCCGGGCTGGGTTTCTTATCCTTCTATTATAGAAGCGTCAGACGGTGTTCCGGTGGCAGTGCATCTGAAATGGGATGAAGATTACCGGATCACGATGGAGGCGCTGGAAGCTGCCACGACAGAAAAGACGCGGCTTCTGATCATCAATTATCCGAACAATCCTACTGGTAAGATCCTGACAGAAGTAGACCGGGAAGTGCTGGCTGCTTATATGCGAAAATATCCGGATGTAATTCTTCTGTCTGATGAGATCTATGAAAAGATCATTTATCCGGGATACGAGGTGGTCAGCATGGCATCTTATCCGGATCTGGCAGATCGTGTCATCATTGTAAATGGATTTTCAAAGAGCAGTGCCATGACTGGATGGAGACTGGGGTATCTCGCCTGCTCCGACGAAATTTTTAAAGTGGTCATGAAACTGTTTCAGCATACAATGAGTTGCACCAGCGGATTTTTACAGAAAGCGGCTGTAGTTGCGCTGGATTGTAAAGAAGAGACGGAGCAGATGCGACAGGAATATGAAAAACGCAGTCAGATTCTGTACAAAGGCATGAAAGACATTCCGCATGTGGAGATGCTCCCACCGGAAGGCGCATTTTATGCCTGGGTTAAGTTCGATCTCGGACTGGATAGTCAGCAGCTTTGTGATATGTTGCTGGAAAAAGCGAAGATCGCAGGCGTTCCGGGAATCGCGTATGGGGAAGAGGAGAAGATGTGCGTGCGTTTTTCCTATGCGGCAAGTGAAGAAAGTCTCAGACAGATGCTGGTCAATCTGAAACAGCTGATGGAACAGATGTAAGAAAAAAGTGAAACCATATACAACAGAGGATTGTTTGTTGAAAATCAAATATTCATCTGAGGTATATGTGTTTCACTTTTTTACTTATCTTATTTAAATATAACGATATAGTAATTACGAAAGGTATTACGGGGCATTGCTCGAAGGTGCAACAGACTTTTGAGTAACTGTAAACCTGAGAAATATTTATAACGGGATACTCTCCAGCAGATGGCCCTCCAGATATTCCCCCATAAAGGTCATATATTTTTGCTCATATAAGACAAATGCATCGTTCTGCTGCTCCGGTGGCAGCCAGGAATGATACGTCTGCAGTCGCTTCATCAGCATGTAGGATTTGATGATCAGCCCATCCATGATGTACTGGCGTTTGTCAGGATCAGGACAGCTCTCCGGCGACAGGGCAGTCAGCTGACGCTGCAGTGTATTCAGACGTCCGATCAGAATGAGCATTTCTTTGCGGGTGCGGATTGGGAATACAAAGTGGTTTGCAAGCAGGGTAATGATGCCGCCAAGCACGGTATATCCAAGACGCTGCAGCAACATAATGCTGACCGAAGCATCCAGAGACTGCATGGCAAGTGCCGAACAGGTAATGTATATAACAGTAACGCCATAGCTGTTGGATGCATAGATCATGAAGTTTGCCAGTGTCATGACAAGGAAACGTCCCGGCAGATCCTGGAAAAGCGAGAATAGAAGAAAACACAGGATGATGCCAAGCATCGTTCCGGTCACACGCTGGGAGATACGCTGTTTCGTAAATTCTGTTACTGGTATCATCATAAAAAATACGGAGATGACGAGCCAATAGCTGTTTTCCCAGCTGGTCAGATAAGCGAAGGTCAGACATGGCGTTACCACAAGCACCAGCCGCATGGCAAAACGAAAACGAAACGCCTTTAAGGAAAGGGCATCGTTTTTAAAGTTCAGACGTTTGTAATCGGAAGTGGGGCGTGCCGTTTCAAATTGGCGGGAAAAACGATTGAGAATGGAGGAAATTTTTATATAATCTTCCATGTCAAAAGTTTTGGTGGTAAAATAATTGATAACCTGAAACAATGCCACATATCGGCAGTACCAGTTGATCTTGCCTGCCAGACGTATGCTGGCGCGGTTGTAAGTGTAAATTTCATCGCAGATTTTCTTATTGATGACACAAAGCTCGTGATGAAGCTTTTGCAGAGCTTGCATATTGTATTTTCGGTAAGCGCTGAGCTGGGCTTCGCAGTTTGCCAGTCCTTCCAGGATATAGCCGCATACCGGATTGTGAGCTCCTTTTTTACGAAAGAGCACAATCACAAATGCAAGGACGATTCCGAGGGATGCGCTCAAAGCCAGCAGACGGATGCCAAGAGCCTGCAACGTATGTGCCGGAGCGATCTGGAAAAAAATGAGCGCCATGCCGGCAGGAAAATAGTTGGTCGGATTGTATTCGTCGATCAGTGTGTATGCGAGCCAGAACAGGGCGACAGCATTGACGATGATGCAAAGGGGCAGGTTGATGACAGCCACAAATGCAAGCAAAGTCATGATTACATAGATCAGCCATGTTTTGCACATGCATTCATAATGATTGCTGATATTTCGGAAACGGAGAAAAGAAAGCGTGACAAATGGTGCAATCATCGTATTGTCCATTCCGAAACAAAAATAATTCAGAAAAAATACAAGTGTAACTACGATTGTTGGAAGGATCGCAGAAGCAAGGTTTGGTTTTAACAGTAACAGCTTTTCTTTCAGCTTTCGGATAAAAGCTTTTTCAGAAGCGCCGGAAGCAGATCTGGATGTATGGTTCATAGGAACATCTCCTTTTAACAGATCATGTATTTTCAGTATCTTTCATCCGTTTGTTGACAGCGCTGTGGATATACAGCGTTTGCATTTTTTGATATACATGGTCGAAAACTTGGTTTGCTTAAAATAAGGTTAATAAAATGAAGACAAACCATAGAATAAAAGTATTGTATAGAAATAATATATATGTTTTAATAGATTTTAATGAACGTATAAAAAGTTTAACTACATAAATTAAAATATAAAAGCAACATAAAAACGAATAAATAAAAAAGTATAGTGTAAAAAAATCCGCAGGACAAAGCGTTGCGGATGGCTGAAAAATCAGCCCTTATATTTATGATAGGCAGAAAAAAGCAGAAAAGCAAGTGATATTTTCTTAACATACTTTGGAAATGTTTTCCATGGAACGCTTTTGGGGATAAAAATTCCACAAGTACACTATTTAGGAAGAAAGAAGGAAAAAATATGCAGATAAGAGTAGGAACCGGATACGATGTGCATAAACTGGTAGAGGGAAGAAAACTGATCCTTGGCGGTGTGGAGATCCCGCATAGTCTTGGGCTGCTGGGACATTCTGATGCGGATGTCCTGCTTCATGCGATCATGGACGCATTGCTTGGAGCTGCGGCACTGGGAGATATCGGAAAGCATTTTCCGGATACCGATGATCATTACAAGGGAATTTCCAGTCTGAAGCTTCTTGAGCATGTGGCACAGCTTTTACAGAAACATGGATACGAAATTGGAAATATTGATGCTACTGTGATCGCGCAGAAACCGAAGCTTCGTCCGTATATCGAAGAGATGGAGAAAAATATTGCAGAGGTGCTTGGAATTTCCGGAGACCAGATCAATGTGAAAGCGACCACAGAAGAGGGGCTTGGTTTTACCGGAGAGCAGCAGGGAATCTCTTCGCAGGCAATCTGCTGTCTTTATAAAGAAAACTGAATTTTAAACCGGACAGGAGTTTCTATGGAAATAAGATATTTATCCCCAGAGGAGAAAGAACGGAGCAGGGAGTTGTATGAAAATTGCTTTCCGGAGGATACCGAGCGTTTTGTAGATTATTATTATAAGGAAAAATGTAAGGATAACCAGATACTGGTGTTGGAAGATCAGGAAGAGATCTGTTCTATGATACATCTGAACCCATTTACTATATCCATGTATGGCAATCTGGCGCAGGTCTGCTATATTGTGGCAGTGGCAACCAGAGAAGACTGTAGGAGAAATGGCTACATGTTGCAGCTGATGAAGCGGGCGTTTTATGACCGGTATCGGGCTGGTGATCCGTTTACGTTTCTTATTCCTGCCAATCCGGATTATTATTATTCCTGTGGTTTTGATTTCTGGGAAAATCAGAGAGAGCTAAAGCAGGATCAGGATACGATCTGGAATGAAAACAGGACTGTTGCCGCTGCGAAACCGGCGGACTGTGAGGAGATGGCTGGGTATTCCAATCGGGTGCTGGCGAAGCGGTTTGATCTTTTCATACAGAAAGATGAGGCTTATTATGAACGTCTGATCCGGGAACAGGAGAGCGAAGACGGTCATGTTGTCATTCTGCGGGATGCACACAAACCGTATGAAATTTGTGGTCTGTTCAGTTTCGACAGGGAATGCGGTGTGGAGATCCGGGAACCGGTCATGGAGGATTGCTGTACAGAAACAGTACATCCGATTATGATGGGAAGGGTTTTGAATCTGGAACGTTTTTGTGGTATGATAAAGTGTAACGAAAAGATTCGTAGAAATCTGGAAATCCGTGACGAACTGATCCCGGAGAACAACGGAACATTTTGTATTACCATTGATGAAAACGGCGGACAGGCAGTTCGGATACATGGATTACAGGTGGAAGAATCACTCGATATTGCGGAATTTGGAAAGCAGATGTTTCATGATATGCGGATCTATATTAATGAAGTTGTGTAAATAAGAGGGTTTAACCAGATAAAAATGTTTGATTTGGAAGTTTGAAATATGGCTACCGCAATCCCGTTGGCTTTAGACAATGGGTAGTTCACTTGTAATAAAAAGGAACTTTCTGTAGATAAGTGCAATACTTTTACATAAAGAGAAAATTTATTTAACATGATATAAATATTTATATCAACTATAATATCGTATAGTTGGATACATATGACGTACAGGTAACGAGAGAAACGAACCGATCAGATAGGATCGATATACAAATTAAAGAAGTAAAACAGAAAAATAAAAGGAGTCAACAGGTATGGGATTTGAAGCAACACTGGTCGTAATGGCAGCAGGTATGGGAAGCAGATTCGGAGGATTGAAGCAGGTAGAGCCGATGGGACCGAACGGCGAGGCAATTCTGGATTTTTCCGTATATGATGCAAAGCAGGCCGGATTTACAAAAGTAGTATTTGTCATCAAACATCAGATTGAAGAAGATTTTAAAAAACTGGTAGGTTCCAGAATAGAGAAACAGATTCCGGTAGAATATGTTTTTCAGGAAACGGATGCGCTTCCGGAAGGATACACCTGTCCGCCAGAGCGTGTAAAACCGTGGGGAACCGGTCATGCGGTACTCTGCTGCAAGGATGTGGTAAAGACCCCGTTTGCAGTCATCAATGCAGATGATTTTTATGGAGCAGATGCGTTCCGCCAGATCATGAAAGGACTGAAAGATGACAGGGATTACTGTATGGTAGGTTTCCGTCTGGGAAATACGGTTACGGAAAATGGTTATGTTTCCAGAGGCGTCTGCGAGACAAAAGATGGCATGCTTACAGAGATCAACGAGAGAACAAAGATTGATGCACAGTGCAGATACATTGACGATGATGGCAATATGGTAGCATTAGAACCGGATACGGTAGTTTCCATGAACATGTGGGGTATGCAGCCGGATGCGTTTACATATTTTGAGGCAGATTTTAAAGCATTTCTGGATGATAAACTGCAGGAGGAAAAAGCAGAGTTTTATCTTCCGTCTGTGATTGACAAACTGATTCAGACTGGAGAGAAACAGGTAAAAGTGCTTGTCGCTGAAGATAAATGGTACGGTGTTACCTATCGGGAAGATAAGGAAACGGTAGTAAATGCAATCAGAAAACTGGTGGAAGAAGGAAAATATGAAGGACTTTAGAGCGATTGTTGCAAAATTTCAGATAGAAGATGTGTTTATTGAGGCGCGTCCGTTAGGACATGGCGCTATCAATGACACCTATGAGATTATCTGTGAAAACGACCATTATGTTTTACAGGAGATTAACCGCATGGTGTTCAAACATCCGGCAGATGTGATGAATAATCTGTTCGCCGTGACGGAACATTTGAAGAAAAAGATTGAGGAAGAGGGCGGCGATCCGAAACGCGAGACTCTGGAGTACATCCGTACAAAAGAAGGAAATACGATGCACCAGACGCCAGAGAAAAGCTATTACCGTATGTACCGCATGATTCAGGATGCAGAAGCCATGGAGCGCATGGAGACAGAAGAATGTGCGGAACATGCGGCGCAGGCGTTTGGCAAATTTCAGAAACGGATGGCGGATTTTGACAGCAGCAGACTGTCAGAGACGCTGCCGAGATACCATGATACCCGCTACCAGATGAAACAGCTTTTAAATGCGATTCGAGCAGATGTATGTGGCAGAGCATCTGCCTGCCAGCCACAGATTATGTTTGTGCTGGAACGATCCGAAAAACTGGGTATGATCAAAGAAGCGATGAAAGCCGGCCAGATTCCGGTAAGGGTAACTCATAACGATACGAAGTGCAGCAATGTTCTGATGAAGAAATCCACAAAGCAGGCAGTCTGTGTCATTGATCTTGATACTGTCATGCCGGGATGTGCGCTGTATGATTATGGCGATGCAATCCGTTCCGGCGCATCTGTACAGCGTGAAGATGGCACTGCAGGACTGGATCTTTCCATGTTTGAAGCATATACGAGAGGATATCTTTCTGAAATGAAAGACAGTCTGACTGTTCGCGAAAAAGAACTGATGGCATATTCCGCATGGGTAATGACTATGGAATGCGGTATCCGTTATCTGACAGATTATCTCAGCGGTGATGTGCATTTTACCCATGGAGAGACAGAAGATGCCAATCTGAAAAAAGCAATCCGCCAGTTTCAGGTAGTGCTTGATATGGAGCATAAAAAAGAAAAGATGGAAGAGATCATCCGCAGATATTTCTAGGAAGACGCGATGATCGATAAAAACGGACCAGTGGGGACGGGAAAATGATTTTTTCTGTCCTTGCCGGTCTTTTTATGAGATTTGATGGATCCTGATATTTCTGAAAAGATATTTTTAATAAACAGAGACAGAAATAGGATGTGATCTTCATTGACCACGGCGGTATGAACGATGGCGAAACAGTAGAACAGCTGAAACAGAACATCACTAACAACAATGCATATGCTGCCATTACAGCTGTAGAAAATGGCGAGATTTATCTGAGTCCGTCAGGTGTCTTCTACTGGGATATGGGCATCCAAAAGATTTTGCTTGCTATGAATATGGCAAAAACCCTTCATCCGGATATTTTCGCAAGTCTGGATATGGAAGCAGAATTGATGAATTTCTATCAGACATTCTATGGATATGATCTGACAAGGGATGAGGCAAGGCGGATTCTGAACAGGCTGTCTCTGGAATAAACAGAAAGCAGAAGCAGGAAAATGTTGAGATTACAGGATGCGGTACTGGGATTTCTGCCAATCCTCGGCGGGAGCATCCAGATCGATGGACGGGACATCCAGAGTTTTTCACGCAGTGAGCTGGCAAAAAAAATCGCTTATGTTCCACAGTATCATACGCCGCCGTTTCCATACAGCGTATTCGATGTGGTGCTCATGGGACGCAGCGCACACCTGCAGCAGTTTTCCACACTGGGAAAAGAAGATGAAAAGATTGCCTTTGAAATGCTGAAACGCATGTATGGTCTGGACGCAGAGATCCGGCGGGTCAAAGACTCCAGGGAAAAGATACAGAAATCCATTCTGGTGCATATGTAGATGGAAAAAGATATTTGTTTAGAAAGAATAGGTTGAAAAGAATATATCGAAACGACCGTCTATATGTAGTAATAGTTTTTTATAAACTGCTGGCATTATTTCAATAAGGTAGAAGTAAAAAATAAAAGTTATAAAAAACTGATTTATAAAAATCAGGGACAGATATAAACAGAACATAATAATAAGCAAGAGCGCACAGAGCGATGCGCTACAGGAGGTATGGGTATGACAAAAGAAGAGTTATTTGGGACTTTAAGAGACAAATTATACGAGATTGCAAAAGAGCATGATCTCTTTAACAGCAATATTACCGTAAACTGCCGCGCACTGACAGCAGAGGAAGCCATCGGCATTACCGAGCGGAGAGATTATCCGATCATTGATGGCCATGACGTTATGATGCAGGCAGAATTTGACGGCGGCATCGGACAGACATTTACTAATAAACCGTCTATATTTGCGGGAAAAGTAGCAGATGTATTTGAATTTGATCTTGTAAACAATGACTACGACAGAGCAATTTTTGTGGCAATTTTAAATGCCATTACCAGACGATATGGTATCTGTGACCGATCTATTCACTGTAAAAATGAAGGGCCGGAAGAATGTTCTAAGAAAGCAATGGTATATCTGAAAGAAACCTATGGCGATGTAAAGATTGCGCTGATCGGATATCAGCCGGCATTGCTGGAAGGATTGTCAAATAACTTCAGTGAGGTCAGAATCCTGGATCTGAATCCGGAACTGATCGGAAAGACCAGATATGGCGTGACCATTCTGGATGGAGACAAAGATTATAAAGACACTGTTCTTGACTGGGCAGATCTGGTGCTGTGCACCGGAAGCACCGTAGGAAACGGTTCTGTTGCAAACTTCCTTGATATCGGAAAGGAAGTACTGTTCTATGGTACCACAGGCGCCGGAGCAGCAGCTCTTATGGGCTGGAAGAGACTCTGCTATGCAGATTAATACATCGGTATAAGCGGCAGCAGGCGAAAGCCGGAACTTCTGGACGGGGTAAAATGTCTCTGCGGATGTTCCTTAGGGAACGCTCAGGGATGAAAAAAGGATAAGGGAGAACTGGTCTGGCATGTGTGCTGTTTATATAAATTGTGCGAAAGCACGGTAAACATTTAACTTGTCTCTCAGTGGAAGGATAACAATAAGTTCTGGAGGCTGAGAGACGTAAAATCTTAAGGAGGGAGATACGATGAACATTACAGTATCTCCATATGTACATGTACAGTATCAGGAATGTGGAATGCCTTAATGCCCGGCTAGCTGTGAAGCCATGGCTGGCGAAGGCAGATGCTAAAGCAGCATTAAAAGCAGAAACTGCAAAATTATATGATGCAAAAGTTCCTTTTCTGAAATCGGGAAAAGATGGAAGCATTTCCGCTATCAAGACTGGTGTTGGAACCGTTTCCTTCGGATTTAATGATTACAGTGAACTTTGGAAAGGCGCGATTTCATCCGTAACAGTAGATGGAACAGCTCTTACTTCCAAACAGTATAAAGTAGATGAAAATGGCATCTCTATCGACAGTACTGTATTTGCAAAAGCAAAACGTGCTTCTTACAAACTTGTAATCTCTGCAAAACATTATGCAGATGTTACTGCAGACGTTACCGTAAATGATTACGGCGCAGAAAACTTCTATGTTCGTATGGTAGACGAAGATGGAAATGTATTACAGAGCAAAGCTTATACCAAAGAAGAAATGATCAAAATGTCTGATCAGAAGAACAAATACTATCAGACTGTATGCGGCATGAGAGGAATCACTTCATTCAAAGCTGACGGTATCTACGTAGAAGATCTTCTGAAAAACGCAGGTATCACATTCGAATCTGGTATGACATTCAAACTTCGTACAAACGACAATGCAGCAACAGGTAATGATCCGGTAGACGAGAACGCATACTACAGCAGAGCGGAGTTCTCTTATGAGTCTCTCATGGGCGAAAGATATGCATTCCCGGAAATCTATACCAATGCAGATCTGAAAGATAAACTGCTTGCAGCAGGAAAATTTGATGAAACAATGCGTACGCTTCTTGGAACAAGCAAGAAAGAGTCTGTAAGACCGATGATCGCATATCAGTATGTAGAGAATATCTACAGAAACGATCAGAGTGATCTGAAAGACGCTGCGTACAGCGACCTCATTGCAAATGAGCGTGGATTCCGTTTCCTCCTCGGTGTGGCAATGGATAAAGACAACGCAGACATGATCGCAGGTGATGTTACTACATGGGCAGCATCTTACTGCGCATTCGGTTTTGACGTTGTAGTTGGAACTGGACTCTATCAGGATGCTGAAGGCAACTGGAACTACTATGTAGATGGCCATAAATCTGCAGATACTTCTGTTGTATACGGAACCGTAAACGGAAAAGATGGCTGGTACTACATTGCAAACGGAACTGTTGATACAAAATATAATGGTTTTGCTTCCAATGACAATGGTACATGGTATGTACAGAATGGCGTTGTGGACTTCTCTGTAAACAGCGTAATACAGGGTACAGCATTCGGCGAGAATGCATGGTGGCATGTAGTAAACAGCAAAGTTGTAAAAGATACTACAGTAGCGAACAATCAGAACGGCTGGTGGAGAATCGTAGACGGAAAAGTAGACTTCTCTTACACAGGCGTAGCAAACAATGCAAACGGCTGGTGGAGAATCGTAAACGGAAAAGTAGACTTAACTGCAACAGCGTAGAAGCAAATGAGTTCGGCTGGTGGTACATCCGCGGCGGAAAAGTAGACTTCTCTTACACAGGCGTAGCAAACAATGCAAACGGTTGGTGGCGGATTGAAAACGGAAAAGTCAACTTCGGATTTACCGGTCTGGCAAATAATACCAATGGCTGGTGGTATCTCCAGGGAGGAAAAGTGAATTTCTCCTATAACGGAAATGTAAGATGGAATGGAAGAACTTACAGAGTACGCGGTGGAAAAGTGATGTTTTAGAATTTTTGTGAAAGGTGCAGCGTCAGAGATGGCGCTGTGCCTTTTTGCTATAACGAGAAATGTGGTTGTAAAAAAAAACGGAATATGATATGATACATGAAAGTAAATTTTCTATCCATCATGTCTATAAGAAAATATAAAAGATTTTTATCTTAGGCACTTCATACGCGGGCTGAAAATGCCGTTATCTGTCTATTCAGAAAAATTTATGCTTTCCATTAACTGATTCAAAAATTTATAAAGTAATATTAAAAACATAAAAATTCTATTGTTTCAGTTTGAAATATATTATTTAAGGAGAATATTTATGGGAGATACCAAAATATCAGCAGATGTTGCGATGAAGGAGTTTTGGCGGAATGAAGAAAGATTTGCTGATCTTTTTAACGGAACAGTATTTGCTGGAAATAAGGTTTTGCAACCGGAACAATTGCAGGAGATGGATACGGACGTTTCTGGAAATATAGAAGGAAGTCAGTATTTTGAAAGTATGAAACGCAATCGAGATGTAGTTAAGAAAATGGCATTTGGAATAGAATTTGCGATTCTTGCAGTGGAAAATCAATAGAAAATCAATTATACAATGCCGCTTCGCATAATGGGATACGATGAACTTGGATATCAAAAAGAATTATCTGTTCTCAGAAATAATAATCAGAAAAAACATATACTCCATACAGGAGAAGAATTGCTGTCCGGAATAAAAAAGTCGGATAGGTTGCATCCGATTATCACGATTGTACTAAGCTACGCCGAAGACTTTTGGGATGGTCCATTGTGTTTAAAAGATATGATGGTAGAGATGCCGGAACAGATTGAAAAGGTATTTTCGGATTATAAAATGAATCTTGTGGAAATTAGAAAAAGTGGCGATTATATATTTCACAATGAAGATGTAAGAATGTTATTCGATATTTCCAAACATATTTACGAAAGAGAATATGATCAGATGAATAAGGAATATAAAGATAAAACAATAAATCCAGAAATGCTTCGTGTAATAGGAGCTGTTACCGGGTCTAGGAAGCTGGAAAAGTTAGGAGAGACGCAGAATAATGTGGAGGGTAGAAAAATGTGTAGAGCATTAGAAGAATTAAGAGAAGATGGCATTCGAGAGGGACGAGAATCAGGATTGCGCGAAGGACGAGAGGAATATTTAAAAGAACTGGTTTGTTTGAAGATAAAAAAAGGTAAAACACCTGAACAGATTGCAGAGGAACTGGAGACAGAAGTAGGCCTTATTAAAGACGTGATCTGCAGGAACAACGAAATAGAGGAATAAGATCATTTATTATATATAGGTTAACAAGTTTCAGAAGGTTTTCACAATATCCTTTACAAATCCCCAAAATCCGATAAAATATAGGAAGATTCCATAACAGGAAGAAAGCACAGGAAAAAGAACAGGAAAGATGATGAAAAAAGTGGGAAAAGTGATAGGCAGAATCCTATTGTGTGTTATAATTATAATAATTGCGGTTCTGATCTTTTATACAGTGAGAGAATATAGACCGGCTGCTGTAGAAAAAGTAGAGACTTCATCGGGAAGTAAGACATTGCAGCAGGGAAGCACCTTTACCATTGCGAGTTTGAACACCGGATATGCAGGTCTTGGTAAAGAGGAAGATTTTTTCATGGACGGAGGCACGAAAGTGCAGCCGGACAGTAAAGAAGAAGTGGAGAAAAATCTGACAGGCATCGCAGAACAGCTGAAAGATCTTCAGGCAGATTTTTATTTTTTGCAGGAAGTAGATCGGTATTCCAAACGTTCCTATCGTACAGACGAGCTTGCCTTTTATGAGCAGGCGCTGGAAATGCCCGGGATGTATGCCTGCAATTTCCGCTGTGATTTTGTCCCATATCCGATGCCGCCAATTGGTAAAGTGGAAGCCGGACTGGTAACAATGACGGATTATCAGGTCAGTGATGCTTCCAGGATCGCATTGCCGGAATCTTTTAAATGGCCCATTAAAACATGCAATCTGAAACGGTGTATGCTGGAGACTCGGATACCTGTTGAAGGTTCCGATAAAGAACTGGTGTTAATCAATTTCCATCTGGAAGCTTACGATTCCGGAGAAGGAAAAGTGGCGCAGATGAAACAGCTGTCAGAAAAGCTGCAGGAAGAATATGCAAAAGGCAATTATGTCATTGCCGGCGGAGACTTTAACCAGACATTTGAGGGGATGGACACCTATCCGATCAAAGATCAGGAGAACTGGACACCGGGAATCGTAGGAGCAGATGATATTCCGGAAGGATTCAGCCTGTTTGCCACAGACGATGTGCCGACATGCAGACTTCTGAATGCGCCGTACAGCGGTAATTATGAGGATTCCCAGGTGTATGTGATCGATGGATTTATCGTATCCGATAATCTTCAGGTCACGATGCTTCAGAATGTGGATACCGGATTTGTGTATTCCGATCATCAGCCGGTACAGATGCAGGTAACGATGAACTGATAAATAAAACGGTCGCCAGGCCGGAAATATATAGATAGGAGATAAACACATGAAACTTTACAATACGCTGACCAAGCAGAAAGAAGAGTTCGTGCCTCTTGAGGAAGGAAAAGTAAAAATGTATGTATGCGGACCGACCGTATACAATTTTATCCATATTGGAAATGCCCGTCCGATGATCGTATTCGATACGGTGCGCAGATATCTGGAATACAAAGGATACGAAGTCAATTATGTATCCAATTTTACAGATGTAGATGACAAAATCATAAAAAAAGCCATTGAAGAGGGCACTACCGCAGAAGAAGTGGCAAAACGCTACATCGCTGAGTGCAAAAAAGATATGGCAGATATGAATGTAAAACCGGCAACTACTCATCCGCTGGCTACGCAGGAGATTCCGGGCATGCTGGCAATGATCCAGACGCTGATCGATAAAGGTTATGCTTATAAGGCAGCAGATGGTACCGTATATTACAGAACGAGAAAATTTGCTGAGTACGGCAAGCTTTCCCATAAAAACATCGATGATCTGGAAGCCGGACACAGAGATATCAAAGTAACCGGCGATCTGAAAGAGGATGCGCTGGATTTCGTACTCTGGAAACCGAAAAAAGATGGCGAGCCATATTGGGATTCTGACTGGTGCAAAGGCCGTCCGGGCTGGCATATCGAGTGTTCTGTTATGTCCAAAAAATACCTTGGAGACGAGATTGACATTCATGCCGGCGGAGAGGATCTGATCTTTCCGCATCATGAAAATGAGATCGCCCAGAGTGAGGCAGCCAATGGCGTACCATTTGCAAAATACTGGATGCACAATGCATTCCTGAACATTGACAATAAGAAGATGTCCAAATCCCTGGGCAACTTCTTTACTGTTCGTGAGATCGGGGAAAAATATGACTTACAGGTACTGCGTTTCTTCATGCTTTCCGCACATTACAGAAGCCCGCTGAACTTCAGTGCAGACCTGATGGAAGCTGCAAAGAGCGGTCTGGAGCGTATCTGCACTGCAGCAGAGAATCTGAAACGTCTCTCTGCAGCTGCATCCGGTGAGATGAACGAAGAAGAAAAGACACTGTTTGCACAGACCGATGCATTCGTAGAAAAATACGAAGCTGCAATGGAAGATGATTTCAATACCGCAGATGCGATTTCCGCAGTGTTTGAATATGTCAAATTTGCAAACACCAATGCTTCCGCACAGAACAGCAGTGCATATCTGACCGCCTTATACGAGAGACTGTGCAAACTTTGCGATGTATTAGGCATCATTGTGGAAAAAGAGGAAGAAGTGCTGGATGAGGATATCGAAAAACTCATCGAAGAGCGTCAGGCTGCAAGGAAAGCAAAAGATTTTAAACGTGCAGATGAGATCCGCGATCAGCTGCAGGAAATGGGAATCATTCTGAAAGATACAAGAGAAGGAGTTACATGGAAAAGAGCATAGAAGGGCAGACCATGAAACAACAGAACATTGAACAGCAGACGATAGAGCAGGAGAATGCAGAACAGCAGCCTGTAGAGCAGTTTGCAGGACAACAGACTGCGGACAGGCAGGAGATGGAACAGACTACGGACTATACGGATCAGCCATGCGAAAAAAAAGAAGATACGGTTGATCTGAAGTTAGACAGATACATCCGGGAACAGTTCCAGATTCCGGATGTGGATGTCCGCACCTATTCGCCGCTGACCCTTGCGTTTATCGGAGATGGAATCTATGATCTGATTATCCGTTCCAAAATCGTGGGCGAGGGAAATACGAGAGCGAGCCAGCTGCATCAGCACACCAGCCATCTGGTAAAGGCAGCTTCACAGTCAGCCATGCTGGAATATATGATCCCTCTGATGACTGAAGAAGAGGAGGGCGTCTATCGCCGGGGAAGAAATGCGAAATCTCCTACGATGGCGAAAAATGCAACGATGAAAGATTACCGCCGTGCCACAGGCTTTGAAGCGCTGATGGGGTATCTCTATCTGACGGATCAGATGGAGCGTCTCGTGGAGCTGGTAAAAGCAGGACTGGCAGGATTGAAAGAGGAAGAGTTATGCGTTACGAAGAAATGATGATCGAAGGAAGAAATGCCGTACTGGAAGCATTTCGTTCCGGAAAGACCATAGATAAACTGTTTCTTCTGGAAGGATGTCAGGACGGACCGATCCGTACCATCGCCAGAGAAGCGAGAAAACACAGCACCATTGTAAAATATGTGACGAAAGAACGTCTGGATCAGCTTTCCGAGACCGGAAAACATCAGGGCGTTATCGCGCAGGCGGCAGCGTATTCTTATGCGTCTGTAGACGATATCCTGCAGAATGCAAAGGATAAAGGAGAAGATCCATTTATCTTCCTGTTAGATGGCATCGAAGATCCACACAATCTGGGAGCTATTATCCGTACTGCCAATCTGGCAGGTGCACACGGCGTGATTATTCCGAAGCACCGTGCATCCGGTCTGACTGCTACCGTTGCAAAGACATCCGCAGGCGCACTGAATTATACGCCGGTGGCAAAGGTTACCAATCTTTCTGCGACCATGAAAGAGCTGAAAGAAAAAGGCCTCTGGTTTGTCTGCGCTGATATGGGTGGCGAAGTCATGTACCGTCAGAACCTGACAGGCCCCATCGGACTGGTCATTGGAAATGAGGGCGACGGCGTCAGCAAACTGGTAAAAGAAAACTGTGATTTTATCACATCCATCCCGATGAAAGGGGATATTGATTCCCTGAATGCATCCGTGGCAGCAGGAGTACTGGCATATGAGATCGTCCGTCAGAGACTGGCAAAATAAATCCGACGAAGAGCTGATCGCTCTTCTGAGAAAAGCGGAATCCGGAAAAGATACTTTTGACCAATCGATGATTATGGATTATCTTCTGGAAAAATACAAAAATCTGGTAAGAAAAAAGGCCAATGCATTGTTCCTTCTGGGGGGAGATACTGATGATCTTATCCAGGAGGGCATGATCGGTCTTTTTAAATCAGTCCGCGATTATGATCCGGCAGGAGGGAGCAGTTTCTATTCCTTTGCCGGACTTTGTATTACCCGACAGATGTATAAGGCAGTAGAGGCAGCGGCGAGGAAAAAGCACAGTCCACTAAATTCCTACGTCTCCCTGTCAGACAGTGGAGATATGGAAGTAGATGCCATGCTGTTTCAGGAACCGGCACAGAGCGAGGGAAATCCAGAGCGTATCCTGTTGCAGCAGGAGCAGATGGAGCAGCTGCTGGAACAGATGCAGGATGCCCTGAGTCACATGGAGCGTCGGGTGCTGAATCTGTATCTGTCTGGCAATAACTATCATCAGATCGCAAAGATACTGGACAAGCCGGAAAAATCCATTGACAATGCATTGCAGAGGATTCGGCAGAAATTACGTCAATAGGGACTTTTTTAGACTTATACTGTTTGCCCATTATATTTTTATATGGTGCATAAAACGTTGCATATATTTTATATGGAAAATATACGAACGGGCATCTGATGGGTTAGTCGAAGTTGCAAAAAAGTTACTTAGATGCCAAAATGGCAGTCTGTCGGATCTATAAATAATCCGATATGCGGTGTACAGTAGGTAAAAAGGATAAACAATCCCATCATCACAAAGAGCGCAATGGTCCAGAAGGTGGAAGCAGCGCTTCGTACTTCACTGTATTTCTGATAACGTCGGCTGCTGACGATCCATGTGATCAGAACTCCGATAAAAAACAGGCTGATATCGATTGCCATATAGCTGCGTCCGATGATTCCCACATAAGTATAGAAAGCAACGGGGATAAAGGCAAGTCCGAGAAAAAGCCCCTGTATCCTGTGGACGAGCAATCCGGGGAAATCCTGATGGTTTAGCCGGTATTCGATCCAGAACAGGACAAAGCAGGGAAAGAACAGCAACTTCAAATGTTCCCAAGTGGACTCGTTCACAGCGCTGAAAGCTCCCACAATAGGAGCTTCGCTGCTCCATGCAAAGACAAAATGAAGCAGGGTTCCAACAACGGCACTGATGATGATTCCGGTCAGCGTATATTTATTTAGCGTTTTTTGCATAACAGATCACTCACTTTCTGAAATATCTTTTTTGCTGTTTCTGTTTTAAGTGGTTGTATGAGCGGCAGATAATTGATAACTGAGATAACAGATGTATTGCACAGTCAGATCCGACAGAGCATGCATCTGTTATTTTTTTCCATTGGTATATTATATGAGGGAGGCGTGTATTTTATTCTGGAAAAATATAATTTTCCTATGTGTTCATTTTCTATGAGGTATTCTATTCTTCAAAATTTTCCGTTAGAAAATTTCGGGAGCAACGTAGGCTCTGTTTTTTATATCGAACAGGTGTTATGGGAAATAAATGTTTTATCTCATGGTTCTTGTATGTTATGATAAGAAAAGCTGGAAATTATATTTTCATGGTTCTTGTATGCTGTGACAGGAGAAAATGTATTTTTGCAACTCTTTCTGCCACTGATAAAGTATGGTGGAAGGTAGAACCGCATGAAACTCATATTTGTATGAATCACTGTGCCATTTGGTAAAAGGCGATGGCATGGACGGGAACATAACGAGAGATTTTGATAAATAACAGGAGGAATGACGGATGGAAAAGAAAGAATACCTGTGGGCGGTTGTTGGCTGTGGCGTGATTGCCAATGAATTTGCACAGGCAATGGAAAAGGAAGGCCGCAGGATTTATGCCGTGGCAAGCCGCAGAAAAGAAAAAGCGGAAGCATTTGCGGAAAAATATGGCGTACTCCATGTATATGAAGATATCTATGCCATGCTGCAGGATCCGGAGGTGGATATCGTGTATGTGGCAACACCCCATAATACCCATTTCCCGTATGTAAAGGCAGCGTTGGAAGCCGGGAAACATGTACTCTGTGAAAAAGCGATCATGCTGAACAGCGAGCAGCTTCAGGAAGTGACGAAACTGGCAGAGGAGAATCATCTAATCCTTGCAGAAGCTATGACCATCTATCATCAGCCTTTGTATGAAAAACTGGACGAGATCATCAATGGTGGGCAGCTGGGCGATGTACGGATGATCACAACGAACTTTGGAAGCTACAAAGATTATGATATGAGCAACCGTTTCTTTAATCCGGATCTGGCTGGCGGCGCATTGCTGGATATTGGCGTATACGCACTGTCCTTTACCCGGTTTTTCCTGAAATCTGGAAAAACATCCATCTGCTCACAGGTAAAGAAAGCGCCAAGCGGTGTGGATGAGCAGGTCGGCATCCTGTTGACTAACGAGGAAGGACAGATGGCCACTGTAGCGCTGACTCTTCATTCCAAACAGCCGAAGCGTGGCATGATCTCCTGTGACAAAGGCTTTGTAGAGATCATGAATTATCCACGGGCTATGGAAGCTGTCATAACCGATACCCAGACCGGAGAACGTCAGGTCATCCGGGAAGGCGACACGGAATACGCGCTTGTATACGAGATCCGACACATGGAAGAAGCCATAGCGCAGGGAAAAGACAGCACATCCATGTATCTCCCATACAGCACAGAAGTCATGGATATCATGACACAGATCCGCAGGGAGTGGGATGTGGTTTATCCGGAAGAAAAGTAGAGGATGAAATGAGGTTGTTGTCACTCCAACGATTTTAGGCGATGGAGTGGCAGCCAATGGCAGTATGCGGCGATTAGCAAGAGCAAGATCCTTTAAATACTAGTCAGATCCGGGTATTTTTTTCTGAACATCATTGACAATGTAGTAAAATGTTTATATAATTACAAAAAATTCAAATATCTGGGGTGCCAGTGTACGGATGTCTGAAAAGACAATGTGTTGCGGCTGAGAGGGACAGATGTCCTAACCCATTGTACCTGATACGGATAATACTGTCGTAGGAAGATATGAATACCATTCTACAAGAGGAAAAGGATCAGAAAAAATGTCATGATACAGATTTTCAGATATGGATCAGGCATTTGATTCAGGAAAGAGTTCTGATTGTGGATGATAAAGTCGTAAAATTGCAGGTACACAACGAGACAGCATATGTGCCGGATTGTGTAGCAGCTGCAGGAAACGAAAGAATATCATATAAGATTACAGAAGGCATATCCTTATGGGTATGCCTTTTTCAGATACAGATATTTGTTTGATACACAGGAAGCTTTTTCTGTAACAGAAAGGAGAAATGAGATGGCTTACACAACACAGATGGATGCGGCCAGACAGGGAATCATCACGAAAGAAATGGAAGCGGTGGCTGCCTATGAGCAGATGAATGTGGAGGAATTGCGGGATTATGTGGCAAAGGGACAGATCTGTATTCCGTGTAATAAGAATCACAAGAGTATTACACCATATGGAATTGGTTCCATGCTCCGCACAAAGATCAATGTAAACCTTGGCATTTCCAGAGACTGGAAAGATATGGACATGGAGATGGAGAAGGTAAAACAGGCGGTGGATATGGGAGCAGAGTCGATCATGGATCTCAGTTCTTATGGGGATACCCAGGCATTCCGCCGCAGACTGACAAGTGAGTGTCCGGCGATCATCGGAACGGTGCCGATTTATGATGCGGTCGTATATTATCACAAAGCACTGAAAGAGATTACGACGGAAGAATGGCTGGATATCGTTCGCATGCATGCTCAGGATGGCGTGGATTTTATGACCATTCATTGTGGAATCAATAAAAATACGGCGAAGCGTTTCAAAGAGAACAAGCGTCTCATGAATATTGTTTCCCGTGGCGGTTCTATTATCTTTGCATGGATGGAGATGACGGGGAAGGAAAATCCGTTTTATGAGCATTACGACGAGATTCTGGATATCTGCCGGGAATATGACGTTACTATGAGTCTCGGCGATGCGTGCAGACCGGGATGTTTAGAGGACGGAACAGATATTTCACAGATCGAAGAGCTGGTAACTCTTGGAGAACTGACTAAAAGAGCATGGGAAAAGGATGTGCAGGTTATGATTGAAGGACCGGGGCATATGCCGATGAATCAGATTGCTGCCAATATGGAGATCCAGAAGACTATCTGCAAAGGTGCGCCATTCTATGTACTGGGACCGATCGTTACAGATATCGCACCGGGTTACGATCATATCACATCTGCCATCGGTGGGGCTCTGGCAGCGGCAGCAGGTGCTTCTTTCCTGTGTTATGTGACACCAGCGGAACATCTGCGCTTACCAAATGTGGATGATGTAAAAGAAGGCATCATTGCCACCCGGATCGCAGCTCATGCGGCGGATATCGCCAAAGGTGTGAAGGGAGCCATGGACTGGGATCACAAGATGGATGTTGCCCGAAAGAAACTTGACTGGGAAGCAATGTTTGATCTTGCCATTGATCCGGAGAAAGCCCGTCGCTACCGTGCAGAGGCAAAACCGGAGAAAGAAGATACCTGTTCCATGTGTGGCAATTTCTGTGCCGTGAAAAACATGAACCGGATTCTGGACGGCGAGATCGTCAGCATTTTTGATGAATAAGTTGAAAAAATTTCAGAATGACAAATGTATGTTTTTTCGTAGTTGTTTATTGCAACGAATAAGAAAGCTGAATATTGAATATGAAGAAGATTTTAACGATCGCTGGGTCTGACAGTGGCGGTGGCGCGGGGATTCAGGCGGATCTGAAAACGATTCAGGCCCATGGCATGTATGGGATGAGCGTGATCACGGCAGTCACGGCTCAGAATACACAAAGCGTGTTTCAGGTGGATGCGATGTCTCCGGAAAGTGTGGAAGCGCAGCTGGACGCGGTTTTGTCGGATCTGCTGCCGGATGCGGTAAAGATTGGAATGGTGTATGACACAGCGGTAATACATATAATCGCAGAGAAGCTAAAACAATATCAGCCGCCGCACATTGTGGTGGATACGCCGATGATCTCTTCCAGTGGGCAGGAGCTGTTACTGCCGGAAGCAAAGGATGCACTTTTAACAGAATTACTGCCACTGGCAGAGCTGATCACACCGAATCTTCCAGAGACGGAACAGATGACCGGCATGACGATCCGAACCACAGAAGATATGGAAGCATCAGCGAAGATGTTACAGCAGAAGTATCAGTGTCAGGTGCTGATAAAAGGTGGACATCTGATTTCGCAAAGTTCCAACAAAGCAGATACAGGAATTTCTAATGTTGAAAATCTGGAAGAGAGGGAAATAAATCATACATACTCTCATATGTCAGGTTGGCATAACGATGAAAAAGACAGATCGGTTATTGCAAAAGAGTACAGGGCAGATAAAAATGTAGCGAAAGATTATCTTATAGATGCCGCAGGAACCGGTCACTGGTTTTACGCTTCTGTCATACATTCAAAGCATACCCATGGAACCGGCTGTACCCTATCCTCCGCCATTGCCTGCAATCTGGCAGATGGATTTTCCATGGCAAAGGCAGTGGAGTGTGCAAAGGAATATTTGCATCAGGCGATTGCCCATGCCCCGAAGCTGGGAAATGGCAGCGGTCCGGTTGCCCATGGATGGAATCTGAAACGGACAGACCGCATGGAAGCGCAGCAGCTACAGCGGCTGACGGCGGAGTTGGCAGAAAAAGAATTGCTGATCTTCGATTTTGACGGAACATTGCTGGATTCTATGGATATGTGGGATCATGTGGCCACGGATTATATCTGTACACAGGGAATGGAGCCGCCTGGCGGTATGGAAGAGAAGCTGATGTCCATGACGCTGGAAGAGAGCGGCGAGTATTTTATCCGGGAATGTGGATTGCAGAAGTCTGTAGAGGAGTATATTCAGGATATTTATGAATTCGTTTTACAGAGATACCGCAATGATCTTGTTTTAAAACCGGGTGCCGCGACATTTATCCGCCAGATGTGTGAAGCAGGCAAAAAGATGTGTATCCTGACTTCTACCGGGCGCCCCTGCGTGGAAGCGGCCTGCGTTCATTATGGACTTGAGCAGTGGATTCCTTTTTCGGAAATTGATACTTGTTCAGACCTTGGCATGAATAAACGGTCGCCGGAAATTTATTGCCATGTGGCAGAACAAATGGGAGTCGCGCCGCAGCAGACGGCAGTATTTGAAGATGCCCCTTTTGCGGTAAAAAGTGCAAAACAGGCAGGATGTCTGGTCTGTGCAGTGGATGACCCGTCGGCACAGAGTGGAAGGGCAGTTATTGAGGAATATGCGGATTATCAGATTCCCAATTTTCTTGGTCTGATAGAAAATAAATAAAAATCAGCTACGGGGAACATGGAAAAGGTCAGAAAATCAGGTTCCCTGTGGAACAGGAGAAGAATATGACGATCAATGGAGTGAGCAAAACAGGTTATGCAAATGCAACTGTAGCAGAGATGCTGCAAAGGGAAGGCTATAAAATTTCTCAGGTTGCGATTGAATTAAATGAACAGATCTTACCAAAAGGGCAGTATGAAGATACGGTACTTAAGGAAGATGATGTGATAGAAGTCGTCAGCTTTATGGGCGGCGGCTGTTAGGAAAGGAAGCGTATTACAATGAAAGAAGACAAACTGATTCTTGGAGGACATGAATTTACATCCAGATTTATTCTTGGTTCCGGAAAATATTCATTGGATCTAATCAAAGCGTCCGTAGAAAATGCAGGGGCGCAGATTATTACATTAGCACTTCGCCGGGCAAATACCGGCGGCGTGGCAAATATCTTGGATTATATCCCGGAAGGGGTTACACTGCTCCCAAATACGTCCGGTGCCAGAAATGCTGAAGAGGCTGTGCGTATCGCAAGACTTTCCAGAGAGCTTGGATGCGGAGATTTTGTAAAGATCGAGATTATGCGGGATTCCAAATATCTCCTTCCGGACAATCAGGAGACGGTCAAAGCGACAGAAATCCTTGCAAAAGAGGGCTTTGTCGTTCTGCCATACATGTATCCGGATCTGAATGTTGCCAGAGATCTGGTAAATGCCGGTGCGGCAAGTATTATGCCGCTGGCAGCGCCCATCGGTTCCAACAAGGGGCTTTGTACAAAAGAGTTTATCCAGATCCTGATCGATGAGATTGACCTTCCGATCATCGTAGATGCCGGAATCGGCAGACCATCCCAGGCATGTGAAGCGATGGAGATGGGCGCAGCGGCGATCATGGCGAATACTGCGCTGGCTACGGCAGCAGATGTACCGGCGATGGCAGCAGCTTTCAAACTTGCCATTGAAGCCGGTCGTCAGGCATATCTTGCCGGACCGGGGCGTGTGCTGGAGAAAGGCGCAGCTGCATCTTCTCCGTTGACCGGATATCTGAGAAGCTGACAGATCTTATTTTGAATATCATTCATCTAACAGATATTTACATCAATCAGTGATTTGTATTCATTGATTGATGTAAATAAACGATTTTGTTTAGCTAATATATAGAATAGATGATGGATGCATTATTTTTCTAATAATAATGTATTCTCGGAACCTTCTAAATAAAGATTCTAAGAGTACGTAATATCTATTTCAGTATAAAAATAGTTTTTGTAATATATGTAGCCTGTGAGTGGTAAAAGAACAATTTGTGTAAAAAATTTTCCGCGACATTTATTCAATTTAAGATGATGGAATGAAGATTTTTATAAAAGTTGTTCCATGGTAACAAGATTTTATCAGACACAGGCAATAGAGTGGAGCGTAACATGTCAGAGAAAATAAATGAAAGTATTGTAACGGATGAGATCCGGGAGGATATGAAAAAGAACCGGATCGACCATATGAAATATCTGCCGGATATGCAGGTCATTGATTCACAGATTCCGGAGCATGTCATAGAAGCGATGAATGCTTATGATTATGAGAAGTATACGGCAGTAGATGTGAGGAGGGCGCTGAGTCATTCAAATATCAGCATTGATGATTTTGCAGCATTGCTTTCTCCGGCTGCCATTCCTTTTATGGAAGAGATCGCGCAGAGGGCTCAGCAGGAGACACGGAAGCATTTCGGAAATACGGTGTATATGTTTACACCATTGTATATTTCCAATTACTGTGAAAATTACTGTATTTATTGTGGATTTAACTGCCATAATAAGATTGACCGTGCAAAACTGGACAAAGATGGCATTGAGGCGGAGCTGAAAGCTATTGCCGCTACCGGTCTGGAAGAAATCCTGATTTTAGTTGGGGAGAGCCGCAGCATGTCGGATGTGGAATATCTCGGCATGGCGGTGGAGTTGGCACGGAAATATTTCAAAGTGATCGGTCTGGAAGTCTATCCTATGAACGTAGATGAATATGCATACCTGCACAAATGCGGCGCAGATTATATCACAGTCTTTCAGGAGACGTACAATTCGGATAAATACGAGACGTTGCATCTTGCAGGACATAAACGGATCTTTCCATATCGGATCAATGCACAGGAGCGTGCCCTGATGGGCGGTATGCGAGGCGTGACCTTTGCCGCTTTGCTGGGACTGGATGATTTCCGTAAGGATGCATTTGCAACAGGTATGCATGCATATGAGATGCAGAAAAAATATCCGCATGCAGAGATCGGTTTTTCCTGTCCACGGCTGCGTCCGATCATTAACAATGACCGTATCAATCCGATGGATGTCCATGAGACACAGTTGCTGCAGGTTGTCTGCGCCTACCGTCTGCTGCTGCCTTTTGCGCAGATCGTGGTTTCTTCTCGGGAATGTGCGAGAGTCCGGGATAATCTCATGAAGATCTGTGCAACAAAAGTATCCGCAGGTGTAGATACTGGAATCGGCGGACATACTGCAGAAGACAAGCAGGGAGATGACCAGTTTGAGATCGCAGATGGCAGAAACTGTCAGGAAATGTATCAGGCGATCCTGAACAATGGCATGCAGCCGGTTATGAGTGATTATATTTATGTATAGCAGAGAAAATAGAAAGAAAATTTCCTGTCCGGAAAAAGTCATCGCCGTTACCAACCGAAAATTGTGTGACGGCGATTTTCTAGATCAGATCAAAAAGATTACAGAACTTGGTGTCCGGGCAGTCATTCTCCGGGAAAAAGATCTGTCAGAATCAGAGTATGAAGTGCTGGCGGCGCAGGTAATGGAAATCTGTCAGTATACAGATACCATCTGCATTCTCCATAATTTTCCACTGGTGGCAGAACGGTTGGGGTGTGATCATATGCATCTGCCGTTGCCGGTATTTCATAATTATATGGAAAACATATCTTTAGACAGGAAGATCTGTTTTCAAAATAGAAAGAACCTCAAAAATAGAGAGAATCTATATAATAGAGAGAACCTATATATTGGAACCTCAGTCCATTCTATTGAACAGGCGAAAGATGCCATGACTCTCGGCGCATCCTATATGACTGCCGGACACATTTTTTCTACCCAGTGCAAACCGGGGCTTACACCAAGAGGGATTGATTTTTTGAAAAATATATGTCAAACTGTACAGGTGCCTGTTTTCGGCATAGGAGGAATACATCCGGACAACATGCAGCAGGTTCTGGACGCAGGAGCGGCAGGTGTATGCATGATGTCAGAGATGATGAGGTTATAAGACATATGATAGGAACAATCGCAAATACCTGTACGATTCTGATTGGGAGTATTATTGGCAGTATATTAAAAAAAGGATTAAAAGAAAAATATCAGAATGCCCTGTTTGGCGCCTGTGGGCTGGCAGCCTGCGGCATTGGCATCAATGCTGTAGTCAGCCATATGGGAGACAGCAAAGTACCGGTTCTGTTTATTGTCAGTCTGGCTGTGGGAACGCTGATCGGAACAGCATTGGATATCAATGGAAAGTTTGAATCTCTGATCAGCCGTCATTCCAAATCAAATCTTGCCCAGGGACTTTCTACGGGAATTCTTTTATATTGTATCGGAACGTTATCCATTATGGGACCGGTCATGTCGGCATTGTACGGAGATCATACGTTTCTGTTTACTAATGCGACGCTGGATCTGATCACATCCATGGTGCTGGCATCTACTTACGGCATTGGAATGGCATTTGCCGCGCCTGTATTATTCTGCTGGCAGGGAGCCATCTATATGATCGCAAAATTCGCATCCGCTGCATTGTTTTCAGATGATCTGGTCTGTGAGCTTTGTATCGTTGGAGGTTTTCTCATCGCAAGTTCGGGATTGAGCATTTTAAAAATCAAGGATCTGAAAACGCTGAACATGCTGCCGTCGCTGGCGGTGCCGATTATCTTTTATGTGATCAAGGGATTTATCATGTAGTAATATGAAAGACAGGAGTATTCATGACAGAAAAAACATTGTTTAACCGGGTGGGCATCAGTATAGCCCTTTATATCGCAATCGCTATTGGCGTACAATATCTTTTATCGTGGATCATCGGAGCATTTTTTCCGATTCTGTATTATAAAGAACTGACACAGTGGCTGCTGTCTTTGATCCCCATGTATGTGGTGGCACTGCCGGTCAGCCGTGCTGTATTAAAGACCTTGCCGGAGCGGAAACTGTATCAGAATGAGATACGACCGGGAAAATGGATACAGATGTTTCTTATATTAATGGCACTCATGTATATCGGAAATATCATCGGAACGATCATCACATCTGTGCTTGGAAGCGGCACCGGACTTGATTTTACCGCACCGGTGGAAGAGATGATCTCCGGCAGCAATTTGCTCAGTGTGTTTGTATTTTCTGTTCTGCTTGCACCGCTGGTAGAAGAATATCTGTTCCGGAAGCTGCTCATTGACCGTCTGATCGTGACCGGAGATAAGACAGCGATCATCGTGACCAGCCTGATCTTTGCCGTGATGCATGGAAACATTTCACAGTTCTGCTATACGTTTGCAGTGGGTCTGGCGTTAGCATATGTGTATATCCGCACCGGAAAGATGCGCTACAATGTAGGACTTCACATGCTGTTTAATTTCTGCGGTGGATTTATCCCGGCGGTATTTATGAAATATGTGGATATCGACAATCTTTTGAACTATGCTCTGCAGGGAAATCTCAGTGGTCTTTTATACTATGCCGGTCCGCTGCTTGGATTTATGGTATACGAACTGTGCATGATCGCCATGGGTATTGCAGGACTGGTTCTTCTGATCAGTAAACGCAGACAGATCGTACTTCGTCAGGGAGAACTTCCACTGCGTGCAAAAGAAGTGGCAAAACAATTTTTTACCACACCGGGGATGTTGCTGTGGATCGTTGGCGGGGTGGTGTTGTTTGCACTGAATATTGGGTAAGGAGTGTGCAAGTGAACGAGAAAAAAACATATGCGAATATCGATATGAAGCGAACAGGAAAAAGAATGAATTATATGGAGGACTTTCTGGTAAAGAAGAATACCTTATCTGTACGATACGAGTTTGAACAATATAACGCACAATCTGTACGAAGTAGATTTATAACATATTATAAAAAAATATATCAGGTAACGGCTTAGATTATTTTGGATTAACAGTCCAATGAAATTATTATTGACAAGTGATATCCTCTTATCATAAACCCTTAATTGGGGAAAGATAGGAGGATTTTTGTTATTTTCCGGAAATTATTATATAATTTATTAAAAACGGGGCAAAATAAATGAATATTATTAAAAAAACGGGGCAAGACAGACCGGAAAGACATGGATTATAAGAGATGAGATTCAAGTTTCTTGTAGATGAAATGATACACCAGAAACTGTTGTACATGAAAAAACAATACCAATAACCATCAAATTTAACCGTTAGATACCGGGCATTCTCTTTTTGTAACCGTGTGAAAAGAGTAGATATCATATCAGGATTTTGGTACAATAAAAAAGAAATGGAAAGCTGTTCAGACAGATAGTTTCTGTTATACGGGGAGGATGTTATCTCTGATGTCAGAAATAAGGTACTCTTGGAATCTTCTTGAAATAACTCTGCCTCAGATTTTCATTTAGAAGATGCATGGAATATATGATTCTGTTTGGGCGGCAGGGGGATAAAAAAGCAAAAAGAATGGAGAATGATATGAAAAACTATGATGTAAGCATTATCGGCGCCGGTCCGGGCGGTATTTTTGCAGCATATGAGCTAGCAGAGAAGGCGCCGGATCTTAAGATTGCTGTATTTGAAGCCGGCAATCCGCTGGAGAAACGAAAATGTCCCATTGACGGGAAGAAGATAAAGAGTTGTGTAAATTGCAAGACATGTGCCATTATGAGCGGTTTTGGAGGCGCAGGGGCGTTTTCCGATGGTAAATATAATATTACCAACAATTTCGGCGGCACGCTTTACGAATATATTGGAAAAGAAACCGCTATTGATCTTATGAAATATGTGGATGAGATCAATGTGGCATATGGCGGCGCCGGAACGAAGATGTATTCCACGTCCGGTACGAAATTCCGCAAGCTCTGCATGCAGAACAAGCTGAACCTGCTGGATGCATCCGTCCGTCATCTGGGTACGGATAAAAACTATGTGGTGCTGGAAAATCTGTATGCGAAATTAAAAGATAAAGTAGAATTTTATTTTAACTGTCAGGTTCAGAATCTGGAGAAGCTAGAAGAGGGCTATCAGATCGATACCGCAGAGGAAAGTTATACCTGTAAAGAATGTATTGTGTCTGTAGGCAGAAGCGGCAGCAAATGGATGCAGTCTGTCTGTGAAAAGCTGGATATCCCAACTAAGTCCAACCGTGTGGATCTGGGTGTGCGCGTGGAGCTTCCGGCGGTTATTTTTTCCCATCTGACGGATGAGCTGTATGAGAGCAAGATTGTCTACCGCACGGAGAAATTTGAGGATAAAGTCAGAACGTTCTGTATGAATCCAAATGGCATCGTTGTAAATGAAAATACCAATGGCATCGTGACGGTAAATGGACACAGCTACGAAGATCCGGAGAAACAGACAGAGAACACCAACTTTGCCCTTCTGGTAGAAAAACATTTCTCTGAGCCTTTTAAGAACAGCAATGAATATGGTGAGAGCATCGCACGGTTGTCCAACATGCTGGGCGGCGGTGTTTTAGTACAGCGTTTCGGAGACCTGATCCGTGGACGGAGAAGTACGCCGGAACGTATCGCAGAGAACTTTATGACTCCGACTCTGACGGCAGAACCGGGGGATCTGAGCCTTGTGCTTCCAAAACGTATTTTGGATGGTATCATCGAGATGATCTATGCACTGGACAAGATCGCTCCTGGTACGGCAAATGATGATACGCTGTTGTATGGCGTGGAAGTTAAGTTCTACAATATGGAAGTCAGTCTGGATGAGCATCTGGAAACAAAATACAAAGGGCTGTATGTCATCGGCGATGGAAGCGGTGTGACCCATTCGCTGTCCCATGCATCGGCAAGCGGTGTGTATGTGGCGCGGCAGATCGCTGCTCACTAAGTGCCGGGCGCATCACACGGTCACTTATGGAGTCCTGTCCGATGTCCCGACCATATATTTTTTTCTGTAAGTGATTTTTGATTTCTTATATTTCTTAGTAGTGTTTCAATACAGCTAAAAAAATATATATCGGCTTATTCAAAAAGAAACGGGTCAGATTTATATAGATCTGACTCGTTTCTTTTTTTGCAGGCTGATCCATGAAATCTGCCTGAATCATAATATAGTTAGAGATTAAAGAGAACCATTTTTATAATAACTGATGCAGATGTTATCTGCAATCAGATGCAGTGCCGGTTCTGTCGGGAACTGCTTATTCAGCGGATTCCTGAAAATTTTTGTTCTGGCACATGGTGCGAAGTTTGCCCCATACAGCGTTTCTGGAAAGAATCGCATATACGACACCGCCAAGTACGATACCGCAGATGGTCTGACCTGTCAGAAGCGGAACTTCAGCGAAAGCGCCCGGTGCTCCGTAAAGCGGAATTTTTACAAGTGTGTAAAGGATAATCTGTGCGATACCACCAACGATAGCGCCTGCCAGCCAGCCAAAACGGAATTTCTTCAGCAGATGGTACATGAAAAGTCCCATGAGAAGCGCCCATACGCCTTTGATGACTGCGGTAGGAAGTACCCATACCACATATCCGCCGAAAAGGTCGGATAATCCGGCACCGATGGCTCCGGCGATAGCGCCTCTGTAAGTACCCAGAAGGCAGACAGCAAGGATGATCATGCAGTCCCCCAGATGTGCATATCCGCCGAACGGGGACGGGATCTTAAAAAAGAAAGTTCCTACGAATACCAGCGCTGCCATCAGAGCAGTGGTGGTAATGGTTTTTGTGTTTGCGTTTTTCATAAATCAATTCCTCCGATATGTATATGTTATAGTTAGCTAAAATTTAAAAGATATAAATGTATATAGAACGTTGTCGGGAATGCAAATCCTTTTTTAAAAAAGAAAAAGTGACATCGTTTTTATTTCAACTTCATTAATCTGGCTGCATTGTTATAAAAGACATCTTCTAACTGTGTATCATTCAGCCCACAGGAGAGGATACGCTGGATCTCTACGGTAGGATGGTGGAACGGGGAGTCGATACCGAACATGACGCGCTCGGAACCTACGTTCTCGTATGCGTTTTTGACCTGACAGCCCATCGGCATTCCGGAAGTCTCCAGAAACAGGTTGTCAAATTTCTGTGCCATTTTGATCGCTCCGTCGATATATACGCCGTGTCCGTGTCCCATGTGTAGCATAACCATCGGCACATGTGGATGCCGTTCTGCTAAAAGAGCAATCTGCCATGGAAGTGAATATGGCGGATGTCCGCAGTGGATAAACATTGGAACGTCATATTGTTCGCAGATTTCTGCCACCGGGTCTACACAGGTATCGTCTACGGTGTAGGCATCAAACAGGGACTGCAGCTTTGCACCCTGGAAATGTTCGTCTCTCAGATAATGCTCCAACATGTCATAGGCTTTCTGACCTTCTCTTGCGTTGGTCCAGGCTACCGGAATGATCTGATCCGGATGTTGTCTGTAGACAACAGCTGTCTCTTCATTCAAATCGCCGCCTGCGCTGCAGAGAATTGTTTTGTCAATGTTGTACTGATGCATCTGCTCAATCAGACGGTCGCCGTCAAAGTCGATATTAAAAGGGCTTCCGAATTTACCGATATGTGTATGTGCATCAATTTTTTTAAATTTACTGAATTCGTCCATCATATATATTACCTTGATTAATATGTCCTTTCTGGTCCTGTATAAGCAGGACACCTTTGTCAGTTATGTATTCTACAGAAAAAATGTCATGAATGACATGGACAGTTTTGTAAAAGTTGAGCAAGCCAGTTTTGCTACGGATGTTAGATATTGCATGGAAAATATAATCTGTTGTTTCTGCCGGTCAAAGACAATGGAATGAGAGTGAACAAAAAAGACTCTGACATTACCTGTCAGAGTCTTTCCTCTATGTTATATACTCGCCTCATTCAATAATTAAGCATTATGTGCTGCAAATTTTTGAGCTTCATTCTGTTTTGAAAGCTCTTTGTTTGCCATTTTTTCGTAAGTAATAACTTTTAATTTTGTAACACCAATTGCAAGAGCAACACAAGCGATAGAAATAACAACAACCATTTTACAAGCCTCCATTCATTCTTTACTAAATATCCTTTATTTTCAGCCTTTTAAAAGAAATTCTGAAGATAAATTCTCTCAACACTGTTTATTATACGCAAATCGTGTAAAATGTAAAATAAAACATTCTTTGAGTTCCATAAGTTTTTGTTATTACTGCATATGGTCAACAATAAAATGACCAGAAATGAGTTCTCGCATATCTGAAATTTCATACAAATGCACATTCTGTTGCAGCTGTTTGGCGGTATAAATAGCCATGAAAATATATTTTTCACACTGAACCGAGAGCAGCAGATGCTCCTGATCAGATCAGATGTGTGCTTTCCAGTTTTTCATTTATTTTTTCATTCAGCTTGATGATCGGTTTTCTTAAGACCAGTCCAAGGAACAGGGACGCGATCAGGAAAATGCACAGGTAACCAAGTTCTGTCCAGTAGGTGGAACCATACAGACCGCCGATGGTCTCACGCAGCGCTGCCATACTGTGGGCGAACGGCATGAGCGGATAGACGGACTGGAAGATTTTCGGCGCAACTTCGATCGGGAAGGTGCCGCCGGAGCCTGCTACCTGAATGACCATGAGAATAACGGCGATGGCTTTTCCTACATCTCCAAAGGAAACGGTCAGGGTATAGATCACGTTTACATATACCAGACTTGTGATCCAGCATGCCAGCATGAACAGGAATGGCGCTTCACACTGAATCCGCAGATACAGCAGATCTCCGAGACCGATCAGCGTACTCTGTGCCAGACCGATCAGCAGAAAGACGATATAACGGCCAAAGTATACCTGATAATCCCGGACTTTTTTCATCCCCTTTAAGGAAGATTCGGAAATGCTGACTTTCAACATAGCTACGAGGATCGTTCCACCTACCCACATGGCAAGGGTAGAATAAAATGGAGCCATGGAAGAACCATAGTTTTCTACCGGATACAGTTTGTTAGTGTTCAGTTCTACCGGGGAAGCCAGGAAAGAAGAAATACTTTCATGATTTCCGCTGAGCAGATCCTGCATCTGGGAGTAATCGCCGCTTTCCTGGATCTCATCCAGCTTCTGTAAGGTGTCACTGATCTTATCCGAAGACTTTTGCAGCAATGTGCAGGAATTTTCCAGAGCCGTTTTGATCTGAGAAAGGTCAGAAGAAGCAGAACCGGACAGTGTATAGACGCCGGATGCGCTCTGATCAATCTGTGAGAGCAGGCTGGAAACTGTGGAATCCGTAGATTTCATGGAGTTCAGAAGCTGATTCAGCTGATCTTTCACGGAAGATTCATAATCAGACTGCACATTTTTCAAATCCTGGGAACTGCTTTGGATGAGCTGATTAATCTCTGCCTTTGCACTGGCGGCATCTGTAGAAGAACTGCGCAGGGCATCTGCAGCGGAGTTTAGCTTATCTCGCAGGGCATTTTGGCTGGCAATGGATTCATTGAGTTTTCCAACCAGTGTGCCAGTGGCATCTGATACAGCAGGGTACTGATTGCCGATCTCTACACAGAGATCCCGGAGTGTGATATAAGGCTGTGTCAGCGTGTCTACTTCTTTTGCCAGTGTATTTAAAGTATTTGCCATGGCAGCGTTATCTTTTTCCTGAGACTGTAATGTGCTATCCAGCGTTTTCGAGATCTGTGTATAGAAATCGGTGCTGCTGGTCAAGGCATCATTGATGCTGTCAGTTGTTCCGGAGATCGCATCCTGGACCGTGTTGAACGATTTTTGCGTATCTTTCAGGGAATTCAGACTGTTGCCGGATGTTTCCAGAGACTGTTTTAAAAATGCGGATGTGGTATCCAGCATCATCTGGGCAGCCTCTGTCATATGGGCATAAGACTGTAATGTTCCTGTAACGGTGGTCAGACTGTTGTTAATGCGTTCCAGATTCGTGGTCAGGTTGGATACGATGGCGTCAGCACCGCTTTCATCTGCGGTATTAGATACTGTCTGTAATGCATCCAGAACCGTATTTGCGATGGTTTTAATAAACACTTCGTTGACCTGAGTCTGCACGGCGCTAGCGCCTTTGTCCGTTACTTTCGGGGCAATGGCATTTTCCTTAGCATTGTAGTAATAAGTGATTTTCGGAGACTGGATATCCTCAGAAAATACGCTCATCATATCATTACTGAATGTTTCAGGAATGACGATGGCAGCATAATATTTTCCGGATTCCACACCATTAAGGGCTTTCTTTTTACTGGTAAAGATCCAGTCCATCTGTGTATTTTCACGCAGGGAGGACAGAACGGTATCTCCGATATTGATGTTCAGAGAGATCAGTTCCCCTTCGTAGCCTTCATCTACGCTGGCTACAGCAATCTTAATCTTTCCTGTATTTCCATAGGGATCCCAGCAGGCTGCGATATTAAACCATGCATAAAGGCAGGGAACAATGGTAAGTCCTAAAATGACGATCAGGGCGATCACGTTGTGAGAAATTCGTCTGACATCTCTGCGAAAGATTTCAAATATATTTTTCATCAGTTTTTTCCCTCCTTCATCATTTTCATCAGGTCTTCTTCAGAAAGTCCGTCCAGAGACATACGTTTCAGCATGTGGCTGTGGATGAATTCCAGACAGATCAGATACAGCGCCAGCGCGATCAGGGATAGGATCCACAGGATCAGGAAGACCAGTTTGACGTTTGCGGTCACGCTGAATGCCAGTACCAGAAATACCAGAGGGATGATCAGCATTAGCAAGAAACCGGTGCGGATGCGTTTGTGGAATTTCGCTTCAAATTTTGCTGCATGTTCCAGAATTTCTTCTCGGAGCTCTTTTTCCCCCATGAGGGCATCTATGATCATTTCGATATGCGGCGATCTTCGTTCCGGACTGTTTTCCTCACAGATTATAAGGTCTGTTTCTTCCAGACGTTTATCAAACATATGGTTTAAGTTCAGCATAAATGCCCGCAGGCACAGACCGACAAAAAATGCGATCGGAATAAAGATGCACAGTTTCAGCAGGTTGACACCGAGGTTCATATGGTAAAAGCCTGCGATGGATTCACGCATGGCATTGATGCCGTAGGTAAATGGCAGCAACGGATGCAACCGTTGGAAGAACATCGGCATCATTTCAATCGGATATGTACCGGAGGATCCCGGAATCTGTAAAATTACCAGAAGTACGCACAGTGCCTTTCCGATATGTTTGAATGTAATGGAAAGGGCGTAGATCAGGTTGACATATACAAAAGCGCAGAGCAGACCTGTCAGGACGAATACCACGGGGTGGTGGCATTGTACGCCCAGCAGGATGATATCGCCTGCACATACGATAAATGCCTGGATCAGACCGAGGAAGATATACAGCAGCCAGCGTCCAAAGTAGCCATGGATCGTGCGGAATCTCGGAACGGTCTTGTCTTTGTCTACTTCAAGCTTGATGATGTTTACCAGAATGATGCCGCCGACCCAGATTGCCAGGTTGGTATAAAACGGAGTCATGGAGGAACCGTAGTTTTTCACATTGTAAATCGCTTCCGTGTTCATGGTAACCGGAGATGACATAAAGGATGCAATCTGTTTTTCATCAATTCCTTCCAATGACTGGAAATCTTTATAAGCTTCTGAACTTTGCAGCGCACGCAGGTCAGAAGAAATCCGTCCCAGCTGTTCGTCGATACGGGAAAGGGCATCTCCGGTATCAGAGAGGGCAGCAGTGCTGTCCTGCAGGCTCTGATCCAGTTGTTCAAGGAGGTTTTTCAGCTGATCTACAGACGGAGTGACGCCGGACAGGGTGGCAGAAAGATTACCGCTTAAGATTGCCACACGATCCAGAGACTGGTTCAGCTCCGGCAGAAGACCTGTGTTGAAATTGTTGCGATAGTTTTGCAGAGACTCTCTGCTCTGTCCGATATAGGTTTCCAGTGAGGACTGGGTATGTTTTGCAGTGCTGATGGTATTCTGGATGCTGTCATTTCCGGATTTCAGGGAAGCCAGCAAAGCTTGCAGCTGTGCATTCTGCGCCTGCATATTGGAAATCTGCTGATTGACCTTGTCAGCAAGCGCTCCGTCTGGAAGGTTCTGGCTGAGTTTCTGCAACGTCTGTATGATCTCATCATTTTTATCTGCCAGATTTTTTACATTGTCGATGCTATCTCCCACAGATGAACTAGCAGAATTAGCCTGGTCTGCCAGATTTCCCAGTTTGGAAGAAGCAAGGTTGTAAATATTGTTGACCATCGTTTCACTGTTTGAAAGGGCAGTGGAAAACTGTCCGGAGAAAGCGCCGATCGCATATCGGCTGTCTTCCAGCAGGGCAGTGGCATTGTTCAGTGTGCCTGCGCTTGAAGCAGCTGCTTTGTTTGCCTGATCCAGTGTGTTGGATGTCTGTTGGATCAGACCGGTAGAACTGTCTGCGGTAGACTGAAAGTTGGACAGCAGCGTCTGATATTCTGCCAGATTGTCTCTTGTCTGGGAAAGGGTATCCAGCACTTCTGCGTTCAATGTATCCATATGGTCTGTGATTTCGCCTGCAGAAGACTGGATGAGACCGGAGATGGATTCTGCTGCCACGCTGGAAAAGGTGTCATTGATCTCTTGCTGGATTGTTGTGGCTCCAGTGTTTGTGATCTTTGGAGCAATGGCATTTTTCTTTTCATTTATATAATAATCCAGCTGCGGTGTCTGCAGATCTCCGGAAAGGATGCTGAGCAGAGAACTGCTGAAATCTTCGGGAATGACGATGGCAGCGTAATATTTTCCGGATTTTACACCGCTGATTGCCTTGTCTTCATCGACAAAAGTCCACCCAAGAGCGTCATTTTTCTTTAGGTTATCAATGATGCTGTCGCCGGCATTCAGGGTAAGCAGTTCATTTTCATCGCCCTCATCGCAGTTTGCAATAGCCACTTTAATCCCCTGCGTATTGCTGTAGGGATCCATATTTGCATAAATGTTAAACCATGCATAGAGGGATGGCAGGGCGCAGACGCCTGCTGTTACTACAAGCGCAATTCGATTCGTCAGCAGACGCTTCAGATCGCGGAAAAAAATGCGAAATGATTTCTTCATTTCAGAAAACCTCCTGTAAAATAGATATGCACTTTCGGAATTTTCTCAAAATTAATTATTTCAGAAATATTCATTTAGGAGATTCTGAGAGTACATAATGGATAAGTGTTCCCGGAAGCTTTATAAAGGAAGATACCGGAATGTTATGTATATATCGTCATAAAGGACAGCCACCGAAACAGTACAGGAACATTGCGGGTATCGGAAATGACCGCAGCACTGTTTTAACAGGAGCTGTCTCATATAAAAGAGGCTGGAAAATCGTATTCCTACTATATAATACATGATTTTTCAGACTGTAAATAGCGTTAATGTGAAAAAGTTTAGCATCTGCAAAATTTTATGTCAAGGAAATCAGGGGAAACTGTGATTGTCAGTTTTTCAGAGGTGTAAAAAATTTGTTTCGGTTATGAAATGTTGTCTCAGATTTATTGTATAAGACTCTGAAGGCATTTGATTATGATGGAATGAGAGTAGAGGATTTTTTCTGCAGAATAGATTTTGCTGTACTTGACAGGACTCCGGGCCAGTATAACTTTAACGAGTTTAATAGAAATTTCGGGCATTTTTACCGTGATGAGGATTGTGCGGAAAATAGAAAATGATAGATAAGTCAGATGTTCTGTGCTACAATAATCCGGTATGAGAATGGCAGGACAAATTAGCATGCAAATATATTAAAAATATTTTACCGACAGGGAGCGTTAATTGTACAGCTCCTGTCAGAATCTCTCATAAAACAACATTTTATAGAATCATACTCTGGAAAGCGAAACGATACACATGAAAGACAAATTATCCAGTGGACATCTGTTGGCGGCTTTTACCGTCGCTGTATGGGGAACCACTTATATATCTACCAAAGTTTTATTGCGGGATTTCCTTCCAACGGAAATCCTTTTTATTCGTTTCCTTATGGGAATCAGTTTTCTGTTTTTACTGTATCCAAAACGGCTGCGGGTGCATGACCGGAAACGGGAGCTTACATTTATGGCGGCAGGATTGTGCGGCATCTGTCTGTATTATTTACTGGAAAATATTGCTCTGGTGTATACGTATGCGTCAAATGTTGGCGTGATCATTGCCATTGCCCCGTGTCTGACTGCGATCGTGAATCATTTCATCGGACAGGAGAAAGGACAGATGCATGCGGCATTTTTTGCAGGATTTGTTATCGCCATCATTGGCGTGTTCCTGATCAGTTTTAATGGCGCTACCGAATTTCATCTGAATCCGAAAGGGGATATACTTGCAGCGCTGGCGGCGCTTGTGTGGGCTTTTTATTCCGTACTGACCCGCAAAATAGGAAGCTATGGCTATCATCCGGTGGCTTCCACAAGAAGGATCTTTTTGTATGGAACACTGTTTATCCTGCCGGCACTGGCAATCTTTGGATTTCATCCGAATTTCAGTAAATTCCGGGAACCGGTCAATCTGCTGAATATTTTATTCCTTGGATTCATCGCATCAGCGATATGTTTTGTCACATGGAATACAGCGATAAAAAAGATCGGCGCCGTAAAGACCAGTGTGTATATTTACCTGAATCCGGTCGTAACGGTCGTGACCTCTATCTTGATTTTAAAAGAACAGATCACATGGATGTCAGGACTTGGCATGGTACTTACCCTTGGCGGACTGGTGTTGTCTGAACGCCCTTGGAAACAGCATGGAGTATAAGCATGGAAATTTATTTTGCCCCGATGGAGGGGATTACCGGTTATCTGTACCGAAATGTGCATAACAAATATTATAACGGAATCGCGGCATACTATGCGCCGTTTATCACTACGACAAAAAATGGCGTCAAAAAAACGAAGGAGATTCGTGATATCCTGCCGGAAAACAATCAGGAGATATTGCTGGTGCCACAGCTTCTGACGAATCAGGCAGAGCAGTATCTGGAATATGAAAAGGTCATCGCAGATCTTGGCTATCAGGAGATCAATCTGAACTTCGGCTGCCCGTCAAAAACCGTTGTGACAAAAGGGCGCGGTGCCGGATTTTTACAGGATCTTTGGGAAATGGAGCAATTTTTTGATCAGGTCTTTGAAAAAAATCAGCTTGCCATATCCGTAAAGACAAGAATCGGCACGGACAGCCCGGAAGAATTTGCAGATCTGATGGATGTGTATCGCAGATATCCGCTGAAGAATCTGATCATCCATCCGAGAACCCAGTCCGATTATTATAAGAATCATCCGAATCTGGATGCCTTTCGTATTGGTTTGGAGAAAAGCGCCTGTCCGGTGTGTTACAATGGAGATATTCGAACGGTGGAGGATCTGGAACATTTGCATCAGCAGTTTCCGCAGCTGGAACATGTGATGATCGGCCGGGGACTTCTGACAGATCCGGCGCTGGCAGAAAAGCTGGAGACAGCAAGTGCAGAAGGAAATATCAGTTCAGAACGTTTCCGGGAATTTCACGATGAACTTTACAGCGAATACCAGAGTGCATTTTCCGGAGAAAAACCAGTATTATTTAAAATGAAAGAACTGTGGGTGTACTGGGGCGAACAGTTTCCAGGAGAAGAGAAAGCATTAAAACAAATTCGCAAAGCCCAGCGGCTGGCAGACTATGAGAGTGCAGCCCGGTATCTGCTCTATTGATAGTAGAAAATAAAAACAGAAGGAATGTTGTAAGAGTTAGTAAGAGAAGCCCTGAGATAATATATTAATGATACGGTTGTGCGTATTGAGTGAGAGTTAAATATAAGTTTTGAGAGAGATGCAGGGAAGAAATACAGAAAAATGAGCAGAAGGAGGACAGATCATAATGAGCGAAGTAAAAGAACGTGTGCAGGCGCTGCGGAAAAAGATGAAAGAACAGAACATTTCCGTATATATCGTGCCCACAGCGGATTATCATGAATCCGAATACGTCAGCGATTATTTTAAAGCGAGAAAATATATTACCGGATTTACCGGTTCTGCGGGAACTGCAGTTATTACAGGGGACAGTGCCGGTCTTTGGACTGATGGACGTTATTTTATTCAGGCAGAACGTCAGCTGGAGGGAAGCGGCATTGAGCTGTTCCGGGCAGGTATGGAAGGTGTTGCTACCATTAGGGAGTATGTAAAGGAACATCTGAAAGCTGGAACCTGTCTGGGATTTGACGGACGGACGATGAATGCGGCAGCAGGGGAAGACTATCAGAAGCTGGCAGAAAGCTGCCATGCATCTTTGGTTACGGACGAAGATCTGGTGGGCGACATCTGGGAAGAACGTCCGGAGTTTCCGGTACACGGCGCATTTGTCCTGGAAGAGAAATATGCAGGCGAGAGCGCTTTCCACAAGCTTGCCCGTGTCCGGGAAAAGATGCAGGAATACGGCGCACGATGGCATGTGCTGTCCTCTCTGTGTGATATCGCATGGCTGCTGAATATCCGTGGCGGCGACATCCCCCATGTGCCGGTGGTCATGTCCTATCTCCTGATGAATGAGACAACCTGCCTGTGGTATGTCAAACCGGAAGTTTTTTCTGTGACGGAGCTTGTCTATGGAAAAGAAAAGACACAGAAGATCTTTGAAAATCTGCGGGAAGCAGGCGTATCCATCCGGGATTATGCTGACTTTTACTGGGAGCTTGAGGCGATACCGAAAGGAGACACGGTGCTGCTGGAAAAAGCAAAGGTCAATCTGCAGATTTTACAGAGCATTCCCAAAGGCGCTGTGATCGTCGATAAAAGTAATCCGGAAGAACTTATGAAAGCCATTAAAAATGAAACGGAGCTTGAAAATATCCGAAAAGCCCATGTAAAAGACGGCGTGGCAATGACAAAATTCTGTTATTGGCTGAAGAACAATGTAGGTAAAGAGAAGATTACGGAATGGTCAGCATCCGAATATCTGGAGGGACTGCGCCGGGAACAGGGCTGTCTGGATATCAGCTTTGATACAATCAGCGCCTGGGGGCCGAATGCGGCGATGATGCATTACGCACCGTCGGAAGAAAACGAAGTCGTACTTCCAAAGGAAGGGTTCCTTCTGGTGGATTCTGGCGGACATTATCTGGAAGGTTCTACGGATGTTACCAGAAATATTGTCCTTGGAACATTGACGCAGGAAGAAAAAGAAATGTTTACGGCAGTGACCCGTGCAAATCTGAACCTTGCCAATGCCAGATTTTTATATGGATGCTGCGGACAGAATCTTGATATCCTTGCAAGAGGGCCATTGTGGCAGCTGGGACTGGATTACCGCTGTGGTACCGGTCATGGAAACGGTTATATGCTGAATGTACACGAGGGACCAAATGGGTTCCGCTGGAAGATCGTGCCGGAGCGCACAGACAATGGAAAACTGGAAGAAGGCATGGTCACAACAGATGAGCCGGGCGTTTATGTGGAAGGAAAATACGGCATCCGTATCGAAAGTGAGCTGATCTGTAAGAAGTGGCAGAAGAACGAATACGGACAGTTCATGGAATTTGAAAATATTACTTATGTACCGATCGATCTGGATGCGATCCTGCCGGAAGAGATGACCGGCACAGAGCGGAAATATCTCAACGAATATCATCATATGGTATATGACACGGTAGAGCCGTATCTGACCGATACAGAGCGGGAATGGCTGAAAGATGCTACCCGGGAAATATAGAAATCGTGAACTTACAGCAATTTTTGCCCCTGGCAGAAATTGCTGTAAAAATTTGCACAATTACAGAAAAAAGACAAAAAAATCCGACAAAAACACCGATTTTAGAAAATAATTCCGCATATCATAGTAAAAAACTAGGAAATATAAAAAAGAATGGCTGCTGTATAGTAGAAATACGCTTGTTTACTGGAAAAAATGGCTTTCGGGCTCCTGTAAAAAAACTGGAAAAATGGAAAAAATTCTTGACAAACCAATTATAAAATGCAATACTACCAATATCATATAGAAATACTATGAAATGAAAGAAGGAGTACAGGATATGAATTCAGTTATTTATATGGATAATGCAGCAACTACAAAAATGGATATTCAGGCATTTGAAGCAATGAAGCCATACTTTGTAGAAAAGTTTGCAAATCCATCCAGTATATACAGTATCGCACAGGAAAATCATCAGGCAGTAGAGGATGCCAGAAAACAGATTGCAGACGTTCTCGGTGCAGAGCCGGCAGAGATTTATTTCACAGCAGGCGGAAGCGAGTCTGACAACTGGGCGATCAAAGGCATTGCAGACAAGGCAAAAGCAAAAGGTCTTGGAAACCACATCATTACATCAAAGATCGAGCATCACGCAGTACTTCATACCTGTGAGTATCTTGAGAAAAACGGATATGAAGTAACTTATCTGGATGTAGATGAGAATGGTGTCGTAGATCTGGAACAGTTAAAAGCAGCGATCCGTCCGGAGACAATCCTGATCACGATTATGTTTGCAAATAACGAGATCGGAACCATTCAGCCGATCGCAGAGATTGGTAAGATCGCAAAAGAGCACAAGATTTATTTCCACACTGATGCAGTACAGGCTTTCGCGCATGTGCCGATCAATGTCAATGATATGAACATCGACATGCTTTCTGCCAGCGGTCACAAATTCGGCGGACCAAAAGGCGTAGGCTTCCTTTATATCAGAAAGAAAACATTACTTCCATCTTTCGTACACGGTGGTTCCCAGGAGCACGGCAGAAGAGCAGGTACAACTAACGTATCCGGTGTCGTAGGAATGGGTAAAGCAGCTGAGGTTGCCAATGCACAGATGGAAGAGCGCATCAAAAAAGAGACAGAGATTCGTGATTATCTGATCAATACGATTGAAAAAGAGATTCCATTCGTGAAAGTAAACGGACACAGAACTAATCGTCTTCCGAATAACGTAAACGTATGTTTCAGATTTGTAGAGGGAGAATCCCTGCTTCTGATGCTGGATCAGAAAGGCATCTGCGCTTCCAGTGGTTCTGCATGTACATCCGGTTCGCTGGATCCGTCCCATGTACTGCTGGCTATCGGACTGCCGCATGAGATCGCACACGGTTCTCTGCGTCTGACACTTTCCCATGAGAATACCATGGAAGAGGCAGCATTTGTTGTAGAAGAGCTGAAACGCATCGTAGACAGACTGCGCAGCATGTCTCCGCTGTATGAAGATTATATTGCAAAACATAAAGAGGCATAAGAAAAAGAGAAAAGACAAGGAGAATATCTGTTATGTATAGTGAAAAAGTAATTGACCATTTCAGTAACCCGAGAAATGTGGGTGAGATTGAAAATGCAAGTGGTGTAGGTACCGTTGGAAATGCAAAATGTGGCGATATCATGAGAATGTATCTTGATATTGATGAAGATACCAAGATTATCAAAGACTGTAAATTCAAAACGTTCGGTTGTGGTGCAGCTGTTGCTACCAGCAGTATGGCTACAGAGCTTGTAAAAGGCAAAACTATTTACGAAGCTCTGGAGATCACAAACAAAGCTGTTATGGAAGCATTGGACGGACTTCCACCAGTAAAAGTACACTGTTCCCTGCTTGCAGAGGAAGCAATCCATGCAGCACTCTGGGATTATGCGAAAAAACACAATATTAAGATTGAAGGTCTTGAAGAGCCGAAATCAGACATCAGCGAAGGTCTGGAAGAGGACGAGTACTAAAAGATGTTATTAAAGAAGGCGGTTGAGAAAAAACAGGAAGTGCCGGAAACCAATCCTTACGAGTGGCCGGAAAGCTATTATATGGAAACGGATGCCCATCAGCGAAAAGCATTGCTGGAGGCGCAGATCTCGTCAGGAGATGCCGGGGCGGACAACCGACTTCGGAAAGAACTCTGGGAGCTGCGGTATCAGACTCAGAAAAAAGGCGACGTGAAAGACAACTTTTTATACTGGCTCATGGAGCTGATACTGATGTGTCCGCAGACCACCAGCCGTTTTGGAAAGCGGAGTCTGAAGAAACGGGCACAGACTGCACTGGGAGCATTTGGACTGAACCGGGCAGATTATTTTGGCAGGGAGCTACTGGCAGCAGAGCTGAAACATCTGTTCCTTACCTATGGAATGATCTGTATGGAAGATAAGACATACGCTTCCGTGATCCTCGGCTTTGGAAAAATGAAACAATCCACGCTGGAAAATAAATTATCCGCAGAATTTCAGGCGGTAAGCAAGAAATTGCCGGAATATCTGGAAATGAAAGAAGATTTTGCCATGCTGCGGGAAGCGTCTTTGGCGGCAGCAGAACATCTGGGTTTGCCAATGGATGCGGAATGATTTTTCTAAGATAATGGATCGCTTTATTTATGACACTGGTAAAACTGGTGGAAAAGTATCATTATAAAAAGCTATTATCAGTTGCTATAATGATGTATGTAATAATAGAAATATAAAAATTGAAGCATACCGTCTGTTGATCAGACGGTATGTTTTTTATACAAAGCGTACATGATCGGTTGGAGCTTTTAAAAAACAAGAAAACCGTGTGATGCCACAAGCAGAAGCGGTTTTTCGGTTCTGGGAAAGATTCAGCCGTGCATCAATCGCTTTCATATAGAACGACTGAAAGAAACATTTTCTAATGAATGTATATTAATAAAGAAAAAACAGTTGATTTCCCGCATGTTTCTTATTATAATCAGCGGTAAGTAATGTTGAATGAGGAGATGAAACAGTGAAAAAAGTAGTTAAATTTGGTGGCAGTTCTCTTGCAAGTGCCGAGCAGTTCAAAAAAGTAGGTAACATCATCCGGTCAGACAAAGACAGAAAGTTTGTTGTACCGTCAGCTCCGGGAAAACGTTACGACGGAGATATCAAAGTAACAGATATGTTATATGATTGTTATGAGACTGCAGAAGCAGGAAAAGATTTTACAAAAAAACTGGATGCGATCAAGGCAAGATACAATGAGATCATTGAAGGTCTTGGCATTGATTTTTCTCTGGAAGAGGATTTCAAGATTGTAGCAGAAAATTTTGCTGCAAAAGCAGGAAAAGATTATGCGGCATCCAGGGGCGAATATTTAAACGGCAAGATTATGGCCGCATACCTTGGTTATGAATTTATCGATTCTGCAACAGTGATCCGTTTTGATGAGGATGGAAATTTTGATGCAGATATTACAAATAAAATGATGTCAGAGCGTCTGGCTTCCTGTGAGCATGCAGTTATTCCGGGATTTTACGGTGCATACGCAGACGGAAAGGTTAAGACCTTCTCCAGAGGCGGTTCCGATATCACAGGTTCTATCGTTGCCCGCGCATTAAAAGCAGATCTTTACGAAAACTGGACAGATGTATCCGGATTCCTTGTAACAGATCCGCGTATTATCAAAAATCCGGAAGTCGTAGATATGATCACATACCGCGAGCTTCGCGAGCTGTCTTACATGGGCGCATCCGTACTTCATGAAGATGCGATCTTTCCGGTAAGAAAAGCAGGCATTCCGATCAATATCAGAAATACGAACCATCCGGAAGACAAAGGAACAATGATCGTTGCTACTACAAGCCAGAAATCTAAATATACCATTACCGGTATTGCAGGTAAAAAAGGCTTCGTGGCTGTTACGGTAGATAAAGATATGATGAACTCTGAGATCGGGTTCTGCCGGAAAGTGCTTCAGGTATTTGAGGAAAATGATATTTCTATCGAGCATATGCCGTCCGGAATCGACACCATGTGTATCTTCGTACATCAGGATGAGTTCCAGGAGCATGAGCAGGTCGTTCTCTCCGGCATTCAGCGTGCAGTAGAGCCGGATACCGTAGATGTAGAGGCTGATCTGGCACTGATCGCAGTTGTTGGTCGTGGCATGAAAGAGGCAAGAGGCACAGCAGGACGTATCTTCTCTGCACTGGCTCATGCAAATATCAACTGTAAGATGATTGATCAGGGTTCCAGTGAGCTGAATATCATTATCGGCGTAAGAAACGCAGATTTCGAAGCAGCGATTCAGGCAATCTACGATATCTTTATCGTGACACAGCTGTAAGGTCAGGTAGAATATTGAACAAAAAAGGGATATCCAGAGGCTGGAGTTGTCAGTGTCCGGATATCCTTTTTTTAAAAGCATATAGAAGTATGGAAAATTTTGAGGATGATCATAGACATAGGATTTTGCGATTATGAGCAAGTCGTTATGTGAGGAAAGCCAGGGTAGGTTGTTGCAAGCAGATGGATTCTGACAGGCAGAAAATTCAAGATGAGGGAAAGGATCAACGGTTACAGAGAAAATGAACGAAGTTATCACGCAGTTAAAAAAACGATTTGCAGAACTGGCAGAACGCAGTTATCAGAAAAATGTATATGTATTTACCGATTTCCTAAATCTCAGCGAGCAGGCAGTCTTTTTTGAACAGGAGCGGGAAGTGTCCTATGCCGGATATACATTGTGGGGTGGGGCAGAGAGCAGTGAGCGGAGGATGCTGCGGTTTGGAACGGAAGAACTGCTGGGATATGAAGAGCCTTTCCCGATCACATGCATCCGTATCCGACCGGCGGCGAAAAAATTTGCAGAAGATCTGAACCACAGAGATTTTCTGGGAGCGTTAATGCATCTTGGAATCGAGAGGAGTGTGCTTGGAGACATCTGTCTGCGGGAACAGGAAGCCTATCTGATCTGTAAGGAAGAGATGGCAGATTATATTGTGAATCATCTGGATAAAGTGCGTCATACCGTGGTAAAATGTGAACAGATGAATGAAATGCCGACGGAGATCCAGCCTGAGCTGAAGGAAGAAGAACTGATTGTCAGTTCCCTGCGGGCGGATGCCATCGTGGCAAAAGTCTGGCAGCTTTCCAGAAATCAGAGTCTGGAACTGTTCCGTGGGAAAAAAGTATTTGTCAACGGACGGCAGTTTGAGAATAACAGTGGCATCTGGCAGGAGGGCGACATTGTCTCTGTCCGTGGCTATGGCAGATTCCGTTACGACGGCATGCTACAGGAGACAAAAAAGGGCAGGATACGGTTTTTGATCCAGAAGTATATATAGAAAAGAGTAATCATGGCAGAAAAAAAGAAACGGGTAAAAAAAAGACAGGAAGAACGCAGCCGGGAGATCCGATGGGATCACCTGGACAATACGGCGCACCTGTTTCCGGTGATTGCAGGTGCGGGGATGAGCAATGTATACCGGGTCTGCGCAGTTTTAAAAGAAGACATACAGGAAGATAAATTGCAGCAGGCACTGGATAAAGTGCTTCCGAAGTTCCCTGTTTTTAACGTGCGTCTGCGTCAGGGCGTGTTCTGGTATTATTTTGAGGAAAACGGAAAACAGTCCCCGAAGGTTGTGCAGGAAGATTCCTGGCCCTGTCAGTATGTGGAAGCTGCCATCAATCAGAACTATCTGTTCCGGGTCAGCTATTATAAGCGCAAGATCAGTCTGGAAGTGTTTCATGTGCTGACGGATGGAAATGGCGCATTTGTCTTTTTAAAAGAGATTATATATCAGTATCTGCGGGATACGAAGCCGGAACTGGCTGGATTGCCGGATCATCTGGCGGCAGATACATCCACGGACTATACTGATGGATTTTTACAGCATTACCGGAAGCCATCCGGTGGCAAGACTGCATATAAAAAAGAGCGGGCATATCATATTCCCGGAAGAATGTTTGAGACGGGTAAGATGTCGCTGATGCATGGATTTATGCCGGTCTCACAGCTGAAAGAAAAAGCGAAGGCATATGGAGCGAGCATCAATGAATATCTGGTGGCGGCCTTTATCTGGAGCATTTATCAGTCCAAAGGAGAGCGTAAGATCAAAGAACCGGTCACGGTCGGTGTGCCGGTAAACTTACGTCCTCATTTTTCTTCTGTTACTACAAAAAACTTTTTTGTCATGGTAACGGCGGTATGGCAGGCAAAACAGACGGAAGCGGATTTTGGAGAAGTGCTGGAGGCGGTAAAGAACAGTCTGCGTCCACAGCTGGAAAAGGAACATCTGGAAGAAGTGTTTTCTTATAATGTGTCCAATGAGAAAAAGATGATTCTCCGCGCAGTACCGTTATGGCTGAAAAAACCGGCGATGCGGTATGTGTACCGGTCGGCGGCAAAGGCGAATACTACTACCGTTTCCAATCTGGGCGTGGTGCATACACCACCGGAATACGATCCGTATATCGAACAGTTTTATTCCTGTCTTTCCCGCTCTTTGGGGCAGAATATGAAAGGCTGTGTGTGCTCTTACAAAGATACGCTGGTGTTTACCATTTCTTCCGTTTACCGGGATACGGAAGTTCAGAAAGCATTCTTCTGTTTTATGGCAGATGAGGGTATCTCTGTGCGTATAGAAAGCAATGGTGTGTATTATGAGTAAATGTGTCAAATGTCGTGTGGAGTTTCAGGATCCGGCAGAGATCTGCCCGTTTTGTGGCAATGCCCTGTCAGAGCATACCGGGGATGAGACATTTTTATATCCGAAATTAAAAGAACAGAATCGGGGCATGCATCTGGCGATGCGCACTTATCTGTTTGCGGCAGTGGTGGGGTTTGTGTTCCTACTGTGTCTGAACCATCATTTGCGAGCACGGATTCGATGGGACCTTCTGGCGGGGATTGGGATGCTGTATGCATGGATGACATGGAAAGTGTCTTTTTTTCAGCATGAGGGATATCTGAAAAAAGCGCTGATCCAGACCTTTTCCGGAATCCTTGCAGTCATCGCAGTAGATGGAGTGTTAGGATTTCATGGCTGGTCATTAAATTATGTCATGCCGGGTGTATTTGTCCTGATGGATGTCGCCATGATCGTCCTGATGATCGTAAACAGCCGCAACTGGCAGAGCTATCTTCCGGTACAGATCATTATGATCCTGTGCAGCCTGATCCCAGTGGTCCTGTATCATATGAAAGTGGATCACGCCTGGTATCCGGCGGTAGGTGCGCTTGGCATTACCGTGCTGGTGTTCCTTGGAACCCTTGCGATCGGTGGGCGGCGTGCGGTAGAAGAACTGCGGCGGCGGTTTCATGTGTAAATCATGCAGGCATCAGATGAAAGATTGTCCTGAAAGTAGATTCTGTGAAAATTACAGGGCATGGAGTTCTGCTTAAAAAAGAGTGTGCTAAATTGTAAAAAACTGTTGCTGCAGGATAGAAAAAACACACAAAATAGCATATAATCTTCATATGTATTTAATATTGATGTACATATGCAGACTATAAGAAACATCCCTATCGGGTGTAAGAGTCTCCATGTTGGTTGAGTATTAGACATGGATGTTCAGAAATCTGGTCGGAGATTATTCAGAACAGATTCCGAGAATATTTAGATAAGAACAGGAGGAGATTATCGTGACAGAACAGGAAACCAGTGTACAGGGTAAAATTTTACGGGATCTGATCGCCCGGGTAACCTCCGATAACCTGATCGGAAGAAAATTAAAAAATGGAGAGATTCGCAAAAAGTTAGTGGAACCGGCATGGAAATGTCCGGAGCATTATACGCTTTCGGAAATCCCATTACATAACTGTAAGGCGGAACTACTGACGGCAGACGAAGGAAATGACCGTTATATTCTCTTACAGCTTCACGGCGGCGGTTATATCGGTGCTATGCGGAACGTGTACCGCAGTTTTGCAGGATTATACAGCGAACTTGGAAATGGAATGCCGGTATTTACGGTAGATTATCGTGTGGCACCGGAGAATCCATATCCGGCGGCTCTGGAAGATGCGGTAACTGCATATAACTGGCTGTTGGATTATGGCTGGCAGGCGCACGAGATCATCGTGGCAGGAGACTCCGCAGGTGGCGGTCTTGCCATGGCGTTGTGCATGTATCTGAAAAATCAGAACCGCCCATTACCGGCTGGGATTATTGCCATGTCTCCATGGACAGATCTGACCTCATCCGGTCCTTCTTATGTGGAAAATTATGAACGTGATCCGTTGTTTGGTAATACGAGGGACAGCCTTATCTATAACAAGGATTACATACAGGACGAAGATCCTACGAATCCATATATTTCCCCATTGTTTGGGGATTTCAGGGGATTTCCGCCGATGCTTATTCAGGTAGGAAGTTACGAGATGCTTCTGAGCGATTCTATTGCGGCAGCAGAAAAAGCAAAAGGAGCCAGAGTAAAAGTTCGTTTGAGTGTATATGAAGGCATGTTCCATGTGTTCCAGATGGCGTTGTTACTTTTACCGGAATCCAAACGCGCCTGGGCGGAAGTCGGACGTTTCCTTGACATTATTATGGAGATGGAAGAGAAGGAAAACAGTGAGAAGGAAACAGATAGATAAACAGACTCTATTGAAAGATGGATTCGCATGTACACATAGGATATTCCGGTAAGTAAAAAGAAAGTATCCTTGAGAAAATTTTGAGAACATAAAAGGATAAAATAAACAGGTGGCGGAACAAAATAACTTTAGAGAGAACAGAATAATTTCATGTAAGAAGGAATTATTAAGAAATTGCAAGCTGTGTCCCAGAAACTGCGGCACAGACCGCTTGGCAGGAGAACGTGGTTATTGTGGACAGACCGCAGAATTGACGGCAGCCAGAGCCGCTCTCCATATGTGGGAAGAACCGTGTATTTCTGGTAATTGTGGATCGGGAACTGTATTTTTTACCGGCTGTGCCCTGCATTGCGTGTTTTGCCAAAATGGGAAAATTGCCAATGGAAAGCTTGGAAAGTCGCTTTCTGTGGAGCGATTGGCAGAGATTTTTCTGGAGTTACAGGAACAGGGCGCGGCAAATATCAATCTGGTAACGGCAGGGCATTTTGTACTTCAGGTCATAGCGGCACTGGATCGGGCAAAAGCGAAGGGGCTGCATCTGCCGGTGGTATATAACACCAGCGGTTATGAAAAAGTGGAAAACCTGCGTTTACTAGAAGGATATGTGGATATCTACTTGCCGGATTTTAAATACTGGGAGCCGGAGACGGCGCAGAACTATTCCCATGCACCGGATTACCCGATGTATGCGAAAGCTGCCATTGCTGAAATGGTGCGACAGACTGGAGCACCGGTTTTTGAGGGCGATATGCTCAAACGAGGCACAATGGTACGGCATTTGCTGCTTCCCGGTCATGTCAGGGAAGCAAAACAGATCATTTCTTATCTTCACGAAACCTATGGGAATCAGATCTACATCAGCATCATGAACCAGTACACACCCATGGCAGGGATAGAGACTGCCGGTTATCCGGAGCTAGCTCGTAAAGTAACTTCACGGGAGTATGAAAAAGTACTGGATCATGCCATCAATATTGGTGTGGAAAATGGATTCATGCAGGAAGGCGGAACGGCATCTGAGAGTTTTATCCCGGATTTTGAGTGTCAGGGGATATAGGAGAAAATATAGAAACTTAAACGCATTTTTAGATACAGAAAAAGGGTACGAAAAGAAAACAGACGGTTATCCACAGATTGACATTGAAGGGGATACCACCTATAATTGTAAAAAATGAAAAGAAAGGATGCGTGGGAGAGAGCTGTGGAAACTCCTGCGCCGGATAGATATGAAAAAAATGTATTTAAGGAAAAGGGTGCTGACCTGTATGACGGCAGCGATCCTGGCTGCATCAGCGGGGTTTGCGGGAAGCGGTCTGTCTGCACAGGCTGCATCTTATATCAAAAGCGATAATACGATTATCCGTGATGCGGCAAATGGAAACATGATCGGCGGGATCAATCAGGGAACAGAAGTAGAGATTGTAGAATCTAAGACGGGAACAGATGGGATGACCTGGCATCATGTGCGGTATGCAGCAAATGGAACTACCGCAGAAGGATGGGTGCGTTCGGATCTGATCGCAGATAATGGAACAACTGCAGAGGAAACAGACGGTAATGACGGAACAGATGCAGCTGGTGCGGATCAGAGTGCAGATGTAACCGGCATTTCCGGAGATGGATATCAGACATCTTCTGAGAATACGTTTGATGTTCAGGGAAAGACGATGACCATTGCCGGCAGAATTGATTCAGGGAAGATTCCGGCTCATTTTAGTGCTAAGACTATTACATATAACGGAAACGATATCCGTGCATATAAGTATGATGCCGGCGAAGTGTACCTGGTTTATCTGACGGATGAAGCCGGTAAAGGCGATTTTTATGTGCTGGATATGCAGAAAAATATCGTAACATCTTATATCAGCGTCGGAACAGAAGAGAATCCGTTGGTTCTTCTGCTGCCGCCGGATAATGCGAATGTTTCGGATTCTTATGGAAAAACTGTTTTTGCGGTAAGTGAAACTGCAGGAATTACTGCATATCAGTATAATCAGCCGGAAGACACTCTTCGGTCAGATGCGATCCTGGGTGAATATTATTATGTTTATGGAATGACGCTGGATGGAGTTGCCAGATGGTATCTGTATGATAATGGCGGAAATACATTTGTACGTTCTGTCACTGATCTCAGTGTGGACCTGAACGCAGAAGATGCGTCGGATGATGCAGCGACTGTAAAGGATAACAGCCTGGATAAAATGATCATTGTCGGATTGGGAGTTCTTTGTGTTATTTTCTTTGTCCTGATGATTGTCTTTGCCGGTAAGAGCAGAAGTGCCCGTAAATATCTCCCGGAAGAAACTTTCGATGAAGATGATGAAGAAGAGATCATGACTCGTGCGGAAAGACGCAGAGAAGATCGCAAATACCGTCATTTTATGGATGATCTTCCGGAAAATGATGAAGAGGAAGCAGCTGCTGAAAAAACGGAGCCGGTATTTAAAGAAATTGCAGATGACGGAGAAGTATATCTTGATGAAGATGAGAATGGTCCGGCACCAGCGGACGTGACTGATTTCAGAGAGGAATCCCCTTCAGGAGAAACAGAAGATCTGTCTGCCACAAAACCTATGCCACTGGTAAAACGGTTCTGTGAGACAGATACCGAGACGGAGATTTCTCAAAAAGAAACAGGTATGGAGCAGATTCTGGGTAAGGAGATTCCATCCGATGAAGAGGATATGGCGTCGTCTGATAAAGAAGAATTGGAAGATCTTGAGAGAATGCTGATGGCAGGTCTTCAGGATGCGTTGAAGGAACAGGAAGAAGAGGGTTCGGACGAGGACTTGCAGGAAATGGTTCAGGATGCTGTACAGGAAGAAGACGATGCGCAGAAGAAGCAGGCAGGTAAAGAAAAAACAGCCGCTTCACATCATGAGAAAAAACATGGAAAAAATCAGCATGGAAAGAAAAACGGAAAAGATGCCTGGGATGACGAACTGGAATTTTTAGATCTCTGATGTACCTGGTTTTTCGGTAATTTGACTAGAATATTGAAAATAAAAAAGCTTTGTTGCAAAATGATGAAATTGCAGCAGGGCTTTTTTTGTTTTTCGGTAAAAAGTTTCACTGATATGCAGGAAGAAATCTATAGAAATGAGTATAAATGCTTAGCTTATGATAAGATGCCTTGTAAAACTACAAATAAAACAGCCGGTTCTGTTCTTGACAAGTAATTGCAACTGTTATATCATCGATATAACACACATGAAAAAGGGTGAGAAAATGTACATAGAAATTGATTTTAACAGTGATGAAGCGCTCTATATGCAGTTACGGAATCAGATCATTCTCGGAATTGCCACACATCAGTATGTGGAGGGAGATTCGTTGCCGTCTGTTCGCCAGCTGGCAGAAGAGATCGGTATCAATATGCATACTGTAAACAAAGCATATGGCGTCTTAAAGCAGGAGGGGTTGATCAGACTGGATCGCAGACGCGGTGCGGTAATCTCTCTTGATCTGGATAAAATTAAGGCGATGACAGAGCTGAGTGAAGATCTGCGCATGGTCATTGCAAAAGCCTGCTGTAAAAATGTCAGCAGAGATGAGATCCATGCCCTGATCGATGAGATTTATGATGAATATAGAAATGGCTGACGCAGTAACAGGAGGATTTTATAATGCGACCATATACAAAACAGGCACAGGCGGTTCTTGATTTTGGAGCAGCAGTGGCGGGAATGATGGATCAGTGCTCTATTGGCACGGAACATGTTCTGGCAGGGCTGTGTAGGGAACCGGAAGGAATCGCAGGACGGATTCTGGAAGACCTGGAAGTGACAGAAAAAAAGGTTCTGGATCTGATCGATGAGGTTACGATCCCAGGCAGGAAGGTTCTGTTGAGAGATCCTAAAGAATTTACCCCGGAAACGATGCGTATGCTGGAACGCGCAGAACAGACAGCAGAGCGCTTTCGCAGTGATACCATTGGCACGGAACATCTTCTTTTTGCGATGATTCAGGAAAAGGAGTGTTCTGCTTCCAGAATTCTGATTGCCATGGGAATCAATCCGGCGAAGATTTATGCGGATATTTTAGTGGCGATCGGAAGAGAAGATGCGTTTTCCAAAGAGGAGAGCAAGGCATTACGTTCCGGGAATGTTCAGAGTGTTTCTGAGACACCGATGCTTGACAAATATGCAAGGGATATGACAAAACAGGCTGCGGAACATAAATTGGATCCGTTGATCGGAAGAGAACAGCAGTTGCAGCGGATAATTCGCATCCTCAGCAGAAGAACAAAGAATAATCCCTGCCTGATCGGAGAACCGGGTGTGGGAAAGACAGCAATCGCAGAAGGTCTGGCCCAGCGTATCGCAGATGGACTTGTGCCGGATATTTTGAAAAAGAAACGCCTGATGTCTCTGGACCTGTCTGCAATGGTAGCCGGTTCCAAATACAGGGGCGAATTTGAAGAACGTATCAAAGGTGTTGTTCAGGAAGTGGAGAATGCCGGGAATGTGATCTTGTTTGTGGATGAAATTCATACAATGATCGGTGCTGGTGGTGCAGAAGGTGCGATCGATGCATCAAATATTATGAAACCGGCACTTTCCCGTGGAATTCTACAGATGATCGGCGCAACGACAATACAGGAATATCGAAAATATATCGAGAAGGATGCTGCCCTGGAACGACGTTTTCAGCCGGTAACTGTTCCGGAGCCGACAAAACAGGAGGCTGTGGAGATACTGGATGGACTAAAAGAACAGTATGAGAAGCATCATCATGTGCAGATTACCCCGGAAGGGATTCAGGCAGCAGTTGAACTGTCAGAACGTTATATCAATGACCGTTTTCTTCCGGATAAAGCATTGGATCTTCTGGATGAAGCTGCATCAAAAGTGCATCTTGGTGGCTTTAAGGTCCCGGAGAATTTAGAAAAACAGAAAAATCAGATGCTGGATGCACAGGAAGCACTGGATGCAGCCCTTCAGGAAAACCGTTTTGAGGAACTTGGAACTTTACGGAAACAGAAAGCCGCTGTTGAAAAAAAATATGAGCGGACGTTTGAGCGTTTTCAAAAGGAACAGCAGAAAAAGGTGCTGTCTGTAGGCGAAAATGAGATTGCAGATGTGGTTGCCGACTGGACTGGAATCCCTGTTCAAAAACTGACAGAAAAAGAATCAGAGCGTCTGAAAAATATGGAGAAGATCCTTCATAAGCGCGTTATTGCTCAGGAAGAAGCGGTCGATGCGGTTTCCAAAGCAGTACGCAGAGGCCGTATCGGACTGAAAGATCCGGGAAGACCAATCGGTTCTTTTCTGTTCCTTGGTCCTACAGGTGTAGGAAAGACAGAGATTTCCAAAGCACTGGCAGAAGCGGTGTTCGGAAGTGAAGATGCCATGATCCGGGTGGATATGTCCGAGTATATGGAGAAGCACAGCGTATCGAAAATGATCGGTTCTCCGCCAGGATATGTAGGATATGACGAGGGTGGACAGCTCAGCGAAAAGGTACGGAGAAACCCATATTCCGTCATTTTGTTTGATGAGATCGAGAAAGCACATCCGGATGTATTTAATATTCTGTTACAGGTACTGGATGATGGTCATATCACAGATGCACAGGGACGTGTTGTAGATTTTAAAAACACGATCATCATTATGACATCCAATGCCGGAGCGAAGACGATCATTGAACCGAAAAAACTGGGATTTGGCGTGCAGGAAGATGCAAAGGCAGATCATGCCCGTATGAAATCCAACGTTATGGAAGAAGTGCGCCGTATTTTTAAACCGGAGTTCTTAAACCGTATTGATGAGATTATTGTATTCCATGCGCTTACGAAAGAGCATATGAAGAAGATTGTGACGTTGATGACTCGTTCTCTGGAAAAACGTTGTCAGACACAGCTTGATATTCATCTTCATATCCGGGATTCTGTGAAAAAATATATTGTCGATGAATCCTTTGATCCGAAATACGGTGCAAGACCGCTGCGACGCATGATCCAGACCAGTCTGGAGGATGCGCTGGCAGAAGAGATCCTTGCCGGAAATGTCCAGACCGGGGATGAAGTAGATGTAGGTGTGCGGAATAAAAAAGTTAATTTTATCGTAAAAAGTAAAAATTAAGAAAGAGCATAGGGTAAATGGCAAAAGGGAAAACAACGGTATTTTTCTGCCAGTCTTGTGGATACGAATCCTCCAAATGGATGGGGCAGTGTCCGGGATGCAGGGAATGGAATACATTTGTGGAAGAGACTGTAGATAAAAAAGCAGAAAAGATATTATCTTCCGATCATGGTAAGACACACAAACCGGTGTCTCTTAATTCTGTAGTGATGGAACAGGAAGAACGGATTCAGACAGGAATGCAGGAATTTGATCGTGTGCTGGGTGGCGGTATCGTCCCTGGCTCCCTTGTGCTGGTTGGCGGTGATCCCGGTATCGGTAAATCCACGCTGTTATTGCAGATCTGCCAGATTCTTTCTCAGATGAAACGATCCACACTGTATATATCAGGCGAGGAATCCTTACAGCAGATTAAGATCCGTGCGGACAGGATCGGACAGTTTACAGATAGTCTGCATCTGCTCTGCGAGACGAACCTGAACACGATCCGTGCGATGATTGAACGGGAAAAACCGCAGATTGTGATTATCGATTCCATTCAGACGATGTACAGTGAAGATATTACATCTGCTCCGGGAAGTGTATCTCAGGTTCGGGAAGCGACTTCTGCATTTATGCAGATTGCAAAAGGCGTGGGGATTACCATATTTATTGTAGGACATGTGACCAAGGAAGGTGTTGTAGCCGGTCCGCGTGTGCTGGAACATATGGTAGATACGGTTTTGTATTTTGAAGGTGACCGTCATGCGGCATATCGCATTCTGCGGAGTGTGAAAAATCGATTTGGCTCTACAAACGAGATCGGTGTATTTGAAATGGGCAGCAACGGATTAAAACAGGTGTTAAATCCATCAGAATATATGTTAAGTGGCAAACCGGAAGGTGCATCTGGCTCTATCGTAACCTGTTCTTTGGAGGGAACCCGTCCGATCCTGTTGGAAGTGCAGGCATTAGTATGCCGCAGTAACTTTGGAATTCCCCGGCGTACAGCAGCTGGTGCAGATATGAACAGACTGAACCTGCTTATGGCTGTACTGGAAAAAAGAAATGGCATGCCTATGGGAAACTGTGATGCCTATGTAAATATTGCCGGAGGCATCCGCATGACAGAACCGGCACTGGATCTGGGAATCGTACTTGCACTGGTATCCAGTTTTAAAGATATTTCCATATCAGAAAAGACCATCTGCTTTGGCGAAGTAGGACTGAGCGGCGAAGTCCGTGCAGTCAATATGGCTCAGCAGAGAGTGCAGGAAGCGAAAAAGCTTGGTTTTGAAACCTGTATCCTCCCAAAAGTCTGCCTGAAAAATATGGGAAAGACAGAAGGAATCCAGCTCATTGGTGTCTCAGATGTAAGAGAAGCCATACAGGCGATCCTTGCTAATGGGAAAAAGGTTTAACATTTTTATTACTTTTAAATTTAATATCAGATATGAGAATGTAAGAATAATATAAGAGAAATTGTAAAAATATGTAAATATCTAGTTGACAATTCGGTTAGAAAATGCTAATATAATCGAGCTGACTGCGAAACGGATAACCGATTCAAAAGACAGCAAAAAGAAAATAAAAAAGTTGTTGACAAAGACATCACAACATGATATTATTTTCAAGCTGACTCGCGAGACAGAGATGTTCCTCAAAGGACAGCAAAAAATAATCTTAAAAAGCTGTTGACAAAGCGCTTTGCTTCTGGTAAGATATAAAAGTTGCTGAACGGCAGCGAAAAAAGAAAAATAAAAAAGTTGTTGACAAGCACTTGGTTCTGTGATAAGATATAAAAGTTGCTGAACAACAGCAAAACAAAGAACATTGATAACTGAACAGTGAAATATCCTTGAAAGATTCATTGAGAAATTTTTTAAGAACAGCTAAGACAAAAGTCAAAGCAACCTAAAACAGTAAAGTTTTGGAACGATGGTAAATAGCCAGAACGTTCTGGACAGAACAAACACTTTTATTTGAGAGTTTGATCCTGGCTCAGGATGAACGCTGGCGGCGTGCTTAACACATGCAA
>USRX01000003.1 GCA_900557275.1 uncultured Roseburia sp.
GAGTCCCCAGCATACGGTAATAATACTGAGAAGAAATGTTCCTCTGCAAAGTACGAACACTCCAAGTCTGTTCTGCGGCTTCTTTCTCATACCAGTCACGAGCTGACTTATCTTCTACCTGAATCAAAATACGATAATGAGTCCACGAAAGTATTGCTCCAGATTGTTGCCTCAGTGAGGCAACAATCTCTGGAAACATCTTGTAAAACTTCAAGCAACGATAAAGAGTACCTTTGTCATATCCCTTGCCATAACGATTTGTCAATTCTTTTGACAATTTCTTTATAATCTGAAGTCCATATTCAGAACGTTCCTGACCACCGAGTTCTTCTTCTGCAATTCGGTATCCTAAAAGCCAGTTCCTTTGAACAAGTGCAATGTTGACCGCCTGATATGCAGCTTTTTGCGAGGATTCAATAATCCCACACATATCATTTAAAATGTCATCGGTTTTAACAAAATTATCCATAAAACTATTTTGACCGGTTTTTTCTAATTTATTCTCCATAGCTACCGCTCCTTTGGATTTCATTTTCAAATTATTCGCTTTCCTGCATATCCTCATCGGCTTTTGCAATCATCTGTCTGTACTGTTCTTTCACACTCTCCGGTGCAAGTATCTGTACCTTGCCATTAAATCCAAACACCCAACCGAAAAAAGTAGGACTGGCTGATACTTCGGTCTGTACTCTAAAAGAAGTCATATCATACGCAAGGGTTGTCAAAATATGAAGGAATATCAAAACTCAAAAGTAGTGTTATCAGATATAAGTTTGTCTGGCACGAAGAAGAACTCAAAATGAGAAAACACTTTGCAAATAATATCTAGCTTAATAAATTATAATTTTCTTTTATAATTTTCCAGCTGATAAAAAACACCAACTACATTTACCACATTTTTTCTGACGTCAAATACAATCACATAATTCATTTGTGACACAACAGCCTCCCGATATCCTTTCTTCGCCAGATAAGGATTTCTGCTTTCAGGAAACTGAAGCGGATTATCTTCAAGTCTGTTATAAATATCATCAATACTATCAAGCAGATGTTTTGCGGCCTGTTTATTTTTCAAACGATAAATCAAATAGTACATCAGTTCATCCAACAATTCATCTGCATGTTCTGTTATGTTTAATTTATAATCCATACTTTTTCCTGGTTTCTCCAAGTGCTGCTCTTGCATCTTTTACCTGACCCAATTCTATCTGTCTCTCCGAAATTTCAATATCTTTATATAACGTAAGTTGCTTTATTGTAGATTCATAACTTTCCATACTCATAATAACCATATCACCGTAACCATTTTTAGTTACATAAATAGGTTCGTCTGTCTTATGACACATATCTGAGATTTCAGATGTATTCTTTAAATCTTTAATCGGGATAATTTGTGGCATAATATGCACCTCCTCGTACAATTAAATATTTCTCCGTTTATTTATTATGGTATAATAATATCATAATTATATCCTTTTTCAACTTCTTTATTATAATTTCAAGTAAAACAACTTGCTCTATCCTATCATTTAAATGTTTCAGAACACATACTAGACTTAACAGATTTTCCAAAAGCATTTTGGAAACAAAAGCCTCAACATTTTATGCCCATAAATTGTTTCATTAATAAATAGCTTACTTCATGCATCTGGATCCGCCTTATTAAATCCTACAGCAACTACCTTCTGTCCTCATGTCGCATCTCTCCCTTCAAGGAAGATAGACTTCTCTTAAATTCCTATTAAAGAAAACATCAGCAAATTTCTCCCGCTATATAACTTTTATAAATATTTTTTACAGAGGTCTAAGCCTTGACAAAGTATGATACAATAAACAATATATATTGTCACAAGAGAGAAGGTGCTTGCCATACAGTATGAACACATAAGAACAGTTCAACACAATATAGGTAATGGTATTACAGAACCGAAGTTTGCAACGACTGATGACAATACACCTGTCATTGTAAAAACATTCAATGGACCAGAAGGATTATTAGTGTTATTTAATGAATATTTTTGCTATAGATTAGCAATACTTCTTAACATTCCAATGCCAACTTCTGGTGTCTGTTTAATTGATAAAAACACTGATATTTTTAATAATTGTGTCAACGATAATCAACTGGGATTAGGTTTTTACTCAACCTATCTACATAAATCTGTTACATTGGTTAATTCCATCATAAGATTGATGAAAAACAAAGAGGATTTCTTTAAAATTCTTCTTTTTGATCATATTATTTTTAATACAGATAGAAATCCTGGTAATCTTTTAGTTCAATATTATAAAAATGATATAACTTTAAAAGTAATAGATCATTCTCACGTTTTTATTAATCAAGCTATCTGGGATGCAAATTGTTTGATACGAGCCATTAACGATAGAGATTATTTTAGTACACGAATTCTTGAAGATAATTCACATCTTTATAGCATGTTCTTTCAAAATATGTTTGTTACTAATGAAGATTTAAAGAAAAATGCACTTATTTTTCATGATATAATAACAGAATATAACCTCAAGAATATTCTGTTAGATATTCCGCAAGAATGGTTACCTTCTCAAAGAGATTTAGACGCACTTGTCAAATATATTTTATATCGTGTAGATCATCTCGAAGAAATTTGTTCTACAATAATAAATTTTTTGAAGAAATGAAAGGAGGTATATTATGCAACAAATTTCATATGCAGCATTAAAATATTACAACAATGTAATTTCAGAAGAATGCTTATATATTGGCATGCTTTTTCATAATCTAACTACTGGGAAGCGCGAATTCAAGTATATCTCCAACTTTAAACGCTTTCAAGCTTTTGATGATGAGGCCGACATTGAATTTGTCAAATTATATTTAGCGGGAATCAAAGAGCAAGTAGAAGAAAATATTTTTAATTATAATTCACATTTTTCGATTTCTGATTTCCAAAAAATTTATGTCAATGAATTTCGCTTTTCAGAAATTACCACAATAGAAATCGAAGACAATGAAAATTACGTTGAAGATTTAACAAAATTGTATTTAAAATTTGATTTCAGTAAAGAAAAACGATTAAACTCTCACAGTGAGAAAAAATATATTCGTAAAATACTCTCTTCGTCGAATGTGACTTTTTCCCCTTCTAAAATATTGGGTTCTTTTAATGAAAAAGTAAATTTTGATTACATTATTGGTAATGTTGCAGTCAAACTATTTTCTTTCAAAGAAAAAGATGTTGCAAAAATCATTCCATCGGCCAAACAATGGGCCTTTACTGCTCAAGAATTAAAAAAACAATATCAAATAGTATTTCTGTATGATGACGATTTTGAGTCTCCCCATTTTAATATTGTAATACAAATTTTAAAAAAATACGCCAAAGTATTTCTATTACAAGATGGGCTTGATTACATTTTGAAAACAGTATCATAAACACACACAGGTTAAGGTGGCACCACAATGGTAACTTCCCTAACCTGTGTATACTATTCTTTTTACACAATAATCTTTAAAACTTCAACTACAGTCAGAAAGTATTTTAAGTTCTTTTATTTCATTCTTAAACTCTTCATATTTTTCAAAAAAATCTTTTAATAACTGGTTATAATCTTCCATTTCTAAATCTGTATTCTTATGATAAGAAACTCTACTTACCAAAATTCCTTGCGAATTTTCATTTGTTAACTCAATCTGTGTTTTAGGAATAGTAGTATAATCCAATGCATGATTATGTATAAATTTTCGTGCAACACCAAGCATATTATTTAATACATCATCCAATTTCCAATTGATAAATACATGCTTCTGCTGATTAACATAATAAAATATTGGTTCAATATAATCTGAAAAAATATCAGTTTCTAAATAATCAAAATCAAATTGTCCACTATATTTTTTCATAGTCTCAATAGACCTAATTATATCTATTGCGCGTTGATAATCAGCATTATATGAAATCAGACGAACTGTAGAATATGGCAATTTTTTCTGAGAAATCTGTTTTAAAATTATTTCTTCTGCTATAATAAAACTCGTTTCTTTAATCCTTTTTAACAAATCTTTATCCGTCTTAAAATAATAATAAGAAACTTGATCCGTTAACAATTCATTTACAAGTTTATTACGTGATGAATTCCCATTCTTCAAATAAACATGAATAGGAATTTTATTTTCTTTAGCAATCTTATATTCTTCATGCGTTCCAGATATTCCCCAATCTGTTTTTGTTCCATAATTATCTTTTAATATTAAGATTACAAAATCTGCCTCTAATATATCTTTTCTATATGTCATACTTTCTGTGGATGGAGTTAAATTACTTTCGTATAAAAGTGGTTCTGCGCCTAATTCAATAAAATGTTTTTTTATACTTTCTCTTACCTTTTGATTATCGCTAAAAGTAGAACTTATAAATATACGTGGTTTAAATGCCATATCAATTTCCCCCTTCTAAATATTTTATAAAAACTCTAAGCATCTTTGGCTATTTTATAAGCTGGTCACAATATAGTAGCAGTTCCTCAACCTTCGCAATGATACGCTTCTGCTCCGCAAGTGGCGGAAGTGGCACTAAATAACTTTTCAACTCATCAAATGGTGGAATATTTTTAATAGCGGAACCTTTACTACTTTTTCTTGCTGTCTGTTTCAAGATAAAATCAAAGTATATTAAAAAATATTCCACATAAACTGAGGGCATTAATTTCATTCTCATCAATGCTTGATTTATTATACCCTGTTCAATTCCTTCTGGCATAATATAGGTCTCACCAATCGTACCAGCACAACTGACGATTATATCTCCTGGGAAAAGTTCAAACCCCTTCATCTTGCTTTCAAAATAATCTCTGGTAATATAATAATCGCCTAATGAAGCATCCTTCTGAATTGCATTTTTTTGCTCGTAAACTTTTATTGTATTATCTGCTTTAGGTACAAATATTGCCTTAGTCAATGCACTACCAAAAGGTCCTTTTTTATAACTTCCAAACTCTCCAAATCTCACCCATTTCCAACTGCTAGGAATCTCAAAAGGAATTTCATCCTCTGCAATCTCAGGCAATGGCTTTTCTTTCTTAATCTTGCCATCCTTGATAAACTGAGCTTTCTCAGCAACAATTTGCTCATAAAGTTCATCAGCAGTTCCTTCTTCTGGTCGTTGTTCCACTAGCTTACCCTGCATAGCCATTTGCAGAATACTCTTCTTCATATCTTCTGGGAATTTTTTATTATATGTTTCCAGTTTCGTATAAGCCTTGTCATACTGGTCGATATATGGAAGAATTTCCTCTATCTTGGCAACGATGCGGTGCTGCTCTTCAAGTGGTGGAAGTGGCACTATATAACTCTGAATAGTTGCTAAAGCCAATTCCTTTTGCTTTGTACTACCCGAAGTTTGGTCTTCAATAACCAACTGTACACTAGGATTTCGCCAATAATGAAAGAAATACTCTGGTAAAATTGCAGTGCTATTTAATCTAACTACTGTTACATGGCTATCAGCTACCGCAATTCCATATGGATTTTTACTTGCAGGATATATTTGATTTCTTCCTACTGTACCTAATCCAGTAGAATTAATAAGAATATCTTTATCTTGTAACAACCTCTCATCCGCATATTTCTCAAGTGTATCTGGGTCTATAAATTGTGCTTTTTCTAATTGAAACCCTTCCCACTGATTACATTTTTGTGCAATTACAGGTATCTTCTTTATATCTGAATACTTTGGAGATTTTCCCCTCTGTAAATATACACAAACATCACTTAATCTCACCCACTCCCAAGACTCAGGAATTTCAAAAGGTATCTCATCCTCAGTAATCTCTGGCATTGGCTTTGACTTCTTTATCTTTTTATCCTTTATGAGCTGATCCTTTTCCAGCTTTATCTGTTCAAACAACTCTCTCGCAGTTCCTTCTTCGGCTCTTTGCTCGACGAGCTTGCCTTGAACAGCAAGCTGTAGGATACTGTTCTTTAAATCCTGTGCATTCAAATTAGTTACCTCCCAACATAGAAGTAATCTTCTCTAATACATGGTCAATCTCAGCATTAAGGGATGCTCTCTTTTCCTGATACTGATTAATTAAATCCATCGGGTCAAGGATTTCCTCTTCTTCGTGTGGAAATCCGCAGAGGTCAATATTATATCCGTTGTCTGCGATTTCATCTACAGTATATTTCTTAGCCTTAGGAAATCCATCTACTTCAATCTCCTCACGATTATCCCACCACTCAAGGGCTGGTACAAAATGCTCCAGCTTCATAGGCTTTGTCTTTGAGAAATTCTTATACCCCTCCGGCATGTCCAAACGATAGAACCATGTCTCCTCTGTTGGGTGTGTACTGTCAAAGAACAAAATGTTTGTCGTAATAGAAGTATACGGAGCAAACACACTATGTGGCATTCTTATGACTGTATGAAGATTAAACTCCTCAAGCAGTTTCTTCTTGATATTTACCTTTGCATTATCAGTACCAAAGAGGAAACCATCAGGAAGAATAATTCCACATCTACCATTTTTCTTTAAGCGGAACATAATAATATCAACGAATAAATCCGCAGTCTCTGAACTACGCAGTTCCATAGGGAAGTTTGCTTTTACAGAATCCTTTTCATTACCCCCATATGGTGGGTTCATAAGGACAAGATCAAACTTTTCCATCTTTCTGTACTCTTTGTAATCAGTCTCAAGAGTATTGCCATGAATTATCTCAGGGTTATCAATATCATGCAGGAGCATATTTGTAACACAGAGAATATGTGGCAGAGCTTTCTTCTCCACACCATAAACTGTATTATTATAAATTTCCTTGTTCTCGTTGGATTTAAGGCTCTCATCATATAATTCATTAAGAGCAGACACAAGGAATCCGCCAGTACCACAGGCAAAGTCAGCTATCCTCTCGCCTAGTCTTGGCTTAGTAACTTTTACCATGAAGTCAGTTACAGCTCTCGGTGTGTAGTACTCGCCTGAATTACCAGCACTCTGCAAATCCTTTAGGAATGACTCATAAATTGAGCCAAATGCGTGTCTTTCCTCATACTCTGTAAAATCAATTTCATCAATGATATTGATGACCTGTCTAAGCAAGATACCATCTTTCATATAGTTGTTGGCATCCTCAAAGGCATAACGCACCATCATCTGGTTCATTGGAGTATCCTCTGATACCTCAAGATTTTTAAGTGTAGGGAACAGTTTATTATTAACAAAATCAAGAAGTGCATCTCCAGTAAGAGCCTGACCATCTTTATTATCAACCGCCCAGTTTCTCCACTTGTACTCATCTGGAATGATAGAAACATAATCATCATTGATAAGCTCCCATTCTTCCTCTTTAGCATCATATATCTTTAAAAACAGAGTCCATACAATCTGCTCAATACGCTGAGCATCTCCATTTACCCCTGCATCATTACGCATTACATCTTGTATTCTCTTAACGAAATTAGTTATAGCCATTGGTAAAAAACCTACTTTCAAATTTTATTTGTTAAATACTACGCAGAGAAGATTTCATCTTCCAGTTCTTTCACAGCCTGTTCATATGCTGCTTTACCTCCAAAGGCTTTGACAATCTTCATAGGACTACCAAACTGCTGGAATTCGCGTAACTGTAAAACCTTTGTCTCCTCTATCTCTTTCAAACCTTCACTTGCATACTTATCCATAAATGCTCTCAGAACCTTCTGTGCGAGTTCTGAATACTTATAGAGATATCCTCTCTTCTGAACATTTTTAATACGCTCTATACGGGTAAGTGGTGCTTTATCATATGCAAGATGCAGGATTAAATCAAAATCGTCTATATCAGTCTGACCTGTCTCTTCACGAACAGCATCCAGCAATACCCCATCCTCACGAAGTTCTTCTACAATAGCCTGTTTCTTCTTTGCTTCATTCCACTTCTTGAGGAATACATCTAACCTTGCATACTGTCCTAAGATATTCTTTCTTGTGTAATCGATAAGACTTTCTGTTATAAGTTTTCCATCCTTATCAATATACTGTATTCTCTCCGACAGGACTTTAACTTCTACATCCTTGACATAATACTTCTTAGGCTTTTCAGAGCCATCACCATTACCCCAATCATCGCCAGAATCACCCGTATTTCCTGTGTTTCCAGTACCTGAATTACTGCCAGTATCATCTCCTGTATTTTCAGTATCATCTTCATTGCCTGTTACTGGATCTACCGGGTCATCGCCAGTAATGTCGATTACTACCTCAGGGTTACCATCAAAATCTTTATCGGCAAATAATCTTGATGCGTTACGGAAGTCCATAATTGTAAAATATGTTTTTCCATAATCCTCAAGCAGACGAGTACCTCGACCAATAATCTGCTTGAATTCTGTCATGGAATTTATATTGTTATCCAACACAATGAGCTTGCACATTTTAGCATCAACACCAGTAGTCATCAGCTTACTTGTGACTGCTATAACAGGATATGTACTGTCCTCATCAATGAAATTATCCAGTTGGGCTTTACCTTCAGCATTATCTCCAGTTATACGCATAATGTACTTGTGGTTCTCAGTCCACAGGTCTTTATTCTCGGCAATGAGAGCCTGACGCATACGCTCCGCATGCTCCACATCTACGCAGAACACAATGGTCTTGCTGAACCTGTCAGTTTTCTTCAAAAATTCTGTAACTTTCTTTGCAATGACTTTGGTTCTCTCATCAAGTACAAGAGTCCTGTCAAAGTCTTTAATATTGTACTCTCTGTCCTCGATTTCATAGCCATTATCATCATGTTTCCCAGCTTCTGGACGATAACCAACAAGGTCTTTATCAAGTCCTATACGAATGACCTTATATGGAGCAAGGAATCCATCATTAATACCCTGTTTCAGAGAATACTCATAAATAGCTTCTCCAAAATATGTCTGCGATGATGCTTCTTTTGTTTCAATTGGTGTAGCTGTCATGCCTATCTGAGTTGCACCAGAGAAATATTCTAATATTTTTCTCCAAGCAGACTCTTCCTTAGCGGAGCCTCTATGACACTCATCAATGAGTATGAGGTCAAAGAACTCAGGCTTAAACTGCTTGAATGGCTCTACCCCCTCGTCACCAGCTAACTGCTGATATAAAGCAAGATAGATTTCATAAGAACTGTCGAGCTGTTTATTCTCGACTTTAGTCATTTTACCCCCGAATGGCTTGAAATCACCTGATATTGTCTGGTCTACAAGAACATTCCTATCCGCAAGGAACAATATCTTCTTTTTAATGCCAGCTTTCCATAGTCTGTAGATAATCTGAAAAGCCATAAATGTTTTACCAGTTCCAGTTGCACAGACTAATAGTACTCTGTCCCTGCCACTTGCTACAGCATTTACAGTTCTGTCAATGGCAATTCTCTGATAGTAACGAGGTGTCTTATAATCTGGCACCCAGTAATATGGCTCTAGCAGAGCTTTCTTACCAGTTTCAGAGAAATTCATCTCATTTACATATCTGTGATACAGCTCATCTGGCGATGGAAACTCATTTAATGAAAGGTTACGAATATCACCAGTTATTAAATCCTGCTCTACAAAGCCATCTCCATTGGATGCATATACAAACTTCACATCCAGAGCTTCTGCATATTCTATAGCCTGTTGCAGTCCTGCTCCTACTGGATGATTGTTATCCTTAGCTTCTATGATTGCTAATGGAAGATTAGGCTTATAAAACAGCAGATAATCTGCACGTTTCTGCTTGCCTCGTGAAGTTATATTACCCCTTAGGATAATGCGTCCTGCTGTGAATGCATACTCATAGCGAATCTGTTTCTTATCCCAGCCTGATTGCTCTACTGCTGGAGTTATATATCTTGCCTTTATATCCTCTTCCGAAAGATCTCGTTTCCCCATTTGCATAGCTCCTTCCCTTTTTATGTATCCCCTATATAAAGTCCTATAACTTAGTACTTTCTATTTTTCAAAAGAATTTATCTGATGTTAATTGTACCACATATTACTAATCCTTTCATCCCTATTTACCTATTAGTAATATTTCCTAAATATAACTTTTCCATATTATTACAACGCTCCCTGTTTAAACACATTACTTATAGAAAATTATTCCAATCAGACTTATAATGTAAAGTGTGGTTCAACTTTACATATACATAATAAAAAAGGGTATCCCAAGCCAGTAAATCTAACTTTGAATACCCAAATATATTATGTGACACACCTGTATTTATAGTCTTATCACATCATGTTCTTTACGAATTCTCTACCTTCGCCAGTTTCGCTGCCTGGTCTGCTGCGATCAGACTGTCGATGATCTCCTGAATGTCGCCGTTCATGATTGCATCCAGTTTATACAGAGTCAGTTTGATACGGTGATCAGTCACACGACCCTGCGGGAAGTTGTAGGTACGGATCTTCTCTGATCTGTCTCCGGTACCGATCTGGCTTCTTCTTGCCTCTGCTTCTGCATCATGAGCTTTCTGACACTCCAGATCATACAGTTTTGCACGAAGTACTTTCAGTGCTTTATCTTTGTTCTTTAACTGGGATTTTTCATCCTGACAGGAGATAACGATACCCGTCGGGATATGGGTCAGTCGTACCGCAGAATCCGTCGTATTTACACACTGACCACCGTTTCCGGATGCACGGAATACATCGAATTTACAGTCGTTCATATCAATCTGAACGTCTACATCTTCTGCCTCTGGCATGATAGCAACGGTAATGGTGGATGTATGGATACGTCCGCCGGACTCTGTTTCCGGAACACGCTGTACACGATGTACACCACTCTCGTATTTCAGCAGAGAATATGCGCCCTGACCAGTGATCATGAAGCTGACATATTTCATACCGCCGATACCGATCTCCTCAACGTCCATCGTCTCGACTTTCCAGCGTTTGGACTCGGCGTAATGTACATACATACGATAGATCTCTGCTGCGAACAGAGCAGCTTCGTCTCCACCTGCGCCTGCGCGGATCTCAACGATAACGTTTTTATCATCGTTCGGATCTTTCGGAAGCAGAAGGATCTTCATCTCTTTTTCCAGTTCCTCAATACGGTCTTTGGAATCATTCAGCTCTTCCTTTAACATCTCGCGCATCTCTTCATCATTTTCTTCCTGAAGCATGGCAAGGCTGTCTTCCACATTCTGTTTACATTTTTTATATTCCGTAAACGCTTCTACTAAAGGTGCCAGGTTGCCCTGCTCTTTCATCAGTTCCTGAAAACGTTTTGGGTCATTTGCAACATCCGGTTCGCTGAGCAGACTCATAAGCTCCTCATAACGAATCAGAATATTTTCCAGTTTATCAAACATTCTACTCTCTCCTTCCGATCACTACACGGTCCAGTCCGGCCAGATCTTTGACCACACGGACCTCTGTATATCCCTGTTCCTTCATCATATCCGATACAGCCACACCCTGATCAAAACCGATCTCAAATGCCAGGATACCGCCTTTTACCAGATGTTCCACGCTGTTTTCCACGATCTTCCGGTAAAAAAATAAGCCATCCTCTTTTCCATCCAGTGCAAGCACCGGTTCATGGTCTCTGACCTCCGGCATCAGCCCCGGAATCTCGCCAGACGCTATGTACGGCGGATTGGATATGATCATATCATAAGTTTCATTTATATGTTCAAACAGATCTGTCTTCACAAATGTGATCTGCTGTTTGTTTTCCTCCGCATTTTTTTCAGCTACTGCAAGGGCTTTTTCCGAAATGTCCGCTGCGGTTACAGAAAGCTGTGGCAGAAAAGCTTTCAGGCTTATGGCAATACAGCCAGAGCCGGTACACATGTCCAGCACTTTCAGACTATGCTCTGTTTGATCCGTTATACAATCAGATTTTTCATCCTGTACAGAAATATCTATCTGCGGCTTAACCTCTTTTTTATTCGCCGCATCGAAATGACATTCTTCTTTACAGCCCTTATCAGATAGAACCACAGACTTTTTCTCTAATAACAATTTTAATTGTTCCAACGCCAGCTCCACCAGCACTTCCGTATCCTGTCGTGGAATCAGCACATCTGGTGTGACCATAAATGGCAGTCCCATAAACTCCTGTTCTCCGGTCAGATGCTGCAACGGAATTCTTTTGCATCTGGCAGCCACCCATTCCTGAAAGCGTGCTTCCTTTTCCGGCGGCATCACTTCATTTCCATGCAGATAATAAAAATTCCGACTGATCTCACAGGATGCTTCCATGAGAAACCAGCTTTCTGCAGATGCATTTTCTATATCTGCCTCCGTCAGCTGTCCCACAGCCTGACGGCAGCATTCCTGCCAGGTCATGAGGTCGCTCCTTCCGCAAATGCATCCGGTTCTTCTGCACGGATCTCATCCTGATATTTTTTCCAGTCAAACACTGCTTCTACCGATGCAATGCCAACTTCGATCATCTCATCATCCGGCTCTTTTGTCGTCAGATGCTGCATCCACATACCTGGTTTGCTGAGCACATTTACAATCACATTGTCGCTTCTACCCGCCAGTCGAAGGATCTCATAAGAAATCCCTGCAATGACCGGAATCAGAAGCACACGGATCAGCAGGCGCAGTGCATGAGAATCCACACGGATAAACAGGAACAGAATGATACTGATAATCACAACAAACATCAGGAAACTCGTTCCACAACGTTTATGCTCCTTAGAACTTTTTCTGACATTCTCTACATTCAGTTCCAGACCATGTTCAATACAATTGATACACTTGTGTTCCGCACCGTGATACATAAATACCCGTTGGATATCCTTCATCTGAGAGATCAGCAGGATATATACGATAAAAATTGCCAGACGGATTGCGCCCTCTAATATGGAAATAATAGTCTGTGAGTCTGTGATCTTGCTGAAAATCGTTGACAAATAATACGGCAGGATCATAAAGATCAGCACCGCCATGACAATCGAAATCACGACTACACCGGTCATCATCGCTTTTTCCTGCTTTTCCTGTTTCTGAATCTCAGCTTCTGCAGACTTATCCTTTTTTGTTTTTCCCTGTTTTTTATCTGCCGCTTCCTCTTCTTCCTCATCCTCAAAAAAGGATGCAGAATACATCAGAGTAGACATACCGAGCACCAGAGAATCTATAAAATTGACCACGCCACGCACCAACGGAAGCTTCTTCCACACAGAACTATTTGACGGGCCCTTATAATCTTTCACATCAACTTCGATCTCGTGGTCCGGCTTGCGCACAGCAACTGCATATTTGTCGCCATTTCGCATCATAACGCCTTCCATGACCGCCTGACCGCCGATTCCGGAATATCGCATTTCATTCCTCCCAAACAGCCTTATGTATGATCGGAGTTTTCCAGACAGAAAATTTTTCCGAATACATATTCCAAGGCCGTATATAATTTAAGGTTGAGATTTTACAACCTCAACCTTATGTTTTGCATTCACTATTATTTTAAGCCGTATTTCTTATTGAACTTATCAATACGTCCACGAGCCTGAGCAGCTTTCTGCTGTCCTGTATAGAACGGATGGCATTTAGAGCAGATCTCAACGTGAATATTTTCTTTTGTAGAACCTGTTACAAATGTGTTACCACAGTTGCAGGTTACAGTTGCCTGATAATAATCCGGATGGATTCCTTCTCTCATTTATTTCACCTCGCATACCAAATTTCTTTGTTTTCTTACTTACGTCTGCCAAAAACAATAAACTTGTTAATAAAATCGGATCACTCCGATAAACAGCTTTCTAATTGTATCATGCTGTTTTTCAGAATGCAATAGTTTTTCTTGATTTTCTTTACAAATTTTCTTCAAAAATACGTTATCCTGATTCTCCTACCGAAGATCCCGCGTATCTCGATGAAGCAATTCCCTGGCACGGTCGTCCAGCTGCTGCTCATATTTCTGACGTTCTTCTTTAAACAGGTCTTCTCTCTGCTGCCACAACACAGGGTCTGTATACTCCTGAAAGACTTTGTTCATCATCAGTGTATGGAAGAAAGACAGGATTGCCGGCAATACTACGATTGCAAATGGAAAATTCCGCATAACCATAACAAACAGTACAAACAGACCGAACATGGCAAAAGTCCGTCCCGGATGTGTTATCATCATAATATAAGAATTCTTCAGCAACGTTCCTTTATCATCAGCATCAAAAAAGGATGCACATGCAAACAGATAAACTGCATGTACTGCATCAAATAAAAGAATCACGCCCCATATACCGATCATAATCATTACCAGCCGTAAAGACCGGTCAGAATGATTGATCAGATAAATATTGCTGACACATAAAGCAGCAATGATCAGAAACGGAATGCTGATCACAATGGTCTTACCAAACTGCTTTCTGAACTCTTTAAAAAATTCCTTGACCGGATACCCAAGATCATGACCTATGACCCAATCCACCGTATGAAACAGTGCTCGCGTAGACGGTCCGATGGTAAACACCGGAATGCAGAATATCAGCCATAAAACACTTAAAATAATTGCACCTGTGATTTTCTGAATAACAGTGACCAGTTTTCCATTGTACTCATATTTCAGCTTCAAATCCGTTTCCTCCATGAAAAGGACAGTGGGAGGTCTGCCATGCAAATCTCCCACTCCTCTTATTTTAATCGTACGATACTCATATGAATATCTGTTGACTTGTATTAGTAAGCTACAATGCCGTTCAAAAATCAGAGATTTTTTCACTGTATGGGCTTTCGCTCCTATTTTACAAGTGCAACGGTATCTCTTGCGATTGCAAGTTCTTCGTTTGTCGGGATTACGCAAACTTTAACTTTGGAATCCGGAGTAGAGATCACAAGATCTTTACCACGCTGTCCGTTTGCTTCTGCATCCAGTTTGATTCCAAGATATCCGAAGTACTCCATAACTTTCTCACGAACCAGCGGAGCATTCTCGCCGATACCAGCTGTAAATGCGATAGCATCTACGCCATTGAGAGCTGCTACATAGGAACCGATGTATTTTGCTACGCGGTAGCTGAATACTTCCAGTGCTGCTGCACACAGTTTGTCTCCTTTTTCCATACCGTCTTCCAGATCACGGAAATCGCTGGATACTTTGGAGATACCCTGTACACCGGATTTTTTGTTCAGTACGTTCATAACGCCTGCGATGTCAAGGTTCTCTTTTTTAGCGATGAACTCCATGATAGCCGGATCGATATCTCCGGAACGTGTTCCCATTACAAGACCTTCCAGTGGAGTAAGACCCATAGAAGTATCTACACATTTGCCATCTTTTACAGCACTGATAGAAGCGCCGTTTCCAAGATGAGCAACGATGATCTTGGAGTTGTTGATATCAAGACCAAGGAATTCAGCCGTATGTTTGGATACGAAGCTGTGGCTTGTTCCGTGGAAGCCGTATCTTCTTACTTTGTATTTCTCATAATACTCATATGGAAGTCCGTAGAGATAAGCTTTCTCCGGCATTGTCTGATGGAAAGCGGTATCAAATACGCCTACCATCGGTACGCCTGGCATCAGCTCTTTACAAGCATTGATACCGATCAGGTTTGCCGGGTTATGTAATGGTGCAAGGTCATTGCACTCTTCTACTGCTTTGAGCATCTCATCTGTAATAATTGCTGAAGAAGCGAATTTCTCGCCGCCGTGTACGATTCTATGTCCAACAGCTTCTACTTCGTCCAGGGATTTGATAGCGCCTGTTTTATCATTTACAAGTGCATCCAGAACCATTTTGATAGCTTCTTTATGTGTCGGCATCGGAGCTTCTGTGATCTCCTTGTCAAGACCAGCTTTCTGATAGGTAAGTCTTCCGTCAATACCGATTCTCTCGCAAAGACCTTTTGCAAGTACATTTTCTGTTTCAGAGTCGATCAGCTGATATTTCAGTGATGAGCTTCCGCAGTTGATTACTAATACATTCATTATAATTTACTCCCTTCGATTCGTTTCCATCTTATTTTAATTTTTAACGAAATAAATGACATGTCAAAAACACATCAATTTAATTATAGTACAATCAAAAAAATTCGCAAGCATATTTTTATTTATTTTTCGCTGACAGTAAAAGTTCATTTCCGCATCAACAAAGGAACCGTAAATTATACGTCATAATCCATATCTTTTAAGATATCGAAGCAGTCAAATGTTGCAAAGTAATCCTTCGGTGTCTCTGCGCGGCGGATCAGCTGTGCGCTTCCATCCTCTTTTAACAGTACTTCCGCACTTCTCAGACGTCCGTTGTAGTTGTAACCCATAGAAAATCCATGTGCACCTGCATCGTGGATGATCAACAGATCTCCCATATCAATTTTCGGAAGCATGCGGTCGATGGCAAATTTATCACAGTTCTCACACAGGGAACCTACGACATCATATTTGTGATCGCATGGCTCATTCTCTTTACCGGATACCGTAATATGATGATATGCACCGTAGATTGCCGGACGCATCAGGTTTGCTGCGCACGCATCTACACCAATATATTCTTTATACGTATGTTTCTCATGAATTGCCTTTGTAACCAGGCAACCATACGGTCCCATCATGAAACGTCCCATCTCTGTATAAATAGACACATCCCCAAGACCAGCAGGAACCAGTACTTCTTCAAATACTTTTTTAACACCTGCACCGATGACGCGTATATCGTTCGGTGTCTGATCCGGTTTGTAAGGAATGCCAACACCACCGGAAAGATTTACAAAGCTGATGCTGATGCCAAGTTTCTCTTTGATCTCAACGATCAGTTCAAACAATGTTCTTGCCAGTGTCGGATAATAATCATTTGTTACCGTGTTACTTACCAGGAAGGCATGCAGGCCAAATCTCTCCACGCCTTTGTCACGAAGAATGCCATATGCCTCAAATAACTGCTCTTTTGTCAGACCGTATTTGGAATCTCCAGGGTTGTCCATGATACCGTTGCTCAGCTGATATACTCCGCCCGGATTGTAACGGAGACTCATTGTCTTCGGGAACTCTCCGATGATCTTCTCTAAAAACGGAATATGGGTAATATCATCCAGATTGATGGTAGCTCCCAGTTTGTTTGCATATGCAAACTCTTCTGCCGGTGTATCATTGGAAGAAAACATGATATGGTCGCCGGACATGCCCAGCGCCTGCGAAAGCATCAGCTCCGTCAGGGAAGAGCAGTCAGTTCCGCAATCATATTCTCTCAGAATATTGATCAGGAACGGATTTGGAGTAGCTTTTACTGCAAAATATTCGCGAAATCCCGGATTCCATGCAAATGCTTCCTTTACTGCTTTTGCATTCTCCCGGATGCCTTTTTCATCATATAAATGAAACGGGGTAGGAAATTCTTTGGTAATTTCCTGTAACTGTTCGTATGTTACAAAAGGTTTCTTACTCATTGTGTACCTCCAGAATTCTTGTGTATCAAAATTACTATAGTTTTTTTCAAATTAAAAGTCAAGCAATCCACTATGTTTTTCGGGAAATGCCGTTAAAAAATGCTGTTTTTCTGTGTAAATATACAAGTCTATATTTTCAGGCAACGTCTGTATACAATCATTTTCCAACGCTAACCCCTACTGTTCATTCAGGTCCACCCACTCTACATCATCCTTGATCTTTTCCTTTTCCGGCAGATCATGAAACGGGATCAACAGATGATGCTGTTTTGCCAGATCATCCCTCTCCGGTGCAAAGCAATACCCTTCTGCCCGCATATATGCATTCCAGCCGGCGTGTTCCACTTCCTGTATCCCCGCTTTTTCTTCCTCAGAACGCTGTTCCGCAGGCTTTTCTGTTCCCGGAATATGCATCAGATACCGCATCCGGCTGCGAATCGTACTGGCCTGAGATGATTTCCAGCAATATTCATACTGATAAAACTGCAGTGTATCTCTTTCTATATTTTCTACATCTGACCAGTGCAGATGCCGTCTTCTTGCCTGCACTTCCAGTTCCGATTCCACTACCCGGTCATAAGTATACTGCCTGCGGATACCGCCAAACGTCTTTATCTCATAATCCTGCTCTTTAAAATTACACAGACTTTCCATTTCCAGTATTCCCGATTTTCTCATATTGGAAAGCATTGTAAAAATCTGTGCTTCAAATGTTTTTTGCCGCCTCAACAACATCCGCATCTGCGTCGCCATACGGATATTTTTTTCATCCTCGCCCAGCATGACATATACATGGGTAATATTCTGGATCTGCTGTAATATCCGTACAAAAGCTCCCGACTCCACATCCACACCATTCTGACCATAATCATCATGAAACCAGATATCATAATGACATTCACCTGAAATGGTATTATGATTCAGTTTTAATAACTCCGGGCACTGTACTTCCAGCTTCTCACGGGCACACACATCCCTGTCAAATACATGAATCTCCAATCGAAACCCCGGCATTTGTCCATACCAGCACAATGCACGCAGCAACTCCGTACCGTAAGTGCCAAGCCCCAACAGTACAATCTTCAGAACTCTGCTTCCGTCGGCAGATACATACGCCTGTTCAAACAGATTTGTTTCATACAGGTAATTATATACCGCAGATTGAACCTCACAGATACGCCGTACTTTTGGACCAGGTGTATGCCGCATGGAAGAACTGATCATCAATTCCGCCTCACAGGAATCCATAAATGAATAGATTCCCACATTTTTTTCTTCCCTGTACTGTTCCATCAGTCCCAGTGTATGATCCAGGTTCTCCGTATCATTCTGTCCCAATACAAAAAAACACATCTCACATTTTTTCTTTTTCAGCTTTCTGTGTAATGACAGGATATCATCTTTAAAAACAATCGCGCCGAGTTGCTTTGCCTGCTCCATCTGTTCAAACGATTCTTCTGCATTTTCATCAAATACATCCGTAAATACAAGCAGACATTTTTTCCTTTCTGCAAGATCATGTTCCTGACAGCTCCGTGCCAGCATCAGCGATCTGTCATTTAATTCTGAAAAAATATAAAGTTTCCTGTTCCGAACCAGATACAGTTCCAGATATCCGAACAGATTTTTAAAAAAGGAGATCACAACTCCGACCAGAAGTATCGGTGCCAGTATGTACAAACATCCGGCAAACACCTGATAAATCGTCCGAAATCTATCCGGACAGATTTCCGTTCCTTCCAGAAAAGAAGAAAACTCACCGTTCAGGCTGAACACTAGCATTGTACTCTGTATGGAATTTTGCAGATTTCGCAGCCAGCCTTCTGTTTCCTGTACGCTTACCGGAATCATTAGAATAATCAGGGACAGAAAAGTTAGCGCCAACACTACTGGTACCATGGACAGAAGCTTCTGTCTTTTTCTCTTTCGTTTAAATATTCCATATCCTGCCAGATTGCCCAGGACAAACACCAGGATTGCCAGGATCAGGCATACGCTCCACATCACAGTTTCTCAGACTGGCGCTGCACCTGTTCCCACCAGTTTCCTTTTTCTTCAAAAATCTCTATAAGATTTCCTGTATTATCATGGATGAACACACCATAGGTTTCATCCACTTCCGCCACCATGACAATCTCAACGCCAAGAGCCTCCAGCTCTTTTTTTGCCTTTGGTCCATCAGGCACTCCAAAAGAAATATGCTTATTTCCATTGGTCATGAGATCACGATTCGGCACTTTCCGCTCTTCCGGCAACGGAGCAGCGCCTGAAGGTTCAAAGACTTCCAAAATAAATCCTTTCCCTGTCATATGTGCGACTTTGATCCCAGCTCCAGGAATCTCCGAACGGTCAAATACCTGAAAACCAAATACTTTCTCATACCATGCTAATGTTTCCTCCATATCCGGAACACTGATTGCAAAATGATTGACGCCATTTATCTGTATTGCCATATTCTTTCCCTCATTTCTCCACAGGGAGCAGTATCTGTTTGTACTATAACCCCTGTGGTTTTCTTTTCTGTACATTGATAAAACGTGATTTTATTATACATAATCTGATTGGATTCTTCTATATCTATTTTAATCTCCATTCCGCAGCTTTTCCAGTGGCGCAAATAGTCATGAAAAAAGTATTTTTCACAATAATGGCATGAATTCTTTACTGATTATTATCGATGCACTTTTTGTTCTTTCACAGCAGAATACTATTGCCATACTTTAAAAGAAAAAACATCAATGCAATGATAACGAAGATACCATTTTACTCTAGTTCTGATTTTTTACCAGAAGTATCCTGTCATTACATTGATGTCTTTAAATATTCAATTACCGTTTCACTTCTTTCAGTATTCGGTTATTTTATTTAAATATTGGATCATTTTCGTTACAGATTTTCATCTTGAAACATTCGGTCATTTTCGTTACAGATTTTCATCTTGAATTCGATCATTTCCATCACAGATTCTCATTTTTCAACACTTCTACCGGATTGTCCTGTCTCATTTTTTTCATAGCATACAACATTGTAACAAATACCACTACGAAAACACATATGATCGATAAAAGATATGCGATAACCGGCATACGGAAACCTCCACGGTAAATACTGCTTGTGATCCTTGCAATGCATACATTCGTGAGGAATCCAATTGGCAATCCATACATTAACGCCCTGCTTCCATAGATCAGGCATTCGTAATTTAACATCCGATGCATGCCTTTTTCGGTCATTCCCATACTTTTGAGCATCGCAAAATCCCTTCTGCGCAGGAGCAGATTGGTAGATATGGTATGGAACGCATTTGCAATAGCGATCAGGGAAATCAGAACGATAAAACCATAGGTAAATACGTTGATGACTAAAACGGTATTTCTGTTTTTCTGTTCTATCTCATACGGGTCTGAAATGCTGTATTCTCCCACATGGAACCCTTTTTCTGTCATCAGATTTTTGATGCCATCCAACATTACATCATGATCATTGGTGTTAAAATAACAGGATGGACTGTCTGATATATCAGACGGCAGCATATGATACGGATAGATCAGCACAAGTCCCGTATGATCGGCTTCAATGCCTAATGGCAGACTGTCAATCCGATCGCCCAGTTCGATAGTCTGTGTCTGTGCCGGAACCAGATATCCGTTTTTCAGTTTTCCGGTATCCGAATCAATATCTGCTTCTGTTCCTTCCGGGACATAACTGTAATACAGCTGTGGTGTACCGTTATCATCCTTCATTTCCGTTCCGTAATATTCATAACCATCCATATCCGGGACGTTTGCCGGCACTCCCTGCAAAGAAGTTACCCCTTTTTTAAGGAAATCCACTTTCCAGTTATAACTTTCTGACATGATCTGCTGTTCCATCGTTCCTTTATTATATACCAAAGGAAGTACGTTGCCATCCGTCAGATATTTCTCATGGTTAAGCCCCTGATCTTTTACCAGTTTTTCATAGCTTTCCTCATCCAGATAATAGACAGCCACACTCCAGTCATAGACACCATTTACAGAATCCGGTAATGCATAATACATGCCTAACATCTCCGGATCAATTCCACTTTCGACAGCCGCTTCTGCTTTCTGATGAACTTCCCGGTCATATTTCAAATAGCTCTCTGCAATATCGTTCCCCGGAACGATCGCCATCCAAGCATCACAACAACTGTATGCTGCTTCCTTTACGCCCTGCACTGCTTTCAACTCATCTAACGGAATCTCTTTCCCCGCATCTTCCACATCTGTCCAGAATACTACATCATAATTGCTCACTGTTATGGCATTGCCCACCAGACTCTCTTTCAGATACTGGGTATAACTGCTGGCAGCAATAAAAAGGATGACACTGAATGCAAGCGAAACGATCGTCGCACGATATTTCTTCCTGCTGCGCTGGAAATATTTCTTTCCCAGCATGCCTTCCAGGCCGAAAAGTTTCATAGACAGTCTTCCCGTTCGGACTTCTTTTCCTGTAAGTTTTACATCTTTACTCTGACGAATTGCCTCCATGGCTGTCACTTTCATGGCCCGCCGAGACGGAACCCAGGCTGAGATCAGTACCGTAGCAAGGGCGATCAGCGCTGCCAGAAAAAGCATGCTCCACTGTACATGCAGGGTCATTGGAATCTTCGTTGATGACAGCAGACCATTAAACTTATCACCCACAAAATGCAACGTAATTCCGATACCTACGATTCCTGTCACGATACCAAGCGGAATACCAATAGCAGAAACCAAAAATGCTTCCTGCCACACCATCTTACGAATCTGTTTTTTCGTAGCTCCCAGTGAAGACAGCAGACCAAACTGCTGTGTACGCTCGCTGACAGAGATGGAAAATGCATTATAGATCAGCGCCACGGAACCTGCAAAGATCAGCACACAGAAAAAGATAACAATCCCGGTAAAAAATCCTCCATAGTTGTTGTACTGAAAACTTCCGGACAGCATCAGCACGCTGTTATTCTGCATCCATTCATAGTCTGTTAAGTCATGATCCAATATATAGGAAGACAGGTTTTTAGATGGCTGGCTGATACGAATGTAGGCATCTGCAACAAATGCCGCTTCTTTTTGATCAGAAGCATCACTCTTTGTCAGCGCTGTATAACCCGGTGCCGAGTAGGGTTCAAACGACGGCCGTTCGTAAAAACCAACGACCGTATACTCATGTGTGCCGGTCTGTGTCCAGGTCTCCCCCGTTCCCTGCCATGGTCTAGACTGATCCAGAGTCTGCTGCGTGTTTTCGTCAGATGACATATCTTCATCCGACTGCATTACATCCGCCGTATCGGTGTTCTGCTTCATATCTATATCTAAAGCCGTATCTGACTCCGCCCCATCCGATGCCATATCGGTACTTGATTGCACATCGGTATCTGTTTCGCCCATATCCATCTGATCTTTACTATCTAATGTACTGCTCCGTTTTCCCAGTTCCAACGTCATCTGGTCTCCAATGGAATAGTATACTTTTCCGTTATCTGCCAGATGGGTCGGCAGCAGGATCTCATCCCCATTTTCCGGCAGTCTTCCTGATGTGAGATGCACCGGCATCTGTGAAAAAAAGTCATCATTCACAGCTGATACATACAAATACGGTTTGTCTTCATTTTGACTTCCAATCGGTGCATAACCTAAATTTTCTGCTGCCAGAAGTGCTTCTGTCCGTTTATCCTTTTCACATTTTTCCAGAAAACTGTCGTCCACAGATCTTACCCGAATATGATAGTTGCCCAAATCGTATATATAATTTTCCTTCAAAAAATGAAACAAACTTCCGGTAAATACCGTTACTGCTGTAAAAAGTGTTGCAGACAGCAATACACCAATAATCGTTACAATACTGCGGGAACGGTTTCTTTTCATCGTCTCCCATGTTATTTTTCGCAGGATATTCATGGACGCATCACCTCATCTCTAGTGATCCGACCATCTTCTATAGCAATAATGCGGTCTGCCTGCAGAGCAATATTTTCATCATGTGTAATCATAAGCATCGTCTGCTGATAGATCTTATTGGACATACGAAGCAGTTCTACAATCTCCTGGCTGTTTCTGGAGTCAAGGTTTCCTGTCGGCTCATCCGCAAGAACGACAGACGGTGCATTCATAAGCGCTCTTCCAATGGATACCCTCTGCTGCTGTCCACCAGAAAGCTGATTTGGCAAATGTTTTTCTCTCCCCTCCAATTTTAATATATGAAGAAATTCCTCCAGCCGCTGTTGATTAATCTCCCGCCCGTCCATCAATACTGGCAATGTCATGTTTTCCACTACGTTCAGCACTGGGATCAGGTTATAAAACTGATAGATCAAACCTACTTCTCTGCGACGAAAAATCGCCAGTTCTTCGTCATTTCTCTCATATACATTCTGCCCATTCATATAAACGGAACCTGAAGTAGGCTTATCAACACCACCCAAAATATGCAGCAATGTAGATTTTCCGGAACCGGACGGTCCGATGATGGAGATAAATTCTCCTTTCTGTACAGTAAAGGAAACGTGATCCAGTGCCACCACTTCATTATCCCCGGAACCGTATACTTTTGTCAGATCTTCTACTCTTAATATTTCCATACACTCTCCTCTTTCCAATCTTTTGTAGTTTCTGAACTTAGTATAACAATCCAAGATGACACTGCTGTGACTCACAAGTGACAATTCTGTCACTTTGATTCATACAAATCCTCATTCTATCATTTGAGGCAGATGACTCCCATCGTCATGAAAATATATTTTTATATGAATACCCATTCCGTCAGTTTTCTGTCAACGCAAATCGTCATGAAATACTTTTTTATACAACACTCTTATAAAACCGTATCGTAAACACAGCGCCTCCTTCTGGATGATTTCCTGCCTGAATCCGTCCGCCCTGATGACAGATGATGTTTTTTGCCAGGGCAAGTCCGATCCCAACACTCTGCTTATCTGATTTTTTTCCTTTGAAAAAGCGTTCAAACAGATGGGGCAGATCTTCCGGTGCAATGCCGGTTCCGTTATCACGGATTTCCAGTTCTGTATAGAGCGGATTTTCCACAGCTGTGATCCAGATGGTTCCTTCTGCAGGTGTATGCTCCATGCAGTTTTTCAGTATATTTCCTACCGCTTCCGCCGTCCACGAAAAATCTCCGTTAAAACTGCCCTGTATATCATAATGTATTGTCTGCTCTTTGAGTTCTATGGGAATCGCCAGTGGCTGTATCGCTTTTTTTATCAGATGTTCCCATGCGACTGTCTCCTGTTTCATTACCACAGTTCCTGCATCCAGCCGGGCAAGTTTTAATAATGCTTCGATCAGCCACTCCACCCGTGACAGCAGACGGGTCAGTTCTTTTAACTGTTCTTTTTGACGACATCTGTCATCTGTTCCTTTATCACATTCACTCTGTCCGCTTTTCAACAGCTTTGCATTCTCCATTTTGTCAGAATCGCTATTATTTAACGTTTCCTGCCGTCTCATAGAAGTAAGAATCAAATTCGCTGCCGTCAATGGAGTACGGATCTGATGGGAAATGTCTGCAATAAAATCTGCCAGCTTTACCTTGTCATCCTGCAGTTGTACTGCCTGTTCCTGCAAACGCTGCAGCATTTTTGACAACTCATTTTCCAGCAGTGCCAGTTCTCCTTCTTTGTAAGAAGAAAAATCGGACACTTTTTCTCCATGTAGTGTCCGGTCAATATCCATTGTCAGCCGGGCCATTTTATCAAATCGTTTTTTTGCACTGATTCCATATATTCCCCAAAACAGCAAACACAATATCAATATAAAACTCCCTGTTTCCGCTCCGAACAGCAACCAGCCAACTGCGGTAGCTATTGCTGTTATAACTCCATATAAGGCAAAAATTTTCTTCACTTCTTCATTACGAAATAGTTTCATGTTTTGTTTCCCTGTTTATACCCTAAATCATTTTTCAAATTCAAATCAAATGCATATGATACTTAATGCGTGATTCCGGTCAGTGCAAGCTGACATATTCTTCCCAGAATCACTGCATATTCTTATACTTCAAATCGATAACCGGTGCCTCGAACGGTTTTTATATATTCCGGTTCCTGGGGATTATCTTCAATCTTTTCCCGTAAACGTTTGATATAGACCGTCAACGTATTGTCATTCACAAAATCTCCTGCCACATCCCAGATTTCTTCCAGCAGCCGGTTTCTCGTAAGGACTGCGCCTTTATTACTGATAAATACAAGCATCAAACGATATTCCAGTGCCGACAGGTTCAATTCCTGCTGGTCTTTCCACACGCATCCTTTTTCCATATCTACACGGAGTTCCCCAATCTGAACCAGTGATTGCATTTTTCCATATCTGCGGAGCACGCTTTTGATCCTGGAGATCAGTTCCCGCGGTCGGAACGGTTTTGCAATATAATCATCTGCTCCCAGATCCAGTCCGGTAACTACGCTGAACTCATCTCCTGATGCCGTCAGAAATATGACCGGCAGGTTCTGGTTCTGCTGTTTGATTGCCGAGCAGACAGAAAAACCATTTCCGTCTGCCAGAGACACATCCAACAGCACCAGATCTACACTCTGTTCCGTAAGAAGTTCCAATGCCGCCTTTTGCCCATTTGCCGTCAAAGTCTCATATCCTTCACTTTTCAAAAACTCTGACAGGGAATCCACGATTGCCCTGTCATCTTCTATCATTAATATTCGCTGCATATGTTCGCATTTCCTCCTGGCATATCATATTTGCACTCATTATATCATGAACAAAAACCGCAACCCTGATTAAAGGTTGCGATTTTTGTAAATGGTTATATGATATTTAAAATTGCATGTTCATTCATTTTTAGTGATGGAACAGACGAATGCCTGTAAAGCACATTGCTATTCCATATTTATTGCATGTATCAATAACATGGTCATCACGAATTGATCCGCCTGGTTCTGCAACGTATTTTACACCACTCTTATGAGCGCGCTCAATGTTGTCGCCAAACGGGAAGAACGCATCAGAGCCAAGGGCTACATCTGTATTTTTCTCCAGCCATGCTTTCTTCTCTTCCGCAGTAAATACCGGAGGTTTTACTTTGAAAATATTCTCCCATGTACCGTCTGCCAGCACATCCATGTATTCATCCCCGATATAGAGATCGATGGCATTGTCACGGTCTGCACGTTTGATGCCGTCTACAAACTGAAGGTTCAGTACCTGCGGTGCCTGACGAAGGAACCAGTTGTCTGCTTTCTGTCCAGCCAGACGGGTACAGTGGATACGGGACTGCTGTCCTGCTCCAATACCGATCGCCTGTCCGCCTTTTGCGTAGCATACGGAATTGGACTGTGTATATTTCAATGTGATCAGAGAAATGATCAGATCAATCTTTGCAGAATCCGGAATCTCTTTATTCTCTGTCACGATATTTCCAAGGAAATCACGATCAATCTTCAGTTCATTTCTTCCCTGCTCAAAGGTAACTCCAAATACCTGTTTGTGTTCTACCGGTGCAGGTACATACTCAGGATCGATCTCGATGATATTGTATTTTCCACCTTTTTTACCTTTGAGGATCTCCAGTGCTTCCGGCTCATATCCCGGAGCGATTACGCCATCAGAGACCTCACGTTTGATCAGTTTTGCGGTATCTACGTCACATACGTCAGAAAGAGAAATAAAATCTCCGAAAGAAGACATACGGTCTGCGCCTCTTGCACGGGCATATGCGCTTGCCAGTGGAGAAAGGTCTCCCTGATCATCTACCCAGTAAATCTTGCGTTCAATATCACTCAACGGCAGTCCCACTGCTGCACCTGCAGGAGATACATGTTTGAAAGAAGTTGCTGCCGGAAGTCCGGTGGCCTGTTTCAGCTCTTTTACAAGCTGCCAGCCGTTAAATGCATCCAGGAAGTTGATATATCCCGGTTTGCCACATAATACTTTAATCGGCAGTTCGCCCTCTTCCATATAAATTCTGGACGGTTTCTGATTTGGATTACATCCATATTTTAATTCTAATTCCTTCATGTGTTCCTCCATTATAATACCGGTGTACTCTTACCATGCTCTCAAAATTTTATTGCTAATAAATTACTGTCATTGCCACATTCTGTAATAAACATCTTTCCAGCATCATATTTTTACAGTTCCAGAGAGTACATCCTATTGTCATTATTGTTTTGCCATATATGTTCATAAATCAAAATCTCATTTTCATCTTTTTGTAAAAAGAACTTATTTAAGAAAACTTACTGATTTTTATTTACAATACGTGTCTCATATTTGCCAGTCGCAATGTCAATGTAACGAACAAATAAAGATACTTTATTATCTGTGTTCAGGCTGTTCCAGAGAAGATCTGTATATGCATCGATATCATCCAGCACATCTACCAGTTCCGGCTCTCCCTCAAAACTTGGAAGTGGATTGCCATCATTCATATAGGTATGGATGAAGCGGGCCTCGCCTGCTGCAGGTGTCTCATAAGCAAATGTATAACGGTTGCATCCGGATGGATCTCCGTTATTACTTTTCAGAATAGACATAGCGTAGCTGTATCTTCCATCCTCTACATGCATAATACCTGAAATTCTTGGTGTATAATTCGGACCATCCGGTTCAAACTCTCTTCCACGGAGAGACTGTTCGAATGTCATCTGACGATCCATATTTTCATAAATAGTATCTGTCTGATCCCCATTTGTAACAATGGTCTTATTACCAAGCACACGAACCGGTGCGTAAATAATCAGGCTCGGATCTTCCAGTTTGGACGGATCAAATGCCTGTGTACGGATGCCCTCACCATCTTCTACGAATACGCGGTTGCGGCTGTTAGAACTTCTGCCCATGATAAAATATGCTGTGATCGCTTTTTTACCATCAGCACTTCTACCAATAATAATACCACGGCCCGGATATGCATTTTCTTTCAAAACCTGTTCAATTGACATCTTCTTCATGCGGAAGGTCCTCCTTATCATACCAATATACTCTCAATCATTGTTCTGCATCATCGTTTTTTGTTTTATCAAAATCTCTTCTGTCAGATTTTTGATTCGCAATAAGACAAAAAATGATGTGGAATGCGTTTACACATTCCACATTAAGTTTACCATGACAATTTCTATTTTACAATGAAGTGCTGTTATAATCAGCATTAAATTATTTACTCGCTTTTATAAGTTGTACTTATTATTTTGTACCGGATCAATGACAAAAACCTTTTCCATATCTTGCATTTATTTTTCGGCTACCGCATTGTTCCAAGAATGATCATCATAATAACGATAACCAACGTTCCCACAAATGGAATGGCAATCAACATTTTATAAGCATGTTTTTTAACCGTTATCACAACACCAAGCATTAGTGCAATAGCCAGAATGATCAGAAAAATAATCACTCCTAACATAGTCCACGCTCCTTATCTTTTTACATTTGTCTCATTTATTTCTGTTTCCGGATTCTCTGTCTGTACCAGTGAAATCTTTTGATAAAAAACAGCGGAGTGCCTCCCATACAGAAGACACCCCCATGTTATTTTCTATTCAGCTGACAAATATGTTTCACATTTCTGTTTACTTCCAGAGAATTGTATATTTTCTTAGTTCTTAAAGCTGTGTACCGGTGCCGGAATCCGTCCGCCACGATTAATAAATGCTTCGCAGGAATAGTTGTTGACCGGCATGATAGGCGCATGACCAAGAAGTCCGCCAAACTCTGCGTTGTCGCCAACAGTCTTTCCGATAACCGGGATCAGACGTACAGCTGTGGTTTTCTGGTTGACCATACCGATAGCCATCTCATCTGCAATAATACCGGACAGCGTTGCCGGTGTGGTATCGCCCGGAATAGCAATCATATCCAGACCTACAGAGCAGACACAGGTCATTGCTTCCAGTTTTTCGATCGTAAGAGCATTGGCATTTACTGCATCGATCATACCCTGATCTTCACTGACAGGAATAAATGCGCCACTTAATCCGCCAACATAAGAGGATGCCATGATGCCGCCTTTTTTAACCTGATCGTTCAGCATAGCCAGAGCTGCTGTCGTTCCAGGAGCACCTGCATATTCCAGACCGATTTCTTCTAAGATCTCCGCTACAGAATCTCCCACTGCCGGTGTCGGAGCCAGTGAAAGGTCAATGATGCCAAACGGGATTCCCAGCTTCTCAGATGCCTCTTTTGCTACCAGCTGACCAACACGGGTAATCTTGAATGCTGTTTTCTTAATGGTCTCGCAGAGAACTTCAAAATTCTCTCCACGAACTTTTTCCAATGCAGTCTTTACAACACCCGGACCAGATACACCCACATTGATGATCGCATCTGCTTCAGTAACACCATGGAATGCGCCTGCCATAAATGGGTTATCATCCGGAGCATTACAGAATACGACCAGCTTCGTACATCCGCAGGAATCGTTGTCTTTTGTATAGACGGCAGCTTCATGGATGATCTCGCCCATCAGTTTTACTGCGTCCATATTGATACCGGTCTTGGTGGAACCAAGGTTGATGGAACTGCATACACGCTCTGTTACTGCCAGTGCCTCCGGAATGGAGCGGATTAAAAGCTCATCACTTGCAGTCATTCCCTTGGAAACAAGTGCGGAATATCCGCCAATAAAGTTAACGCCTACTTCGTGGGCAGCTTTGTCCAGCGTCTTAGCCAATGTCACATAATCTTCCGGCTTTTTACAGGCAGCTGCTCCCACCAGCGCGATAGGGGTAATGGAAATTCGTTTATTAACAATCGGAATACAATAATCTGTTTCAATCTCTTTTCCTACTTTTACCAGGTCTTTTGCAACAGTTGTAATCTTGTTGTAAATATTTTCATTCAGTCGATTGAGATCTGCATCGATACAGTCCATCAGGCTGATTCCAAGTGTGATGGTACGCACATCCAGATTTTCCTGCTCGATCATCTTGTTCGTCTCGTTGACTTCAAACATGTTAATCATAGGTATTTCCCTTTCATTTCTCAGTAATGGTTTATCTGTACCTTTTTACATGTACAGTGCTGTTACTTATTCTCTCAACATTTTTACAATTTCTGCTTTTATATTTTTATAATATCATCTGCAAAACTGTTTTTATTAAAAATCTATAACCGCTTTTCTCACAAAAGCAGCCATTTTTATCTTATAAACGATGCATCATATCAAAGATTTCTTCTCTCTGGCATTTGATGGATACACCAATCTCTTCGCCCAGTTTTTCCAGATCTGCCGCACAGTCTGCAAATGGTTTTTCAGATGTATTCATATCTACAATCATCATCATGTTAAAGTATCCCTGTACGATAGTCTGTGAGATATCAAGTACATTGATATGATTTTCAGCCAGGTAAGTACATACTTTTGCAATAATACCTACAGTATCTTTACCTACTACGGTTATAATGGTCTTATTTGTTGTCTTTTCCATTGTTTTCCCTCCGCACGTTTTCATGCTCTTTCTTTTCTGTATTTATACGCAAACCAGTTCTGATACACAATCACGTCTGGCTACCTGAATCGGAAAGTCATTTCCCTGATAGGGATTGTCTCCCATACTGATTTCCAACCGGACAGTCTCGTAAGCCAGCTCTGGATAATTATTTTCTTTGCTCAGATGTCCCAAGATCACACTCTTGAAATTATCATGAAGCAAACGTCCCAGAAGCTGTCCGGAAAGTTCATTGGAGAGGTGTCCACGTTCTCCAAGAATCCTTTTTTTCAAATAATAGGGATATCCACCCACTTCCAACATATGTATATCGTGATTTGCTTCTAACAATAATACATCCAAACCATGCAGTTTGTCTACCAGATAATCATCATATTTTCCAAGATCCGTTAAAACTGCCATGGTCTTCTTACCCTGTTTCATCATATATGCTACTGGATCTGTAGCATCGTGAGAGGTATGCAGCGGTGTGATTTCCATATCTCCGATAAAAAACTCTTCCTCCGGTCTGACGATATGAAGCAGGCTCTCATCCACTTTTCCGATTGCCTGATGTTCCTGTATCCATCTCCAGGTACCTTCTGTAGCATACATGGGAATACCATATCTTCTTGCCAATACCCCCAGACCTTTGATATGGTCTGAATGCTCATGGGTTACCAGGATTCCATGAATCTCTTCTGTTTTCAATCCGATCTCATTTAACCCGCTCTCGATCTTTTTTCCGCTGATCCCGGCGTCGATCAAAATGTGGCTGTTGTCAGATCCTGCATAAATACAGTTTCCGCTGCTGCCACTGGCTATACTGCATAATTCCATCTTGTACTTCCTTTATATATTCAAAATTTTATTATGATATCTCATTCCTGCATTACGTCAAATTATGACTGCTTCTTCTTGCCTTCAATTTGTCTGTACAAAAATTCAAACACCAGATGTCTACCATCTGCATCATAAAAAATTGCATAGATAACAAAAGTTATGCCGTCTTGATCAAGTCTATATTACCTGACGCAAATCCTATTTACTGACAGGAACGATTTTCTTACCCGCTAACGCTTCCCGCATCTGTGTAAAAGCATCCTCCGGTGCTGCATTGTTATCTACCACAACCCGGCAGGCTTTCCGATACGCTTCCTCCGGGAGCTGACTTTCAAAAATGTTCTGTATCTTTTCATCGGAATATCCGCGAGAAGCTTTCAGACGTGCCCGACGGTTATCCTCCGTTGTATAAATATACCACAGTTCATCGCAGATCTCATCATAATGTTCTTCAATGAGCAATGCCGCTTCTACCACGAGCAGATCCAGATCTTCCTGCTGGCGATGCTGTTCCATCTGTTCCTTTACATACTGCTTTACTGCAGGATGTACAATATCATTTAATGCCTGGCGCTTTGCTTCATTGGAAAAGATCACGGCAGCCAGTGCCGGTCGGTCAAATCCCCCTTCCGGAAGAAATACTGCATCATCCGCAAACAGTTCCTGCAGTTTCTTATAACAATCTGTCCCCGGCTCCATCAAATCATGGGCGATCTCGTCCGTCAACATAACTTTTGCATTATAATTTTTTTCAAGGAAAGACAAGATTTCTGATTTTCCGGCTCCTACACCGCCGGTAATTCCTATAAATAACATTCGCTTTTTATTTACTCCCTGTGTTATCTTAACATTTTTTCTATGCTACTGCTTCTCTATTGACAAATATTCCGCCAGTCACAGTTATCTATCTTTTTAGTGTGCCTCGTACCAGTTACTGCCCGCATTGGTATCTGTCTCCAGTTTTACTTCTAAATGTGCAGCATTCTGCATTTCTTCATTCAGGATTGTCCTTACCTGTTCCACTTCTTCTTCTGCAGTCTCTACCAGAAGCTCATCATGCACCTGCAGGATCAGGCGGGACTTGAGCCCTTCCGCTGCCAGTCTGCGACGGACACGGTTCATGGCAATCTTAATAATATCCGCCGCGGTTCCCTGAATCGGGGAATTCATTGCGATACGCTCGCCAAAGGAACGCTGCATAAAATTGCTAGAAGACAGCTCTGGAATCGGACGTCTGCGTCCAAACATGGTCGTCGCATAACCGGTCTCTTTTGCCTCGCTGACCAGATTGTCCAAAAATGTCTTGATACCCGGATATGTTTCAAAGTACCGCTCAATATATTCCTGTGCTTCTTTTCTCGTAATACTCAGTCCCTGACTTAAACCAAAGGAACTGATTCCGTATACGATACCAAAGTTGACTGCTTTAGCATTTCGTCGTTGCTGATCCGTTACTTCTTCCAACGGTGTATGGAATACCTGGGATGCTGTCATACGATGGATATCTTCCGCATGACGGTATGCATCGATCAGATTTCGGTCGCCGGACATATGAGCCAGCACACGCAGTTCAATCTGCGAATAATCTGCATCCAGAAATACATATCCATCTTTCGGAAGAAATACTTTTCGGATCATCCGCCCAAGTTCCATACGGATTGGAATATTCTGCAGGTTCGGTTCGGTACTGCTGATACGTCCCGTAGCAGTAATCGTCTGATTAAAGGTTCCGTGAATCCGTCCATCTTCTGAAATATAGGTAACCAGTCCATCTGCGTAAGTAGATTTTAACTTTGCCAGCTGACGATATTCCAAAATATCTGAAACGATCGGATAATCCGGTGCCAGTTTTTCCAGTACGCTCGCCGCCGTAGAATATCCGGTCTTCGTCTTTTTGCCATTTGGCATCTGTAATTTTTCAAACAGAATCACTCCAAGCTGCTTTGGAGAATTGATGTTAAATTCTTCTCCTGCCTGCTCATAAATCTTCTGCTCCAGTTCTGTGATACGACTCCCCAGCTGTTCACTATAGTTTTGTAAAGCTTTTGCATCGGTGCGGATACCCTCTTCTTCCATTTGTGCCAGTGTAAATACCAGCGGCATCTCCACGTCACAAAACAGATTCCACATACCACTCTCTTTCAGTTTTTCCTGAAGGATCGGTTTTACCGACCATGCTATATAACTCTCGTAACAAGCCAGCTCTGCCAGTTTTTCCGGCGCATCTTTTTCTGCTGCGGCAATCTTTTGTTTCCCGAGAAGATCAGCCTGTGACGGAACGGTAAGCAAACCCATATAATTTTTTGCCAGATCGTCATACGGATATTCGCTTTTCAATGGATCTAATAAATATGCGGCCACCGTTGTATCAAAGCAATTCGTCTCATCGGTCAGTGGAATGTATTTCAGAATCGCTTTCAGATCCGGTGTCACGATTTCGCCTGCCTCCTGAAGCAGCTGAGCCGTCTTATCTTTCAGATACTCTTCTGTCAAAAATCCTTCTGTTTTCACAAATACTGTCTGCTGTGTAGATACGCAGAAAGAAAATCCGAAAAACTGCGTGCCGTCCTGAATAACTGCAACTGCCAATTGATGCATTTCCCCAGCAGCTTCTCTCTCAGATTGCTGAAGCAGTTCCAGCGTTTCTCTGAAAAAATCCTCCGCTTCATCCAACATGGTTATCGTCTTAAAATGCTGCTCTGCCGGATCTGACGGTGTCTCCACTTCAAAGCGGGACAGCAGATTTTTAAATTCCAATCGTTTGAAATAAGTATATGCCTCCGGCGTGAACAGGTTCTGCAACGCAGCATCTTTCCGCTCATAGGTAATCTCTGCATTGGTATCAATGGTTGCAAGCACCTTGCTCATCTGTGCCATGTCGTAATGCTCCCGCAGCGCATTCTGCGCTCTCGGCGGTTTGATCTCATCCACATGGGCATAGGCATTCTCAATGGTCTGATATGCCACGATAAGATTGGTTGCTGTTTTCTCTCCAATCCCCGGCACACCCGGTATATTATCGGACGAATCTCCCATCAGTGCTTTCACATCAATAAATTCTTCCGGTGTTACCTGATACCGTTCTTTCACATCTGCGGCATAATAGTTTTCAATCTCCGTGCCACCCCGTTTTGTCTTCGGTATACGGATTTCAATATGTTCCGTAGCAAGCTGCAGCAGATCTCGGTCTCCGGATACGATCACGACTTCCAGTCCTTCGGCTTCACAACGTTTTCCGATAGTTCCCAGCAGATCATCAGCTTCGTAACCTGCCTTTTCCACTGTCACGATACCCATGGCATGAAGAACCTCTTTCATCAGTGGCACCTGCTCCCGCAGCTCCGGAGCCATCGGCTTTCTCGTACCTTTATAAGCGTCAAACATTTTGTGGCGGAACGTCGGTGCATGAACGTCAAATGCAACAGTAAGATAATCTGGTTTTTCTTCTTCCAGTATTTTCAGCATGATATTCAGAAAACCATACACTGCATTTGTATGGAGGCCCTCAGAATTGGTCAGATCCGGAATGCCAAAAAATGCCCTGCTCAAAATACTGTGTCCATCTATCAATACGATCTTTTCGCTCATACGCTTCGTCCCTCCTGCTTGTCTGTCTGATTTGCAGACAACCTTATTTTTTGTTTCTGCTTGTTGTCTGCATTTTCAGATAACAATCTTTTTTCACGTCAATCCGGACATATCATCCGGTACGGAATCTTCCTTTATTATTTTGAAATGCAGGTATGTGACATAACACATACCTGCTCTTCACATATGTTTCCACATATTAATTTTTTGTCTGACTGACAACATTCTTCCAAAATAAAATCCCGTTTTGTTCAGACTGTTTTTCATTTAAATCTACTGATTTTTACACTTCCTCTGCAAGGGAAAGCATCAGATCCATTGCTTTGCTTCCGGAAATATCCTGACGAACCAGTTCCAGACCATGCTCGCCGATTGCTTCTTTCAGTTTGTCTACTTCCATCTGATAGTTCATTGCCATCTGGCTGAGCTCTTTTTCCAGTTCTTCATCTGTAACTACAATATTTTCTTTTTTTGCAATCTCTGCAAGCACGCTCTGACCTTTGATCATCATCGTTGCCTGATCAACAGCACTCTGATCAAACTGCTCCTGTGTCATCTGTGCAGACTGTAAATATGCTTCAAGATTCTGACCTGCCTGCATCAGCTGCATTTTGAAGTTCTGTTTCAGATTGTCTGCTGCCACCTGAATATCTTTTTCCGGTACTTCTACTGTACTTGTCTCCATAATTTTGGATACGATCATATCTTCTCTCTGGGAAGCAAGCTGCTGAGATTTATATTTTTTGATCTCATTTCTTACATACTCTTTGAACTCTTCCAGTGTTTTGCACGGAGATACTCTCTGTGCCATCTCATCGCCGATCTCCGGAAGTTTTGCAGAACGTACTTCTTTTACATCTACCTGGAAAACAGCTTCTGCGCCAGCCAGATCTTCTGCATGATAATTTTCCGGGAATGTAACTTTTACTTCTACATGATCGCCTTTTTTACTTCCTACCAACTGCTCCTCAAATCCCGGGATGAAAGAACCAGAACCAAGAACCAGCGGATAATCGCTTCCATCTCCGCCTGGAAATGCTACGCCATCCTTGTATCCTACAAAATCAATCACGGTTTCATCGCCAGTCTCCGCAGCGTCTTCTTTTGGCTCTTTGGTAGCTGCCATCTGCTGGGCGCGTTTTAATTCTTCCTGTAATTCTTCCTCTGTAACAGTAACCTCCATCTTTGGAAGTCTGATTCCTTTATACTCTCCCAATACTACGGTAATCTTTTCGATTGCTTCGCTCATAATTTGCCTCCTAATTTTTACTCTATCTGATTAAGTATACTGTATCTTCCATATAATTGCCAGAACTTTTCCCTTTTATTTTTCTATATAAATATGACGATCCGCAGCGGCTAACTGCGGATCGTCATCTGAGTGTTATTACACACTGATAGGGATATTATGGTATGCCGCAGGAACCATTAGGGGAAACCCGCAGCAACAAGGGTTTTATCTGAAATTAAGCTTCTTTTCGTTTGTCGATCATATCGACAGCAACTACTGCGATCAGTACTGCACCGATTACGATATTCTGTACGGAAGAATTTACGCCCATGATGTTCAGTCCTGTACTGATAACACAGAGAACGAATGCTCCAACGACTGTTTTTGCAAGTTTACCTTCACCACCAGAAAGACTGGTTCCACCGATAGCTGCCGCTGCGATTGCAAGGATATTGTAACCGCCATCTGCTACGTTCGGACTACCAGTTCCCATACGGGATGCAAGTACGATACCTGCGATTGCTGCTGCCAGACCGTTCAGGGTAAAGATCAGAATATTGTATTTATCTACGTTTACACCAGAAAGTCTTGCTGTTTTCTCATTACTACCGATGGCATATGTATAACGACCCATCTTTGTATTTTTAATAATGTAGAGACAGATTACAAAGAAGATAATCGCAATGATAAACTGTGACGGTATGATGCCAATGGTTTTTCCACCCCAAAAAGAAAATGGAATTTTTACATTTTCCGGATGGATACCAATGGATGTCTCATGTGTAATAACAAGCGCGATACCGGATGCGGCATACATCATACCTGCCGTCATGATGAAGAACGGTACTTTCAGCTTTGCGATGAAAAATCCGTTTATAAATCCACAGGCTGTACCAATCAGGATTGCGATGATGGATGCCGGAAGGGTTCCCATGCCACCTTTGATCAGAAGTGCTGCCACACAGCCTACCAGTGCCGCAATAGATGGTACAGACAGATCGATCTTACCACTGATCATAACGAATGTCATACCACAGCCAAACAGAATATATACAGCACCGGTTCTTAACAGGTTTGTAAGGTTACCGATGGAGAAGAATCCACCTGCGGTAACGGAGAAGAAAATGATCAGCGCTACCAGTATAATATAAGTACCGAATCTGTTATAAAACAATTTTCCTTTTGATACTTTCATAATTTCCTCCTAACAATGCTGCTTAAATATTCAGCATTAATTTCAACATTTTCTCTTTCAGATTCTCTTCTGAATCCTGGAACTCGCCAACCTTGTGTCCTTCCCGCATAACTACGATACGGTTGCACAGTCCGATCAGTTCATCTTCCTCAGAAGAAATAACGATTACACCGATGTTGCGTTTTACCAGTTTCTGAATGATCTGATAAAATTCTGCTCTCGCGCCCACATCTACGCCTCGGGTCGGCTCATCCAGAATCAGCAGCTTCGGCTCTGACATGATCCATTTACCGAAACATACTTTCTGCTGGTTACCACCACTCAGGTTCATGATACGCTGTTCCATACCTGTACATTTGATACGGAGACGGTCGATCATATCCTGTACTTCCTTCTGTTCCTGCATCCGCTGGATGTGGAAGTGTTTGCCGAGACGATGCATGTTTGCAACGCCCATGTTCTCTCTGATAGAACGTACCGCAAGGATTCCCTCTGCCTTACGGTCCTCGCTTACATATCCGATTCCCTGCTCTACGGCATCTACCGGATTTTTAATATGCAGCGGTTTTCCTTTATATAAAAACTCTCCTTTATCAAGATGGTAACAGCCGAAGATCGTTTTGGCGATCTCTGTTCTTCCGGCTCCTGCCAGTCCTGCAAATCCGAGTATCTCTCCCTCTTTTAATTCAAAGCTGACGTCTTCGTATTTTCCGGCACATGTGACATTTTTTGCCTCAAAGATCACATCTCCTGTCTCATGCATTTTTTCAGGGAACTGATTGGTATTTTCAGATCCGACGATTCCTGCCAGCAATCTGTGATTATCTACATTTTTGATCTCATCTGTAAATACATTTTTTCCATCTCTCAACAATGTGATCCTGTCACAGATCTGATATACTTCAGACATACGATGTGTGATGTATACCATTCCAACACCTTTTTTCTTCAGTCTGCCGATCAGTTCAAACAGGCTCTCTGTCTCTGTCATAGACAGGGAAGATGTCGGCTCATCAAAAATAATGATATCCGAATTCAGATTCAAAGCTCTGGTAATCTCGATCATCTGCTGGGTCGCTACCGGAAGATTACCGGCTCTCGTATCCAGGTTCAGGTCGATACCTACCTCCCCCATAACCTCTTTCGCACGCTTGCGCATTGCTTTCCAGTCATAGATTCCGTTTTTTGTTATTTCATTTGCAATAAAGATATTTTCCAGTACACTTAAATGCGGTAAAATGTTCAGTTCCTGGAAAACCATGGCCACACCATCCTTCTGGGCATCTGCGACACAGGCTTTAATAGGAACTGCCCTTCCATGATGTGTGATTTTTCCGGAATCCGGCATATATACACCCGCAAGAACTTTCATCAATGTGGATTTTCCAGCACCGTTAGCTCCCATGAGGGCGTGAACTTCACCGGCTCTTAAGTCAAAAGACACATCATCCAGTGCTTTTGCGCCGCCAAAGGATTTGCTGATATGCTCCATGCGTAAAATTTCTTTTTCCATAGAACTCGCCTTTCTTTCTGTAAGATGCCCGGGCCTTACGGCCCGGAACACCTGAATGTTTCAATTTTTAAACCTTATTTGGTTCCCATGTCGATTCCCTTCTGCAGGAAGTTTGTCATGTAATCAGATACGCTATTTAATGCAGAACCCATTTTCCACTGTGAAAGCTCTTCGCCGTGTGGCAGGTAATCTGCTACGTTTTCAGAAGTGATGATAGTATCCGGTGTCATTGTTGTTTCCGGTACTTCCTTACCATTGATCAGGTCTACTGCCTGCTGTACTGCGTAGTATCCCTGAAGGATAGACCAGTCATAAGCTGTTGCATACATTTCGCCTTTGTTGATGGACTGCAGTGCGATTACGTTACCATCAATACCTGCTACTTTAACGCCATCAGCGCCTACTGTCATGTTGTTCTCTTTCAGAGCTGTTACAGCGCCTACTGCCATCAGATCGTTGCAGCAGAGAACAACGTCTACATCTTTGTGTGCCTGAAGGATATCTGCCATTGTTGTAGTAGCTGTATCCTGATCGTAACTAGCACTCTGGGATTCTACTAATTTGATTCCCTTGCTCTCGTACTCTTTAATAGCTTTCTCAAAACCAGCGGTTCTTTCCTGAGAAGAACTTGCTGCGTCTACACCACGAAGAATTACTACGTTTCCTTTTCCTCCGATGGATTCGAAGATCTGGCTTGCCATGTCATAAGCCATCTGTGTATGATCTACACCAATGTAGTTCGGCATATATTCTTTTACATCATCACCCCAGTCGTTTGTAATTGTTGTGTCAACAGTTACGAATGGGATCTTTGCATCATGTGCTGCATTTACTGCTGCGCTCATGCCAGTGGAATCATTTGCTGTAAGGATCAGGGCATCTACACCGGAAGAGATCATGTTCTCACATTTTGTAATCTGTCCGTCGATATCTGACTCAGTAGCAGTATTATCAACTTTTACATTTACCCCAAGATCTTTTCCTGCCAGCATTGCGCCGTATGCGATATCCTGAAAATGTGCGTTTGTAGCAGTTTTAACAACGATACCTACGGTTGTATCACTGCTTGCTTTTTTCTCGCCAGTGCTGGAACCGTTGTCCTTTGTATCTCCGCTTCCGCAGGCTGTCATTCCTAGTGCCATTACACCTACCATTGATGCAGCAAGAATCTTTGTAGCTAATTTTTTCTTCATCCTTAATTCCTCCTTAAAATAAGTACAGTAATGTTCATTTTCCTATTTTTTAAATATCCCCTTGAACCCTTTTACTGTTTTTCTTTGCTGTAACTATACTATACCATTTTTTGTAATCCCAAATTATTCCGATAAACCATTTATCAATCCACTTTTGAAATGAGCGTATCCAGTTGGGTTTATCAAAATGATACCTCAAAAATACTCATGGTATACCAATGTTTTTTCTATTACCTCATTGAATTTTAAATCTGATTATTATATGATAGTTTTAACAAAAATGTACTCTTAGAAGTTTCATCTAAAAAATTTCAGGAGTATATAAAAAAAGCATAAGGAGAAAATATATGAGACATTTAATGAGTCCATTGGACTTTTCGACAGAAGAACTGGACAGGCTTCTGTGTCTGGCAAATGACATTGAGGCAAATCCTCAAAAATATGCACATGCCTGCGAAGGGAAAAAGCTTGCAACCCTTTTCTATGAGCCAAGTACCCGCACCCGCCTGAGCTTTGAAGCTGCCATGCTCAACCTTGGCGGACAGATTTTAGGATTTTCCAGTGCCAACAGTTCCTCTGCGGCAAAAGGAGAAAGCGTTGCAGATACGATCCGTGTGATCTCCTGTTATGCAGATATCTGTGCCATGCGCCATCCAAAAGAAGGCGCTCCGCTGGTTGCTTCCTTACATTCTTCGATTCCGGTCATCAATGCCGGCGATGGCGGTCATCAGCATCCAACTCAGACTCTTACAGATCTTCTTACCATTCATAGTCTGAAAGGGCATTTTGACAATCTGACCATTGGGCTCTGCGGTGATCTGAAATTTGGTCGTACTGTACATTCCCTGATCAAAGCTCTCGTACGCTATGAGAATGTACGTTTTATTCTGATTTCTCCGGAAGAATTAAAACTTCCAAGTTATATCCGTGAAGATGTACTTGATAAAAATAATATTCAGTATGAAGAAGTTGTCCGCATGGAGGATGCGCTCCCACAGCTTGACATTTTGTACATGACCCGTGTCCAGAAAGAACGCTTCTTTAATGAAGAAGATTACATCCGCATGAAAGATTTCTATATTTTAAATAAAGAGAAAATGAAACTTGCCCCGGAAGATATGCTGGTACTGCATCCGCTGCCAAGGGTAAATGAAATCTCTACAGAAATCGATGACGACCCGAGAGCTGTTTACTTTAAACAGGTGCAGTACGGTGTCTATGTGCGTATGGCTCTGATTCTTACTTTACTGGAGGTGGAAGTATAATGTTAAATGTAGGTGCTATTAAAGAAGGTTTTGTTCTGGATCATATCAAAGCTGGCATGAGCCTTTCTATCTATCATGATCTGAAACTGGATGAGCTGGACTGCTGCGTAGCCATCATTCGTAATGCAAAAAGTAATAAAATGGGAAAAAAAGATATTCTGAAAGTGGAATGCAATATTGATGCTTTGGATCTGGATATTCTGGGCTTTATTGATCACAATATTACCGTTAATATCATCAAAGATGAAAAAATCGTTGAAAAACGTGCCCTTCAGCTGCCAAAAGAAATTCACAATGTCATTTCCTGCTCCAATCCTCGATGTATCACTTCTATTGAACAGGAGTTAGAGCAGATTTTCTACCTGACAGATCCGGACAAGGAAATCTATCGCTGCAAATACTGCGAAGAGAAATATTCCCGGAAATAATTCCAGTCATTTTTTGAATTTATTCACATAGAAAAACCCCGTGATTCTCGGAATCCAGAATTCCGAAAACACGGGGTATACTTTTAGTTAGAACTGCGTACAGTTGTCTTATTTTGCGTAATCAACCACACGGGACTCACGGATCACATTGATCTTAATCTGTCCAGGATATTCCAGTTCAGATTCGATCTGTTTGGAAATATCGCGTGCCATTAATACCATGTCCGCATCAGATACCTGATCCGGTACAACCATAATACGAATCTCTCTACCTGCTTGAATTGCAAAAGATTTTTCTACACCTTTGAAACTGTTCGTGATGTCTTCCAGCTGTTTTAATCTGTTGGAATATGTTTCCAGTGTCTCTCTACGTGCACCCGGACGAGCTGCAGAAATCGTATCTGCCGCCTGAACGATACATGCAATAAGAGTTTCCGGTTCCACATCTCCATGATGGGCTTCTACTGCATTGATAACAGTAGCGGATTCTTTGTATTTTCTACAAAGATCTACACCGATCTGAATGTGGGAGCCTTCCATCTCATGATCCACAGATTTTCCGATATCGTGTAACAGACCTGCACGTTTTGCAACTCTGACATCAACACCGACTTCTGCTGCCAGAAGTCCGGAAATCTGTGCCACTTCGATAGAATGTTTTAATGCATTCTGACCATAGCTGGTTCTGAATTTCATCCGACCCAACAGACGGACTAATTCCGGATGAATGCCATGAACTCCAACTTCCAGAGTAGCTGCCTCGCCCTCTTCACGAATCATGGATTCTACTTCTTTCTGTGCTTTCTCTACCATCTCTTCGATTCTGGCCGGATGGATACGTCCATCTACAATCAGTTTTTCAAGAGCGATCCGGGCAACTTCACGACGGATCGGGTCAAAGCCGGACAGAATAACGGCTTCCGGTGTATCATCAATAATGAGATCCACACCTGTCATGGTCTCCAGTGTACGGATGTTTCGACCCTCTCGACCAATGATACGGCCTTTCATTTCATCATTTGGAAGCTGTACAACAGAGATTGTTGTCTCAGCCACATGATCTGCAGCACATTTCTGAATCGCAGTAACCACATATTCTTTGGCTTTCTTTCCTGCTTCTTCTTTTGCCTTTGCTTCCATCTCTTTGATGAGTTTTGCTGTATCAAGTTTGACATCTTCTTCAACAGTTTTTAAAAGGTATTCTTTTGCCTGTTCGGAGGTAAGTCCTGAGATTCTTTCCAGTTCCTGTACTCTTTCTTCATTAAGCTTGGAAACCTCAGCTTTCTGCCGTCTGATCTCTTCTTCTTTTGCTGCAAAGCCTGCCTCTTTTTTCTCGATAGCCTCCAGCTTTTTGTCCAGATTTTCTTCTTTCTGGACGATACGGCGTTCATTACGCTGAATCTCTGCTCTGCGGTCTTTGATTTCCCGGTCGAGTTCATTTTTTGTCTTAATGGACTCTTCTTTGACCTCAAGCAATGCTTCGCGTTTCTTTGCCTCAGCTGCTTTTACGGCATCATCGATAATTGTTCTGGCACGCTCCTCCGCACTTCCGATCTTCTCATCTGATACTTTCTGGATATGAGATTTCGTAACCAAGTGCGTTACTACTGCAACAATGACAGCAACGACAACAGCTGTGATTATCACTGCAACGATTGTTGGCACAGGAGCACCTCCTTATTTAATTTTCATTGTACATATAACAAATAAATCTTATTGTATGTCATAACTACAACATATAAATTTTATACTTTTTTCCAGTCTCTGTCAAGCATTTCACTATCTATCAAGTGAAGAATTTCATCCCCAGAAATAATTTTCTGATGGGCATTGTTTCAAACAACAATCAGGAATTCTTCTCGCATTTTTATTAATACCCGATATTTTTAAATGTCTCATTTATTTTATTCTGAAAAAGAGATTTCCTGGCAGGAAATCTCTTTTTCAGAACATATACGCTATGATATCTTTAAACGATTCTGAAAGCACATAATAAAGTCACATTTGATTCATGCAATGCAGTATCTCACTGCTGCGAAATCCTCTGCGGGCGAGATACTGATAGACTCTCCTGCGTTCCCCTTCATCTGCTGTCTCGGCATTGTATCGTTTTTTTTCCAGCAGCCGGCAAATCAGCTGTTCAGCGTCTGTCTCCAGACATTCTTCCAATGCATGATCTATCACTTCCCGTTCTACGCCTTTCTGCGTCAGCGCGATCTTTATCTGCATCTTACTTTTTGTATCCTGGTGGCAACGAACATAGTTTTCTGCATATCTGACATCATCGATATAATGATAGAATCGCACATAAGCAATCGCATCCTCTACGATTTCTTCCGGATATTCACTCTGCACAAGTTTTTCCCGAAGCTGCTTTTCTGTGCGATCCATTTTCTGCAACAGATACATAGCACGTTTTCTTGCCCGTTTCTGTAAGATTGTTTTACATATCTCATCCCAGGCTGTGACTTCCAGTTCTGAACCTTCAGAGATATTAAAAACTGCTGCCTCTTTCCGATATAATGGAAATATAGTTCCATTTTCCAGACGAATACGAATTCGACCACGACTCATTTCTGTTATTTCCACTATCTGCATGATATTTCATTCTCCAACAATATTCTATTTTCATTCATCATGAAACTTCCGGTAAAGTTCTGTTTTTCTACCATTATTAAATGCTTATTTAAAGCCGCACTTTCTTTAAAGAGCTATATGACTATTCGCCCGGACATGGGAGTCCGGATTGCTGTAGCCCTTTACCTGTTCTTTCATTAATGAAATATCATCTTACAGATTTTCTGATGTATCTGTGCTTTTTTCAGTATCTGCTTGCGTATTGTTTTCTGTCATACAGTCTTCAGAACCGTCCAGCTTATAGAAATCCCTGACTTTCTGCTCAATCTCATCCCGCATTTCCGGATGTTCTTTCAGGAATGTCTTCGCGTTCTCACGACCCTGACCGATCTTATCTCCTTCGTATGCATACCATGCTCCGGATTTGTTTACCACATTAATATTCGCCGCCAGATCCAGAATATCGCCTTCTCTTGAAATTCCCTGACCGAACATAATATCAAATTCTGCCTCTTTAAATGGCGGTGCAATCTTATTTTTTACAACTTTTACTCTGGTACGGTTTCCAACAAATTCACCGCTCTGTTTCAGTGTCTCGATTCTGCGCACGTCCATACGGATAGAGGAATAGAATTTCAGCGCACGACCACCGGTCGTCGTTTCCGGGCTGCCAAACATAACGCCAACTTTTTCACGCAGCTGGTTGATAAAGATGACGATACAGTTAGAACGGCTGATGGCAGCTGTAAGTTTACGCAGTGCCTGTGACATCAGTCGTGCCTGCAGACCTACATGTGAATCTCCCATATCACCGTCAATCTCTGCTTTCGGAACAAGCGCAGCAACAGAGTCCACAATTACAATATCCACTGCCCCAGAACGTACCATTGTCTCTGTGATCTCCAGCGCCTGCTCGCCGTTATCTGGCTGTGAAATATACAGATCATCAATATTTACACCGATATTTTTCGCATATACAGGATCTAATGCATGCTCTGCATCGATAAATCCTGCGATACCGCCTGCTTTCTGCACTTCTGCTACCATATGAAGCGCTACGGTCGTCTTACCACTGGACTCCGGTCCATAGACCTCAATGATCCTTCCTTTCGGTACACCGCCAAGTCCCAGTGCAATATCAAGACTCAGACAACCTGTCGGAACCGTCTCAACATTCATATTTGCTCCGGAATCCCCCAGTTTCATGATCGCGCCTTTTCCATACTGTTTCTCAATCTGTGAGATCGCTGCATCCAACGCTTTTAATTTATCTTCTTTTCTATTATCTTCTTTCGCCATTCTTTTCTCCTTATGCGAACTTATGTTCGTTCTTTGTTCTCATATTAATATACAAACGGTAAAAAGTCAACCAGATTATTTTGAAAATTATTCCTGACATCACAGGAACCGAATATTTTTCTATAGACAAGATGAAAGAAACCGGAGTATTCCCAGTTAGATAATAACAGTATTATTTTAGCATATTTCATCGTTTTCACACAATACATTCTGTAATTATTTCTATAAATCAAAAATCCCTGTACGAAAAATTTGTATTTCCATACAGGGATGTCATATTCTGTATTTTTTTGAAAAATTCTGCTATTTCAGCAGCTGCTCTACGGATGCTTCATCCTGAAGACCTACTGCTTTCTGCACAATCTCGCCGTTTTTAAAAATGATAAGGGTCGGAATGCTCATCACGCCAAACTGCTGTGCCAGTGCAATCTCCTCGTCCACGTTTACTTTTCCAAATACAACGTCCTGTCTTTTTTCTGCAAGGGCATCAATAATCGGACCCTGCATCTGACACGGGCCACACCAGGTTGCCCAAAAATCCAGCAGCACGGTCTCATTGTTTTTAACGATTTCTTCAAAATTTGCGGTTGTTACGGTCTGTACCATATCTGTTCCTCTCTTTCATCTTTCTGTTATTCTTAATTCCGCCCGAACTCAGACAGCACCAGTCCTTCGTTTCTGTCAAGCGTCATGCCCACACTCCAGCTGTTGACAAACAGAAGCAGCGGATTACCTTTCAGGTCTTTAATCTTCTTCATATCAGAAGTTCCTTTTAACGCATCCAGATCGAGCTCTTTGTTTTCAATCCAGCGGATGTGCTCATACGGAAGCTTTTCCAGACGGATATCTACATTATATTCGTTTTCCAAACGGAATTTCAATACATCAAACTGCAGGACACCAACAACGCCGACAATGATTTCTTCCATACCGGTATTGTACTCCTGAAAAATCTGGATCGCACCTTCCTGTGCAATCTGTGTGATACCTTTGACGAACTGTTTTCGTTTCATCGTATCCATCTGTGTGACTCTGGCAAAATGCTCCGGTGCGAACGTCGGGATTCCTTCAAATGCAAACTTTTCCGAAGATGTTGTGATCGTATCTCCAATGGAAAAGATTCCCGGGTCAAATACACCAATAATATCTCCTGCATAGGCCTCTTCTACAATCTTACGCTCCTGTGCCATCATCTGCTGTGGCTGGGAAAGCTTCATTTTTCTGCCCCCCTGCACATGTGTCACTTCCATGCCCGCATTGAACTTACCAGAGCAGATACGCATAAATGCGATCCTGTCACGATGAGCTTTATTCATATTAGCCTGGATTTTAAATACAAATGCACTGAAATCCTCTGAAAACGGATCGATCACACCCACATCTGCCGTTCTCGGCAACGGAGAGGTAGTCATCTGCAGGAAATGTTTCAGGAATGTCTCCACACCAAAATTTGTCAATGCAGAGCCGAAAAATACCGGGGAAAGTTCCCCCTTTGATACCAGTTCCTGATCAAACGCTGCACTTGCTCCGTCCAGAAGCTCAATTTCTTCCATGAGCTGACTGTAATTTTCCTCGCCAATCACAGACTGAATATCCGGATCATCAATCTCGTACTCTGTCTCCGTACCTTCTTTTGTTCCTTTCAGCGTATCAGAAAAAATCATAACTTTTCTCGTATTTCTGTCATATACGCCTTTGAAATTTTTACCAGAACCGATAGGCCAGTTAACCGGACATGTAGCGATTCCAAGCTCTTTTTCAATCTCATCTATCAGATCAAAGGTATCATTTGCATCACGATCCATTTTATTGATAAATGTAAAAATCGGGATATGACGCATAACACAGACTTTGAACAGTTTTCTTGTCTGTGCTTCCACACCTTTTGAACCATCAATTACCATAACTGCTGAATCCGCAGCCATCAGCGTACGATACGTATCTTCTGAGAAATCCTGATGTCCCGGTGTATCAAGAATATTAATACAGTATCCATCATAATTAAACTGCAATACGGAAGAAGTTACAGAAATACCTCTCTGTTTTTCAATCTCCATCCAGTCTGATACAGCATGTCTCGCTGTTGCTTTTCCTTTTACCGATCCTGCCAGATTGATTGCGCCTCCATAAAGAAGAAATTTCTCTGTCAGTGTAGTCTTTCCCGCATCCGGGTGGGAAATGATCGCAAAGGTTCTTCGTTTCTCTATCTCTTTTCTAAAATCAGCCAAAGTGCTTCCTCCAATGTTTTTTATGTGCTGTTTTTCCTTTTGACACAGAATACACCTCCACTGCTCACGGTATTCTGAGCGCGGCTATTGCTGCGCCTGTTCTGAAAAACAGGGATTTCTTTCACTAATGGGTTTTTACCCTAACTAAAACATTGTAAAGGAGCTGTCATTTCTTGTCAAGAATACTCTTACCATGGATTTTTGCTGTGATGTCAAAATAGTCCAGAATCGTAGCGCCAATATCAGCAAAAGTATTTCTGGTTCCGTAATTATTCCCCATGGGAAGGTTCTGACTGTAAATAATCCATGGCGTATATTCCCTGGAATGATCTGTTGACGGCGTAGACGGATCGCAGCCATGATCTGCTGTGATCATCAGCACATCTTCCGGAAGAAGCTTGGTCAGAAGTTCCGGAAGACGCTCATCAAAATACGTCAGCGCTTTTGCATACCCTTCCACATCATTCCGGTGACCATAAAGCATATCATAGTCCACCAGATTCGTAAAACAAAGACCCTCAAAGTCTCTCTCCATCCAGTTCAGTGTCTTGTCTATGCCATCTGCATTATTTTTTGTACGGACAAATTCCGTAATGCCTTTTCCGGCAAAAATATCGCAGATTTTGCCTATAGCAAGCACTTCCCGACCGGAATCTTTCAACTGATCCAACATGGTAACAGCCGGTGGCTGCAGAGAATAATCATGACGGTTAGAGGTGCGTGTAAAATTCCCCGGCTCTCCGATAAACGGTCTTGCGATCACTCTTCCAACATTATGCTCTCCCTGTAGCATATCCCGTGCGATCTGACAATATTCATACAGCTGTGAAACCGGAACAATCGCTTCATGTGCCGCAATCTGAAATACAGAATCCGCAGAAGTGTACACAATCAGATCTCCGGTCTCCATATGCTGTTTTCCATAATCTTTGATGACTTCCGTACCGGAATACGGTTTGTTGCATAAGACGCCTCTACCCGTCTTTCGGGAAAATTCTGCAATTACTTCTTCCGGGAAACCATTTGGATAAACCGGCAACGGTTTATCAGAGATCACGCCGGAGATCTCCCAGTGACCAATCGTGGTATCTTTCCCCTTAGACGCTTCCGTCATTCTTGCATAAGACGCCTTGGGATGCTCTACCGGTGTTCCCACTTCCACTCCATCAATATTAAACAGTCCAAGCTCCCCCATATGTTCCATATGAAAATACGGGCTGGAAGCTGCCGCCTTTAATGTATTGCTGCCCTCATCATGATAATCTGCGGCATCCGGCATTTCTCCGATGCCCACACTGTCAAGGACGATCAAAAACACTCGTTTCATCTGTAACACCTCGTTTTCTCTATCATTTGGTTTCATATCTGACGATACTCGGTAATATCTGTCAAAAATTCAGATAGTTCTTTTTTCTCGTCATATAATGATCAATAGATACCTTTTTCCTATAAATCCATTCCACCTGCGAATGCAAAATACTTTGCCTGCTATGTGTCTATAGTATACCACATTTTCTTATCTGATAGATGTATTCTCCCTAAAATAACGGTTTTTATCTGATAATTATACTATTTCGTAATCGGTGTGATCACAATCTTATCAGCAGAAACTCCTGTTTTTCGTTTCACGATGTCTTCTACCTGCGCCCGTTTGGCTTCCGTCACATCCCCCATATCAAGCACAACGTCTGCTTCTCCATCTACAACACTTACTACCACATCGGAAAATCCCTTTGCTTTCAGCAGCATCTCTGCCGCATTTTCTTTTTCTGCCACATCCGTCATCTCGATCATTTTGCTGATAGCTTCTTTTTTCTGTGCTTCTGTCACTGCATTGTTATTTACTACTTCCAGAAGTGTTTCCTTGTTTTTGGAACGGGTCTGTTCCCGGGCAAGTTTCATTTCTGAAGCTTTGTCTACGGTTCCGTTATCGCTGTTCGCAAGCACCGTCTCTCCCGGATTTTGCTCTGTCTGGTCGTCCTGTTCGTTCTGCGTGGCATCCGCTGTAGTCTGCGCCGATGCATCTGCACCGTCCTGACTGTTATCTTCTGTATCAGTAAATACATCTTCCGACAGATTACCCTCTCCGATATCGCCCGTCTGTGCTTCGCTGGCAGAAGCTGCATCCGTCTTTTCTTTGCTTCCCACAGACTGGGTATAGCTTACATAACCGGCAACCGCAATCATCAGTGCAAGTGCTGTTATGATAATCTGATTCTTTTTAAAAACCCGTTTCATTATGTACCCTCCTGCATGCTCATTTTTACTATTTTTATTTTATGTACTTCCACATCAAATAATGCCAGAACCGCGTCAGAAATATTTTCTGCTACGGAAGCATTTCCACCGCCCTGGGCGACCACAAGCACGCCTTCCACCTCGGGACGCAGCTCTTTTGATACCACCGGGGCGCCAGTTTCATTTCCCTGTTCATAAACAGTAGATTCTTCTCTCTGGGTTTCGTTAATCGTTCTGCTGCCTCCGGCATCATCACTTTCACTGGTCTGGTTTTCCGTGGACTGAACATCTTTTTCCAGAACCGTCTGTCCGCTGTCCTTTAATGTAATCATGACTTTTACTTTTCCTACGCCCGCCACCTGTTCCAGGATTGCTGTCAGACGTTGCTCCAGCTCCGCTTCGTATACAGACTGCGCATCCTGTCCGTTCTGTGCGCTCCCACCAGACTGTCCGAAGGCATTCTCCTGCTGCCCGCTGGTCTTCGTGTTACTGTCCGCTGACTCGGATTGTTTTTTTGAATTTCCCGTAGGCAGAGCAATCACAAGTAACAGTACGCCCACGAGAAATACGATCAGCCATTGTTCTTTTTTCCATTTTCTCCACTTCTTTTCTTTCCATATCTGTTTCAGATCCATCTGTTCTGCCTCGTTTTCCGTTACTTCTGCCGATTGTTTTTATTTTCTATTATTCACACATTCCATTTCTTTTTTACGCACTTTCCAGAAATCATTGGAAACTATTTTTACTGACATTGATGCAATCTACTCCCCACTAATTCTGATAATCTGCACCTGTCCATCTGACAGCTGAAACGTCTGTTCCAGCTCCTGTCGCAACGTATCTGTCTTTTTATCTCTATTCTTTTTTTGTGTATCTGAATTATCTGGCTGTTCTTCTCCCTGCATACTTGCAGAAACGTCTTTCTGCATTTTTTCTTCCGTACTTGCTGTTTGTTTTTTCCTCTGTTCTCTTTGACTTTGAATCTGTATCTGAATCCGTTCTACTGCGGTCTGTGTCTTTATGCTGTTGCTGTCAGACGACATTACACCCTTTCCATTATCTGCTCCCTCTCCGTATGTCTGACCGTTTTTCGTCTCTGTCACTTCCAGATATAACGATGTCAGTTTTGACTGTTCACGATTCCATGTCGGTTCACAATGCTCTAACTGAAAACCTGCCGCTGCCGTCTTTTCCTCTACCACGGTCGTAACCGCTTCGCTTACCTGTTTCTGCCATGCCTGCGCCTGATACTGACGCAGTTGTGCTTCATCCAACTCGGCTTCTGTACGGGTCTCTTCCTGATACTGCGACAATATCTGCACAATTCCATTGACCGGATTTTCCAGATGAAACAGCTGCAGCACCGGCTGCATGACTACAAGTATCCAGATGAGTCCTGCAAAAAAACGTACATATTTTACATACTGTTTTCCCGGAAGCAGCTGCAAAAATACGCTCAGAAAAATAGAAAACAACAAAATGCTGCATATCCATGTTTTTACTGCCATATATATGTCTTACCTTTTCTAAATGCTGGCTTTTTCCCGAAATAGATCATCTCCATCTCCATTCACTTCATTTCCTATATATTATCATTTCTACTCTGTAGTTCTGTTTAATTTCCCCCTGCACACATGATATATCTGTTCTCCCGGCCATGATTCTCATTTACCGAATCTATTTCTGCTTAGAATCTGTTTTTACCTGACCGCTGCAGTAACGATGGCTATCGTTACCATAAACATCATAAGAACGGACACCAGTATTTTCAAAAGCAATCCTGCACCTTCGCCCACACTTTCGATACAGCCACACACCCGTGCATCAGTAATCGGCTGTATTACAGCGCCGGTCAACCGGTAACAGAGGGACAACAGCAGCATTTTTACAACTGGTCCAATACAGATCAGCAGCAAAAAGATCAGTGCCGCTGTTCCAATCCCATTTTTGATCACGACCGCCGACCCAAGAAACATTCCGGCAACACCATTGGCTGCCGCTCCAAGTCCCGGGATCATATTCAGCATTTTTGTGATTGCGGTATTTTTTACCCCGTCCAGAGCAGGTGCGATAAGACTCTGGATCAGACTGATCCCCGCCACTGCCGCCACGATCATACGCATTACCCATAAAATGCATTTTTTCAGAAGTTTTGTCAGACCGGAGATCATCTTCTTCCCACTCATATGATCGATCATCTTTAACACCACAAATACATGTACCGCAGGCACGAGAATATCTGCGGCCAGCCGTTCCACCAGATAGATTGCCGTGATCACGATCTGATAAAATCCTGCCGCCGTCGTAATCGCTGAAGAAAACGTAAGCGCCAGACAAAAGGATGGCAGCAATGCCTGCATAAATCCGGACAATTCTTCCATAACTCCTTTCAACAGTTGGTGCATGATCAGATAAGATTTCATCAAAAGCATGATCAGTGCCAGATAAAACAGTGAAAAACATACTGTATGAATCTGACTGTTCTGAAAAGTGCCTGCAAAATTATGAAGAATTCCAAACGCCAGACACAGCAACAGGATCTGCACAAAAATCTGCCTGTTTTCTTTCAGTTCGCACGCAGACATGTCCACGATCTGACCGAAAAACCATTTTTTATCCACCTGCCCGCCGGACTGGATCAGTTCTTTTAAAAAGGTTGAGAAATCCGATCCCTCCGTGGATATTTCCTGCTTCTGCAAAAAAGCATCCAGATCTGAAAAATCAAATTCTGTCAGGATGTCGGTATCCCATAATTCATCTGCCCCACTGGTTTTTCCATATGGGTATGTATCTTCCGTCGTGTTTATCATCCCTGTGTCAGTACTTGCTACAGTATTTATTGTGTAAGTTCCCATTTCTTTTACTGCTGTTATATTACGATTTTCTGTTTCTGACACTACAGGCAAGGTGCCATTTTCTACTCCTGATGCTGTATATACAACATTATTTTCTTCAGCCAGCACCGTTATTGTCTTTTGCATGCACAGACAGCTTAACCAGATAAAAAAGAACACCAGTAATCTCCCTATGCATTTCTTTTTTAAACACCCCCGTTCCTTTTCTTTAGACATATCTTTTTCATTGGTAAACAATATTTTCCCATCTGTCTTTTGCAGATGCCTCCACTTTTTCATTGTAAAATCCTTCTATTGTTCCAATCTGCAGTCGTCCTCTATTAATTAAAAATCCATTTTCATTGCAAAAATCCTTCTATCGTTTCAATCAGTGCCAACAGGATCGGCATGCTGAGCGCCATAATGGAAAATTTCGCAAACATCTCAATCTGCGTGCTGACATTTGCATACCCTGCATCTTTGCAGATCCCTGCAGCAAATTCTGCCACATAAGTAATGCCAAGCATTTTCAGAAGAAGCCGCACAAAGCTGCCATCGATTTGGATGTACTTCCCCAAGCGCCCCACAGTCTCCACTACGATTCCAAGACGATTGACAGCCAACAGCAGGATGCAGACAGCCACACCAAGACTGATATACAGCGCATATTCATTTTTCTGCTGTTTCAGCAATACAGCCAAAAGGACGCCGCTCACACCGATCATTGCAACCTTTATCATACAAACTCCTCATTCCTGCCAGATATCCGATGCCGATATTTTTTCCGCAAACCATTGTATACAAAGTTCCTTTTCTTCGTTTTCAGATTGCCCTATACAACGTTTTTCAAAGCGAAAACAGATCTCTGATATTTGCAAACAGATCATATATGTATGGCACAATCCAGAAAAGCACAATCAGCAATCCGGCAAGACTTACAAGAAACGCATGTTCTTCCCGTCCGCTGTGCTTTAATACCTGACTGATGACCGTGACCAATATTCCCACCGCCGCAATCTTAAAAATCACATTCACATCCATGTATTCTCACTCCATGTGCCTGATCCACCTTTACTTTTTCCTGATATTTCACAGATTCATCCTTTCTTTTACTGCCTTCATGTTAATTTCTGCTTTATATATCTTACCCATATTTATCTATCTTCATATCAGTAACAATATCGCCATGACTCCCACCATCAGACTGACGCTACGATAGATCTTTTTCTTCTGCCGTATCTGCTGATCCATCTGTTCCAGAAAACGTTCCATCTGCTCCCGGTAAGACTGCAAATGCCGCAGCTGCAGCCCTGCATCCAGATATCCCAGATTGCTGCCGATGCCATAGATTGTCTCCATCTCCAACTCTGTGTATCCCAGTTCCTTTTGCCTGCACTGAAATCCTTCTTTCCAGACTTCCGGCAAACTGACATATCCTTCTGTCTCCAGTTTTACAGCCAGATTATGTAAGATTTCTGCAAAGGGCTCAGGAAGCCGCCGGGCGATCAGGGAAAATGCCTCCCGCAAAGGGGTTCTGCCATATTGGATTTCTGCAGCCAGCAGGTCGATCATCTCCGCACAGAAAAACAGATTGTCCCGATGCCGCTGTACCTGTGAGATCAGACTAGAACCATAGCCAAAGGAAGCCAGAAAAATAACGATCACTCCCACAACCTTCAGCATAGCCGTACCAGCTGTTCATCAAACACCTGAAAACTGCGCTGTCCATCCAGCTGCTGCAGCAATATATAACGGGAAAAGACCGATCGATAATGTTCTATTTTCCATATCTGTTTTTCCCGTAATTCCGCAAGATCGGTACAATGCATGGTCGCCAGCACTGCGCATCCACAGTTGGAGGCATATTCCACAGCTTCCAGATCTTCTCTGCTTCCAATCTCATCCACGGCAAGCACCTGCGGCGACATAGAGCGTACCAGCATCATCATTCCCTGTACTTTTGGGCAGCCATCCATTACATCCGTCCGAAGGCCGATTTCATTTTGCGGTACGCCGTTTCTGCAACCTGCGATCTCGGATCGTTCGTCCACCAGACCAACTTTTAATCCCACCTGTCCGTTTTCTCCATTGGAAAGCATCCTGACCAGATCCCGGAGCATCGTCGTCTTTCCTGTCCCCGGCGGCGACAGGATCAGTGTATTGCACACCCTGTCCATATTTCTGATCCATGGCAGCATACCCATTGCGCATCCATAGATCTGGTGTGCAATCCGAAAATTCAGATATGTGATTGGGCGTATTGTCCGTATCCTGTTTTCTTCCAGAATGACCTGACCGGCCAGCCCCACACGATGTCCACCCTCCAGCGTCAGATATCCTTTTTGTATCTCTTCTTCAAAGGCATAGATCGAATACCGGGAAATATACGATACGATCTGCTCCATGTCCTGTAATGTGACCCGGTAGTATTCCAAACCCGGCATTGCACCCTCTCCCCCGGCAAAGACTATCCACACAGGCTGTCCTACCCGAAACCGTATCTCTTCCAGTTGTATTTGCTTTATTTCTTCCAGACTCAGTCTGCTTCTCAGATGCTCCGGAAATACCGTTATCCAAGTATCTGTCATAATCTGCTCCAACTCCCTTCCGGTCTCTTCGAGGCCTTAATCCAATATATGAAGCAATTGACGTAACATTCCTGTTTTTCTTTTATTTCAATCTTTTTCTAAAATCTCTATCCTGTTTCAACACTCAGACATTCCCCCGAACCATAATATCTATTTTACGCAGACATATTCTTTTCAGAATTACTGAAAATATCTCTGTATACAATAACAGGACAGCTTAAAATACTGCCCTGATCCGTCACATGAATCTGTCAAACAAAAAAGAAAAGAGACAGACAAGTCCATTTCTGAACTTATCTGTCTCTCTCTTAAATGTTGCACATTTTCATCCACAACTAACATTCATATTAGTTATATTTACGTTTTCTAGCTGCTTCAGATTTCTTTTTACGTTTTACGCTTGGTTTCTCGTAATGTTCTCTTTTACGAATCTCCTGCTGAATACCAGCTTTTGCACAATTTCTTTTGAATCTGCGTAAAGCGCTATCTAAAGTTTCGTTTTCTTTTACGATTACATTTGACATAGAATCACACCTAACCTCCCTCCAGTTGCGTATTGTGCATATTCAACTGTTTGGGTTTATTTTTTGCACTGCTTGTAATTATACCAGATTTACAACGTTAGTCAAGACTTTTTTCCATTTTTGTAAAATATGGTAGGATGCACAATTTCTTTCAATTTTTGACAAAATCTTTTATCTGATTTGCTACTTAATCTGACCTGCCAGAGCTTCTTTTGCAGCTTCCAATGCTTCTGGAATGCCTGCCGGATTCTTGCCGCCGGCCTGCGCCATATTCGGACGTCCGCCGCCGCCACCGCCTACTTTTGCAGCTACCGCTTTGATCAGATTACCTGCATGAGCGCCCTTTTTCATCGCTTCATCCGTCGCCATAGCAACAAGACTTACTTTTCCTTCATGAGCAGATGCAAGAAGTACCACACCTTCTCCGATCTTACCTTTCAACTGATCGCCAAGGTCACGCAATCCGTTCATATCTACGTCATCTACAGAAACAGCCAGCAGAGTTACGCCATTTACCTCTACAGCCTGATCCATAACATTGCCCATTGCTTCCTGTGCAGCTTTGCTCTTAAGAGATTCGTTTTCGCTGGCAAGGGCTTTTACTTCTGCCTGCAGATGTTCGATCTTCTCAAGTACATTTGCCGGAGTTGTCTTCAGTGCTTTTGCTGCTGCCTGAAGCATCTCCTCCAGCTGGTCATAGTAATTAAATACAGCCTGTGAAGTAAGTGCTTCGATACGTCTTACGCCTGCTGCTACACCTGTCTCAGATACAATCTTGAACGCTCCGATAGCGCCGGTATTTGCCACATGAGTACCGCCACAAAGTTCTGTAGAAAAATCTCCCATTTTAACAACACGGACTTCTTCGCTGTATTTCTCGCCAAAGAGCGCCATTGCGCCTGTCTTTTTCGCTTCATCCAGAGACATGATAGAAGTTACGACTTCCAGATTTTCAGCGATTTTCTGATTTACGATTGCTTCTGTCTGTGCCAGTTCTTCCGGTGTCATTGCAGAAAAATGGCTGAAGTCAAAACGAAGTCTGTCCGGATTGACATCAGAACCTTTCTGCTCTACATGACTGCCCAGAACTTCGCGAAGGGCTTTCTGAAGCAGATGTGTCGCACTGTGGTTCTTTGCAATTGCCTGACGTCTGTCTGTATCAATAGAAAGCTCTGCCTGATCGCCGACTTTGATCATGCCTTTTGTTACGCGGCCAATATGACCGATCTTGCCGCCCGGAAGATGAATGGTGTCTTCTACTTTAAATTCGCCCTCTGCGGTACGGATCACACCGGTATCGGCATTCTGACCACCCATAGTCGCATAGAACGGTGTCTCTTTTACAAATACGGTTCCGATCTCGCCATCGGTAAGTGCTTCTGTCAGTTCTGTCTCTGTAGTCAGAACAGTTACCTCAGAAGTGCATGTATTATTTTTATAGCCTACAAACTCAGAAGTAACAGCCGGATCAATAGAATCGTATACAGTCTCATCTGCACCCATATAGTTTGTTACTTTTCTTGCTTTTCTTGCCATGTTACGCTGTACTTCCATGGCAGCCCGGAATCCATCATGGTCAATGGAAAATCCCTTCTCTTCCAGAATCTCTTCTGTCAGATCTACCGGGAATCCGTAGGTATCATATAATTTAAATGCATCCTCGCCGGAAAGGACTTTCTCGCCCTTCTCTTCCATTGTTTTCTGCATATCAGCCAAAATTGCCAGACCCTGATCAATGGTCTTATTAAATTTTTCTTCTTCCTGTGTCAGTACTTTGAAGATGAAATCTTTCTTCTCGTCCAGTTCCGGATAACCATCTTTGGATTCGTTGATAACGGTCTCGCTTAATTTTGCGAGGAATAATCCGTCAATGCCAAGCATTCTTCCATGTCTTGCTGTGCGGCGGATCAGACGGCGGAGTACGTAGCCACGACCTTCATTGGTCGGCATGATACCGTCAGATACCATAAATGTTGAAGAACGGATGTGGTCTGTGATCAGACGGATGGATACATCATCCAACGCATCTGTCTCATAGGTCTTTCCTGACAGTTCACATACTTTGTCACGGATTGCTTTCATCGTATCAACATCAAATACAGAATCTACATCCTGCATAACGACAGCCAGACGTTCCAGACCCATACCCGTATCGATATTCTTATTTTCAAGCTCGGTATAATTTCCATGACCATCGCCGTCAAACTGTGTAAATACGTTGTTCCATACTTCCATAAAACGGTCACAGTCACAGCCTACTTTACAGTCCGGGCTGCCGCATCCGTATTTTTCTCCACGGTCATAATAAATCTCAGAACATGGTCCGCAAGGACCTGCGCCATGCTCCCAGAAGTTATCACATTCTCCGTTCTCATCACGGTAAAAACGTGTGATCCTCTCTGCAGGAACACCGATCTCTTTTGTCCAGATATCAAATGCCTCATCATCCTCTCCATAAATGGATGGATACAGACGATCCTCCTCCAGTCCTAGAACTTTTGTTAAAAATTCCCAGGACCATGCGATAGCTTCATGTTTGAAATAATCACCAAAGGAGAAGTTTCCGAGCATCTCAAAGAAGGTCAGATGACGGGCTGTTTTTCCTACATTTTCAATATCGCCGGTACGAATACATTTCTGACAGGTTGTCACTCTGCGTCTCGGCGGTATCTCCTGTCCGGTAAAATATGGTTTTAACGGCGCCATTCCGGCATTGATCAGCAAAAGACTCTTATCATTATGCGGAATAAGAGAAAAGCTGTTCATTACAAGATGACCTTTACTCTCGAAGAAATCGAGGTACATTTTTCTAAGTTCATTCACTCCATATGCTTTCTTCACAATAAATCCTCCAAAGTATATTGTTATTGTTTATTATTTTTCATCGGCAGCTTCTTCTGATATACAAAGTGCGTGATGTTATATAAAAATCCTTTATTGTCTACATTCAGGCGCAGTGCTTTCGGTAATGGGATACATCCGCCGATAAATGCCGCTGCCAGCATCCATCCGATGTTTTCTATCGGGAAAAAGATGATGGACAGCACCAGTGCGCCAAGGGGCTGCTGTAATACAGTACCCAGCATAGCTGTAGACACCACTATGACACATAATACCTGATTTGAGCGAAAAAGTACAGACAATCCACATCCTATACTGAGTCCGCTGAAGATCAGAGGGAAGAAATGTCCGCCACGCCAGCCGGATTCGATACATACGTTAGTCAAAAACAGCTTGACCACGCCAATAACAATCAGAAGTACCGGCGTCATTTTCAAATATTCATACTGCATTGCCTGCATGGCATTTCCGCCGGAAAACATGGTCATTGGCAGGAATGTTCCCACTATTCCAAGAATTACCCCTCCACAGACTGCATTTAAGATATAGAATCCTTTTTTTGAAAAAAAACCAAAGATTATGGATGCCAGTTTCTTAAAGATCAGATACAGATATCCCGCAGCCACACCGCCAACAATCAGTGCAACCAGTATCAGTATATCAATCTTGCGCACGATACCGCCGGACAGCTGTGGAATCGTGATACAACGACCCAGAATAGCATTGAGCAGTTCGAATATGATCAGACCACTGATTCCTGCCACAACTCCGGCAGACACCTGTTCGGAACGTTTCCATTCATGAAGCTTCTGACAGTCCGCTTTTTTCGGATTATGGAACAGACCGGCTACCATCACTCTAAACACCTCTCCACGATGAACTTCCGGATTCTGAAAGATCATCTGTTCCATACGATTGATCGCCACGCCAAACTGATCCATCGCCCAGAAACAAAATCCCAGCAGCAAGCCTACCAGACCCGCCTCCGGTCCTACCGCTCCGCCGAAAAACAGAGACAGCAGGGAACCAATTATAATGATCGGTATCTTATCATAGGGATATGTACCTTCATTTTTTGCATGTTTTACTGCATCGGCCATGGATTCCGGATAATTTCCACAATATTTCCGGTAGATGCCTACAATCACACCGCCGACAACACACATGCCTATCGTGTACAGTCTGGTGGTTACGACCTTCGGAATCCATTCCCAGATAACGGTAATCCCGACATTTGCCACTTTCAGGAACAGCCAAATATATACAGCGATCAGTGACCCCGTCAATGCAGCAAACATCAGAAACAAACTACCGTTTGTTACATGTTTTCTCATACGTCTAAATTGTCCTCCAGCAAGCCGCTTCCGTCTGCGGCTGTTGTTGCCAGCTGGTCACAGCGTTCATTTTCCGGATGTCCGTCATGCCCTTTTACCCAGTGAAACGTTACCTGATGGGATTCCATAGCTTTCAAAAGACGCTGCCATAATTTGATATTTTTGACAGGTTTTTTATCAGATTTGACCCATCCACGCTTCTTCCAGCCATCAATCCAGTGCTTGTTAAATGCATCCGTCAGATATTTTGAATCCGAATAAAGCTCCACTTCACAGGGACGGTTTAATGCTTCCAGCCCAACAATAGCTGCCATAAGCTCCATCCGGTTATTTGTCGTCTTTTTATATCCGGCGCTCAGTTCCCTCTCATGAAGGTTTCCTTTTGTATCACGGTACTGCAATACGGTTCCATATCCGCCCGGTCCATCTGGATTGCCCCTTGCGGCGCCATCTGTATAAATCGTTACTTTCATGTTTTCGCTCACTCCTGTTAATCCATGGAACGGATGATCTGGTTTGCTTCCCGGTAGATCTCTTCTGGATCAAATCCGATGGAGAATTTCTGGTTCTCATACAGAATCTTCCCATCAACCATTGTCAGGATCACATTCTGTTTACTGCCACTGTATACAATATTCTTCACAATATTATTCTCAGGCTGCATATTGGGCTGATGCAGATCCAGCATGATAAGATCGGCTTTCTTGCCTTGGGCAAGGCGGTCACAATCTTCCAGCCCAAGTGCTTTTGCGCCACCGGTAGTCGCCATATACAGGATCTTATCTGCGCTGACACATTCTGCATCCATCTCGCGGACTTTCGCCAGTGCAGAAGTCAGAAACATCTCGCGGAACATATCCAGACAGTTGTTGCTGGCCGGTCCGTCGGTACCGATAGCCACATTGATTCCCTCATCTACAAACCGTTTTACCGGAGCGATGCCGCTGGCAAGTTTCAGATTGGAGGCCGGACAGGTCACTGCGGTCAGATTCCTTTTTTTGAAAATCTCATAATCTCTGTCATCAAAATATACACAGTGGAATCCACCACCTCCATACTGATACATACCCAACTCATCTGTCAGCTGTGTCGGTGTCTTTCCATAGCGTTCCAGACATTCTTTTACTTCATTCTGTGTCTCAGAATTGTGCAGGAACACCGGAGATTTGTATTTTTCAGCCAGTTTTGCAATTTCTTCCATCAGTTCCATTTTAGTCGTATATTCCGCATGGAAACCGATCATGAAAGAAGTCAGATCACTGGTTTCATTAACCTTCAGATAATTTTCTTCCACGACAGCTGCACTTCCGCCAAAGCTGTTGACACCTGATACCTGTACCGCACGAAATCCGCACTGTGCTGCTACCTGTGCATACACCGGTGGAAAATAACACATATCAAAACTGGTCGTAATGCCGCTGGTCAGATATTCCATAATACCAAGAACTTCCAACGGGCGGATATTTTCCGTGGTCAGCTTGTCCTCTTTTGGGAAACACATCTGATACAGCCATTCCTGCAACGGAAGGTCGTCTGCATAGGAACGTAAAAATGTCATATAAGTATGCGCATGGGCATTTTTAAATCCCGGAAGAAGAAGATTGCCTTTTACATCAATCTCCCGCTCCCAGGCAGAAATCTCTTCCTTTTTCATTGTTTCTGCCATATCGCTTCCATTACCGATATAACAGATAGTATTTCCTTTAACCCAAAGTTCTCCCTCAACGACCTGAAATGTTTCCAGTGCCGTCAGGGTAAGAATCTTTGCATTATAAAAACGTATATTCATTTTAATTCTCCTTGTATTTATCAGAGCTTTTTATCTTTTTCGCTACTCATTTTCTTCCATACACAGCTGCTTTTAACAGATTCTATCATCTTCCCTTTTACAGCACACGATGGATAGAACAAATAGATTCCGTAATCAGTTTTTTAAAGTCCGGCGCTACCCGATCAGCGGTCTCCTGAATCTCTGCATGCGTCAGTGGATTTTTTGAAATGCCTGCTGCCAAATTGGAAATGCAGGATACCCCACAGATCTCCATGCCCATATGACGGGCCGCGATCGCTTCCACTGCCGTACTCATTCCGACTGCATCTGCGCCAAGCATCCGATACATCTGAATCTCCTGCGGTGTCTCATAGTTCGGCCCCGTCGTCTGGACATAGACGCCTTCTTTTAACGGAAGATTGAGATATTTCGCAGTCTCTTTTATCGTTTTCTGAAGCTTCTTACTGTATACTTCACTCATATCCGGAAAACGGACGCCAAGTTCCTCTATATTCGATCCAATCAACGGCGATGGTACAAAGCTGGAAATATGCCCGTTGATCAACATAAAATCTCCTGCCTGCATCCCATCCTGAATGCCTCCGGCAGCATTGGTCAGAAACAATACTTTCGCTCCCAGCAGCCCCATCAGACGGGTTGGTAGAACCACATCTTCCATTGGATATCCTTCATAATAATGCACACGTCCCTGCATGATCACAACAGGAACATCTTTCACATATCCAAACACAAACCGACCTTTATGCCCCAGTACAGTAGACACCGGAAATCCTTCGATCTCATGATAATCCAGTGTCGCTTCCACCCGGATCTGCTCTGCATAATCTCCAAGGCCGGAACCAAGGATCAAAGCAATCTCCGGTTTAAACTCTATTTTCTGTTTTACGCTCTCATAGCAGCGCATTAATTTTTCATATACAGGATTCATACTAATGTCCATTCCGCCGCCTTTAACCTGCGGCTCAACCGGTAGTTTTATCTCAATGGTATATTATAGCCAAAATCATAGGGTTTGTAAATACCTGCCCTATTCCACACTGCTCTTTGATTTTCTTACTGTAATTCCACCCTGTTTCAGATTTTTGGCAAATACTACCACTCCGTCTGAAAAAGAGTCCTTACAAAAACTGCTTCCGAAATCTTTTTGAAAATTCCGGAAGCAGTTTTCAAAACAGCAAAAATATCTCCAAAAATTGCAGTAACATAAGAATACATGCACGATTTAAATAATGATGCACACCAGCCCGCCATTGCTGTCATTAACGATTTTCTGCATAGTATCCTGCAGTTTCAGCTGACTCTGATCATCCATAAGAGCAATCTTTCGGCTAATCCCATCTTCTACCAGTTCGCCAATAGATTTTCCAAATACATTGGTCTTCCAAATCCCCTCTTCTGTATCCTGATTTTGCTGAATATAATTGATCAGATCCTGCGCCTGCTCTTCGCTTCCGATGATTGGAGCAATCTCTGTCTCTACATTTGCACGGATCATATGAATAGAGGGCGATGCAGCTTTCAGCTTTACCCCATATTTATTGCCATGCCGGATTAGCTGTGGCTCCTCTATCTGAATCTCCGACATGGAGGGAAGGACTACACCATATCCTTTCTGCTGCACATTCTCCATAGCCTCCGCTACTTTTTCATACTGTTTTTTTGCAGACGCAAGTTCTTTTACCATAGAGATAAGTTCATATTCTCCCCGGATTGGCATGCCTGCCAGCTCACTCATATTTTCATAATACAGTGCTTCGTCCACATCCATATGTATACTGACCGTTCCATCCGAAAATCCGATCTGATCTACGCGAATCTTTTTTATCACATCCCCTGACGCTTCTGCGGAATATGCCACTGCATCCTTCATCTTTTTCATGTGCTCCAGAATGTTCCGGGCATTACTGATCAGCGCTTCCTTTACTTTATGAGACAGCGAAAGCATCTCCACCCACCGCGGTATATAATAAGAAATCTTTTTGACCGGAAATTCATACAGCACCTGTTTTAAGATCTTGTGAATATCCTCTTTTTTCAGCTGCTCACAGTTGACCGGCAAGACCTGTACCTGATATTTTTCCGACAGTTCCTCTGCCAGTCGTGTACTTTCTTCCTGGTACGGTTTCGGTGTGTTCAATAACACAACAAACGGTTTCCCTATTTTCCTGAGTTCCTCAATGCTACGCTCCTCCGCCGGAACATAATTTTCCCGTGGAATCTCGGTAAAGGAACCATCCGTCGTGACAACGATGCCGATCGTTGCATGTTCCCGGATCACTTTTTCCGTTCCCAGCTGCGCCGCCTGGGCAAAAGGCATTTCCTTTTCCTTCCAGGGTGTTTTGACCATACGCTGTTTTCCATCTTCCAGATGACCGTTGACGCCATCGATCAGAAATCCCACACAGTCGATCAGCCGCAGCTTTACCGGCAGATCCTCCGCCAGAGAGATCTCTGCCGCATTTTTCGGAATAAACTTTGGCTCCGTCGTCATGATCGTCTTTCCTTGGGCAGACTGAGGCAGCTCATCAATGGTACGTTCTCTGTCTGATACATCTTTCATACAAGGCAATACCATCAGATCCATAAAACGTTTGATAAATGTAGATTTTCCGGAACGCACCGGACCTACCACGCCCAGATAGATCTCCCCGCCCGTCCGTTCTCTGATATCCCTGTACAGGTCATAGGTTACGCCATTTATTTTGTCCATAAAAAATCCTCCCGTCTATACGATGCATGCCCAAGATCTTCTTTTCATAAATCTTTTTAGCCTTAATTGACTGTAAAATTTTTAGCAAAAAATTTCCGGCATCCATTCCTGTTCTATGTATATGCTGGAGGAATAGCTGTCATGCTTTCATCCTTATTTATTTTTTATCATCCGCCATTCGTCATCCACAAACCAAAACACGCTGCATGTCAGTTTCAGAAACAGTTTCTTTTCCAAACTGACATACAGCGCTATAAAAATCAGATTTTCTACCCAACATTTCCTTCCAGGAAATCCATAAACATAATAGCTGCCTCGTTTCTGGAATCCTGTTTCTGCAATGCACAATACTGCTGCGGTTTCTTCTGCGGATGTGGCAGAATGATCAGTGATGGATCCTGGATCTCACGGACAAATGCCGGCACAATCGCCACGCCATGTCCGGTCCTCGCCATAAGAAGCTGTGCGCCCAAACTGTTTGTCTGCACAATCTTATCCGGTATAAAACCAAAATCCCGTTCCAGAAGGGCTTTCAACATTTTCAGGGAACTCGGTCCCGCATCCTCGCAGTTAGTTACCAGATACTCCTTCCGGAGAATAGATTCTACTGTACAATCCGCATAGTGTTTATTTTTCTTTTCCCGGTTCATCACAAGAACATTTTCACTGGTAAACAGGTTTACACAGCGCAGTTCATCTTCACGAAATTCTTCTTTGCACATATCCAGCGAAATGATCACATCCAACTCATTCGTACGGAACTGTTCCGTCAGTGTACTGTAAGGGAACTGGAATATGTCGATTTTTATATCCGAATACAACTCCAGAAATTCCGAGAAAAAGTTTTCTGTATTGCTGTACTCATAAATGCCGATTCCAACCTTTACATGTCCTTTATAATCATTTCCCGCTGCCCGAGTTCGTTCCATCAATGTATCGTATTCCTTCAGCATTTTTTCCATGCCTTCTGCAAATACTCTGCCCGCTTCTGTCAAAGCAACCTTTCGGGAACTCCGTTCAAACAGACGTACTCCCACCTGTTCTTCCAGGGAAGCAATATATCTGCTCATGGCAGTCTGCGTAATATGATGTTTATTAGCTGCCTGAGTAAAACTCAGGCAATGCGCCATTGTAATAAAATATCGAATACTTTTAAAATTCATGCCATCTCCAATCTGCCATTTTCCATCCGAAGTGTGTATACTGTTTTATACTGTCTTTTAAAGTATTATTTCATTCCATTCTCTGCGATCTGTTGCCGAAAGATTCTTCTGATTAAAAATAACCGCTCTGCGATTCCTTCTCTCAGTGTTCTTCTGGCATCAGCTTGTCTGAAAAAAAGCGTTCTCCCAACATACGTACAGCATCCTCAATACATCCGTCACAGCTGCGCAGCACCTTTTTCGTATCCACACCTTTGATCTCACGACACATGATAGAACCATTTTTCTCTAAAAAGGCTTCCTGCATCTCTTTTACCACTTTCATTGTCTCTGGCTTTGACTTGCAATTTTTCAGATCCCCGGTGCTTTTCAGCAGCCCGACTGCCATCAACATTCCTGTAACTGCGCCACATGTATCCATCCGTCCCATGCCAAGGCCAAAACCTTCGGACATGCGGAAAAGGATCTCTTCATCCACTCCGAGAAGATCACTGTATGCGCATACAACTGACTGTGCGCAGTTGTATCCTCTCTTATGATTATCATATGCTCTCTGAATTCGTTCTTTCATGATGTTTCATCTCCGTTTTTATATTTTAAAACTCCCTTATCTGTACCAATGAGTTTTATGGCATTATCTTGCAAAACTTCCTTATATTTCATCCTGTTTCCATGAAAAGATTTGTATATTTCATTGCATTCTCGTGGACTGCCCTTACTTTTATACAAATATACAATCATTTTATGCATATGTTACATATCTTTTTTCAGACTTATCTACAAAAAAAGATTATTCTGGGCAATACTACATATGAATCTTCTTAATTATAATACCACAATGTGTATTTTTTCACAATCATTCGTTTGCCACTTGAAATATTTCAGTGGTATGATAGAATAAAATAAAGTTACCACTTTGATACTCAATAACTTTTTGCAGTCTTTTATAACAGCTGCAAAATCAATACACAGTGTACTCCCGAAATCTTCTCAACGAGTATCATAAATTAAAACTTTTTTAAAATATATTTTTAAAGAAGATATCCGGCGTACATAAATACACCAGGAGGTTTTTATGGACTACGTAAACCCATATCATTTTGTCACAAACTGCATTTCCGGCAAATGGAAAATGACGATCCTGCATCACATTCACCATTATGGAAAAATCCGTTTTAATGAAACAAAAAAAACTCTGGGTGTCAGTGAAAAAGTGCTTAGCCAGCAGCTCAAAGAACTCACACATGATGGACTGATTGAAAGAATTCAGTACAATACCATCCCCTTAAAAGTGGAATATATTCTGACACCCCTGGGAGAAGACCTGATCCCGGCACTTGATATCCTGTATATCTGGAGCGTCAGACGCCTTGCCAGTCTGAATCTTCCTATTGATCCGGATGCATTCAAAGTACATACGGAAATGAAATACGAAGATCAGCTAATGGATATTATGGATACTTACAAACACAAGCAACACCCAGAGGCTGATGCAAACGAAAACGTTTCCCACCAATAATATTTGTTTTTTAATACCCTTAAATGTTTTGCCAGTTACAGCATTTAAGGGTATTTTTTAATTTACAGATTTCTCCAAAAACGGCAGAACAGGTCTTTCTCCCTGCTCTGCCGTTTTTACACTCGTATATATTATTTTCTTATTTTGAAAAAACATGAGATGCTGATATCTCACTATGGATCTTTTTCTCCCACAAGTACTTTTACTGCGCACCTCATTTTGTCACATACTCGTAGATTGCTTTTGCAGCCTGTTTTCCTGCACCCATAGCAAGGATTACAGTTGCTGCTCCCGTAACGGCATCTCCTCCGGCATATACGCCCTCTTTGGTCGTCTTACCGTTATCTTCATCTGCTACAATACATTTCCATTTGTTTACTTCCAATCCTTCTGTAGTGGCAGAGATCAGTGGATTTGGAGATGTTCCCAGAGACATAATGACTGTGTCCACATCCATGACAAAATTAGAACCCTCGATCGTCTTTGGACGTCTTCTTCCAGATTCATCCGGCTCTCCCAGTTCCATGCGCACGCACTCCAGACCTTTTACCCAGCCTTTTTCATCTGCAATAACTTTTACCGGATTGGTCAGAAGGTCAAATATAATGCCTTCTTCTTTTGCATGATGCACCTCTTCCACTCTGGCCAGGAGTTCTTCCTCACTGCGTCGGTATACGATATGAACTTCTGCACCCAGACGTAATGCCGTTCTTGCCGCATCCATGGCAACATTTCCACCACCGACAACAGCCACTTTATGCCCACCAAGAATCGGTGTATCGTAAGAATTGCGGAACGCCTGCATCAGATTGTTTCTGGTAAGATACTCATTGGCAGAAAATACACCGTTGGCATTTTCTCCTGGGATACCCATAAATTTCGGAAGTCCTGCGCCAGAACCGATAAATACAGCTTCGAAGCCTTCGTTGTCCATCAGTTCATCAATGGTAACGGATTTTCCAATGATAACATTTGTCTCAATCTTAACGCCAAGTTCTCTTACTTTGTCGATTTCACGATCTACAACGGCACTCTTTGGAAGACGGAATTCCGGGATTCCATACATCAGCACGCCGCCTGCCTTGTGCAGTGCTTCAAAGATCGTGACATCGCAGCCCATCTTTGCCAGTTCTCCCGCACAGGTAAGACCTGCCGGACCAGAACCTACGACTGCCACTTTATGACCATTTTTTCCTGCTGGTTTTGGCAGTGGATAACCTTCTTTTGCCGCTTTATCGGAAAGAAAACGCTCCAGCTTTCCAATAGAAACCGGTTCTCCCTTAATACCACGGATACATTTTCCTTCACACTGGCTTTCCTGCGGACATACACGACCACAGACACCAGGAAGCGCTGTATATTTGGAAATATCCTGATATGCCGCTTCAAATTCTCCTTCTTTGATCTTGCTGATAAAGGACGGAATATCGATTGACACCGGACATCCCTGAATACATCGTGCATTTTTGCAGTTAATGCATCTCTGTGCCTCTTCTACCGCTTCTTCATCATTATATCCATAACATACTTCTTCAAAATTTTTTGCTCTTACTTCCGGTTTCTGTTCCCGTACCGGCACTTTTTTCAGTACATCCATTAGTCATTCCCTCCGCAATTTCCACAGCCGCCATGATGTGTTGCACCTTCTTTTAATTTCAGCATTGCCCGACCTTCCAATGTACGGTATAAGGTCTGACGTTCCATTGCCTGGTCAAAATCAACCAGATGTCCGTCAAATTCCGGTCCGTCTACACAGGCAAATTTGATCTCATCTCCTACCTGCAGACGACATGCGCCACACATTCCGGTACCATCTACCATGATCGGATTCATGGAAACAATTGTCGGGATTCCCAGATCTTTTGTAAGCAGACAGACAAATTTCATCATGATCATCGGTCCGATGGCGATGCAGACATCATACTGGTTGCCTTTCTGTACAAGTTCCTCGATAACTGTCGTTACCATACCTGGCGTACCATAACTTCCATCATCTGTACATACATATAATCTTCCTGCCACCGCTTTCATTTCTTCTTCCAAGATCAGCAGTTCTTCTGTCTTTGCGCCGATGACTACATCCGCATCAATGCCATGCTCATGCAGCCATTTTACCTGCGGATATACCGGAGCAGTTCCTACACCACCTGCCACAAAAAGCATTTTTTTCCTTTTTAAATCTTCTATATCTTCATCAATCCACTCTGAATAACATCCGAGAGGACCGACAACATCCTCAAACGCATCGTCATCATATAAATGAGACATCCGCTCTGTAGAGGCTCCTACAACCTGAAATACAATCGTGATCGTCTCAGCCTCTCTGTCATAATCGCAGATTGTCAGTGGAATACGTTCCCCCACCTCATCCAGTTTTACGATCACAAACTGACCCGGTTTACAGGATGCGGCCACACGAGGGGCTTCAATATCCATCAGATATATCTGATTTGCAAGCTTTTTTCGTTTCGTAATTTTGTACATCAGATTTCGTCCTCTCCTTTTTCGTTTTGTTTTACTTTTTGTCTTTGCCTTATATTTACAGTCAGAATTGCCGATTTTATCCACTTTACTGAACAGGCAAATTTTAGATTGTTAAATTTATAACTTATACTGCTATTGTATATTATACAAAATAAAAATCAATAGATTCCTTGTATCTATTCCCATACACAGAGATTTTATGCTGTATTTTTTTCTATACATATAAAAGAAGAAGAGCCCCATATCACTATGAGACTCTTCTTCAAAGGTATAATTTTGGAACAAAAAAATGAGAATTGCGTAATTTATTATTTGGGGCAGATCCCCTTCTAGTCCAATTCATTATACATGAAGCAGACTTTCTTGTCAAAATTTAATTTCTGTTGAAAATTTTTTCATTTTATAAACAAGCTTGCATTTCTGTAAATTCCGCTTATTAATAAAGGAAAAACTCCCAGCATTTCCTTTATGTCTGAAATTGTTTTACTTACCCTGCTGCTCTTTTACGGTTTCCAGATTTTTTACGATATATTTTCTTGCCCAGAGCTGATGACCTTCCAGTCCATCACACACACTGGCAAAGTCATCATTTTGAATTGCTTTATAAATGGTTTCAAAATAGCTGATACCCGTATGATAAAATTCACCGCTGCCACCCTTTTCTCTCGGCATGGAAAACAGAGAATGCAGCACCTGATCCAGACCATTCAGAGATTCCATAGAATCAATCAGCATCTCATTATCTGAGTTTTTATAAAAAACCGCCTTGATATTTCTGATACAACTGCAGCTCTCGATAACGCCTTGTGAGTTTTTATATTCTTCAATATACTGTCCGATCTCCCTGATCATGCCTTCACGGTCTCCGCGTTTCATTGCATAACGTGCAGCCGCCATCTCATATGCGAAAGATACTTCCTGAATTCGTCTGACATCATCTTCTGTAATATCGATAACACGGGCTCCCACATTATTTTCAAATTCAATCAACCCCTCATTCAGAAGACGATTCAGCGCTTCTCTGACCGGAGTGGAACTTACACCATATTCTTCCTGTAATTTGCTTACATTCAACTTACTTCCAAACGGAATCTTCAGCTGAACAATTTTATCTTTTAACTTTTCATATACCTGATCCACTAAAGACATTCGTTTAATAACTGCCATTTAATCTTCTCCAATCTGTTATGCTTAATCTGTATTGCGGCTATACAGATTTGACATTATGCATAATATTAAATATTGTTAAACATATTATGCCATATGATTTTCTGATTGTAAATATATAAAATCTAAAATTTTTGTTCTGCTTGTAATACACGTTCACTAATCGTAACGTTCTTTCGATAAAAAATCCAGACATCCCTATTCTAAAAGCAAACCAGTTTTCGGTATTTATGTATCGAGATACAAACCACTTTTCAGGAATCTTACCAAAACTTGTATGCTAATATCCAACTTCTGTATACTAAAAAAACCGATCTCCTTAAAACAGCTTTTCTCTGCTTCTGAAGATCGGTCTCTCTAGACTTTCATAATATCTGTTTTTATTGTTTCTACCTGTAAAAAATATATCTGTTTGATTATTCATTCAGCTATATAACGGAACATCGATAAAAACAGCCATACCGACAAGCCTTTTTATTACAGTTATTGTATTACTCTACTTCAAAATATTCTGCATCATCTAATGTTCTTGCGCCTTCTTTTTCGTAAACACCCATTACATGGCACTCCGGACAGAAACCAAATTCATCTCCAAACTCGGTCATAACGTCCAGCGCATACTCATATTTCATGCCGCATTTCGGGCAGTGATAATACATGTACAGTGCTCCCCATGTCATAATCTGTTTCCTCCTTTCTTTTTATACCAGAAAACACGCAAAGCAAATCTCTGCGTTGCGTGTTTTCCATATATGATATCTGTTCAGGACATCATTCTCAGATGTAATGCCATCTGAACTTATTTTGCTGTAAGACCAAGCATTTCACGTGCTTCTGCAGGTGTAGCAACTTCATTGCCATACTCTTTGATTACACGAACAGCTCTCTCTACGAACTGAACGTTGCTCTCTGCGAGCTGTCCTTTTGCGTACATTACGTTGTCTTCCATACCTACACGGATACCGCCGCCAAGTGCTACTGCACCGTACAGCATTTCCATTGCGCTGTGTCCAACACCGAAGCAGGACCATGTATAGTTTCCTTTACCTACTAACTCATCAGCTGTCTCTTTCATGAAGATCAGGTTTTTCATTGTACCAGCGATACCATTTGCACATCCCATGCAGAACTGGAAGTGTACAGGTGTTTTCAGAACGCCTTTTTTGATGTAGTAAGCAGCGTTTCCGATCATACCCGGATCAAATGCTTCGATTTCCGGTTTTGTATTTGTCTCCTGGAATAACAGACCACAATCTGTTAAGAATTTCGGGGAGTTGATGAAAAGACCGCTGTTTAACCAGTTCATAGAACCACAGTCATAAGAAGCCATTTCCGGTTTTAATTTTTTAACGTGAGCAACACGAAGCTCATCATCTGCGTGGATATCACCTGATGTAGTAAGGTTCAGGATGATGTCGCAATCCGGATATTTTGTATGGATCAGATTTACTGTCTCTTCGAATTTAGCAGTATCCATTGTTCCGTTACCTTCGTCATCTCTCATATGAAGATGAGCGATTGCAGCGCCTGCTTTCCAGCATGCATATACGTCATCAGCGATCTCCTGCGGAGTCATCGGTACGTTTGGATTGTTCTCTTTTTTCGGCCAAGCACCTGTTACAGCTGCTGTGATAATTGTTTTCTTTGCCATTTTTCATTCCCTCATTTCTTATTTATATGTATTTATCATACATGTTGAAGTGTATGCTATGTCCTGCGAATTGTCAAGTTACCGTTTTAAAACCTTCTGGTTCAAACCAGCTCCTGCCCAGACCAATTTCACAGAAAACAGTTTTTTTCAAACTTTTTCAAGCCTTGAATAAGCCCATTGCACGAATGCAATAGGCTTATTCTTATATTGTTCTTAATAATTCAACAAAAATTATTTGTTGCGGTTGAACAGTCTCTGAATGTAATCAAGGCAGCTAAGACCATACTCTTCAGCATCGCCGTAACCAGTTCCGCAGTATTTGTATTTTCTGTCTGGAACGGATTTGTCGATATTCTCTTCGTCAACATATGCAACCGGATGAGCCATAGAACCATCGCCCATGTACCATCTGATCGGGTAGCAATGGAATTCAAACCATTTACCTGGAACGATCTTGTCAAGGTCACCACCAAGGTTCTCAACACCTACGATACCATGACCGAGCATCTCTTTATGACATGGCTCCCATGTTCCCCATACACCGATGTTCTCTAACTCGCCGAATTTCTCATCATAAGCTTCCTGTCCGTGGATACGGATATACTCGAATTTATCGAACTCAGCGTAAGCTTCTTCACCAAACAGCTCTTTGTACTCTTCAACGATTGTTTTACCAGTAGCGCCAAGAAGGTTCATTCTTGTCATACCGTTGTTACCCATAGCTGTGTGAAGCGGATGATCCAGAGCCTGTCCGTCCATAGCTACACATTTAACGCCCTGTTTAACGAACCATTTACCAGCATCGATACCAGTACCTGCTGCATAATGATAGTAAGCTTTGGAATCATCGAAGTAACGATGCATTCCGGAATTGATGCAAAGGATTTTTCCTTTCAAATCGCCATCTTTAAGGCCATATTCTTTCATGCAGGCATCAAGATGTTTGTCTGTGATCAGTCCCCAAGGCTCGATATCGATTTTGAATACGATAGCCTGTCCAGCATAAGCATCAGCCGGCATCTCATGAGTATAACGAGCACGTCTTCCGTCGAACTCATACTCCATAACGTGACGCGGTGCATCACAGTGTGTACCAGTATGCATTGTACATGTGATTCTCTGAGTAAGAACGCCACCTTTTGCCATTGAATGTGCGCCTACGATTTCTGGTTTATCGAAATAAGGCCAACGCGGAATTTCTGCACTAAACGGATGTGCTAAATCTACAACAACTTTTCCCATTCTATTATCCTCCTAATTATAAAAAACAATGTTTTTTAGTTCATATATAAGTGAAATATACCGATTTATTTATTGTAAAGCATTTTAATCAGGTACTCATTTAAGCCACCATTGATCTGTGCAATTTCTTCGTCTGTATATTTCATGAAGCCTTCATGCACGCCATCAACTGCTTCTGCGCGGAATCCGTTTTTGCCTTCATCCAGCATCTCTTTCAGTAACGGTGATGCATCGTGTCTGTCTTCCAGATCTTTTAATACATAGCTGTGGATGTTGTATGTCAGCTGTGTACTTACCATATCAGAGTTTACCAGTGGCGGTAAGTATGGAAGTCTCAGACCAAAGCTGTATTTGCAAGCGTCATCAACAGTTTTTGCATCAGCGATTCCACGTTCAACGATTGAAATTGCTTCACGCCATAACGCATGCTGCATTCTGTTTGCGATAAATCCAGGTACATCTTTTTTGCAGAGAACCGGTTTCTTACCTGCAGCTGTAAGTACATCCATAACAGCCTGAGCAACCTCATCGGTAGTATCCGGAGTTTTAACAACCTCTACAAGCGGAATCAGGAAAGCCGGATTCCAGAAATGAGTACCGCAAAGTCTTTCTTTATGTTTACATTTAGAAGAGATCTCTGTCGGGCTCATAACCGAAGTATTGGTACAGAAAATAGTATCCTCTGCAACAACTTCTTCTAACTGAGCAAACAGGTTCTGTTTCATCTCCATGTCTTCCAGAACACACTCTACTACCATCTGCGCATTTTTCACGCCTTCACTCTGCATATCCTGTGTGAAGCTGATCTTGCCAACGATAGCATCTACATCTGCTTCGGTCATGATTCCTTTTTCAACAAGTAATTTTGTATTATTGCGAACTTTAGCCTCAACATCTACAGGGAATACATCATATACAGTAACCTCTGCTCCGTCAAGTCCTGCAAGAATCTGAGCGATTGCGCTACCCATCATTCCGCCGCCGCAAACCAAGAATTTTTTAATGTCTTTCATTATTTAAGCATCTCCACTATTTAAATTATCAGAACGTAGCTGTTTCCAGCCTGTCGGACAGATTGTCCGACAGGTCAGGATACAACATAAAAAGTCAACTATTAGCAGGTTAAGTAACCACCACTGCAGTCGCAGTTAGCGCCTGTGATATAGTTGGAAGCATCAGATGAAAGGAAGATAGCATAGCCAACGAAGTCTTCCGGCTCAGCCAGACGACCAATCGGCTCACGTTTCATAAAGTTCTGATATACTGCAGATTCCGGATCGAACATCCACTCTGTAAGCTCGCTGCGGAATACAGTCGGGCAGAGAGAGTTAACATTGATGCCATACTGTGCAGACAGATCACATGCCATACTAGAAACCATAAGATCTGCGCCACCTTTAGAAGTACAGTATCCTGTGTAACCAGCCATACCACGTTTAGAACGCTGAGATGTAACAACAACAATCTTTCCGCCTTTGCCCTGTGCAACCATCTGCTGTGCTACATATTTGCATACAACGTATACAGATTTGCAGTCAGCATCCATGATGTACTGCCAATCAGCTACAGACTGTTCAAGGATGTTCTGAGGTTTGTTGAATCCGTGGCAAACTGCAAGGATATTGATCTCGCCGTATTTAGCAACTGCTGCTTTTACGAGAGCATCTACATCTTCTTCTTTTGCCGGATCAGCAACAACATATGTACACTCAATGTTCTCTGCTTTGAACTCATCGTCAAGAGCTTTCAGTTTAGCATCGTTACGACCAGTCATAACAACTTTTGCTCCTGCATAACCATAAGCTTTTGCAAGAACTTTGCCAAGTGCTCCTGTAGCACCTGTAACCAGAGCAACTTTTCCTTCTACGGAAAACATGTTATCTACAAACTCTTTTTTCAAACTTACCATTTTAATAAGCCTCCTAATTTAATAATTGTGACAAATCGAGTGAATTAAACTCCCGGATATGTGATGATAACCAGAACCCAAACTGGTTTATCTGTCTCATTCTCGAAGTAACGCTCCTCGAAAGGTCCCATGGAGAAAGAATCACCTGGGTTCAGTTTCCATTCATTGCCTTCTCTGTCTTTAACAGTCATCTGTCCGTTCAGCATGAAGTAAACTTTCTCGCAACCGTTGTCTTTGTAACCCCAGCCAGCGCCACCGTGCGGCTCAAAATGAGAAAGACCTACCCAGAATTTCTCTGCGCCTGTCTCTTCTTTTCCGTGGAATCTTCTCAGTGTCACGTCATGATGACCTGGAGCCTCGTATACTGTTGCGTTTTCAAATGTGTTCTTTACCATAATTACTATCTCCTTTCAGTATCGGTACATTTGGAATTTCACTTAAAAGTGTTAGTAAAATTCTATGTACTTAGTATATGTCATATTTGTTTTTTATGCAATACATACAATATTGTTATCTAGGCACTCAGAGGTAACTTGCGTTTTTCCTAATTTTTACCTGCTCTTTTATCATTTTATACAATTTCAGATATGTGTTTTTTCTTTAACAGTCCTGTTTTTTGTATGTTTTTACTAATCCGTATAAAAAAGAATAAAAAAATATCAGAAAAGATTTTTTCTCTTTCCTGATATTTTTTTAACATTCTTTTTTTTAGCAAATACTGCTTACTTTTATCTCTTTCAACCCAAACATTTTTTGATACGTCATTTTTGATTTAAAAGGTTCTTCAGATTACATATAACAAATATTTGCAATCTTCTATTTTCTGGAAAGTAAGATCCTGTCGTTATCAAGGTTCTTTCCAACGCCCTCTTTGAACTGTTCCAGCATATCTTCCACAGTCATATTCTCACGCTCTTCCCCTTTGATATCCAGAACAATGTTTCCAGAATCCATCATGATCGTACGGTTTCCAAGATCCAGTGCGGACTGCATGTTGTGCGTAATCATCAGACAGGTAATGTTATGTTCTTTTACGATCCGTTTTGTCAGATTGAGCACTTTTTCTGCTGTCGCCGGATCCAATGCAGCGGTATGCTCATCCAGAAGCAGGATCTTCGGTGTAACCAGTGTCGCCATAAGAAGGGTCAGCGCCTGTCTCTGTCCACCGGAAAGAAGTCCTACCGGATTTTTCATTCGGTCTTCCAATCCCATATTCAGAAGGGCAAGACGCTCTCGGAACATTTCTTTTTCCTTTTTCGTGATACGACTGAAAAATTTTCCCCGCTCTTTGGATGCGCGCAGATAAGCAAGGGCAAGATTTTCCTCAATGCTCATATTGGGAGCAGTTCCCTTCATCGGATCCTGAAACAAATGACCGATGTATTTGCTGCGGTGGTGTTCTTTTACATATGTAATATCTTCGCCATCCAGGATCACACCACCCTCATCTACGAAAAATGTTCCGCAGATAGCGTTGAACATGGTGGATTTACCAGCACCATTACTTCCAATGATAGTGGCAAAATCCCCATCCTCCAACGTAAGGCTCAGATGGTTCAATGCTTTTTTTTCGTTTACAGTGTTCGGATTAAATGTTTTTGAAATATCGATCAGCTGAAGCATTAATATCCACCTCCTGCTTTTCGTTTCTTAATGGCCTCTCTCTTCGTCTTGGCAAATGCTGCTTTTTGTTTCAGATACGGCAGTGAGATCGCTACCGCTACGATAATGGCAGATACCAGTTTCAGACATTCTGCCGGTACGTTAAAGCGAAGCGCAATGGCCACGATAAAACGGTACAGGCAGCTTCCGAGGATAACGCCGAGGACACGTTTCATAACAGATCCTTTTCCTACCAGCGTCTCTCCGATAATCAGACTGGCCAAAGCGATAGTAACCTGTCCGGTACCAATATTAATATCACAGGATTTCTGATACTGTGCCAGAAGTCCTCCGGAAAGTCCTGTCATGGCGTTTGCCACGCAAAGTCCTACCGTAATGGTAAACACCGGGCTGATGGAAGATGCTTTTACCATAAATTCATTATCGCCGGTAGCCCGAATGGAAAGTCCCAGTCTGGTACTCAAAAACCAGGTCAGGATAAATCCAATCACAAGGACGATAACAATGATTGTAATAAATTCATACCAGTTTCCACCAATGGCATTTTTCGCCATAGTAAATACAGTCTTATTTGCAAACAGATTCAGCTGAGAAGAAAATCCCATAACAGCAAGGTTTATGGTATACAATCCTGTATTAACGATAATTCCTGCCAGAATGGATTCCACGCCAAGACGGGTCTGTAAAAAGGCGGTAACATAACCGGAGATCACGCCTGCCCCCATAGCAGCCAGAAGCCCCAGGATGGGGTGTCCGGCAATGGTAACCATTGCACAGACCGCGCATCCCAGGGTAAAACATCCGTCTGTAGAAAGATCAGCAATATTCAAAATGGAAAAAGATACGAAAAGCGCCAGTGCAACTAACGCGTAGATGCATCCCAGTTCAATGGCACTCTGTGCCAGAGAGACTGTAAATATTGATGATAACATAGTTTATTTAAACTCCTTAGCTGTTGTAGTTTCTACGACTTTCTCGCACATATCAGCAAATTTGCTGTAATCAAGTCCGAGGATCTGTGCAGTATCTGTATTGATAGTTGCAATACCGTTGTTCATTGTCTGAACCGGTGTTGTTGCAGGATCTTTGCCATTTACAAGGATATCAACGACCATATCTGCTGTTGCTTTTCCAAGTTCTTCATAATTTACACCGTATCCGCAAAATGCTCCGTTCAGTGCGAAAGAATCAGCGCCGCAGTACTGTGGAATCTTTGCATCCTGGAATTTTTCAAAAATAGCAAGTTCTGCTGTCATAACAGTATTGTCGGTCGGTGTAAATACAGCATCACATTTTGCAGCAACCAGAGCATCTGCTCCAAGAGATATTTCATCGTTTGTTGTACCGGTTTTCTCAACTACCTCTATGTTTTTGCTCTGCAGATATGCTTTTGCATCCTGGATCGGCTGCTTTGAAGCATCCTGACTCTTGTCATACAGGAGACCTACTTTTTTGATATCCGGATTTGCTGCAAACATCAAATCCATGATAGCTTCTGTATCCAGCATATCAGAAGTTCCTGTCACATTGCTTCCAGGCGCATCCATACTTGCTACCAGACCGCTGCTTACCGGATCTGATACGGCTGAAAACACAACCGGAATCTGATTATCTTCTGTAGCAGCCTGCATAACCATAGCTACCGGTGTTGCGATCGGTACGATCACATCTACATTGTCATTGATCAGGTTACTTGCGATCTGATTCATAACGGTTGAATCTGCCTGACCATTATATGTATGGCCTTCGTAATCAAATGTTACGCCAAGCTCTTTTCCTTTTGCATCCAGCTCATCTTTTACGGCCTGTGCGATCTGATTTAAAGATGCATCATCTACATACTGTGCGATACCAACGGTATATGTTTTGCCGTCCGTGTTCTCTTTTGCTGCGGAACTGTCTTTTGCATCACTTCCTCCGGTGCTTCCACATCCTGCAAGGGCTGCGATAGCCAGTGCTCCTGTTAGTAAACAAGCCAATACTTTCTTTTTCATTTTTGTTTCCTCGCTTTCATAAATTCATTTTCATAGAATCAATCCCGCATGAATAGGACTTCCGCATTCTGATTCGTTCTCTTCCCAAAACAGATCTTTTTGTTTTACAATGTTGTTTTTCTGTAAAGCAAAAACCGCCTCAGGAAATTCCTGAGACGGTAATAAATTCTTATTATCGCGGTACCACTCAATTTGACATAACAGTCCACTCTCTTTCATGTACCTACATACATGCCGGTTGGATAACGGGTCCGGTTCCCGGCAGCTCCTACAGAGATTTCTTTCAGGCTGCCCTCAAAAGTCCATTCAGCAAAATCTTCCATACTGCAATCCCACCATCTGCAGCTCTCTGAAATTTCAGATCAAGCTTACTACTCTTTCTCAACGGTTTATTCTATATGCATTGAATCATAATACTTTTCTTTTCAGATGTCAAGACCTATTTCAATAAAATTGTCAAACAATTTACTGTTGCAATATCCTGACCGAAAATTCACATCGTTCTGCCAGACATTACTTTCGACTATCTTATGAGAAGTATACCAGTTCTTCTTCCGGTGCATCTACTTTCTTAACATCGATGGCATAAAGAACCGGTCCTTTACCACGATATTCCTTGGCAAATTCATAATGCAGCTCCGCGGTTATATCCACCCAGGATTTATGCGGAATTGTTGCCGCCTGATCGTATTTACACTTAAATCCGATAAACTGGATATCTTCTGCGCAACAGGTCATGGCAAAACGTCCCGGTACAAAGATCGGTTTTTTGCCCATTTTCTCCGGACGGTATACAAGACCAAGGAAACGGATCTTCTTGCCCTCATATTTTTTCGGATTGTCCTGTACATCCAGATAAAAAATGCCATAATCTTCATCTGTGATGTGAATGATATCCTGATTCAGATCATACGGAAGCTCTTCCATATCATTTTCGTCAATGGTGCCGTCTTCCCGCTCATATACGATCTGCGCTTTCCGGTTGACTGCCTTAATCGTACGACGGAACTTTCCTTTTGGCGTATCATCATTGCAGCGGTTAAAGATAACCACATCTGTATTAAACACCTGTTCCATCATCATCGGACGCATGTTGTTCAAATACATTTCGTAAGTAGATGCATCCACCGTGGTCAGCTGCTGTACGATCTGCCAGCCCTTCGGCAGATCCATTTCCATGATCAAAGCAGCTTCCCATGTACCATTATATTCAATAAAGACCTGATCTGGCTCAAATTCTGCATTACACTCATTCAGAAATTCTGCAGTGAATTTTTCTTCTGATTCAACGCCTACTACTATCGTATTGATCTTTGCAAGCTTTTCTTCATCATATTCTTCATCGCCATCTTCACAAGCAATAATCAGATTTTTGTTTCCTGTACCAAAATCATTTTCCAACAGCGTCTCAGTGATCATGCTGGTCTTGCCACTGTCCATGAATCCGGTAAATAAATATACTGGAATATCCATATCTGTACTCTCCATTCCGCTGCCTTTTTTCCTGTTCCGACAGCATTCTTTCAAATAGCAATTCTATAAATTTCTCTATGAATTTTATTGCACCGCCCAGATGAAGCGGTGCAATATACCATATTTTTCATTTTTGTCTCTAAACAAACTGTCATCCTAACAGAACTCATCTGCATCTAGTCTTAATCTGTGCAATTATGCGATATGGAACAGCTGCTCCAGACCTTTTTCGTCGATATCGGTTCCGATAACACAGAGACGTCCGGTATAATCCGGTTCTCCTGCACGGACTTCATACTCGCCCGGAACCATATCAAAGTAGATCCATGTACCGTCTTCTGCCGGAACCATGCCTTTTGCACGGAGGATCACACCATAATCTTCGGTATCACAAAGTGTCTTCAGGATGCTCTCCACATCTTCTCTGGTGTATTTATGCGGAGTCTCTCTGCCCCAGCTTGTAAATACTTCATCTGCATCATGGTGGTGGTCATGTCCACAGCCGCACTCATCATCATGATGGTGGTCATGTCCACAGCTGCACTCATCATCGTGATGGTGGTCATGTCCACAGCTGCACTCATCGTCATGGTCATGATGATGCTCATGATCATGGTCGTGATCATGGTCGTGATGATGCTCATGGTCATGGTCGTGATCATGGTCGTGATGATGCTCATGGTCATGGTCGTGATGATGCTCATGGTCATGCTCATGCATATGTTTTTTCGCCTCTTCCATCAGCTCAGCTGTCAGGGTATCCTGATCTTCCATTGCGCTTAAGATCTGCTGTCCGCTGATCTCATCCCACGGAGTGGTAATGATAACTGCTTTCGGGTTTACCGCCTGCAGGTCTTTGACACATTTCTCCAGTTTTTCCGGAGTCATGTTCTGTGTACGGCTCAGAACGATGGTCGCAGCATTTTCCACCTGATTGGTAAAAAACTCGCCAAATGCACGCATCTGTTTTGTTGCTTTTACAGCATTTGCAACGGTAACCAGCGCATTTACTTTTGCGTCATGGGTATCTTCGATCTTCTTTACAGAAGTAAGAACGTCAGAAAGTTTGCCTACGCCAGACGGCTCGATAAGGATGCGGTCCGGATGATAAGTATCAATAACTTCTGCAAGGCTTCTTGTAAAATCACCTACCAGTGAACAACAGATACAGCCGGAATTCAGCTCTTTGATCTCGATTCCGGAATCTTTTAAAAATCCTCCGTCGATACCGACTTCGCCATACTCATTTTCTACCAGTACGACTTTCTCATTCGCAAACACTTCTTCCAGCATTTTTTTAATAAAAGTTGTTTTACCGGCTCCAAGAAAACCGGATATAATATCTATTTTTGTCATAATAAAATACGCCTCCTGTATTTATAATTACAATTCATTCATCGTTTCTAATCATAGCCCGAGGACCCAAAAAAGTCAATGGGTCACGATTCCCTTTTCCATCAGGAACACCGGGCGGTAAGATTCTTTCGCTTTGCGCAGTCCATCTGATCCGGCATCATCTTCCCGGTTGACATAAAGATACTCTGGCGCTTCATGAAGCAGAAACTGCTGGTTGATCATCGGATATGCCCCCGGCACATCAGCAAACGCTTTTTCAATGTGTACCACAAACATGTCCGGATTCAGCTTTTCTCCCAAAGTAAAAGCCACCACTCTGCCCTCTGCCCGAAGCACTCCACCGGTCAGATGCAGTTCTTTGTACAGGCGGAGCGCATTTAAAGTCACACACATTTCCGCCCGCTTCTCCTCATCTTCTTCACAGCCGTTTTGAGTTCGCCATTTCAGAGCCATCTGGAAACAGTCTTCCACGTTTTCATCCGTCAATTTTTCATACGACCAGTCCGGATAGGTGTTTTTAAACTTATTCACATGATTTTTCTTTCCATGATATTTTTTCCCTGAAAGACTAATCAGTTTTTCTGTTTCATAGACATAATCTGCCACATCACGGACATATGTGATCTTATATTTGCCCGGATACCAGCATTCCAGTTTTTCAAAATCCGATGGAGTGACCAGATGCAGCCGGAAAGGATGTCCTTCCTCCTGCGCCTGCCGTTCCAGCAGTTCAATTGTTTCCTTCTGGTCTTCCTCTGCCCCATAAGGGAAAGAAAAGCTCCAGGGACTTTCCATATCCCGAAATACGAGACAGTTTCCTTTCATCTCAAACTCTGTGGGATACTGTCTGCTCCAGAGATAGATATTTGCAAATGTCATATCACAGCAACGGTCCTTTTTCATAGAAAGATACCGTTCCAGCAATGCCCGGTCTTCCAGGCTTACTTTTTTATAATCCATTTTTAGATTCCTCTTATTGTTCTTAGCATCATTGTTAGTGTCTGTTTATTTTGCTGATCCTAACAATGATATTTTCTGTATTCTTTATTCATGATGGCAACGTTCTTCTATCATATCATTCAGATAAGGATCGCTGTACCATATTTATCTTTTTTTCGCCAACAAAAACAGCATTACCCCCCAAACTGCATCGTATACAGATCATGATAGATACCACCCTTTTCAAGCAACTCTTCATGAGTACCTGATTCTTCAATGCCTTCCTCTGTCAGCACAAGAATCTTTTCTGCATTACGGATTGTTGACAGTCTGTGTGCGATAACAAATGTAGTACGGTTTTTCGCCAGTTTCTCCAGTGATTCCTGCACCACCCGTTCACTCTCATTATCCAGTGCAGATGTAGCCTCGTCAAAGATCAGCACCGGCGGATTTTTCAGAAATACTCTTGCGATAGAAAGACGCTGCTTTTGTCCACCGGACAGTTTCACGCCCCTCTGACCGATATCCGTATCATATCCATCCGGAAAACTCATGATAAAATCATGGGCATTGGCATTTTTTGCCGCCTGAATAACTTCTTTCCGGGATGCATCCGGCTTTCCATAACGGATATTTTCCAGGATCGTTCCCGCAAACAGATACACATCCTGCTGCACGATGCCGATATGATTCCGGAGACTTTTCAAAGTCAGATGGGAAATATCTTTGCCATCAATACAGATCCTGCCCTCTGTCGGCTCGTAAAATCTCGGGATCAGGCTGCACAGTGTCGTCTTTCCAGCTCCAGAAGGGCCTACAAGCGCCACATATTCTCCGGCAGGCACTTCCATGGAAACATGTTCCAGAACCATCTGGTCTGCATCCGCATAATGGAACGATACATCATCAAACGTGATCGTTCCTTTCACATCCGTAAGCTCCTGCGCGTCTTTTGCATCCTGAATATCCGGCTCGATCTCCAGTATCTCCACAAAACGTTCAAATCCGGAATATCCATTCTGGAACTGCTCTGTGAAATCGATCAGCGTCTTGATCGGATCTGTAAACACATTAATATACAGTAAAAATGCTACAAGATCTGTGATCTGACAGGTCTGCCGCGTGATCATAATGCCGCCTGCAATGATAACCACCGCTGTGATCGCCACGGTAAACGCAGTCAGTCCTGCATTATAACCGCCCATATATCGGTAGCTGTTCTTTTTCGCATCCAGAAATCCACAGTTCCCCACTTTGAACTTTTCACATTCAATGTCTTCGTTAGCAAAGGATTTTACCACACGGATTCCGGAAAGGTTATCCTCGATCTGTTCATTAATCCCGGCAATCTTAACACGGTTCTGACGGAATGCTTTTTTCATTTTCTTATTGAAAAAGTACGCATAGATCAGCATAAACGGCACCAGTATAAACGCTGCCAGCGTCAATCTCGGACTGATCCCGATCATGATCACAAATGCCCCCACCAGTTTGATCAGTGAGATCACGATATTTTCCGGTCCATGATGCAGCAACTCTGAAATATCAAACAGATCCGATGTGATCCTGGACATCAGCTGCCCCACTTTCTGGTCATCATAAAAGTTAAAGGATAACTTCTGATAATGCGAAAATATCTCTGCACGCATGTCATACTCAATCTTTGCACCCATAACATGTCCATAATTGGCAATAAAATAATTTCCATAAAACTGCACAACGATCAGCACCAGCATCACGATTCCAAGACGCATGATCGTATGCAGTGCCTCCTGTGCGCCAAAGTAAACGACCTGTGACGTAATATAACGCACGATCAGCGGAATCGCCAGGGATACAGCAGCTGCCACCAGTGCAAAAAACATATCTGCCCAGAAGATCCCACGGTAGGGCTTATAGTAGGAGAACATTCTCCGGAGATTCTTTTTCAAAATTTACTTCCCTCTTTCTACTACAGTACTTTTTTAATCCATCTTTCCATCATATTTTGCTTTTATTTTTTATAGAGTTCTTTATAGTTACGAATTTCCGTTGCTTTTGGATGTTTTATAATCATTATCCAAAGAATATAACGACATTTCATGAGTATAGCCAACGGCATTCCTCAGAAAGATAGATTTTTTTATCATACTACAGAAATCCGAGATTTGCAACGTTACCGTTCTTGTGCTACTATTATGCTATATCCCTAAATAATAAATAACATCTCAAAAGTAGATTGTTTTTAAAGGAGGAACAGATCTATGGATCCGAAAAAAGCTTATTATGAAGTCGTTTCCAAAACGATCATTAAAAATCTTGAAAAACGAAGAATGGAAGGTTATTACTGTGAGACTTCCACAGATGCTTTAAAGCTGGCGCTTTCTTTCGTAAAGCCCGGCATGAAAGTATCCAATGGCGGTTCTATGACACTGAATGAGTGCGGATTGATGGATGCGTTGCGTAAAAAATCTGACATCACATTCCTTGACCGTGCAACCGGAAAAACACCGGATGAAGTACAGGATATCCTGCATCAGGCATTGCTCTCTGACTGCTATTTCATGAGCACCAATGCCATTACGTTAGACGGCGAGTTGGTAAATATTGATGGCAGCGGTAACCGTGTGGCAGCCCTAATCTACGGTCCAAAGGAAGTCATCATCATCGCCGGCATCAATAAGATCGTATCCGATGTAACCAGCGGATATCAGCGGGTCAAAGACATCGCATCACCGCCAAACTGCCTGCGTCTGAACAAAAATACGCCATGTTCCCTGACTGGAAAATGCGGCAACTGCCTAGGCGATGACTGCATCTGCAGCCAGACCGTCATTACCAGACGAAGCGGCATCAAAGGCCGGATCAAAGTGATCCTTGTAGGGGAAGAACTGGGATATTAAATTTTCATGACAGGTAATCACAAAACAGGAGCAAGAAATTCAGCAGTGAGAATCTTTATTAATTCTACTGTCCGAACTTTTTGCTCCTGTCATTTTGTTATTTCATATTCTGTTATTTACTGTTTCTTTCCAGCTACAGCCAATAATTGCACAAAACTAACACGTCTGTCTCATATTACAATCATTTGACCCCGACAGCGCCTCTCTTATCATTTTATAAATTTTTACACATCTACCCAGAAATGAAATGCCCCTCTCATTCCCGGTAATTTATCCAACATATTTACATATATGTTTTCCCGGGTGCTGATCTGCATGATAACATCAAACAATTTTTTCAAATCTTCCTGACTGCTGCAAAAGCAGACCATTTCATCCTGTCCATCATCCTGGTTACATGGGAAAAGATAGGGCGGTTTTAGTTCTTTATCCGCAAACAGAATATAAGAAATCTCAGATTCCACCGCAGTATGACGTTTCAACCTTTTTTTATATGTTATCGTTTTACCAGTGGCCATATTCTGTTTCATTTCCTGTTTTGCCAGATCTACGATCTGCTCTGCAACCGGAGAAAATTCCGCATAACTCGTTCCCTTTAATTCATCTGAAAAACTCATTTCAATCTCCCTTCTGCTACTGCTTCTTCTTTTTTGATGCAATACCAAAGATCAGCACCAGCAATGCTACCGCAAAAATCATCCAGCCTACTAACGTCTTTGTTCCCATCTTTGCAAAGGTGTCATAATAGCCTTTCAGGTATACGATGACGATGATCGCCGGAAGTATGTAAGTCATGTAAAAACGCAATGCGCCGGAAAGTTTCATGCCTTTTCCGGTGTTGGCTTCTTTCAGGAAGTTATCCCATCCCCAGCCGTTTTTCTTCACACAGAACAGAACGAAAATCATACTGCCCAGTGGAAGCAGGTTGTAGGATACTAGGAAGTCCTCCAGATCCATGACGCTGGAACCTGCGCCGATCGGCTGGAATCCGGAAAGCAGATTGAAGCCAAGTACGGCAGGCATAGACAGCAGAATTACAAGGATAATATTAAATCCTACCGCTTTTTTTCTACTCCAGCCACCCATATCCATGTAAAAGGACACGATATTTTCAAATACTGCAATTACAGTTGACAGTGCCGCAAATGACATAAAGATAAAGAAGCAGGTTCCCCATATTCTTCCACCACTCATATGGTTAAATACGTTTGGCAGTGTGATAAACAGCAGGGATGGACCTGCATCCGGCTGTACATTGTAAGCAAAGCATGCAGGGATAATGATAAAACCTGCCATCAGAGCTACAAAAGTATCCAGGATCACGATATTTTTTGCTTCTCCTCCAATGGTCTGCTCTTTCTGCAGATAACTTCCAAAGATTTCCATGGCGCCGATACCAACGCTCAGCGTGAAGAACGCATGGGTCATAGCATCAAATACTACCGGGCCAAGTCCCCGTTCCCTGATTGCATCCAGATTAGGAACAAGATAAAACTTTACGCCAACCCCCGCATTTGGAAGCACAAGCGAATGCACGGCAAGTACAACGATCAAGATGATCAGAAGACTCATCATTACCTTCATGATCTTCTCAATACCATTCTGCAATCCAAGGGCGCATATGCCAAATGCGACTATGATCGCAACAATCGCCCAGCCTGCCATTGTTCCCGGAGAGCCAAGCATATCACTGAAAGCTCCGCCTACCTGTTCTGAACTCATATCAGCAAGTTTTCCAGTAGCTGAACGATAGACATAGAAAAACATCCAGCCTGTTACCATCGTATAAAACATCATCAGAAGATAATTTCCAAAAATAGAAAACCATTTAAAATGATGCCAGGATGTTCCCTCTGGTTCTAATACTTCATAAGCCCTGGAAGCACCTTTGCGACTTCCCCGACCAACGGAAAATTCGCAGACCATAATTGGGAATCCAAGGACGATGAGAAACAGCAGATAGATCAGAATAAAAGCCGCTCCTCCATTTTCTCCGCAGATATACGGAAATTTCCATACATTTCCAAGCCCCACTGCACAACCTGCGGACACAAGGATGAATCCAAGACGGGATCCAAAACTCTCTCTTTCTTTCATATCCTTCTCTTTAAACTTTCTAATTTATTTTTTTACATCCGGTCAGGTGCAGCAAATCCCAGTACATCGATACAGGTCTCAAGAACGTCTCTAGTAAGTTCCAGCAGACGAATGTAACCAGCCTGTACTGCTTCATCTTCTTCTGCCATGATCTTTGTCTCATGATAGAAATGGTTCAGTGCATTTGCCAGACCATAAATGTATGCACAGATTTTATGCGGAGCAAGCTCTTCTGCCGCATTTATCATAATCTCATTGAAACGAGCCAGCTCCAGCATCAGACCTTTTTCACTTGCAGAATGTGCAGCCTGGATCTTGTAATCTGCTGCGGATTTGCCACTCTGGGCATATTTTTTCAAAATGGATTTGATACGAACGATAGTGTACAGGATATATGGGCCTGTGTTTCCTTCAAAGGAAATAAACCGGTCAATATCAAAAATATAATCTTTGGAAGCCTGATTGGACAGATCGCCGTATTTGATAGCAGATAATGCTACCATTTTTGCAGTCTCTTTTGCTTCTTCCTCATCCATGGTATTGTTCTCGGAAATCTTCTGGAACATTTCGTTCTGGATGTCTCCTACCAGTTTCTCCAGACGCATAACGCCGCCCTCACGGGTCTTAAACGGTTTGCCGTCTTTTCCGTTCATCGTACCAAAACCGATGAATTTCAGTTCAGTATCATCAGAAACAAGTCCGGTTTTCTTCGCACAGCGGAATACCTGTACAAAATGCAACTCCTGACGTTTGTCAGCCAGATATACCATTTTGTCCGGATGATAATCCTGCATACGCCATACGATGGTTGCCAGATCGGTTGTTGTATACAGAGATGCGCCATCGGATTTCAGGATCATGCAAGGCGGGATCTCTTTTGCATCGGTCTCCTCGCTGACATCTACTACAAGCGCGCCTTCGCTCATATATGCAAATCCGTCTTCTTTCATCTTATCCGCCATCGGAGCAATATATGGATCTGCATCGGATTCACCCTTCCACAGATCAAAGGAAACGTTCAGACTGTCATAGTTTTTCTTCAGATCCTTGATGGATACTGCCAAAATGTGTTTCCACAGGGCAATATATCCTCTTCTGCCTTTCTGAAGTTCAAAGGTCGCCTGCATTGCCGCTTCTTTATAAGCCGGATCTTCTTTTGATTTTCCACTGGCTGTCGGATAGATCTCCTCCAGCTCAGAAATAGTAAACGGCGCTTCCTTCGGATACTCGCCTTCATAAGATGCGTCAAAATAAACCAGCTCCGGTTTCCGTTCTTTCAGCTCTGTGATGATCAGACCCATCTGAAGACCCCAGTCGCCCAGATGTACATCACCGATTACCTCATGTCCGATGTAACGGCTCATGCGTTTGACGCTCTCGCCGATAACAGCAGAACGCAGATGTCCTACATGTAGCGGTTTTGCCACATTTGCTCCGCCGTAATCCACAATGATCGTCTTCGGCTCTGCCACTTTTTCACATCCGTAACGTTCATCCTCCTGCATCTCCTGCAGATACTCAGCCAGATATGTTTCATCCAGCTTTAAATTCAGGAATCCCGGTTTTACAGAATCAACCATGGAAAACATGGCATTGTCCTGCAGCTGTTCTGCAACAGCATCTGCGATCATAAATGGCGCCTTATGATACTGCTTTGCTGCAGCCATAGCTCCGTTACACTGAAATTCGCACAGATCCGGACGGTTTGAGATCGTTACTTTACCATATTTCTCTTCATAACCTGCCTGCACAAAGGCTTTTGTTACTTCCTCTGTGATCAAATCAAGGATTTTCTTCATTTGCTATCCCTCTCTCATTATTTGTATCAATACACTCTTTTAACTGATTATTTCGCCTGTCTACAAACAGACAGTTTGCTATTAGTATAATGCTTTTTCACTGGTCATGCAAGCTTGGATTTTCTAAAAAATATCTAACTGCCAATGCATACTTTTTCAAAATTCCGTGCATTCTCTTAGTACATGAAACTTAACCGGAGGTATTTGTCTATGGCTGCTTATAAAGTAGAAATCTGCGGGGTAAATACATCTACCCTCCCTATACTGAAAGAGGAAGAAAAAGCATCGCTTTTTGAAAAGATCCGTCAGGGAGATCTCGCCGCCCGCGAAACTTACATTAAGGGAAACCTCCGGCTTGTACTGAGTATCATCCGGCGTTTTGCCGCAAGCAATGAAAATGTAGATGATCTGTTTCAGATCGGATGCATCGGCCTGATCAAATCCATTGATAACTTTGATCCCGATATGAATGTTAAATTTTCAACGTATGCCGTACCAATGATCATCGGTGAGATCCGTCGCTATCTCCGGGATAACAACAGTGTGCGCGTCAGCCGCTCCATGCGGGACACCGCCTACAAAGCGCTGCACACCCAGGAACTGATGACAAAGAAAAACAATCAGGATCCGACACTGTCAGAAGTGGCTGCCGAGATCGGCATTCCGGAAGAAGAGATCGTATTTGCCCTGGATGCTATCCAGAGTCCTGTAAGCCTCTACGATCCCATCTATACCGATGGAGGCGACACATTATATGTCATGGATCAGATCAGTGACAAAAAAAATAAAGAGGACCGCTGGGTAGAGACCCTCTCCCTCTCCGATGCCATGAAACGCTTAAACGACAGGGAATACCGCATCATCAAACTCCGCTTTTTTGAAGGAAAAACCCAGATGGAAGTGGCAAAAGAAATACACATTTCCCAGGCCCAGGTAAGCAGGCTTGAAAAATGTGCATTAAATACGATGAAGCAGTTTCTGACGCTTCGCTGATTGTTAAGTTTTAATTTTAATCTCTATTTCGCCGCCTTCGGATGGCGGCATAAATAGCTATGAAAAAGTATTTTTCACACTACAACAATCCCACTACCATTATGTTTTAGTCATACACAACTACCGGTGTACCAATAGATACGTTTTCATAGATTTTTTTTGCATTTGCCTTCGGTGTGTTGACACAGCCGTGAGATCCGTTGGTCTTATAAATATTTCCACCAAAGGAGTTTCTCCAGTCTGCATTGTGAATGCCGACATTTCCATTAAATGGCATCCAGTAATCTACATGGGAATTGTATCCTTCTCCCACCAGATTATAATTGGTCATCTTCGCATCAATCGCCCATACACCGTTGGATGGAGTTGCACGACCTTTGATGTTGATATTTCCGGTTACAACCGGCGTATCTACGATGCACTGTCCATCCACATAGCACCACATTCTCTGGTTGGAAATAGATACTTCGATATAAGTGCTTCCAATATCGTTGGTATCCCGACATTTGCCCTCATAACGGTATTCCGGCTGTATCGTTCCGGATTCTCCGGCTTTGATCTTCTCGATCAGGGCATCCGCAGATTTCTCTTTATTGATCAGCCAGCCATAATCACCACCCTTTAACTTGACAGTTGTTCCAAGACTGGTCTGGAAAGTCCGGCTGAGTCCAAAAGTATCATACTTATAACCAAGTTCTTTCATATAAGCGACTACTTTGCCCCGGTCAAGATCAAAGGAAAAGTCATCCCCGAATGTGATCCACTGGGAAATCTGATCTGCATCTACGGTTTCCTGACGGTCTGAAAAATCATACACGATTTTTACATTGATCAGATCATTTAACTTCTGCTGTTCTTCTTTCAATTCCTCTGACTCGGAATGCACATTGTGCTTGACATAACAGTCCGAAGACTCCAGATCCACTTCTGTCTTTCCTTCCGTAACAGCTTCTGTCATTACCTGATAGACACTGTCTTTATCCAACAGCGTACCTTCTTTTTGCTCCACGATCTGAAAAGAACCATCTTTATACTCCAGATGCGCATCCGCCGGTGCTTTCATAACGTCATCCTGCATAAAAGAAAATCCGTCTGCCTGCACTTTCAGTTTTTCTTCATCAAAGGTTACATCCACATTCACATCTTCTGCTTTAGAAAACAGACCACTTACCCAGAGCAGTGCATTCTGTTTCTTTTTCAGATTATCTACCGTCGCATCTGTATCTGCCTGCATATCGATTTCCTGCGCAGATACGATTTCTTCTCCCGTCTTGGAAACAACGGTCAGCTTATAATTTTCAGTTTCCTTCGCCAGTTTTTCCTTTAATCCGGAAACGCTCTGGTTTGTCACTTTCACACCATATATCGTATTTTTAAGATAAAAATGTCTGGAATAAAAAGCTGCTCCGATCACATAGACAGCCGCTGCTGCAATAATGACCAATAACAGGATTGCTCTTCCTTTTTCTATCTTTTTTTGACGGGCACGGAATCCCGTTCCCTGATTATCTTCTTTTGTCACGCTCAATTTCCTCATCCTTATATCACTTGAATTTTATGTACAGGTATTAATCTAATACGCTTTTAAAAATTCTTCAAGACTTTCATTAAAAAGTTAATGATATTGTAAAAACTTGTAATATTCCGCCATTTTCTGTCAGGTGTGTATACCTACGCTATTGCTCCTGTAGATTCTGATACCGTTATCAGCCTTTTCATATAAAACATATACTCCTATAAAATCCAATTTTCCATTATTCATACCGGTCAATTTCTTTTCTCAGCCGCTTCATGATCTTTTTCTCCAAGCGGGAAATATAAGACTGGGATATTCCCATAAGATCCGCAACTTCCTTTTGTGTCATTTCCTGTTCTTCCTTGTCTTTCAATCCATAACGCAGTTCTATGATTCTGCGTTCCCGCGGCGATAATTTTGCCACTGCTTTTTTTAGCAACTTTTTCTCTACTTCCAGTTCCATATCCCGATAAATGAGATCGTCGTCTGTCCCCAGGATATCTGACAGTAACAGTTCATTTCCATCCCAGTCCACATTCAGCGGCTCGTCTATGGAAACTTCCATTTTCATCTTGCTTGTGCGACGCAGATACATGAGGATCTCGTTTTCAATACATCTGGATGCATAAGTGGCAAGCTTAATATTTTTTGTTGGATTATAGGTATTTACGGATTTGATCAGACCGATCGTTCCAATGGAGATCAGATCCTCCACTCCAACTCCCGTATTGTCAAACTTTTTGGCAATATATACGACCAGACGAAGATTATGTTCGATCAGTTTCTGTTTTGCAGTCTGCCCTTCTTCTGTCTGTAACTGCTCAATACAGGCGCTTTCCTTTTCCGCATCCAGTGGCGGCGGCAGTATTTCTGCTCCTCCTATATAATGCAGTTCTTTCGTATTGTGAAACAAAAGATTTTGAATGGTTGGCATGATCCGGAACTGAAACCGTTCCGGCACTGAAATTCTTATATACATGACACTTTGTTCCCCATATCTTAGTGTAGTAGTTTTTCCTGACCCTCTCCAAGGTCCTGTCATCAAATGACTGCATCTTCTTATTCACTATGCATATGCACATTTCAAAGAAATTCCCGGTTTAATAAAATCTGTATCTGATCATTACAGAACACCTTATCCTCCGCCAGCCCAATGACTGGTCTGGTATATTCCCGTTTCTCTCCACTCTGATACACACACATCTTATCCGCTGTAAATACGCGCAACAGCTGTCCGCTCTGTCCCACAGTGTGATAGGGAATATAACGTATTTTCTCAACAGGAATCGCAGCGGCACGTTCCAGTACAATGGAAGGTACAACGCTCACGGGACTGCCCGTATAAGGATCCCTCAGACAGTTTCCCGTGTCCAGAAATCCCTGCAATTCTGTCCTGCATCCTCCATATTCCAGCTCCACCAGGAAAGAAAGATCCTGTTCTTTTTTCTTTCTCCATCCATATATGCATAGACACGCAGACAACATCCCCATACCGACATACCAGATCCAGCTTTCCTGCAGATGCGGAAATAATCCAAACCAGAAATTCAGCAATCCCCCACAGACCAACAGGATCACAGAAATAACCAGATAGCCTCTTACCCACAGACTCCACTTCTTTCCCCGAAGCAAACAGATGGTACTCACAGAATTTACAGCCAAAAGCATCAGTATACGATACAGCAGATAACGATGCATCATCCAAAACAATCCCGTTTCTACAAAAGCAGATACCGCTGCGATCAGCATACAGATGCCCGGCTGAAATCGTTTTTTCAGGATCAGCAAGGCAGTCAGATATGCCATCAGATCCAGCAGGAATACCCGTAGAAAAAAGATGTCCGGATACCATATATAATTTTTCACTTTTTATTTCTCCATACCTTTTTATTTCTGCATGTACCAGTATTCTTTTTCTCTAAGCACGGTAAAATAATCCTTCCTATCCTTTCGATAACCTGCTTTCACTTGTCTGATTCCAGATTATTATAAAAAAAGAACCGCGATTTTTTTGTCAAAATCACGGTTCTTAATCGTTTTTATTTTATTTCCCCCTGCTACATTATACTAACGTTTTGTATTCTTCAGGAAATCCGGAATCTTAATATCCTTCTGTTGTACGGTACTTACCGGCGGCTTCGGCATATGTATTCCATTTGTCATAGGATTTGGAGCTGCCTGGCTTACCTGTGGCTGAGTACCTGCCGTACGGTTCAGGCCAAGACCACCCTGCTGTGCTGTTCCTGTATAATTTAATCCTGAAAGAATCTTTGGTGTCTGAGCAGCTGTTGCCGGATTTTCCAGACCTGTTGCGATTACAGTAATCTTTGCAGAATCCTGACAGGATTCATCAAATTTTGCACCAAAGATAATATTTGCATCATCTCCAGCGAGATCCTGTACATAACTTGCTGCATCATTTGCATCCATAAGAGAGATATCTCCGGAAATATTAATAATAACATGAGATGCACCTGTAATGCTTGTCTCAAGCAACGGACTTGCAACAGCAATCTTAACTGCCTCGATTGCTTTATCATCGCCAGTGGCTTCACCAATACCGATATGAGCCATTCCTTTATCTTTCATAACAGTCTGTACATCTGCAAAATCAAGGTTGATCAGAGCCGGTACATTGATCAAATCTGTAATACCCTGTACTGCCTGCTGAAGAACTTCATCTGCTTTCTTGAGAGCATCCGGCATCGTTGTACGTCTGTCTACAATTTCAAGAAGTTTGTCGTTCGGGATTACAATCAGTGTATCTACGCTGTCACGCAGCTTTTCAATTCCTGCAAGCGCATTTACCATTCTTGTTTTAGCTTCAAAACGAAACGGTTTTGTAACAACACCAACAGTAAGAATTCCTTTTTCCTTTGCCAGTTTGGCAACGATTGGAGCAGCTCCGGTTCCGGTTCCGCCACCCATTCCGCAGGTAACAAATACCATATCAGCACCTTCAATTGCCGCTGCTAATTCCTCCGCGCTCTCTTCTGCTGCTTTTTCGCCGATCTCCGGCTGTGCTCCGGCTCCCAGTCCTTTGGTAAGTTTTTCGCCGATCTGAATCAGAGTAGGAGCTTTGCAAAGAGTCAATGCCTGTTTATCTGTATTGACACCGATAAACTCAACTCCTCCAATCTGTTCATCTATCATTCTATTCACAGCGTTATTTCCAGCGCCACCTACACCAATGACAATAATCTTTGCGCTGGATTCAGCTTCTGTTGACATAATCTCGAGCACGACAGTTCCTCCTTTTATCCCTCATATAGAAACTTCTATTTTAAATTTCTACGTTTTTCTTTTTTACAATATATCTATAATAATATAATTTTTTCAAAAAATAATCAACCTATATTTTATTAAAATACTATGATTATTGTTCCTGCGCAGTTCCATCTCCTGCTGCTGGATCTGTCTGCGTTCCGTCCTCTGCCGTCGGGTCTGTCTGTGCGTCATCTCCCGTTGCCGGATCTGTCTGCGTTCCATCCTCTGCCGTCGAATCTGTCTGTGTCCCATCTCCCTGTGCTGGATCTGTCTGTGATTCTTCATCAGAAGCAGGTACCGTCTGAACATCATTCGGTATTTCTGTTAATTCATCTTTATCAAAATAGATATCTGTATTAATCTCACTCCAGTTTTCCATATGCAGTGTACCGGTCATACCATCAAGTTTCGGTTTGATTTCCCGCAGACGGACAATTTTTTCGTTTAGATAGATATTTCCACCAACATTTACCTGAATGGAACCATAATTAAGAAGTACCTGCGAATCCGCTGTCACATAGATACTTTCCGGCACAAGTTCATACTTTTTCAAAAGCTGAGTTACATTTAATAACGTTTTCAGGACGGACGTATCTTCTAATGGAAGTTTTTCATATAAAGTTGCGGTCGGTACAGATAAGCCAATGATTTTCGTTGTTCCCTGAATAATTTCATTGGATAACTCCACAACAAATCCATCTTTGTCAATATAAGCATTTTTTCCAAGGGATGGAATATACAGATACCCCAACACTCTTTTTTCATACACCTGAACCTGAAGATTATGCGGAGATTTCAATGATATCTTCATGGAATCCACAAAAGGTACCTCTTTGGTAGATGTAAATTTATATTTAAAAAATACATACAATGAATTCCAGGAATATTTATCATTCAACACCCAGTCCTGTATCTTCTCATCGGAATAAATGCTGTTGCCTTTTACCGTCACATTCTGAACCGTAAACACTTTGAAAACGATCAGTGCTGCAAGTGCTAATGCAATAATAACCGTCAGTATCAGTTTTAATAAAAATTTCTGAACTCTCCGTTTTTTTCGACGTTTTTTAACATTCTGGTTTTTCTGCTGTTTTTTATTCATCTGGTGTCTCCTCCAAACGGATACCACGGGATACACTCAACGCTATTCCCATCTCTACCAGCAATATCATCAACGACGTTCCACCAAAACTGATAAACGGCAATGTTACACCGGTATTAGGAATCGTATTTGTAACAACGGCAATATTTAACAACACCTGAAGTGAGATATGTGCCATAATTCCCACCACAAGTAATGAGCCAAACAGATCTGGCGCATTATTTGCGATCACAAGAAATCTCCATATCATCAATACAAACAGCAAGATCATGCAGATCGCGCCAAACAGTCCCAGTTCTTCGCAGATGATTGAAAAGATCATATCATTCTCTGCCTCCGGTACAAAACCGAGTTTTTGCATACTTGCACCCAGCCCTTTTCCAAAAAGTCCGCCAGAACCAATAGCATATAATCCCTGTAATGTCTGAAATGTATCATCAGGATACTGTTCCGGATGGATCCATGCCAGAAAACGTACAGCACGATATCCACTTCCCAGTGACAGATACAATAAGATTGCGATAACTGCCGCTGCGATCAGAATCAGAAATGGAGAATATTTAGGGCTTACCACCAAAACCATGATAAACACGATTCCAACAATGATCAATGCAGTACTCAGGTTATTGTATGCAATCGGTACAATGATCGGCAATGCCACCAAACATACCCTGATAACTTTCCAGATTTCCATAATCTGTTGTTTTACCGTCTTTTCCAATTTCGACCGGTAATGTCTTGGCATTTCTTTCTTTGCCAGTTTTTTTGCAGCTCCACATAAAACAGTTGCCATCGTAACAATGATCGCCACTTTTGCAAACTCAGACGGCTGTACTGAGATTCCTGCAATAGAAAACCATCGTTTCTGCCCACCATATTCATTTCCAACAAATATAACTGCAACGCAGGCAAGAAAGACCAGCAGATACAGAGGAAATGCAAGTTTCTTCCATTTATGATAATCAATACGCGAACAGATCAGCATGAAAATAAAACCAATGGCAGCCGCCCTGCCCTGATTTTTCAGATAATAAAAAGAATTTCCGAAAGAACTCTGAGCTTCATAAGAGCTGACACTGTAAAGCATGATCAGACCGAACGCCAGCAATATGATAATGACAAATAACAATGTATAATCAAAATACTGCGCTTTTGGTGCCTGTTTTCTGTTTTTTTTCAGGATTCCCCTACTGCTTCCCTGTCTTGCAGCCATTCCAATTACTCCTTCAGGTTATGAACCATTTCTTTGAACATTTTTCCACGAACTTCGTAGTTCGGGAACATTCCCCAGCTCGCACAAGCAGGCGAAAGCAGTACTGCATCTCCGCTCTCGGCATTCGCATAACAGATATCTACAGCCTCCTGCAGACTTTCAGCAAATACATAATCATGGAATCCATGTTTTTCAGCTGTCTGCGCAATCTTTTCTCTTGTCTGTCCTATGAGTACCAGCTTCTTCACTTTTCCATTAAAACTGTCTATCCACTCATCGTACTCGGATTCTTTATCGTATCCGCCACCGATCAGACAGGTCGGACGATCCATAGCCTGAATGCCTTTGATCGCGGCATCCGGATTCGTTCCTTTGGAATCATTATAAAAACGAACGCCTCTTTTTTCTGTTACATATTCTATTCGGTGCTCTACAGCCTGAAACTGACGTAATACCGTACGTATCACGCCCAGATCTACTCCGTAGCTTAAAGCCATTGCTGATGCTGCCATTGCATTTTCATAATTGTGCATACCGAGAATATTCAGCTCATCTACACAAATGACTTTTTCCACATTTGTACCATCTGCATACATGATATCACGACCATCCAGATACAATCCCTTTTCCAGTTTTCTTGCGCTGCTGAAATAAAGCACGGAAACCTTTGCAATTTCTCCAAATTTACGAAGTTCTTCATCTTCATAATTCAATACACAGGTATCCTCCATCGTCTGATTTTTGGTAATGCTTAATTTCGCTGCAATATAATTTTCCATGGTATGATGGCGGTTCAGATGATCCGGTGTAATATTCAGCACAGCAGATACTTTCGGACAAAATGTATCGATCGTCTCCAGCTGAAAACTACTGATTTCAGCCACTGTTACCGTATCTTCTGTAGAACCTTCTACCATTTCCGTATATGGAACACCAATATTTCCGACAACACGGACATCCTCATATGCAGCCCCCATGATCTCTCCCAGAAGACTGGTTGTTGTCGTCTTTCCATTGGTTCCTGTGATTGCAAGTACATTTCCTCTGCCACATCGATATGCAAGCTCAATCTCTCCCCAGATCTTAACACCCGCGTTCTTCATTGCTTCCACGATCGGAAGATCGACCGGAACACCCGGACTTAAAACGGCAAGATCCAAAGTTTCCAATTCTTCTTTTTCCAGGTTCCCCAGTTTTATGCGGATGCTTCCCGCGATCTCGCCAAGTGCTTCTTTCACACGGCTTACATCCAGTTCAATATTCCCGTCAAACAGTACAATATCTGCTTTCTGATGATACAGAAGTTTCACTGCTGCGATACCACTTTTTCCGCTTCCAAATACAAGTACTTTTTTTCCTTTTAAATCCATTGTTTTCCCCTCTTTTTGCTATTGTGCGGACTACATTCCGATAAAAGCTACCAGACAAAGTAATGCTGTTACAATAGAGAACACTGCAACAACTCTTGTTTCAGACCATCCGCCCAGTTCAAAATGATGATGTATCGGTGCCATACGAAAGAATCGTTTTCCACCTGTCTTTTTAAAATATGTGACCTGGATCATAACAGAAATAATCTCGATCCAGTAGATTAGTCCAACAATCAGGATAAAGATCGGCATCTGCAGCATATATGCCGTGGATGCGACAAATCCACCAAGTGCCAGTGAACCGGTATCTCCCATAAATACACTGGCCGGATATACATTAAACAGAAGGAATCCCAGCAAAGCCCCTACTACCGCACAGGTAATCGGCGCAATTCCGGCAGAAGTTCCGATTGCCACTACGGTAAAAAATGTAGCTACCAGAACGGTAACGCTGGATGCCAGACCATCTAATCCATCTGTAAAGTTTACACCATTGACAGTTCCGATCACAGCCAGGAAAAGAACCGGGATCGCGATCCATCCAATATTCAGATATTTCCCGCCTGAAAAAGGGATCAACATTGTCAAAGGAATTTCTGTTCTGACCAGGTATACAGCAAAAATCGCTGTTACCACGATCTGGCAGAGCATCTTCTGCCATGCAAGCAGACCATCGGATCTGCGAAGTACAACCTTCAGATAGTCATCCAGAAAGCCAATAATTCCGAAGCCTACTGTTACAAACAGAATCGGAATAATCTTTGGATAATCCTTTGCAAAGATTAAGGATGTAACGATCACAGCGATCAGTATCATGATACCGCCCATTGTTGGAGTACCGTTTTTCTTCTGGTGGGACTCCAGTTCCTCCCTCTCTGTATTACCGATCTTGAGTTTTCTCAAAAAAGGAATCAACACCGGACCAAGAATAGCAGTAATCGCAAATGCGATCAGTACGGGAATAATTACCTCAAATGTCATTTTCACACCTCTTCGATTGTCAGCCAGTCTCATCAAGCATACAGACCGCTGCATTTTTGTATTTTGATAGTTTTTATCTCAACTTATGTAGTATACGTCTTTTTTTTTCAGTTCGCAACCGCTTCGTCTTCATTTTTTACGGACTTTTTCTCGATTCCCAGATACGGAAGGACATTTTCAAAAATCTCTTTCATAACGGGAGCCGCTATCGTACCTCCATAATAAATTCCTTTCGGATCATGAATGACTACAAGCCCGATTACCTGTGGGGATTCTGCCGGGGCAAATCCGAGAAAAGACGATATATAGCGATGCTCACTCCTTGGAAGTGTCTGGGATGTCGCTGTCTTTCCTCCGATAGAAAAGCCTTCAATATACGCTTTTTTTCCAGTTCCTTCAGAGACCACTTTCTCCAACAGACCTCGCAATGTTTCTGATGTTCCTTCACTTACGATACGTGCTCCTGCTTCTGTTGAAAACTCCTGTAAAACATTTCCTGATTCATCCTGCACAGATAATGCCAAATGAGGAGTTACCCGTTTTCCACCATTGATCAGTGATGCCGCTGTAGTGATCAGCTGAAGTGGTGTGATCTGAAAGGACTGACCAAATGAAACCGTGGCCAGCTCTACCTGCCCCATATTCTTCGGATCATGCATGATCGTACCTGCTTCGCCCGGAAGATCTACTCCAGTTTTATCCAATAGACCAAACGTCTGGAAATATTCGTAAAAGCGTTCCACGCCAAGTCGAAGTCCCAGTTCTATAAATACCGGATTGCAGGAATTCATAATTCCCTGTGTAAAGGTCTCTGCACCATGACCGGTTGTCTTATGACATCGGATCCTTCTGTCCTCGACAACTTTATATCCCGGACAGTAAAAGGAATCTTCCGGAGTCACAACAGCCTCTTCCAGTGCCGCTGCGGTTGTGATGATCTTAAATGTAGATCCCGGTTCATACGTATCATTGATACTTCCATTTCTCCACATCTGATTCAAAAGATCCTGCCTGTTTTCTACGCTATTGTTCTCTTCACTTTGTTGTACTTCTGCAGTCTGATCGAGCGATTCCATTTCATTTACTTGAAGCGTAAAAGGATCATTGAGATCAAATTCAGGAACATTTACCATTGCAAAGATTTCCCCGTTATCCGGTTTCATAAGAATTACGCTGACAGCATCTGCCTGTTTTTCTTCCATCACTTTTTCTGCTGCCTGCTGACAATATGCCTGTATATTTGCATCTATACTGATTACCAGATCATTGCCTGCCTCCGGTTCCGTTCTCCGCTCGCCTCCGGTATCAAGCTCCACACCTCTGACATCTGTTTCTGTCAAAATCTTTCCATTGGTTCCCTGCAGATATTCATTATATTTTACCTCAAGCCCGATAATTCCCTGATTATCACTCCCGGTAAATCCCAGAACCTTTGATGCCAGTTCTCCTTTTGGATAGTAACGTTTATAATCAGCATCTACTTTTACTCCATCCAGCCCCTGCTCAAGGATTGCATCTCCGACTTCCTTAGACACATTTGAACGGATTCGTTCAATGGAACTGACCTTTTCCACACGTTTGCGGATCTCCTGTTCAGACATCCCCAGTTTATCTGACAATACTTCTATGACCTTTTCCGGATCTGTAATCTGATTATGAATCACTGAGATCGTACATACAGACTGATTTGCCGCCAGTTCCACTCCGTTTCTGTCCAGAATTTTTCCTCGGGCTGCCTTAATTTCCCGCTCTCTTTCATGCAGATTTTGAGCTTTTTCCTCATAATATTCGGAACGGAATACCATAATATATACAAGCCTGCCCATTGTAAGTCCCAGCCCTGCCAGAATTACCAAAACATAAAGAAAAAGCTTTTGTTTCTGAAACTTTAATAACCTCTGCATACAGCAAAACCTCATAAAAGCATTTTATTATAATCTATGTGCTTTATATGAGGTTATGCTGCTAATTTTCAAAGATATCTCCGGTATAGTTTTCTGCATCTGCTCCACTGTCCGGAATTGCTGTATTTCCGGTCTGATCGCCAGATTCTTCTCCTTTGATATTCAGATTTGCATTTGTTCCTTTTTTCTCTTCATCCGAATAAATGTTCATATATGGAAGTGCTTCTTCCATAATCTCTCTTGCAATATTCTGTGCATAAGTACTATGTGGCTGGCTTTCCACATTCGGTTCATCTACAACAACATAGATGACAGCCTGCGGATCATTTGCCGGTGCAAATCCGATAAAAGACAGAAGGTATTTTCCTTTTGCTCTCTGTCCGGTCTCTGAATCAAATTTCTGAGCTGTACCGGTCTTTCCACCCATAGAATATCCATCTACCTTCGCGGTCTTGGCTGTACCCTGAGATACCGTCGCTTCCAGATATCCCCTGATCTTATCACTGGTCTCCTTAGACACGGTCTGTTTTAATAATGTCGGTTCTATCTCTTTTACCGTATTTCCATTTTCATCCGTAATCTTCTTTACAACATGTGGCTGATAATAAGAACCGCCATTTACAAGTGAGCAGAATGCGCTGGACATCTGGATCATAGTAACATTAAAGTTCTGACCAAATGAGTTTGTCGCCAGTGAAGTTGCACTCATCTTATCCAGAGAATATACCAGGCTGTCTGTTCTTGCTTCTCCCGGAAGATCAATATTGGTTTTTAATCCAAAATTAAAAATCTGCTGATACCGACAGAAATTTTCCGCTCCAATCTTATATGACATCTGCATCAGAGAGTCATTACAGGAATTCATCAACGCCTGCTGAACCGTCTGCATACCATGACCACTTCGTTTTACACAATGGATCGTATGACCGCCCACCTGTTCAAAACCATCACAGTAAAAACTCTCATCTCCGGTCAATGTACCGGTATCCAATCCGGTAGCAACCGTAAAAGGTTTCGCTGTAGAACCCGGTTCATAAGTATAACTTACACAGAAATTATTCCAAACCGTATTCAGGGCATCCAATGTCTGATTTTCATCCATACTGTCGATTTCATCCTGAGAATAATAAGCCGACAGATCCCACGCATTGTTGCAGTCATAATTCGGATAATTTGCCATAGCCATGATCTCGCCGTTATTAGGATTCTGAACAATAACACCTATATGAAGAGCTCCATTTCCCTGGGTATAATTATTGGTATAAGCATCATTAAATTCCTTTATTTTTTCTTCTACGATAGACTGGATATTGGCATCGATCGTGGATACAACATTTTCGCCATTTACCGCGGCTTTTACTGTCTGTTCAAAATTCGCATCATCATTCAAATATCCGTAGGATCGTCCATCCGTTCCATTCAGAATATCATTATATTTATCTTCAATACCGCCGATTCCAACATTTCCGGATGTTGTAAATCCCAAAAGCGAACTGGCCATCGTACTGTAAGGATAATTGCGAATATACTCTTTTTCAAACCAGACACCTTTGATATAAGGCTTATCTGTTTCCTTGCTTTTTGCGGCATTCTTATTTGTTTCTTCTTCCAGCGTCTCAAAAGCAGACACTTCATCATAGGAGATTTTTTTCTTCAGAATAATATATTTACCGTTTGGATTATCTTTGATCTTCTGTCGGATATCCGCCTCATCAAGGCCAAAACACTGCACCAGTGCTGATACTGTAGGATCAACATATGATTTTTTTGCCGTTAATACACTACAGTCCAAAACAACATTATAAACATCCGAACTGGTAGCCAGTACCGTTCCCTTGCAATCCAGGATATCTCCCCGACGGAACGGAATCGTTTGATTGTTGTAGCTTTGCTGTGACAAAACGATCTTCTCATATTTATCTCCGCTTACCAGCTGAATCTTAATCATTCTTCCTATTAATACTACAACAAAAGCAAGGATGCAGAAAAAAAGAAGAAACATCTTTTTTCTCATCCCGTTTGATAGCTTTATTGTTTTTTTACGTTTTTTCTTCATATTTTACCTGTCCAAAATACTAATTTTCAGGTACGCTTCCATACTGATTCATATAATCAGAAGACTGTACAGAATATGTAACGACCTGATCTGCGGCCGGATATTTCATTCCAAGATCATTGATCGCTTTTTGTTTAATCTGCTCCAGATCCACTGATGTTTCGATATTTTTCTCCAGAGCATCATTTCTTGCCTTCAGGTCAGACACCTGTGTCTGAAGCTCTGCTACAGACTTCATATTCGTGTTGATACTGGTCTGCAATGAAATAAAAATACCGCATGCTACAGCACAGACAATCGCAGCTGCTGACAGAAACATCACATAGCCCAAATTCATGCTCTTTACTTTCTGGCAATTTCTTCTGGATGCGATCTGACGCTGTCTTTTTGCATGCTCTTCCTCCGGAGTAAGCACCCTCTCCGGTTTTTTCGGCTGATAAGCTGGCTCTGCATTCAGATATCTGACAGTATTTCCACGCACATATCTTTCATTTCTTCCATCCTGTCTGTGGGTATCTGTCTTTTTTCCTGTTCTGTTTGTAGATCCTGAATATCTCTGATTCATAATTCCAACTGTATCCTTTCCTGATGATTTATTTATAGTTCAGAACTCATCAGTGGGTTCTGGCAGAAGGATCATTCCTCCTGTTTTCTATATACTACAGACCATCCTTCAACTGTCTGTTCTGTGTATTCTCTCACTTAAATTATTCTGCACGCTGAAACACTCGTAATTTTGCGCTCTTTGAACGGCTGTTTACTTCCAGTTCTTCTTCTGATGGAAGTATAGGTTTTCTTGTAATAACCTTTCCTTTTGAAACATTTCCGCAGACACATACCGGGAAATTGCTTGGGCAGGTGCACGGATTTTCATTTTTCTTAAAGTTATTTTTAACAATCCGGTCTTCCAGTGACTGGAAAGTAATAATGCAAAGCCTTCCTCCCGGATTTAATAACTCAATCATTTCATCCAGAGAATCCTGCAACACATCCAGTTCATGGTTCAGTTCAATTCGCAGTGCCTGATAAGTTCTTTTTGCCGGATGTCCACCGGTAGCCCTTACTTTTGCCGGAATCGCTGCACGGATGATCTCATTTAACTCTCCGGTCGTCTCAATCGGTTTCTTTTCTCTTGCCTGCACAATATGCTTTGCAATATTTTTCGCGAAACGATCCTCTCCATAATCCCGGATCATACGAAACAGTTCCTGTTCACTGTAATTCTGCAAAATATCTTTTGCTGTCATATCCTGACGCTGATCCATACGCATATCCAGACAGGCATTTTCATCCCGATAGGTAAATCCTCTCTCCGGTGTATCCAACTGATAAGAAGAGACACCCAGATCTAACATGATGCCATCTACTTTATCAATGCCAACCGAAGCAAGCTGGTTTTTGATATCTCTGTAGTTACTGCGTAGGATCGTTACCCTGTCTTTGTAAAGTTCCAGACGTTTTGTTGCTGCCGCAATGGCATCTGCATCCTGATCGATTCCGATCAGACGTCCGCCCCCGGTCAGTCGGCTGCAAATCTCAAAACTGTGACCGCCGCCACCTAGCGTACCATCTACATAAATGCCGTCTGTTTTTGTTATGAGATTGTCTACCGTCTCCTGAAGCAAAACGGACACATGTTTAAACTCCATGTTTTTTGCTGCCTTTCTATATAGTATCGTTCATCATGAACATTTCTTTTGCCAGATCTTTTTATATGTATCAGATCTCGATGCCAAAATCGCCCATGTGTTCTGCGATATCTTCCATATCGTTGTCATTCTGGCTCTCATCCCAGCGTTCTTTATCCCAGATTTCTACTTTATTATACACACCTGCAAGTACGACATCTTTTTTCAGGCCCGCATATTCTCGGAGTACGGCCGGAATCAGGATTCTTCCCTGCTTGTCCAACTCACAGGTTGCAGCTCCTGCAAAGAAAAACCTTGAAAACTTACGTACATCTTTGGCAGTCAGCGGTGTATTACGAAATTTCTCCTCGATATTCTTCCATTCACTGTTGGAATAAACAAATAAACAACCATCCAGCCCTTTTGTGACGACAAATTCCTCTCCTAACTCCTCCCGGAACTTTGCCGGAACGATCAGACGACCTTTTGTGTCAACGGTATGATTGTATTCGCCTATGAACATCGAGATTCACCTCCTTTTCCTTTCGGCAAGGAAGTTTGTCCCCACTTCTGGGAAAAATTTCCCACTTTATTACACTTCCCACCACTTTCTACCACTTAACATCCATTCTAATGCATCTTTATACAAAAATCAATAGATATAAAGAAAGACGCCCCTGAAATTTTTTTAATTTTACTGTTCATATCTTGCGATGTGACCAGTAACTTTAAAATTTCAGAAGCGTCTTTTCTTCATTATTATTTTTCTTTTGTATTTCCTGCTACTATGGATATTTCAGTTCCATATCAGGTTCCTGTTGTACGAACGCAACAGTCAGAACGCGATGTGCTTTCTTCCAAAATCCGATAATATTCTTCCAACAACCGATCCAGTTTATGACTCTGGACGCAACACTGTGTAATATTATCCGCATTCAGGAGCTGCTGGTGCAGGCATGCACGTTCCGCTTCAATCTGTGCTTTGATTTCTGACAGGCATTTCATCTTAGACCTCTTTTCCTTGGTTATCCCCTCCATGTTTTTATTTTACTCTTTCGTTGCGGGAAAATCAAACAGACAGGCCTATTTTTCATCGACAGCATTCGACATTTCAACACATTTTCCGGATGTTATCGACAGACAAAGCTGGTGCATTCCGTTTCCTGACACTTACATGCCTGACCTCCGGCGATTCCGATATGACCGGCGTGACAGCTGCAGTTTTCATTATATTTACATTTTTCTGCTTCGCAATCCACATTTACAGTTGCGCTCGGATGACCGTTGGAATTTGATGCGCCGTCTTTCCTCTCCTGAAAACTTTCACAGCAGGTATCTCCCGGATGAGATGCATTTTTGCCACTGATGGTAATATCTCCTTTGCTGCAATAGTTATCTTTGCAGTACATACAGCTGGATACGGTACAGTCTAACTGTGTCATAATAAAATCCTCCTTTTCTGTTCTGTATACTCAAACCCTTTGTAAAAATTCTGAGCATACATTTTTAACACGATTAGTATGTGATTTCGGAGAAATTTTATACACTTGAAAATATAATTTTTTAAGTTGTGCAAAAATCATACGGTCGTTCATCCGACTAACTTTCCATCGGCATAAATAATCATGCAAATATATTTTAGATTCTGTTAACCATTACTAAAAATACACAATTCTTTATTACCCAAAGCAAAAAATACCATATTACCACAGCCCTATTCCCCGGTCATTACCTTCCGTAAGGGATTTTCTCAGCTATGATAATATGGTATTTATTCTTCGTTAAATTTTACGTTTTATTACGTTTTATTTTTTCTCCGGTTCTTCTACTTCAATCTTGCGGATTTCTTTGGTACGAATCTCTTTGCAGATTGCATCGATGAACTCTTCCAGAGGTTGCTGTCCTTCATCGCCAGCATAACGGCTTCTTACAGATACAGTTCCCTCTTCTTCTTCTTTCTGTCCTACGACAAGCATGTACGGAACCTTGTCCAGTCTTGCTTCACGAATCTTATAACCGATCTTTTCGGAACGGTTATCACAGGTTACGTCAATATCATTGCGAGCCAGCTCTTTGCGAATCTTCTCTGCGTAGTCTGCATATTTTTCGGAAATCGGAAGTACACGTACCTGTTCCGGGCAAAGCCATGTCGGGAACAGTCCAGCATATTTTTCAATCAGCCATGCAAGCGTACGTTCATAGCATCCAAGGGATGTTCTGTGAATGATATATGGACGAATCTTTTCGCCATTCTGATCAATATAGTACATATCGAACTGTGCTGCCAGAAGCGCATCCCACTGGATTGTAATCATGGTGTCTTCTTTTCCATATACATTTTTGGCATTGATATCAACTTTCGGACCATAGAAAGCTGCTTCGCCAACATCCTCTACAAACGGAATGTCCAGTTCAGTCAGTACACGACGGATATGATCCTGTGTCTCTTCCCATGTTTCTTCATCCCCAATATATTTCTCACGGTTGTCCGGATCCCATTTGGACAAATGATAGGTTACATCTTCCTGCAGACCAAGTGTAGTCAGTACATATTTTGCCAGAGCAAGACACCCTTTGAACTCTTCTACCATCTGATCCGGTCTTACGATCAGATGCCCTTCGGAGATTGTAAACTGACGTACACGGGTCAGACCGTGCATCTCGCCGGAGTCTTCATTCCTGAACAATGTAGAAGTCTCGCCGTAACGCAGCGGAAGATCTCTGTAGGAACGCTGTTTGCTCTTGTATACATAATACTGGAATGGGCAGGTCATCGGGCGAAGGGCAAATACTTCTTTATCTGTCTCTTCATCGCCAAGAACGAACATGCCGTCTTTGTAATGATCCCAGTGTCCGGAAATCTTGTACAGATCACTTTTTGCCATCAGCGGAGTCTTTGTACGGACATAGCCCCACTCTTTATCTTCCAGATCCTCGATCCAACGCTGAAGCTTCATTACCATCTTGGTTCCCTTCGGCTGAAGAAGCGGAAGTCCCTGTCCGATAACATCTACCGTTGTGAACAGTTCCATCTCACGGCCAAGCTTGTTATGGTCTCTTCTCTTGATGTCTTCCAGATGCTCAAGATATGCTTTCAACTCATCTTTTTTGCCAAATGCAGTTGCGTAGATACGCTGTAACTGCTGTCTGTGCTCATCGCCTCTCCAGTATGCCATGGAGGAAGAAATCAGTTTGTAAGCCTTGATGCCTTTTGTATTCATCAGGTGCGGACCTGCACACAGATCTGTAAAATCGCCCTGTTCAAAGAAAGAGATCTCTGCATCTTCCGGAAGATCCTGGATCAGCTCTACTTTGAACGGCTCGTCTTTTTCTTCCATGAATTTGATTGCTTCTGCTCTCGGAAGGGTAAATCTGTTTAGTGCATGTCCTTCTTTGATGATCTTCTTCATCTCTTTTTCGATGTTATCAAGATCTTCTCTTGAGAAAGGATCTGCTTCAAAATCATAATAAAAACCATTATCGATTGCCGGTCCGATGGCAAGTTTTGCATTCGGGAACAGACGTTTTACAGCTTCTGCCATGACATGGGATGCAGTATGTCTCAGAACGCGAAGACCTTCTTCGTCATTAGCAGTGAGGATGTTTAAGGTGCAGTCTTTGTCCAGCGTAGTTCGCAGATCTACGACTTCGCCATCCACCTCTCCGGCACATGCCATACGGGCAAGTCCCTCACTGATGTCAGCGGCAACTTCAATGACTGATTTTGCGCTGTCATATTCTTTCCATGATCCGTCTTTTAATGTAATCTTCATGTTGCTAAAACATCTCCTTTTTATTCTTATCTGCCACAGCAGTGTTTGTATTTTTTACCGCTTCCGCAAGGACACGGATCATTACGTCCGACTTTTTTGCCTTTACGAATCGTTCCGGAATTTTTCTGCTCTTTATACAGTGCTTTCAGTTTGTCCTCAGAGAAAATTTCTTTCCACTGTGGAAGCTCATACAGCCAGTCAGCTTTTGCATCTACCATATTTTTGTAAAGTTTTTCTTTATCAAATGCAAGGCTTACATGAGTATCTTCTTCCATTGTATCGATCGGGTTCGGAGTAATCAGACTGTCATTGATACCATCCAAAAATCCTGTCATTGCCATAATATCCAGATTGTATTTGTCTGCCAGCTCTTTTACAGTTCCTTCTACTACTTCATCAGGGTTGGTAAGCAGCTGCTCATATACACCTTTCTCCAGATTGAAATAAGTTGCCCAGAAGTTCTGGAGCTGTCCGCGGTCTGCGTTTTCATTATAGGCAATTGCATGCCACTGTTCTAATAATGCCATTATCTATACCACCTTTGTTTTTATTTTCTTCTTAAATGCTCTGATACTTAGACCAATTTTAAGCATATTTAGAAGTATAACGCACTTTATAGGATTTTTCAACGGCGAGTTAACGAAAACTTATCCTGAAAAACCGTTTTCAGAATACATCTGTTTCCAATTACTGTTTTTCCATAAGCAATAGCCATCGTTATTGTTTTCTTATATCCATTTCTGTTTTTTTGTTCCTGACCTTATAATTGTCGTATATTTTTTCCAGAACCGGCTATACTAACATCAGGATTCAGACGGACCAAACCCCACCCGGCTGAATCCCTGCCGAAAAACCGGCACCAAAAACAAGTTTTTTTAACTTTATCCTCCCCTCAAACCCTGTCAGGAACGAATGCAATACATTCCGGCAGGGTTTTCTCCGTCTTTTTTATTTTGCTTTTTCTTGACAGATTTTCATTTCTGATTCAGAATATATCTGTTACAAAATACATCGTATCACAAATATCAAAAAGGAGTTATACACAGAAATTTCATAGTCATGAGGATGTTCTTTTTCTCTGTTTCATAAAGAAATGTCTCATCTTATGAAATCTACTGTATTTATCAGAAATCATGAAAAAAGTAAAACAGATTCTGGCAATCATCGGCGTTATCTTTCTGTTGGCAATGTACGTCTTTACCCTGATCGTCGCCTTGGTGGGCGGTCACTCTGAACAGACGCAACGGCTGCTGGTGGCATCTGTCGTATGTACGTTTATCGTTCCCGTATTACTGTGGGCATATTCCATGGTATACCGCTGGGTAAAACGTTCCAACGAACATCATAAAAATGTCTTTATCGATCAGGTAGCAAAAGGAAATACCGCAGATGATCCTGAGCATAGTACAGAAAAAGAATAAAACAAAATAAAAAGACGCCCGGATGAGCGCAATGTTATCATGTCAATAACATTGCGTATCAACCGGGCGTCTACACTTTTGCAGCATAGTCATTTACACTGTCAGTTCTCTCATCACTTCTGCCACCGTTGTAATCGTATGGATCTCTCCGGTACGGCTGCCACAAAAGATCAGTCCGTGATCCAGATCGCCTTTTACCGCATTAATCAGTGCCTGAGTGATACAATAAGGAGCCGTAGACGGATTGCATGCTTTCAGACAGTTAAAACAGTGTGTGATTTTTTCTTCTCCTTCTGAAACAGATGTCACAAAAGCATTTTTTACAGCCCTTCCAGGCATTCCAACCGGACTGTTGATAATTACGATATCTTCCTCTTTTGCATTGATATAAGCCTGTTTGTAGGCATCACAGGCATCACATTCCTCTGTAGCCACAAAGCGGCTGGCCGTCTGAATGCCATCTGCCCCAAGCTCCAGCACATGGCGGCTGTCTTCTGCCGTAAAGATCCCGCCTGCTACAAATACCGGGATCTGTGTCTCATATTTTTCTTCAAATTTCTGTTTGCAGGCAATGATCTTCCGAATCTCTTCTGCATAATCCAGTTGTTCCATATGATCCAGAGTTTCTCTGGAAAATCCCAGATGCCCGCCGGCTTTCGGACCCTCGATGACAAGAAAATCTGCCGTCCGTCCATATTTGCGATCCCACTGCCGTAAGATCACGCGGGCTGATTTTTCACTGGAAACGATAGGGGCGATGGCTACATCATATCCGGCTGCATATTCCGGAAGTTCTATAGGCAGTCCCGCCCCGGAGATAATGGCATCCACACCTGCTTCGCATACGGTCTTCACATACTCTTCGTAAAGTTGTGTGACGGTCATAATGTTTACTGCCACCAGACCTTTTCCTCCTGCGGTCTCCTTTGCCTTCCGGATCTGTACCGGAAGTGCCCGCAGGTTCGCACCCTCCGGATCTTTCCAAAAATCTGGTTCATCATAGCCCACCTGAGCGGTAGAGATGACGCCCATTCCTCCTTCTTTTGCCACTGCGCCAGCCAGACGGCAACGGCTGACACCGATGCCCATTCCTCCCTGAATGATCGGGAGGTTCAATATCTTATCTTTTATTTTTACCGGTTTCATTAACATATGCATTCATCCTTTCCCGGGAACTGTATCTGCCATTCAGATACTATTTTCCCACAATCTTTTTACTTGTTGTTTTTGCTTGTCCATTCATATCACCATGCCCAAAGCATCATTTACAGAAATGCATTCCCTTATTCTTTCTTATAAAATCTCTGTAATCCATTTCATTTTTATTTGGCAATCAAATATTTCGTCTATCAAATTATATACATATAGTATTCCGTATGTCGAAAAGTGTCAAGCGAAATAATCCAAAAAACCACTGTATATAGTTCTCAAAACTACATACACTGACTTTCTCTTAAAAAAAATGATATTTCCTGATATATCTGTGTTTCTTATGATATATGACATTTCCTGAAATCACTGTTTTTCGAATGCGGCTATTCACAAAATCATAAATACTATTAAAAGGTTACAATTTAAAAAGAAGCTCTGCCAACAATATCTCATACTGTTTGCAAAGCTTCTTTTGCCATATGCATTTTTTTACATATAATATTTGTAATAGTTCCGCTTACTGTCTGGTCTGTTCTCCAGACACCCGACATTTCCGCAAAAACAATTCGTAATTAACGATAAATGATATCGTTCCTTCCTGGTCCGTTGGAAACCATTGTAATCGGATAGCCGATCTGTTCTTCGATGAACTCTACATATTTTCTGCAGTTTTCCGGAAGATCTTCGTATTTTTTGATTCCACGGATATCGCATTTCCAGCCCGGAAGTGTTTTCAGTACCGGTTTTGCTTTCTCAAGCTTGGTGGTTACAGGGAAGTCTGTTGTGACTTCGCCATCGATCTCGTATCCTACGCATACCGGGATCTCATCCAGATATCCAAGAACATCCAGGACGGTAAATGCTACATCTGTAGCTCCCTGCAGACGGCATCCGTATTTACTTGCCACACAGTCAAACCATCCCATACGTCTCGGTCTTCCTGTCGTAGCGCCGTACTCGCCGCCATCTCCACCTCTGCGTCTTAACTCATCTGCTTCTTCGCCAAAGATCTCACTTACAAATGCGCCTGCTCCGACTGCACTGGAGTATGCTTTGCAGACTACGATGATCTTCTCGATATCGTATGGAGCGATACCTGCGCCAATTGCACCATATGCTGCGAGTGTAGAAGAAGATGTAACCATCGGATAGATTCCGTGATCCGGATCTTTCAATGTTCCAAGCTGACCTTCGAGAAGGATCTCTTTGCCATCTTTGATCGCCTGCTCCAGATAAGAAGCAACATCACATACATACGGAGCTACCATATCTCTGTACTCATGCAGTGTCTCCAGAAGTTCATCCGGGTTCAGCAGCGGTTTATGATACAGATGCTCTAACAGTACATTCTTTGTCTCACATACACTCTGCAGTTTCTCTTTCAGAAAATCATCATCAAATAACTCATTTACCTGAATACCGATCTTTGCATATTTATCGGAATAGAACGGAGCGATACCGGATTTGGTGGAACCAAAGGATTTTCCTCCAAGACGCTCCTCCTCATACTGATCAAATAAAATATGATATGGCATAACGACCTGAGCACGATCAGATACAAGGATCTTCGGCATCGGCACGCCTTTGCTTACGATATCCTGGATCTCGTCGAAAAGAATCGGAATGTTCAGTGCTACACCATTTCCGATCACGCTGGTGGTATGGTCATAAAAACAACCAGACGGAAGGGTATGCAATGCAAATTTACCATAATCGTTTACGATCGTATGACCTGCATTTGCACCGCCCTGAAAACGGACGATGATATCTGCTTCTTTTGCAAGCATATCTGTGATCTTACCTTTACCTTCGTCGCCCCAGTTGGCGCCAACTACTGCTTTTACCATGATAAGCTCCTCCTATGTCTCATCTGTATATATTTGAACTAGTTTTCATCCGGAGTTCCAAATGGAAATGGAATCTTATCCCGGAGATAATAGTACGTCATTGTTGCACAGGCAATGTCTTTTCCGTTTTCATTCCGGATCATTACCTCTATAACCGCAAGGGTCTTTCCTATCTTCACAGGTTTTGCCTCGCCAATCAGCTTTTTACAGTTCATGGCCGCATTCAGATAATTGATGTTGCCGTTGACTGTGGTACAATAAGAACCTGCCGTGGTAGCTGCCACACCACCTACCGTGTCTGCCATGCTGAAGATCACGCCACCGTGAATGGAGCCAATGGGGTTTGCATGCATCTCTCCCAGGTCTATCTCACCTTTTGCATACAATTTTCCGATCTCGGTTACTTTAAAACCGATCCGGTTGATAAAACCGTTCTGCATATTTCGCTCCTGAGCGATCTTTTCATAATCTATCATCTTCTGTCGCTCCCTTTCTTATTTTTTACTCTTTCGTAAAACCCGCCCGCGAATACTTACTTCTGAACCGGACGATACCGAAGCTGACAGTCCCCATTGTACAGCCCTATTTACCTTAAGTGCCGGTCAATGTTCTCTTTTACGCACCAAAAACTGCTGCAAAAAGCAGCAGTCTTCTTATATTTCAATTGCTTTTGTCGCTGTAACAGCAAGCGCACCCGGTCCGATATGGCATGCTACGCTTAAGGAAAGCGGATTCAGCACGATCTCATTATCCGGAAAAGCTTCCTGAACTTCTTTTTTGAATTCTTCCGCTGGTCCAAGATCTTTTGTATATGCCATAGAGATATGGATCTTGCTCAGATCTTTGCCAAAACGGTTCTCACAATCATCTTTGATCTGACGGATCATAATGCTCTTTGCCTGTTTTACCGTACGGGCTTTTGCAAATGCATCCAGTTTCTCCCCCTGGATCTGAAGCACCGGTTTTAATTTTAATAAAGTACCAAGCGCTGCGGCTGCCGGTGTGATACGACCGCCTTTTTTCAGATAAGAAAGAGTATCCAACATGATATAGATACTGGATTCCATCTTATTTTCCATCAGTGCATCATAGATCTCCTGTGCAGATTTTCCTGCATCAGCAAGCATCTTTGCATCTACAGCAGACTGTCTCTGGGTAACAGAGATCCGCTGATTATCTACGACAAAAACTTTTCCGTCATAATCATTTGAAAGCATGATCGTTGTCTGACAAGTACTGGACAGTCCGCTGGACATCGGAATATGAACGATCTCATCATACTCTTTCAGCAGCTCATCCCAAAGTTCCGTCGTTGCAGCAAGTGTCGGGGATGAAGTATGGATATCTGCTCCCTCTTCCAGACGCTCATAAAACTGTTCCTGTGTCAATGTGATGTCCTCTAAAAACATCTCATCATTGATATAAAAAGGCATCGGGAGTACGTAGATTCCCAGTTCTTTTGACTCTGCCTGCGTAATCCCACTGTTACTGTCGGTAACAATCGCAACTTTACTCATATCATCTCTCCTGTGTTTTAATCGGGCACATCTGCCCATACGTGATTGAGTTTATCATATTTTCGTATATCATGCAAGAGTTGCTTGATCGTGTAGTCAAGTCTTTTTCCTTTTTCCCGGATAGTGAACCGGTTCCGACAGAACGGATTCCCCAAGTAGCATTCTGCAGGGATTGACTGACAGCAGACGCTGCGCCGTCTCCTCAGAATACCATTTTTTCAGCAGATAACGGATATCTGAAAAATACGGTGTCCGCACATAGGAATGATGGGCATCACTGGCCACACAGGTCGCCAGGCCGCAGGAGGTCAGCAGATGGGATGTCTTCTCCGCAGCATCCCCGAATCTTCCAAGCAGGCTTCCACGGTTGATCTGCGTATATACGCCTTCCTGTATCCAGTGATACAAAAGCTCCGGCTCATCCTGAATGCAAAAATACCGTTCTGGATGGGCAATGACCGGTCTTCCACCACTTTTTATGATCTGTTTCCATCCATGATATATCTCTTCCGGTGCCATATCAAAAGGAAACTCGATCAGATAATACCCACTGTGGTTCAGAGAGTGAATAGCTCCATCCCTTATCCAACCTGCAATATCACCACATCCGTAGATCTCCATTCCTGGAACGATCTGCAGCGAAATTCCTGCTGCATACACCGTTTCGTTTAACTGTTCCAGTATCCACTGCCGTTTCTGCATCCTGTCCGGAAAACGCTCCTTTTGCGAAAGCTGCCAATGCGGTGTCGCCGCCATACAGGAAATGCCGCTGACAGCAGCCATTTCTGCCATTGCCAGCGCCTCTTCCATACTTCCTGCTCCGTCATCCATCCATGGTAAAATATGTGCATGAATGTCGATCATATACAGCTAACGTACCTTCCGCTGTCTGAGTCCAAGCGCCACCGTGCCTGCACCCAAAAGTGTTATGGCTGCCACTCCTACCTGTGTCATTGCTAAATCGCCTGTTTTCGGTGAAGTCTGGGAGACTTCTGTTGTCTGTCTTGCCGTTGGCTTTACCTGCTCCGGACTGGGATCCGCAGCCGCAAATGCCGCTCCCGGCACAGTAAGCAACACGCCCGCACTGACCAGAAATGTCATGATCTTTTTCTTCCACATGATTCTCTTACTCCTTATTTTTAATGTAGTAGTTTTTACGGACCCTCTCCAAGGTCCCGTCTTTCACGGCTTTATATCTCTTTACACAGTTGTCTTATATACGATCCTTTTTCTTCTCATCACTTTTTCAATCGTTACCGGGTGCAATGAAATCATCTTTATTTTCCCTATTTTTCTGTATAGAACACATCCAACAGAATCTCATACAGCCGTTCCCGGTCAACATAAACTTCCGTGTACTCCCCTTTCTGCACTGTTCCCGGAAGACTGACCACAGAAATCTCATTTCCATGATCCGCCAGAAGCGTAGACAGATATAACGTTTCCGAAGGTGTGATATCTGTTACCATATATTCTTTCAGAAGCTGATAGCAGGTCAGGGGCAACCCCGGTTCTTTTCGGATCTGCTGGAAAAACTGCTTTGCAAATGCCTGCAAAAACTGTTCCTGCCTCTGCATCCTTGGCGCATTATTGTCGGTCTCAAGTTTCTCTCCCTCTGAGATCCGGTATCGGACAAATCGCAACGCCTGTTCTCCGCTGAGCGTCAGTGTATTGCCCTGAAAAAATGCCGGATCAGCGTCCGTCAGGTCTTCACTGATATCCAACGTCACTCCACCCACTGCATCATTCAGCGGCGCTATCCCCGACATATCCAATGCTGCATAACCAGAAATGGGGATACCATACAGGAAACGGGACACCGCTTTTGCAGTATTCTCGCAGCTTTCTTTCCCACCATCCCCGTAGGCATAGGCATAAGCCAGCTGCATCTCTTCCTGCCCACCATAACTGCCATCGTTCTGATAAGTGTCCAACATTCCCATGGTATATCTCGAAATCGGCAGTAATACACCATTGCCTTCTTTCGTGTCTACCGCAATTAAAAACAACGTATCTGCAAATCCTCCATTTTGGTAGCTTCCCTGGCTTCTGTTTTTCTGCCGTTCTGTCTGCTCATCTGATATTTGGTTACTTCCTATATATTCTTGTAACGTCTGTTCATCTGACGTCTGACTTTCAGCAGGAAACTGTTCTGTGTCCACTCCAATACAGAGGATTGCCACCATATTTTCGTTATAGACCCATTGTTTTCCCAGATAGTTCACGGTCTTACCATCATTTTCTGTCTCCGCCTGTTCCGGCGCCGTGATTTCTCCTGTCATAGAGGCAGCACGCTTTAATTGTCTGCCGCCTCCTGTCCGAAAGAAAAACAGGAATACGATAACTGCTGCCAGACAGCACAACAGTATCAGGGCTATCCGCAATAAGATCTGTCGTCGAATCCATTTTGTTTTTCCGTTTAGATACTTACTTTTTCTTTGACATTTTTTCCGTTCCGAATCCATCTTATCTTCCATCAGATACTGTTTCATTCGACTCATTTCCTTCTGTATCTCCTGTCTTTATTCCCTGTACCAGATACCTGCGCCCGGGCTGGCCGCCTACACAGGTAGACAACGTGATCATTTTCACATCGGCTGTCACTTCTACATCATCTCTCCATACAGCATCCATGGAACGGTTCTGCTCCAGATTTTTCACATAAGATGCATAGCTTTCAGCATTCTGAAAATCAAATGCCGCATTCAGATTCGTATCATCTGCAGTGTATGCTGCAAATATCTCATAACGATAACAATGCCCCGGAAGATAGATATAAATATACGGATGTTGTTGTAAAAACGTTCTGTCCTCATACTTGTGCAATGCCGCAAACATGGAACCGTTTTTCATATTATGACCATATAACACCGTATTGTAATCACTGAAATCCCCGGCATTCACACACTCCATATAAATGCATCCGGAAAAAGCAGTCTCGCCATACATGTTATGGTGCAGATAATAACTCTGATCCGTTCCTTCATGACGCGCCACCGGATAGTCGATCACGGTATCCGGTATCCGGATCCAGGCGATCAGCTCCGGGTTCGTGTTTTGAAGCTGTGCAAAATCAATCTCCTGAGACTCCTTTGTTACCCCCTCCAACGCAACCGGCGCATCGCCTTCCCGCAGGGTATATTCTGCCTGTTCTGTCTCTTCCAGCGTTACACGCTGTTGCAGGTCTGCATACGCTTCCTGCTGTCGGTTCTGCACATTTTTATGAAAAAGAAGGATTCCAACAAAAACTGCCACTGCCACAATCCATAGGATCAGAATCCACCGAATTTTTAACATGGCTCTTTTCCCCCATAATGCCGGTATCTTTTTCCGGCATATCTTCCATAATAAGAACTTCCCCGTCCTGGCGTGCCATTGAGCACACATCCTGCCAGCGGTGCCTTACTCTGCGCCAGCAATTCAGCTCCATACAGAATTTTTTCCCTGGATCCATAGTCTTGCCGAATTACGAATAAAACCGCATCCATGTCATCCGTCATCTGAACAGTATCACTTAATATGCCACAGGGTGGTCCGTCTATGATCACATAATCTGCCATCTGACGAAGTTCTGCGAGCAGTTCCCCCAGTTCCTGTGGTGTGTACTGATCTGACGGTTCCAAAACAGGCATTCTGCCAGGTAAAACATGTAATCCATTCCCCTCCATCGTCACAATCGCTTCAGCAAGCAGTTCCCTCTGATGCAGCACATCACAGAATCCTGTTTTCCCTTCTTTCAGATGCAATGCAGATGCCACGGATGGGTGTCTTAAATCCCCATCTACCAGCAAAACCTCATACCCTTTCCGGGCAAGGGTCAGTGCCAGATTACAGGCTGTCGTAGTCTTTCCTTCCCCAGCCAGCGTACTGGTTACCATAAACAGCTTCCACTGTTTTTTCCCCAGAATCTGCAACAGACGTATCTGTAAAGTGTCCATAGCTTCTCTGTAGGAAATCGGCCAGTCTTCCAGCCTGTGTGGAGACTCTTGCATTTGCCGCCCTCCCCAGCGGAACAGACGCACCTGTGGCAGTTCTGCCAGACAGGGAGTCTGTAAAAAAGATTTTAGCTCTCCGGCTGTTTTGATCGTCTTGCATGCCGCAGTGCGAAACAATACAAGCAGAGCAGCTACCATACTCGCAATAACTGCTCCCTGCAGCATACGAAGCTCATATTGTGGCAGATTCAGCGGTTCAGAGGAAATGCCTCCGTCATCCAACAGCTGCAACCGGGTATCCCCGACCACATATTTTGCCACTTCCGGATAATTCTTTATCACAGACTGCAATACCTCATAAGCGGTCTGCGCATCCCCTGCAACTGTCCGGATCTGAAAGATATTTGTATCCCCAACCACAGAGGCAGAAATCTGAGCCGGAACGACAGCGACCCCAAGATCTTCCTCAACCACCTGCTGTAATGCACCGCTGGTCAGAAGATAGGGAAACGTAGCATTTAGCTGCCGGATGGATACCCGGTTATAATAGCCTGTAGACCAGGAATTTGCCTGTCCTTCCACAGATACACAAAAGGATGCCATAGCCTCATATTGTGGCGTATAATGAGATTTTTCCCAGAAATATCCACCAAAGATCCCCGCTGCCAGGAGCAAGAGCAGTATCCACCAGATCTCCCTGGTCCGTTTGCCGACATCTCTCCAGAAAGCCAGCAGATCGATTCTGTTTTCCGCATCCAACCAGGATGTATATCTGCTGTCTCTCATTTCAAACCGCCTCCTTCCTGACGGGGTTCCTTTCCATACCCATAATGTCCGTACCGGTACTTACCGTACATTCCATAGATTCCGTATTTTCCATATTTTCCGTATCCATATCCATAGCTGCTTCCTGCCAGAGTTTCTCCCCTGTCCTGATTCAGCACGCACCCCAACAGTTTTCCCCGGACAGTTTCCAAAAGTTGTGCCGCTTCCCGGATATCCGCAGTTGGCGTCCAGTCTTCCCGAATGACTAATATACTTCTGTCTGCCAGCTCTGTCAGTGCTTCCGTCTCTGCTACAAGAGACAAGGGGGAAGCATCCAGTAAAATATAATCATATTCCTTACGCAATTCTGCCAGAACCTCCCGCAGATACAGCAGTGTCCTCCGATCCAGCACCTGCCGTCCGGGACTGGTATTACAGACTACCGGAAGTTCTCCTTTGCTGCCCATACGCTTCATCCGCAAAGCCTCCTGACGATGTAATGTCCCGATCAGGTCAAAACGCTCATAAGCTTCCTGCTCCAGATGAAAGATCTGATGCTGCGCCGGTTTTGCAAAATCCAGATCCATCAGAAGGACGGAACATCCATCCTGCAAAAGAGCGAGGGCGAGATTTGCCGCCACCGTAGATTTCCCTTCATTTTCAGACACACTTGTAACCAGAAATATCTGATCTCCGGTGTGTGCGGTACGGCGCCGGATCTGCCCGGCAAGCATCCGAAATGCTTCTACATAGGAAAAGCTCAGACCCGGATAATCAATACGCAGAGAACAGGGCATCTGCTTTACCCAGCTGCGTAATGTTTTGTATTTCCGCTCTCTGCATACGATTCCAAGCAGTGGCGTATCCGTTACGTCTGCCAGATCTGTACTGTTTTTTACCGTATCTTTCCAATAAGAATAAAAAACGACAAGAAACAGCGCCATCATAATACCTGCTCCTCCGCCTTTCTCCATAATATTTCTGACCCGTAGAGGATTTGATACATGCAGCGGAATCTGTGGTTTCTGTATAACCCGTATCGCAGCATCCTGCATCAGGCTTCCGGCAAGTTCACTGACAACATCCAGCGAAGCATTACAGATTTCCCACGCATTCCTTGAACTGTCTGCCGTTACAGTTACTGTCATCAGATTAGATGCTTCGACTCCATCTATTTCAATAGTCCCTGAAATCCGGTCTGCGCCAAGTGCCTCACACACCCGATGTTCCAGAAGACTGCTTTTTGCCAACTCTTTCAGACTTTCGGTAAGGCTGTCTGCTACAGATAGATTTTCGGATACCGCACTGTCTGACCATCCGTTTTTTCCAATGGTAAATGTAGCTGTCGCCTGATACTGTGGCTGATAAGTGAGCTTTCCTGCGATTCCCGCAAGCAATGCTACAGAGATACCGATCAATACGATAATCTGCCATTGCTTCACGATATCTCTTATCACAGATCCTGCATCCGGCAAGATCCGATCGTTCCTGTGTATATCGGTTCTGTTTTCCTGCATCTTGTTTCTCCTTTTACTCCTCCACCACAACTACCAGGCGGACATTTCCGATATACCCGTTGCTGTCAAGACTGTATTCCGTTTCATATACGCCAGGGGTATCCGTATCTGCCGGATCATGGATCTGTATACTGTTTTTATCGATTTCAGGACTGTCTTCACTGTTCCAGTCCTGCTCCTTTCCATTCCGTATCAGCCCTTTCAGATATTGTTTCCAGTCCGGCTGTTCTCCTTTTTTCACATAGATCAGATAATCACTGAGCAGGAGCCGGGCATTCCCCTGTCGGGCGTCGTAATCATAGAAAGTCACGCTGACAGGAATATCTGTCGTATCCCCCGCACTATTTGTGACCTGCAAATGCACTCTGTATGACCCACTGTCTGGCCGTATCCCATCCTCCGATACGATCCTGATCTCATCGGACAGATCTCCGTCCAGACAATCCTTCGCCTGCAAAAATTCCCGAAGCTGGGTCATATCTGTCGTCTTCAATTCCAGCGGAGCTTTCAGATAAATACGTGGAGATGTATAATCACGATATGTAATCTTCCTTACCACCCGCGATACATTCCCATCAGAATCAAATGCTGCTATCATCGCTTCCCTGCTCCTGTCCGGGAAAAAACTGCTGACAGACTCAATAGTCAGAGATTCTGTCACATCGCCGTCTTCTGCATCCTGAGCCGTCACTCCGGACAAAATCCCTGTCTCTCCATCAGAAACATTCAGACAAATACTGCTCTCTTCCATGGAAATGACCGGTCCCCGACCGAAACTGCGTGCATCCACGTTTGCTGTGGTTACTCCATACCCGACCGCTGAAGCGCCGCAAAGGATCAGACAAAACAGACGCAGACCTTTCCCCCTATGCATCCGTATCCTCCAGACAACCGATGGTTTTCATTTTTTTAAGAAACTGTTCCAGATCCCTGCGCACAATTTCTTCTGACACTTCATATTCCTCCCGCATCTGCCCTGCCAGTTCTTCCAGCGTACATTCCTCCTGCAGACAATCCCACAGAAATGCCCCAGATGCGTTCAGCAGGATCAGTCCATTGCAGTTTCCGGCTTTTTCTCCGGTGGGAACCACCATATACTCCCCTGCAATCTTCCGCAGAATAAACCGCTCATCAATCCGCATATCATACCTCCTTTGCTTTCCTGTACCCTCCCGGAATCTTCTGAAAAATATTTCTGTTATAAACTTTCGCATTCTTAAATTCAGGAAATTCATTCGTTCTTAACATTAGCAGAGATATACCGAAAAAAATGTCAGATTTTCTCTGTTACTTCTGGAAAATGGATGCTACCTGTTTCTGTATGGTTCTCTGTTAGGAGACCATACTGTTTCAGCAGCAGTATCCGCTCTTTCCCCGTTTGCAATGTTTCTACAGCATTTTTCCATGGGACAGTCCTTTCTCTGATTGTTTCCTTTCGGTAATGCAGGAACCGAATAACCCATACCCCCGGAAGCATCCATGGGAAACGAAGCAATATCGCATATCTGTTTTTCAGTTCTTTATATGATGGAAAGAGCAAATGTCGCCATTCCCGCCACACTCCCCTCTCATAATTTCCCGACCGTGTAAATGCCCCGAGTGTCATTGCACTGCTATGTATGCGCTCCGGATCTGTGTTTCCATAGATTCCCGCACTCAGGATATCCTTTAATAAAGGCTCCGGATCTGTTTCTTTTTCCAGAAACACTTCTGGCAGACAGGATTTTTTCCTGTCCAGATACAAATATTCCTCCGCAATCAGAAATACTGCTCTGACAAATGAAAGGGCATAAACCTGCTCACATTGCTGATACACCTTCTCCCAGCAGATTTCTTCTCCGTAAGTTTCTGCAAAAAGCATAAGATCACAGACCTGACGGATGCCAAATCCGCTGTGTAGAAAATGTTTCAACATATGGCAGATCAGATAAAACAAATGATCTGTCGCTCCCATCGTCCGCACATTAAAATTACCGGCAGTCACGGTCTGATCCTGCTCCCACACCTGTAAAAAGCAGGTATTCCACCCCTGAAATGGCTCATTTTTTATCGGAAACAATGCCGTATGCAGTTCGACCCGCAGAGAACTATGGTTACTCACATAAGAAAATTCCTCCGACAGGATATCTTTTTTATGTTTTTCCCCGATATGCGCTGCATGCATGCCGTAGGAAAGCAGCACTCTGTGATATCGCTCCCTCTCCTGCGGCAGGATCAGCATATCCTCATCCGCAGAAGTACGCAGCTCCGGCTGCGGATACAACCGTCTGCACACGATTCCCTTTACTGTCAGCGGATGCAGTCCTTCCTTTTTCAGAAACTCTAGCAGATTACCGTATTCCTGTGTACGGATCGTCTGCATCAACACCTGCATGGCAGCCTGTTTCTGATATAGTTTTCTCTCCTGCTGGCTCAGGGAATGAAATGCCGTACAGTGATATACCGCTTCCAGTACCATAGGAAGCAGCTTGTGCTGTCCCGCCAGTACAAACAGTTCCTGCCATTCTCCCGCAGCCACACCTCCCTGCCAGGATACTTCCCGATCACGGACAGCTGCCGCCACAGCTTGTAAAAACAAGCGTTCTGTCTTTGTCAGCATAGACTTCTCCTCTTTTCTCTGTCATTTTTTTCATACTTCCTTTTCGCTAATCGCCTTACCCGCGACAGGCAGTCGCGACATGCAGCACTTTTCCGGTAAACCAAAAACAGAAAAACGTTCGACAATAACAGACAGCACACGCCTTTTAACAGAAGACCACCGATGCCATTGACTACGATCAGACCACATATCAGCAGACAGATACCCGCTATTGCAGTCAGAACGATGGTATAGCCCGTCAGTTTGCGCACATAACTGCCTGCCTTTCGTCGAAACAGCACCCGAAACAAAATATGAAGCAGCCAGGGAATCTGTATGATCAGATTCGCCACTACTGTTGACCCCAACACCGCCGCCGTACCATACCGTGAGACCAGCAGCAGGTTCAGACACAGATTGACTGCTGCTGCCACTAATGGACGGAAACGATCCTCATGCCAGATTCCCGCTGCATCCTTATATGTGGAAAACAACCCGCAGAGGATAGACAGATAAAAACAGCTGCCAAACAGTAAGACCACAGGAAATGACAATAGATTTTCTCTGCCTGCCCACAGTTCCATAAACGGCTGGCAAAGGGTAACATACCCACTGATACATACGGTAGAAATCCATACCGTCAAAAATGTCAGTGTTTCAAAATTTCGGTAATTTTTCTCCATCGTCTCTGTCACAAGACTGTGTCCAATCCCCGCCGTACAGGAACTGAACAGCAAAAAGACAAACAGGATGCAGGCATGCATGATATAGTAATAATTCTGATAAATTGCCAGCGCTGTCAGTCCCAGAAACGAAGAGATTACCAGGGAATCTGCCGAGCTGATAACAGTGTTTCCTGATTTTGAGATAAACAGGTCTCTTACCCTGTAATTAAGTGCCCGAACTTCTTCTTTTTTCAGCGTTCCAATGGGCTCATACTCCGGGAAAAGCCTGGCAGCGATCCGGCTATTGATCAGATTTTTTGCAATCTGTGCCAATGGCAGAAACAGAAAATACAGATAATAATTTCGAAACAGCAACAATGTAACAATCTGCACGGTCTGTTGGATCAGAATCACGAAAGCAGACGTTTTATCGATACAGTCATTTCTCTGGTGGGCGTACAGCAGACTGTTGCGATACGCAAACAACCAGTAAGAAAGAACCGTTCCTCCCAGATTCATACCATATAATACATACAGGTTCAGATCCGGTGGCAGATCCTTTTTAATAAAAAGCGGAAGCGCCGGAGCTGCCAGAAGCCCTGCTGCCAGAATAACCAGCCCGATCATCCTGTAATATTTACGATACAATGCCATCAGGGCACAGACTTTTTCCTTCTCCCCCATGGCAATGGGACGGTACATACTGAAGATCATGGCGCTCCCTACCCCCAGTTCTGCCAGATTCAGTACCTGCAGAACAGAAGAAAACAGGCTTCCCAGTCCCAGGTATTCTGTTCCAAGTGTATGGATTATCACTGTTCTGGTCACAAAAGGCATTCCAAGATTAACGATTTTCTGTAATATCCCATATAGCAGATTTCTCATTGCATTTTCTGTCTTATCATTCTGCATGCCGTTTCTCCGTTACTCTCTTTTCTGTCTTATTTTTGTTTCTCTTTCATTCGCAGACACATTTATTTTTCCCAGTCTGTGTTTTCCCGGATGATATGTGCCGGATATCCCCCTATCAGGAGATGATTTCCAAACCTGCCTCCTGTGATCGTGCTTCCATAGGCAACGATGGAATGGCTGCCTATCTCCGTACTCCGAAGAATTGTTACATCTGCCCCGATCCAGACATGCGTTCCGATCCGAATCACACAGCTGCGTAATTTTTCCCGTCCGTTATAAAAAACATGATGTGCCGCCATATCCATGATCCGTACATTCCACCCAAACATACAGTCCGATCCCACAGTAAGCTGTGAATCAATGTACAGAAGGAAATTACGATTCGCTGAAAAACCATCTCCAAACACCACATCAGCCTTGTCTCCCAGAAACAACCGGCTTCCTTTATGAAACTGTGCCGTCCCCTGAAACTCAATCTTTGCGCCCGGTGCAAAAGATACGGCTCCCCTGTCTCTCACTGGAATCCCTTCGGAACCGCCGCGGCCAATGGAGATCATATATTTTGATACTATATCCGCCGAAAGCATGATATTCCCTCTGTGCAGTTCCCGGAGAGATACGCCATATCCGATAAAAAAAGGAAGTCTGACAGCCTGAGAAACAGGCAACATACGGAAATTAAAATACAGATTTACCGGAAACCGGAAAAGCCGGTAGATTCCTTCTGTGATTCTGTTTCTGAGACTTTTGAACAATCGTTTTATCATTTACTCTGTCCTGGCAGACTGACTCTGTTTCTATTGACGGCTTTATCTGTTATATACTTCATCTGCCGCATCCGTTTTTTTCTGACAGCCCCTGCTCTCCTGCGTCTGCCGATCCGAAACAGCCGGACTCTTGCGCCATTGAATTTTCCGGTCACATAGCCTCCTGATCGTTTTATAAGATGTTGGATACGGATCCGGAAAGGATATTGGATGCATACTCCTTTATCCTGAGGAAAATAAAGATTGATATACAGATCCTTCGTCTTCGTATACCGATATCCTCTTTCTGTCATAAACGTCCGCAAGGCATCCTCCCATAGATACAGGATCTGTTCCCGCTTTTGTTTTTCTGTATACGCTGGAGTTTTTACTCTGTCCAGCCACAGTATCGGACCATTCATCCTTTTTAACCGCTGAAAATATTCTTCGGAAAGCGCTTCTTTCTGATACAGTCCGTGATATAACAGGGAATAAAAGTAATCATCTTCATCCATACGGAAAAACCCCCGTTCATCATAGACTCTGTTCTCCAACATCGCTTTCTGCCAGCGCCGGTCATAATAGCCATCCCCCACACAGCGAATGTCCAGATCCAGCTCTTTTCCCTGACAGAAAAAACGGTAATGTATGCCATTGTCCCGTGAAAGCCTTGGAACTGCCCCTAAAACACTTACCATTTTTCTCCGGTCTTTGGAGCTTTTGCACAGCACATCGATATCATTATGTCCATCTAAAAGAAGCTCTTCATAAAAATTTTCAAAATTTCGCAAAACCAGATACGTACAATGATCATTGCATGCCGCAAATGCTTTTGAAGCGCTTTTCCAGTTTTTCCGTTTATGTACAGCCCCCCGTTCTCGCTGATATTTCTTTCTGTGTTTTCCCATACCTCTCCTTTTTACTTGCTGAATAATAACTGCCGTCCTGCATCTACCGCTTCCGCCTTAGTATCCGTCATATGAATGGAATGGTTCCCGATGCCAAATACCTGTCGTATCTCCTTTTTTAAGGCAGTCATCTCTTCCAGTGTTCCTCCGGTCAGAATATAAATGCCAGTAGAACCTCCTCTGAAATAACAGGCTTTTGCTTTCTTTGTCAGACCGGGATACCCCTCCTCCCGGCTCCCGACCCACGCCTGACCGCCATATAACCCAAGCATCCATTGGAAAAATTTCTGATAGGAGACCCGTTTGCGCTCCTGATACACGATCCCGCTCTGCCTGTGCAGCAGCTGCTCACAAAGCTTTCTTTTCCCCCGTTCCCTGGCTTTCGGCCATAGACATGCTACATAGCTGTGCCGGTCGTAGATCAGATACAGATATGCCATATACCGCAATGCGTCTGCCTGAATGCCTCTTCCCTGAAAAAAAACATAATCATACACTTTTCGGATCTGTGGCAGACGCACTATCGGTACTTTCTGGTGATAATACATAGCAATCGCCACACGATGGGAACCATCCAGGATACCGTTGCCTTCCCCTACCGGGATCACGGACTTTCCGGCATCCACGCCATGCTCCCTGATATCATCTATCAACGCATCAAAACATTCCAGATACCGGTAAATAGAATCTTTGCTCTCCGTACCCGGTTCTGTAAAAGTCCCTTGTGTAAAAGCCCGGATATGTTCCGTATATAATTTCTTCGCCAGTTTCTGCCTCTGCCCTTTTTCCCTGCATTCGATATAAAATAGTTTGCATGCAAGATCCAGCCGTTCCGGTTTCAGAAACTGTTCTGCATCCACGTACTCTACTGGCAGACACTGGTTTGGATCCAGATGCCACCCATTCATAAAAAAACGGGAAAAATAATCTCCAATCCGGATCTCTGTAATCTTTTTCTCTGTCTGAATCCTCATTTTTATCACCTCACTCCTGTTTATTATTTCGGTATATCCCTAGTTTTCACTTTTATGTATTTCTACAACTTTATGCAAATACTGCTCCCTATCTGTTATTTTGGAAAAATATTCTTTACAGATGCAGTGTGACACTAAGGCTTTTTTCCATTGTTGTACCGTCCGGGAAAATGTTTTACCTTTACTGTCAAAAAACAGAGATTCAATATTCCAAGCCGCATCCGAAGCCTGTTTTTTCTCCCTGAAACCTCCTGTATACATACCTCTGCACATCTGCGGTAAAGTTTTTGCAGGCGGTGTCGGAACTGTTGATAGTTTTCAACATCCCACGTTTTCAGTGATGCATAATCTACCAGCACAGTGTACAGCCGTTTTCCTGTCAACTCTGCCAGTGCATCCTGCTTCCTCCGTCTGTAGAACCGGTATCTGTCATATAAAATCTCCACATAATCCAGACGACGGATATTCATTTTCCTGCCCATAATCCCAGTTGGATTCTGATAATACCAGTACAAAGCACAGGGTAATACGGCAATACGCGCTGCCTTTGCATACAGGCGATACGATAGTGCTTCGTCCTCATGAAGTTTTCCTTCCGGAAATAAGATATCTTTAAAAAGATCTCTGTGGTACAGTTTGTTCCAGGACACGGTGCTTTCCAGATAGATCTGTCTGTCGCTGCTGTAAATACGCCATTGCATCTCTTCACCTGAAAATACGCAACAGCTTCCATCCCAAACAGTACTTTCCGGCAGTTGTTTATCAAACTGCTCAAAACCACACTGTGAAATGTCACAGTGTTTCATTACCGCAGCCTGATACAGCGTTTCCAGATAACTTGGAGCCACCGCATCATCTGCATCCACAAATGCGACCCATTCTCCATTTGCCTTCCTGATTCCTGCATTGCGTGCCGCCGAAAGTCCTCTGTTTTCCTGATGTATAACCCGGATGCGCGCATCCTGCTGTGCATAGGTGTCACACAGTGCGCCTCCAGCATCCAGAGAACCATCATCCACCAGAATGACTTCATACGTCTGCCATGTCTGCAACCGGATGCTTTCCATACAACGGGGCAGATATGATTCTGCCTGATACACAGGCACGATCACACTGATACAGCATGACTGATCATGCGACACCTGTTCCTTTCTTTTTTCTGATCTATTTGTATTCATTTCAGATTCTTCTGCTATAATATCCATTCAAAATATTCCACAATATCATAAAACACTTCTGTACATGGGCTTTAGCCACTGCCTCCGCCGGTGCCACCAGAGAGCAAAAATACGACGTTTACAGAGGAAATATTCCAGCAACCGGAAATCTCCCCTTCGGATACACCATGCCGCCGGACTGATCAGCCGTTTCCATGGAAATAGTGTAAGGCTTGCGCCTGTAACCGGATCTGCTGCCAGCTTTCGGGCAGTTATTTTCCAATCTTTGCCCAGCACATATTCTCCATTTCTGCATATATTCTTTTTCGTTCCATTTTTCCCTGTATCCTTGTTTATATTCTCTTTCCTTTCTTCTTTTTCTGCATCCCTTCTGATCTTCTCCTGCACATCCCGTTCCGACAGCACTATACATACCACGCAGGTACGGATCAGCCATCGGAATTTCTGTTCATACGTTCTGCACGGACGCACCTCCAGAATCCATTTCCGGGTGGCAAGCTGCACATTAAGCTGCTGACGATAGTCGATCTCTCTGCGTGACAGACTGCCGGAAACAAGCATCCGATACGTCATGGAAACCAACGGTACCGTACAGATACTGATATCCTGCTGATACAGTTCTGTGAGAAATTGCAGATCTTCTGCCAGCGTCAGATCTTCCTGAAACACAATCCCAGTATGCAGTAAGGTCTCCCGACGAAATAATTTATTCCACAGATATCCCCAAAATCCGTTTTCATACTGTTCCCTCATAAAAACTTCCGGAAACGTCTGCCGTGTAAAAATATCATATCGGTCTGTTTCAACGGTCTGGATCTTCCCATCGGGATACCGGCGTCTGAAATTTGCAGCGATCAGATCGATGCCTTTCTGCTCTTTCCCGGAAAAAACTTTCGTAAGGAAGTCCTTTGCAGGAAGATCATCCCCATCCACAAACCAGATCCAGTCTCCCGCTGCCAATGCCAGTCCTTTATTTCTGGCAGCTGAAACGCCGGCATTTTTCTGATGAATTACCCGCATCCGGCATTCTTTTATTGCAAACTGGTTCAGTATATCACCGCTGCCATCGGAAGAACCATCATCTACTGCGATCAGTTCCCAGTCAGAAAAACTCTGCTCAAAAATCTGTTCCAGCGTTTCTTCCAGATATTCTGCTTTGTTATACACAGGCAGGACGACAGATACTTTTGGATGTTCTGACATTTTCTCCTCCTTAAGACATTCTCCCCTGAAATCCTCTTTCTACAAATCATACTGGTTATGTTTCTGACATACTCTGTTCAATTTCCTATCTTACACACTGTAAGAATGTCGCTCTATGTTATATCTTTCTCGAAAATTCTTCTTATGGGAGTACATAAGAAGAAGCAGCACACAGGATTGATGCTTCATCAGCCAAAGCTGCACACGCAGCTTCCATGATATGTCCAACTGTGTCTGCTGAAATACTTCAAGCAACCGTTTATCCGATAAAATGTTCCCGATTTGTTCATGCGCCTCTCTCCTCGTTTTGGCGCAGGCGCACTCCATACCGATCACATTGCAGGCATAATACAGCAGATGCCAGTTCAGCTGCTGCGTAAAATCAAAGTCTTCTGTTTCCTGAAACTCTTGTCTCAGACATTGGTTCATCCGCTTATAAACGTTCCAGGCCCCCGGTCGGTATCCAGTGGTAATACTTCCCGGATTCTCATAATACTGATAGAAAAACTTCTCCTTAAGATACACAAACCGCCTCGCATGATATCCGGCCTGCGCATTGAACAGGTTATCCTCAGACCACCGGATCTCCGGTTCAAAACGCAACCCATACTGTTCCAGAAATGACCGTCGATACAGGCAGTTCCATACCTGCAACAGCGGGCCGTAGTTTAAATCTGCTCCCATCAACAGCGCGGGATACAGTGATTTTTTCAGTGCATCTCTGTCATATACGCCTGCTGCAAGAGATGTAGTAACTTCTCTGACATCCCCATTTTTCAACATCCGTTTATGATCGCACATGACCAGATCGGCATCATGACATTCTGCCGCCTCCACAAGTTCCATGTACATGGCAGGTTCCACCCGGTCGTCACTGTCCACAAATCCCACATAACGCCCGGCTGCTTCCCGCAATCCTGCATTCCGTGCACAGCTCAGCCCGCCATTTTCCTGATGAATGACGCGGATGCGTCCATCCTCCTGCCTCAGCTGTTCACAGATTTCCCCGCTGCCGTCCGTGCTTCCATCATCCACCAGCAGAATCTCCAGATTTTTCCATGTCTGCTTCAAAAGACTGTATACACAACGGCACAGATATGGCTTTGTCTGATACACCGGGACAATGATCGTAATCAGCGGTTCATATACTCCCGAAATTTCTCCAGTTTTTTTCTCGTCCAATCCATTTTCTCCTTTCCAAGCAATGGACCTGCCACCTGTTTGATCCCTTTTCGGATCTTCACATTTCCTGGCAGCCAGGATACGGCAAACAGATGCTCACAGATCGTGCGCTCCGTATTGTGGTGCAGGCAATTCGCATAATCATAGGGTGAAAAATATTCCTGGGGATATACCGTGATGCCATCCGAAAGTTCCTGATATTCATCCTTTCGCTGCAATCCTCGTTTTTCCAGCATCCGGGTCAGTTTCTCCACATTTGTCCCTGGTATCGGTTCCCCGTTTTCGTCATAAAATGCCAGATTCTCATACAGCAGCAGAAACTGCTTCATCAGCGGATGTTTCGGTTCGCATGCCATAAAACTGGTGGCTACATATAACTCCTCTTCAAATCCAATCACACAACGATGAGATAAGATACTGTCAAAGTTCTGATATACTTTTACATCCGTATCCAGATAGATCCCGCCGTAATGAAAAAGCGCATGCACCCTTGCCACATCACTGACAAATGCGTATTTTCCTGCCCGGTATGCAGCGGAAGTATAGGGAAGGCTGTAGACATCAAAATTCTGCTCATTCCATTCCCGGATTTCATAATCCGGCAGTAATTTTTTCCATGACTCTATCTGGCGTCTTATTTTTCCCGATTTATCACTGCCAAACCAGCAATAATGTATGATCTTCGGTATCATGACGTACTCCTTTCCCGTCAAAATAATGGTATTATCTATCTGTATCCATCCAATGATAGATTTTTTTAATCTCTTCCATACCGGCATAAGATTGCTTCCGGGTATTTGCGATCAGCATCTCCCGCAGGCGATCGTCCTGCAAAATCTCGGCCATTGCCTGACTGCACGCTTTCGTCTCCAGTGGGACGATCACTCCGTCATACCCATTTACAAGCTGACTTTCCGCCGTAGGATATTCCGTGATGATCACAGGCTTATGCAGTGCCTGCGCTTCCCGCACTGCTACAGATTTTCCCTCATATCGGGACGGCTGCACATACCAGTCACAGGCAGCCAGATACGGATACGGATTTACTTTTTTCCCAAACAGAATCACGGATTTTTCCACATGCTGTTCCCGGATTTTCTGACGGATCAACATTTCGTCGCTTCCATACCCGATGAGATACCAGATGATCTGTATGCCCTGTTCCTGTATGCGCCTGCACAGTTCCGGAATAGACTCAAAATTCTTTGCCTTGCAAAAACGTCCGATGGATAACAGTACCCATGTTTTTTCAGATTGTTCTGAAAGGTTTTGATTCAAAAAATCCATATACTCTGACGTATCAGCCGCCTGTTTATAGATCAGTTCCACAGGAAGAAGATTTTCCACACATTCCGTCTTTTTCTGTAACCGTGGAAACCGCTGTGCAAATGCCTTTTCACACTCCGGGGAAACGGCAGCGATCCGGTCATAGGCATCCCACATCGCTTCTTCCGCATCTTCTATCTGCACTGCCGAATAATCAGTATGTACCCAGGCCGCTTTCTGCTTTGCACGAACCTTATCAGCCACAAAATAATGGGGTGTCAGAAAACTGATGGCAAGATCATATTCTGTCTCCGATGAAATCAATGGCATCCATTTCCTTGTGTATCTGTGACTTTCATGCAATTTTACCTGACTGCAATCTCCGCCATGTTTTTTCTGGTAATGACGTGCCACAAGTTTTCCACGAACTCTTGCAACAGCCAACAGGAAATGCCCCTGACAAAGTACTTCTGTGACAGGACGCGCCAGCTGCGCATATGCTTTGAGTTCCGGCAAAAGCGTTACCTCTTTTGGAATCTGTGAAAGCAGTTCCCCCTCATGTCGAAATAGAAATAATGACACATCATACCGGCTGTGATCCATTCCGTATAACAGCCCCAACAGAGAACGTTCCACCCCTCCGGGATGCATAAAATGTGATACGATCAAAATTTTCTTTTTATACTTCTCCTGTTTTTCCATAAGATATACAACTCCTCCAGCATCCCCGGAATCGTACAGAGTAACGTCAATAGCCTCCTCGGCGATTCCTTTACATACTGTGGATCATGTGCCATCCGGCTGTTGGCGCAATAATGGATCGTATCCATCAAAAGCCGTTTTCTGCTGGTTGGAAAGGTCATGGCTGTTTTTCGGAGACAGGCAAATCCTCTGGGGTTCTCTGCGTATTGTTTCCACATGGAATGTGTCGATCCATCGGGCTGATAGTCCACTTCACAGAGCACATGATCCAGAACTGCCAGTTTATAATACTGATCCACAAGTATATATTTGTACGCCAGCCCCATATAATGTTCCCCCGGAAATACTGGATACGGTGGCACGCTTCGCATTACATCGGTACGGTAGACCAGCTTTTTATCCCCGGTCCCCCCGGCGGCATAATAACCGCCCAGTGTCGTCTCTGTCAGTCCCGGCGGGAAGCCTTTTCCAATAACTTTTCCAGTGTGCATCTCACAATCCAGACCGATCAGCCCTGCATACCCGTTTTCTTTTACTGTTTTCCATGCAATCCAAATCTGCTCCACTGCATCCGCGCACAACCGGTCATCGGAATCCAGACACAGGTTCAGTTCCGTCTTAATCGCCTCATAGGCAGTGTTGTGCGCTACATGCATCCCGCCATTTTCCTGATAGATATATCGGATTTCAAAGTCGGTTGTCGTTTTGATCCACTGTTTAACCAACGCCTTCGTGTTATCCGTGGAACCATCATCTACCACCAGCCATACAAATGCCTTACAACTCTGGGCATAAAGACTTTCATACACTCTCAGAAGCGTATGCGCCCGGTTATAGGTGGGGGTAAAAATCGTCAAAAACTGCTTCATTCTATTATTTTCCATTCCATACTAATATCCATTCTGTCAGTTCTCCCGGCAACACAAATATCTATGGAAATATATTTTCCATACCCTCTTTTGCCATATCATTACGCTTCTCAACATCAATTTCCAACGGCCAGTGTTTCTGATAAAACTGCTCCATTCTCTGCGCCGCTTCCTGAATCCCGTATCCGGCTGCTGCGATTTTCTGTGCATATGCTTCCCTGCCGTTCCCTGTTTCTTTTTCCTTTCCTTCTGTCCCTTCCCAATCCGGTCTCTTCTCTGGTTGTTCCAACGAACAATCCAAAACTTTCAAAATATGCTCCGCCCACTTTTCCGGCGATTCCTCCAGACTACAGACCTCCACCAGTTCCTCCTCCAGAATGCATTCCGGCGAAATGCGGTCAGACATCAGACATGGCAGACCTGTCGCCTGCGCTTCTACAATAGTTACCGGAAATCCTTCATAGAGAGACGGAAATACCATAAGATCCATGCCCTGAAGCAAACGATACACATCCGGCCGGTTTCCGGTAAAGACTACTTCGTTTTCCAGACCGGCTTTCCAAACGTTACGGACGATTTTCTCCCGCCCCTCTCCATCTCCCACAAGCAGAAGTCTGGCATTTGGTTCCCTTTTTCTCACTTCTTCAAATACTTTTATGAGAAATCCATGATTTTTTGCCGGATGAAACCGCCCCACATGCCCCAACACTTTGCAGCCTTCCAAATGCAGTTCTTGCCGGATCTTCTGTGCCTCCGCTTTGCAATAATGAAACAATTCCAGATCAATGGCATTTGGCATTATCCCATATGCATGCCCGGAAAACATCCAGTCACCGGCAGCCGTTCCACAGGCAAGCAAATCTGTGGCATACTCCGGTATCCGTCGCTTACAATACAGGCGCAACAGATACTTCAGATCTTTCCGGGCGCCTGCACTGTGACTGTGGGCAATCCGAACCGGCACACCAGCATCTTTTGCGCATTTCAGTACAACAGCGCTGAAACAATCCAGATGCACATGAATTATCTGATACTCTGAATGTTCCCGAAAAAAACGTTTTAACTCCTGTCGGTAAGCAATGCTCCAGGGACACAGCCGGGAAACATGCCAGATACGGCCTCCCAGTTTCCGGATCTCCCTGTCATAGTTAGTTTCAAATGATCGATGCTCCAGAAAATCAAACTGCACCTTCTCCCTGTCCATGAAACGATCATAATTCATAAGCATTGTTTCCAGACCGCCCCGCCCCATATAAGTAACGATATGTAATATACGGATCATATCCTTTCTCCTGCTATAATATATTCATGGTTAATGACCTTGTAATCAGTAAAACATTACCCATCTTGCTTCTTATGCTGTCAGAAAATCTGAAGCAATTAAATTTCTGTTCCTCCAGATTTTCTTATCTGCCCTGTCACATAATCATGGGAGCAATCAATTACCAGCCGTCAGCATCCGAATACTATATGCATAAAATCCCAGATATCCAACGATCAGACACACATACAGCATCTTTGCCGACTTTTCTGAAAAAATATGTTCGATTTCCCAGGGCAGCAAAATATAGCTATACAGAGAAAAATACACTGGCAGCCTTCCGATAAAGATCCCACTGGTAAACATGGAGATCAGATAAAAACCGGTCGCTGCCACTGACATATTCGTACACAGGTTGATGACCGGATCATCCGCTTCCCGGATCTGGCGGATGCCAATAACTGACAGAACCGCAGGCATCGCATAGACTGCCACGCGCAGCGGGTTTGTCCCGTCATCCTCCAGCATCTTCCAGTCGCTGACCACATTTTTATAAGAAGTATCCTGCAGAAACACATCCAATATGCCCGTAAACTGCCCCGCAAAAACCACGAGTAACATGACCACCGCCATAAAAAAAATGGTCTTCCGGTTCCACGCCTTTCCCTGTGCCAGAAACAAAAATGGCAGTACCAAAAGCGCGCTTCCATGAAATGCTGCCGCAAGCAGCACCAACAAAATTACAACGATATATCTGCGTCTCAGCAAAAGTCCCATACATGCAAACGTGATCGCAACAGCGGTAAACTGCCGGATACCGTTAAACATCCATGAAATATAATCTGTAGATGCCAGAAATAAAAACATAGACAACACATACCGGGTGGAATATTTCCGATAGACCAGTGCAAGTATTCCCCCCTGCAAGATGGCAAGGATGCAAAAATAGATTTTTACATTCTGCGTGATCAGACTGTGGATCAGCGCAGAACAGAAATAAAATCCCCAGTCCTTAGATACACTGCTCATATAACTTCCAATGTCATGCAGCGTATTCGGCATGTCTTCAAACATCATGACATAGGAGCCGGTATCCCCCACCTCTCCCCGTACTGTCGTCATCCAGATCAGGGGAAGGACAGCTGCCAGCGCCCAGACCGGATGATAACGCAATGCATACCGGTCTGCCACCCGAACGGTTCTCTGCATGCCTTCCATTTTTACTGACAGACCCCCGAAAAACAGCATCCACACAAGAATGCCCCAATATGACAGTTTCATATGCCCAGTTCCTGCAGTGTCTCTCTGACGACCTTCGTTCTGGAAAATTCCCGTTTCATTTTTTCGTGTCCCGCCTTTCCCATGGCTGCACGTTTTTCCGGTGGAGTCTCCAACATCTGACGCATCTTCTGATACAGGCTTTCTGCATCCACTGCCCGCACCAGCAGACCGCTTACCTCCGACTCAACCGCTTCCCTGCATCCGGGAATATCACTGGTAATGACCGGTCTTCCCATGGCGGATGCCTCCAGCAGCACATTGCTCATCCCCTCATGGTAACTTGGCAGCAGCACACAGTCCGCATGCTGATAAAAAGGTCTTGGATCACTCTGAAATCCATGAAAGACCACAATCTGTTCTTTTTCCATTTCTTCCACCTGTTCCTCATATCCTTCCTCAAAAAATCCCACCAGATCCAGTACAAAAGAAGCATTCTCCGCTTTCAGCCGCCGAACTGCCGCAAACAATTCGTCAATGCCTTTTTCCTTCATGATCCTCCCCAGATACAAAAAATGCATCGTCTGATTCTGTGGATACGGCAGCAGCGGGTATTCCTCCAGATTGATTCCCGCACCGGACAATACCTTCTCCTTTTTCTCCGGGAGTACATGCCGTTTCTGAAATTCCAGCGCATTTTCCTGATTTTCAAAAAATACGGTACGCACTTTTCGAAACGCCCTTCGATATAGCAATGTTACAAGCAGTGCCATGCCCTTTTTCTGAAATGCTGTCCCAAGCCCCTGTACGTTGGCGCAAAACGGGATCTTTTTTCTGGTGCATAGCAATCCTCCATAAATATTTGGCTTGACAGAATAGGTAAGCACAAGATCCGGCTGTTCTGCTTCCAGTATCCTGCGATACAGCCCCAGAAGCCGCACTTCCTGCAAAGGATTTTTCCCCCGCCGTTCCATCTCCGTCTGCCAACACCGCAGCCCCATCCGCTGAAAATCTTTTTCATGACCGGTAAATGGCATGCACAGCACAACTTCATGCTTCCGGCAAAGCGCCTCGATCAGTTCCCTGTGAAACCGCCAGAGCATATAGGAATGATTCGTCATGATCATAATCTTATCCATGCATCGCTCCTGTTCCGCCTTCTGTCGCAGTTTTCTGTGAAAGGCTCCCGGTTCCGCCTTCTGCCACACCTTCCTGATGCAGGACACTTCCAAAGGTCTGCAGGAAGCATTTCAGATCCATGAAAAATCCCAGATGCTTCACATAATAGCCATCCAACGCCGCTTTCTCCGCAATCTCAAGCTCATCCCTGCCGTGAATCTGTGCCCATCCGGTCAGTCCCGGACGCACATCATTCGCCCCGTATCTGTCCCGCTCCTTAAGCAGGTCATACTGGTTCCAGAGAGCCGGTCTTGGACCGACCACTGTCATATCACCTCGCAAAATATTAATCAGCTGCGGCAGTTCATCCAGCGAAGTCTTTCGTAAAAACCTGCCTGTTTTTGTCAGAAACTGTTCCGGATCTGTCAACAAATGTGTCGGCACATCCGCCGGAGTATCTGTCCGCATCGTCCGGAATTTCATGATCTCAAAGTGCTTTTTATGTATTCCCACCCGTTTTTGCCGGAAAAAGACCGGCCCCGGAGAATCCATTTTTATCGCAAGTGCAATAAGAAGAAACAGCCAGGACAGCAGTGCAAGTCCGCACACAGACAGCACCACAGCCAGCAGTCTCTTTATTACACTACAATACATATGTTGGTATCGCCTCCTTTTATATCTGTATATCCCACATCTTCTTTTCTGAAATCTTTCCGGTTCTGTTTTTGATATATCGTTTCCTTTTTATATCAAACATCTGTTTCAGAAATCTTCCTTCCAAAGATTTTTATCATACAGTTCTCTTTTTTAGAAAATTTCTGTCACTTCCGGAAAAAACAGGGAACAACCGTTTGTATTTTCCCTGTTTTTTCAAAAAATGAAGAAAAAGAAAAGAGATTTCCCGTACAATGTACAGGAAATCCCTTACGAAATTTCTCTTAATTTGTCAGTAGTTAACGTTTTATGAAAGTTCAAAAGCACCAGTATACAACTGATAATATTTACCCTTCTGGGCGATCAGCTCATCATGACTGCCACGCTCTGTGATCACGCCCTGCTCCAGTACCATGATCGCCTTGGAGTTCTGTACCGTTGACAGACGATGCGCAATGACAAATACAGTTCTGCCTTCCATCAGCTGATCCATACCGCTCTGGATAATCGCCTCTGTTCTCGTATCGATACTGGAAGTCGCCTCATCCAGGATCAGTACCGGAGGATTGGCAATGGCTGCTCTCGCAATGGCCAGCAGCTGACGCTGTCCCTGAGACAGATTTGCGCCATCAGAAGAAATGACCGTGTCATATCCATCCGGCAGATGGCGGATAAAGAAATCTGCATTCGCCAGCTTTGCTGCTGCCAACACCTCTTCATGAGTGGCATCCAGACGGCCATATCTGATATTTTCCTCAATCGTTCCCGTAAACAGATGGGTATCCTGCAATACGATGCCAAGGGATCGACGCAGATCAAACTTGCGGATGCGTTTAATATCAATACCATCATACAGGATCTCGCCCTCCTGAATATCATAAAAACGGTTGATCAGATTGGTAATGGTCGTCTTACCGGCTCCCGTAGGACCGACAAATGCGATCTTTTGTCCCGGTTTTGCAAACAGTGACATATCTTTCAGGATTACTTTATTTTCATTATATCCAAAGGTAACATTGTGGAAACGGACGTCGCCCTTCAACTGGGTATAAACTGTTTTTCCGTCAATGACCTCTTTCCACGCCCAGATGCCCGTACGTTTCTCGGACTCTGTGATATGGCCTTCTGCATCCATATTCGCGCGCACCAGTGTGACTGTTCCCTGATCCTCCTCCGGTTCTTCATCCAGAAGGTCAAAAATACGCTGTGCGCCTGCCAGCGCCATAACGATAGAGCTTACCTGCTGGGAGATCTGCGCCATGGGCATCGTAAAGTTTCTCGTAAAAGTAAGGAACGATGCCAGCATACCAAGCGTAATAGGAAATACGCCTGTGAGGGAAAGCGTTGCTCCCAGTGTCGCCACCAGCAGATAAGTCAGGTTACCGGTCTGAGCCATCAGCGGCATCAGAATATTTGCAAAGGTATTCGCCCGTGTGGACTGCTCTTTCAGATCATCGTTAAGCAGATCAAACTGCTCTTTGCTCTCTTCCTCATGGTTAAAGATCTTAACCACCTTCTGGCCATCCATCATCTCTTCGATATAACCGTTGACCTTACCAAGTGATCTCTGCTGCGCTACGAAATAGCGGGAACTTTTTCCACCCACAACCTTTACGATCACAAGCATGATAAACAACATGACCAGAACAAAGATCGTCAGCGGAACGCTCAGTGTCAGCATGGAGATAAATACGCTAACCATGGTAATGATGGTAGACAGTACCTGCGGCACAGACTGGCTGATCATCTGACGCAGCGTATCCGTATCATTGGTATAGCGGCTCATAAGATCGCCATGGGCATGGCTGTCAAAAAATCGGATTGGCAGAGTCTGCATATGGGCAAACATTTCATCCCTTACTTTTTTCAATACCCCCTGTGAAATATTGATCATCAGACGGTTGTACAGCCAGGAGCAAAATACCGTCACTCCGTAAGCCGTTGCCATGGTGGCAATGATCGTAAACAGTTCGGAAAGCACAGGATTTTTCTGTCCGATAAACGGCGTAATATAATCATCGATCAGATAACGCATTTCCATGATTCCCACGACCTGTCCGATGGAAGTCAGGACAATGGCGATCAGCACAATGATAAACTGTACTTTATAAATGCCGACAATATATCCCATCAGCCTTTTAAATGCAGCCATCGTCTCTTTTCCGGCCAGCTTTTTCTTCGGCATATCATTCTTACTCATCCTGTAACCCTCCTTTCTGCTGTGATTCATATACCTCTCTGTAAATCTCACTGTTTTTCAGCAGTTCCTCATGGGTTCCCACTGCGGAGATCTGACCATCCTGCATAACAAGAATCTTATCTGCATGTTCCACAGAAGAGATTCTCTGTGCAATGATCAGTTTTGTCGTATCCGGGATCTCTTTTGCAAATGCTTCCCGTATCAGTGCATCGGTTCTCGTATCTACCGCGCTGGTAGAATCATCCAGAATCAGAATCTTCGGTTTTTTCAGAAGCGCTCTTGCAATACAGAGACGCTGTTTCTGTCCGCCGGATACATTCGTACCGCCCTGATCCAGCATTGTCTCATATCCATCCGGAAAACGGGAAACGAACTCATCCGCCTGAGCAAGCTTCGCTGCATGCTCAATCTCTTCCATGGTAGCATCCGGATTGCCCCAGCGAAGATTCTCTGCGATCGTTCCGGAGAACAACACATTTTTCTGAAGTACCATAGATACGGAATCACGCAGTGTCTTCAGATCATAGGTTCTGACATCCTTGCCGCCTACCAGCAGCCTTCCCTCTGTCACATCATACAGACGGGGGATCAGCTGTACCAGCGTCGTCTTGGCAGAACCGGTTCCACCGATGATGCCGACGGTTTCGCCGGAATTGATGGACAGATCGATATGCTTCAACACTTCTTTTGTCTCATCCCCATTATAGGCAAAGCTTACATGGTCAAATACGATAGAACCATCCGGAATGTCATAATCCGGGTTCTCCTGATTTTTCAGAGAACTTTCTTCCTGCAGAACTTCTGCAATACGTTCGCCGGAAGCTTTTGCCATGACACACATGACCATAACCATAAACGCCATCATCAGACTGGACAGGATCTGCACAGAATAAGTGATCAGACTCATCAGTGATCCTGTCGTCAGATCCTGTGCAACGATCATCTGCGCACCGGTATAACTGAAATAGATGATACAGATAAAGATCATGGCAAACATGCACGGCATCTGTAAGATGATGCGTTTTTCTGCGCTTTTTGACAGCTGCAGGATCCGTTTGGATGTTACATTGAATTTATCAATCTCATGGGATTCTCTCACATACGCTTTTACAGTACGGATACCGGCCAGATTCTCCTGTACAACGGCATTTAATTTATCATACTTCCGGAACAGACGCATGAAATATCCGTGGGCAGAACGGATGATCAGATACAACACCACGCCCAGCACCGGAATGGCAACGATAAATATGAGAGACAGTCTCGCACTCAGGGTAAATGCCATGATCAGGGAAAAGATCATCATAATCGGCGCCCTTACCAGTGTACGGATGATCATCATGTATGCCATCTGTACGTTTGTGATATCCGTTGTCATACGGGTTACCAGACTCGCCGTGGAAAACTTGTCAATATTCTGGAACGAAAAATCCTGAATCCGGTAAAAAATATCTTTTCTCAAGTTTCTTGCAAGTCCTGCGGAAGCCACAGCGGCAAAGCGGCCAGATAACAGACCGCAGATCAGACCGATGACCGCCATGATCAGCATAATGCCTCCGATACGAAGCACATAACTCAGATTTTCACTGGAAAATCCGCTGTCGATCATTTTGGACATCAGGAATGTGACCATTACTTCCATCAGAACTTCTCCCACCATGAATACCGCAGACCCAATGGAGGACGGCTTGTATTCACGAATGGATTTTGCTAATGTTTTAATCATTCCTTACTTACACTCCTTCTATACTTTTAAAATCTACCTCAACAATTTTTATTCCAAAACTTCCGGGAATCTATTTTGTCACGGAACAATTTTATATAAAATCGGAACTTCTCTGCTATTCCTTTCAGTCACAGGAACACCGCCGCCTGCAATTTTCTGTACCTGCATGGGCTTTTTCCTGACGGGCACACATCGCTTCCAGATTGCCATACATCAGATCCAGACACTCCATAAAAGCTTCTGTCTGCTCCGGGCTGACCCCTTCAAACAGGTTCTGTTCCATACAACTTCCTCTGCGTTCCATCTCCTCGAACAACGCTTCTGTCTTTTCCGTTATCACAATATAATTGCACCTTCTGTCTTTTTCAGAAAGCTCCCTGGTCAGAAATCCATTCTGTTCCAGACGATTTAGAACCCCCGTCACTGTTGGGTTTGACAATCGAAATGCCTTCTCAATCATGACCTGCTTGACTTTTTCCTCTTTATGATCCATCAGATAAAACAGGATATCCGCCTGTCTTCCGGTAATGCCGATTGCCTCCATATCCCGGTTGGCATGGGCGCGCATCATACAGTCAAACCGCTTCATCTTCTGACAGATCTCATGCAGTATTTTTCCATCTGTTTCCATATTTTGCCACCTCCTTCTTATGTCCTGTCTCCTTCCGGATTCCTCTAAGAAATCTCTGAAACTACTTCCAAACCATTCATTTACAATATATTTGCGAAAATAAATAGCACGCTATTTATTCGCATAGCGTGCTATTTATTATATGATTACAATATTTTATTGTCAAGATTTTTTTAACAACATCTCTTCAGCAGCTCTGACCACTTCTGTATGATCACGTCCATATCAAACCGATGTACAGTTTCGCTGGTCTGCTCGGAAAAATGTTTTCGAAGTTCTTCGTTTTCTATCAGTATACTGATTTTTTCTTTCATCTGTTCCAGATCAAACGGCGTTATGAGATAACCATTTTTTCCTTCCATGATGATTTCTGCCGGACCGGTGGGAATGTCAAAGCTGACGCAGCCTACCCCCTGTTCCATCGCCTCCAGCAGGCACATGGGAAGTCCTTCGGAACGGGAAGTCATAACATAGATAGAAGCCCGCTGCAGATAACCTTCCACATCCGGTACATTTCCGGTCAGAATAAGCTGATCCTGCAGCTGTTCCTTCCGTATTGTATCTTCCAGCAGCGGACGATCCTCTCCTGCACCAAGCACATACCAACTCCAGTCCGGATATTTTTTCAGGATATCCGGTGCAATCTTGCACAGATAATCGATTCCTTTAATCTGTGTCAACCGCCCTACAGTAATGAGCATCTTTTCCCGGTTCGGAACGTTTTTCGTATCTGGCTGCTTTCTTTTGACAGGGTTGTAAATGGTCTGTATCCTGTCTTTTCTGCCCAAACATTTCTTATAATTTTCCATATCCCGTTCTGTCAATGTCACAATCTCATCTGCATGACGGGCTGTATAACCGCATATTTTTTTGCGAAATTTCCGATACCGTTCAGACGGCCACTGGTAACCATAATTAAAATGTTCCCATGCGATCAGAGTAACCGGAAGCCCCCGTTTTGCCGGAACTGTCAGTATGTCCAGAATCGTATCAATATCCACAATGCAACTAATCTCCTGCTCTTTCAGAAATTTCCGCAGTCGTGGAATCAATGGTAAATACCCCGGTCCCGGAGCAATCCATGTCTTCCTTTCGTCCAGCACATATCTGGAAATCCTGTCTGATAATGGAAAAAACATTTCCTCTTGCTGTTCCACAATGCTTAAAAATACAATCTGAAATCCTTCCCGTTCCACCAGTTCATTTGCAATCATTGAAGCCACCCGTTCCGTTCCTCCGCTTCGTGTGATATCTCCTGAAAAAAAACAGATTTTTTTTGTCTGATTCTCTTCTTTCATTCTCCTGCCTCCTCTTTCCGGTATCTGGACTTCGAGACCCGATCATCTACACCCATTTTCCGAACCAGCGCCATTCCGGCAGCCAGAACGCTCCACGCATGCATCTGAAACAAAATTGCAGTCCCACGGATCATAACTTTCCAGGACTTCGGCGTTATCTGACCAACATACCTTCCCTGAGCCAGCCAGCGCATACTCTGACGCACAATCGGAACCTGTGCATATTCCTGTAATGCTTTTGAACAGCGATGAATGCCATGAGATTTCGCTGCCTGCAGCTCCTGCTTGATCAGGAAAAAGCTTCCAAATACTATATGAAATGCCATGAGATCTCCGTAATCTTCCCGGATCTCATGTTCTTTCAGATAGGTCTGAAAGTCCGCTGCAATGTCCGTCCATACTGGAATAAAATTTTTCTTATAGGAAAATGTGGTGGAATCCGTATTTACCCTGTACTGCACAACGCTTTCCTCAATAAATCCATATACCGGCTTCCATGCGCAACACTGAAAATTGTGAGCCTTATCCTGTGTAAATGGATAATTCGGACTATACAGACCATGTTTCAGCAAAAAATCCCGTCGGTATAGCTTTCCCCAGTCATAAGCCAGATGCCCGTACTGAAAGAAGCCACGGAATCGAAAATCTACGGTCTGCGTATAATCTCCACCCATCAGATGATGGATATTCACTTCGCTGACCCAGTTATCATGAAACCTCCTAAATCCCCCAACGACAATATCCGCTCTGTTTCTCTCCGCACACGCAACCAGACTGGATACTGCCCTTGTTCCATCCAGTTTATCATCAGAATCCAGAAACATCAGATATTGACCATATGCATGATCTGTCCCCGTATTTCTCGCCTTTCCAAGTCCCTCATTTTTTTTATGTATGACTCGGACATTCCCACGCTCTGCCACATACCGGTCACAGATTTTCGGACATCCATCCGGAGACCCGTCATCCACAAGAATGATGTCAAGATAAGGATAATCCTGTTCCAGCACGCTCTCTATACATTCAGACAGATATTTTTCTGTTTTATAAACAGGAATGATTACACTGACGATTACTTTTTCCACTCTGTTATCTCCGTTCCTTCTGTTCATATATACCAGTTATGTATGCCAGAATCTTTATTTGGGATTTCCAATGCATACATTCTTCTCATTTTGACTATACATTTTTTGTATCATTAAGTCAATTTTCTGCCTGATTTTCCGGCTATTTTCCACATATTTTTCACAGTTATTACCTTGACAAAAATGATATTTATTTCTTATTAATAATAAACTTTATGATAACTTACTGCAAGAAAAGGAGACATACATATTATGGCTAAAACATATAAAAAACCGGTAATCTCTGTCGATCAGGGACTGGCTGAAGGCGTGTATGCGGCAAGCGGCGCAACATCACAAAATGAAATAATCATCGCTTTTTCTAAAATTGATGCTGATTGGGGCGGCTCTGGACAAATTTCTTTAAGCGCAGATTACACTGGCTTAACAAAGCGTTCCAGTCTGTCGGTTACCCTGAACTTTAACATGCCTGTTAAAAATGTCTATGGAGATGGAATCAGCGGCATCAGCGGCGCTAATACTTCCACTGTAACCCTCTCCTACTGGGGGATTCCAGACAAAGGCAATATAACTGTACAGGCAGATGGCAATATTAATAGTTTACAATTAGATGGATATACATACACATCTGCCTGACATACAACATTTATTTTATAGTCAAGACCACTCGCTTAGCCGGTGGCTTGTGCTACCCCTATAAGGGGGCATTACCTGCTTGCGCCCGGAAGGCGCACTGAAGGTCTGCCAACTGCACTACATCCACAGCTGCCCCTTAAAGGGGCTTTTTCAGTGCTTCCTTACACCGGTTCAGCCCCAAAAGGGGCTTGCTGGTTTGCTTTGATCTCCTACTACCACTCCAAGTGGTTTATTTCTTGTGTTTCTTTACCGGCTCACCCGTAAACGAGTCAATATACTCTACTAATGACATCTGATCATATTCCAAATCTTCTTTTAACTGATTCTGAATATATGCCTTGATTGCAGCTGTATTCTTTCCAACTGTGTCTACATAATATCCACGACACCAGAAATGCCGATTTCCATATTTATATTTTAGATTCGCATATTTTTCAAATATCATTAGCGAACTTTTTCCTTTTAAATAACCGACAATTTCTGATACTGAATATTTCGGTGGTATTCTTACCAGCATAGGGATGTGATCTGGACAACATTCTGCTTCAATTATTTCAATTCCTTTTCTTCTACATAAGGTTCCCAGTATTTGTCCTACATCTGCTTTAATGTCTTTATAAATTACCTGGCGACAATATTTTGGTGCAAAAACGATGTGATACTTGCATTCCCATTTTGTATGAGCTAAACTATTTGTGTCCATTCTTAGGACCTCCTGTGCTATTTTATTTGTGGTTTTGCAGACCCACTTTTATTCTAGCACAGGAGCTTATACTTGTATCTAAAGATCTGCCCTCCCCCTGCATAGCAGGGGGTTTATTTTTTACTGTGACACAAATAAAAAAGTGGCTCAAATACTGAATTCAAGCCACTTTGTTGTATATATTTCGTTCTATTTGGGACTAATCATCCTTGTATTCTCTGTTCAACGGAAAAGTAACTGCCATAACAGTTCCCTTTTCTGTACTTTCTTCTGCCTGCACTTTGCCACCGTGAATATCAGCAATTTCCCAAACCAAAGCAAGTCCAAGACCCACACCGCCATTTTCTCTGCTACGGGATTTATCCACACGGAAGAACGGCTGAAAAATACTTTCTTTATACTTTTCTGGTATTCCGCAACCTGTGTCGGCAACCCTGACAACAAGATCATCGCCCTCCTGAGAAACAGAAACACGCACAGTTCCGTCAGGACGGTTATACCTGATTGCGTTTTCCGTCAAATTAAAGATCAAACGATAAATCAAGGTGTCACTGCCCACCATAGTGCCGGTGCCGTCACATTCAAGAGTGACCCCTTTTTTCTCTGCCACAGGAGAAAGGTCGGCAAGAATTTCCTCAATCATCGGTGCAAGCTCAATGCAGTCATTACACGGCACAGTTCGAAGCTCGCTCATTTCAAGCAAGGTCTTTGTAACCTGCGACATTCGCTCTGTTTGTTCCTGCAATAATTTGAGGAAGTCGGCACTTTCGGCATCCAAATCAGGATGCTCAACAGAAAAAAGTTCAAGTTGTGCCTGAAGCAATGCAAGAGGGGTGCGCAATTCGTGTGCGGCATTACCGGTAAACTGCTGTTGTGCCGTGAACCCCTCGTCAAGTCGGTCAAGCATCTGATTAAAAGAAATACTGAATTGCTTGAACTCGGCAGGCACATCATCGGTTATCTTCATATCGGGCAAGTTATTCGTCTGAACATTTTCAACCCTTGAAGCAAAGGTGTGCAAAGGCTTCAATGCTCTGCCACTGACAAAGTATGCCAAAACACCGCCAAGCAATGTTACAACCGCTGTTATGCACCAATTTGTAGTGGAAAACGACTCCTGCGCACCGTTAACTATAATAGCTACTTCTTGGTCAAGGTCGGCACTTTCAGGGTCAAAAAATTCCTGCTCACCTTTATACGAATCGCTGTTAGCAGAAATGCCACTGCCGATAGAATCCATATAATGTCTGCCCGAATAACCGATAAGGCAATTCATAGACACGCAGGTTATACCTATAAGTATAGCAGTCATCCAAGTGATACGCCATTGAAGAGATATTTTTTTCATTCTTCCCCCATTACATAGCCCTCACCGATACGATTGCGAATCGGGTCATATCCAAGAGCAGTGCGAAGTTTCTTTCTCAAAGCAGAAATATGTACCCTTGTCGAATTGCTGAAATTGTCAACGCTATTGTCCCACACATGTTCAATAAGTTCTTCCTGACTTATGGGGCGACCTCTGTTTACCATAAGATATTCAAGTATGCCTGTTTCCTTGCGGGTCAACGGCAAAGGTTCACCTCCGACAATAGCCTTGCGAGATTTTGTATCAAACGAAACATCACCGCAGGTCAGCACAACATCATTTTGAGTGAACTGTCGGAGGGTAAGACTGCGAATCCTTGCAGCAAGTTCTTCCAAATGGAACGGCTTTGCCAAATAATCGTTTGCACCTGCATCCAAACCGTCAACCTTATCAGACACTTCACTACGGGCAGACAAAATCAGCACCTTTGTGTCACGGTCGGTTTTTCTGAGTGTTCTCAAAACAGTCATACCGTCAGCACCCGGCAAATTCAAATCAAGCACAACGAGGTCAAAGTTATCGTCAGCAAGCATTTGCATTGCGGTTATTCCGTCATAGCAACAGTCAACGCTATAAGCAAGACGCTTCATGCTACGGGCGATTGTTTCGCACAATATTCTTTCGTCCTCAACAACTAAAATATGCATAAAAACTCTCCTTGCTTTAAAATGTATTTATTATAATTATAGCACAAAAACATAAAATCTGTGTTAAATTTCTGTTCTTAACGAAAATTTTATATCCGATGTGCTACAATGACGCCAGAAAATGAAAGGAGTGATTGAATTGACCAGAGCAAAAAAGGCTTTATTACAGGCAGTACTGCTTGTTTCGGGAGTTATTATGCTTGGCTTCGGCGCAATGCGTGGCGAAACTGAAACCGTTTTGAGCAAGGCAATCAGGCTTTGTTTGGAGTGTGTAGGAATTGGATAAAAAGAAAACAAAGAATAAAAACCATAATAAGAAAAAGTATACAGCATCAAACCAATTAGCCAAATTCCGAGGATGGATTCAGGCTGGAGCAACTCTGCTGACAAATATTCATCTGCCAAACTTTTTTAAAGGCGAAATTTATCAAGGCAAAGGCAAGGCCGTTTGTGTGCCGGGTCTGAACTGCTATTCCTGTCCTGCCGCATCGGGTGCTTGCCCAATCGGCTCATTTCAGGCGGTAGTCGGCTCGTCAAAATATAATTTTTCCTATTATATAACAGGATTTCTCATTTTGTTGGGAGTTCTGCTCGGACGCTTTATCTGCGGATTTTTGTGTCCGTTTGGTTGGTTACAGGATTTGTTGCACAAAGTCCCGACCAAAAAGTTTTCGACAAAAAAACTCAAGCCACTGACATATATCAAATATGCAGTACTGCTGTTGGCAGTTGTTTTATTACCGGTGCTCATAGTAAATGATTTGGGGATGGGCGACCCGTATTTCTGCAAATATATATGTCCGCAAGGTGTGCTTGAGGGCGCGTTGCCACTTTCGGTAGTCAACGAAGGTATCCGCTCGGCATTGGGAAAACTGTTTTCGTGGAAACTTGTTGTGCTGTTTTCGGTAGTCGTTTTGAGCGTGCTGTTTTACAGACCGTTCTGCAAATGGATTTGCCCACTCGGTGCATTCTATGCACTGTTCAACAAGGTTTCGCTGTTTGGGATGAAGGTAGACGAGCACAAATGCGTTTCGTGCGGTAAATGTGCAAAGGTGTGCAAAATGGATGTTGATGTTACAAAAACACCTAACAGCACCGAATGTATCCGATGCGGAAAGTGCATAAGTGCCTGTCCTACCGAAGCGGTCAGCTTTCAATACGGCTTTGGCTTGCTTAGAAAAACAGTAGACGAAAACGCAAAAATCAAAAGCAAAACAAGTAAAAACAAAACAAAAGAGGAATTATAACGGAGGAATAATTATGAAATTTTCAAAACTCTCAAAAATCTTAACACTAGTATTATTAGTTTTTGTATTGGCAATCAGCCTTACTGCTTGCTCAACATCAAAAAACAACAAAGACGAAAAACAATCAACAGATTCAAGTATTTCAACCTTGATTGCAACAGAACCGAACAGCGCTGACGAGGCTTCAAAGCTCCACAATCAGCTTATGGAAAAAGAAAACGAAATCTTGTCAACAGACACAGCTCTTTGGGAAAAAGTATTTATGGCTTCAAACAAAGACACTCCAATGATTGAGGACGGCACAAACTACGGTGACTTCCTTCTCAAGACAATTGAGGGTGCAAAGGACCAATTCACAGATGAGGAATACAAAAAACTCGTTGCCGGTGCAGAACAAATCAAGGAAATTGAGGGCAAACTCACAATCTTGGAGCAAAAATACCCTGAATGTGCAAATGCACCTTCAAACGGTGACAGCGTTCCGGCTGACAGCAACGGCGTTATTTCAAACAGCGGTGACGCAACAAGTTTTCCGTCATTCGACGGCAAGGACCTTGATGGCAACGATGTAAAGAGCAGTGACCTTTTCAAAAGCAACAATGTAACAGTTGTTAACTACTGGTTCAGCACTTGCAAGCCATGTGTCGGCGAACTTCCGGAATTAGAAGCACTCAACAAGAAACTTGCTGAAAAAGGCGGTCAGGTTGTCGGCATCAACACATTCACAATTGACGGCGACAAGACAGCAATTTCAGAAGCAAAGGACATCCTTTCAAATAAAGGTGTAACATACAAGAACATTTGGTTTGATTCAAACAGCGATGCAGGCAAGTTCACATCAGGCATTTTCTCTTACCCAACAACATATGTTGTCGACAAGAACGGCAACATTGTAGGCGAGCCAATCGTTGGTGCAATCACTGAAAAAAATCAAGCAAAGACACTTGAAAAACTCATAGACCAGGCTTTACAGGTCAAATAAGAATAAAGCATAAAGTGATAACCTCTCCCGAATTGAACTGCCCCAAGTTGTGCAGACAGCACAAAAAAACAGGTCTATGGTAGAATAATTAAATTTTAAGCAACAAACTGATTTCGTTTTTCTAACGGAGTCAGTTTTGTTTTGTTTGAATACGGTAATAAAAACAATATGATACTTACAATTCCATTTTGTGTGTGATAAACTATTATTATCCATATGGATACCTCCTTTACTAGATAATGCGGTTGGCGAACCTATCATTATTATAGCACTGGAGGTTTTATACTGTAAGCTGAAGCATCTTCAACCACCCGCACAGGTGGTTTATTTGTTTTCCAAAGTTCCGTTTTTCGGATCAACGAAAAACTCCACAATGCAAAACAGGGCCTTGCCCTAATAAAAAAAGAAAGCCGGTATAACAGAGGGCATTTCTGTTATACCGACTTTCTTTTTTTAATTTTCACACTAAACAAATCAGAAAAATATCTTCAACTCAAAATTCTTCAAAAATATTATCCCGAATTACTTCGCCCACACTTCCGGTTTCCACCGATACCGCTCAAACGGAATCCGTTCAAAGGAAACTACCGGTCTTCCATCTGCGCCTTTGTCCACGCAGATCCATTTGGTAAAGTTGGCATCATCACGCTCCGTATAATCGCCGCGCACATGATAGCCCCTGGTTTCTTTTCTCGCCTGATAGGTCATATACATGATCTCCAGCATATCAATCATTCTTCTTGCTTCTACCGCTTTGAACAGATGATGACCATCCCCTTTCGGCACACAGATCATTTCACTGAAATGTGCTCTCAGATCAGCCAGATCTTCTAGCACCACATTCATGGTTTCTTCTGTTTTGTTGACGCTGTTTTCCGGCATACAGATCAGTCTTGACAGATAATGAATCATGCGATATGGCAGTTTCTCTCCGGTATAATCATAAACTTCATAAATTCTATCTTTAAATTTCTGCACCTGATCGATATCCACTTCCTCAAGTTCAATCTGATCGATCTCTGATGCAATGGATGCAGCAGTTCTGAGCGCAGTACGGGCTGCATTGCCTACGCCGTCACCATGTACCCAGCTTCCGTGCGCCGTTCCACACATGGAGATAAATCCAACAGCCCACAGTTTATCGACGGTCGTCTTTCCTTCCAGGTCTGCTCTCAACGGACGGGTAGCTACCCTTGCCAGCAGAGAGACTTCCGGTTTTCCAAGCACATCCCCATCACTGAGAGAACGGATAAATTTACTCAGCGCCACTCTCTTTTTCATAAGAATACCCTGATTAAAGCCTTCTCCCTCTGTCGTACTGGTGGATGGCAGTTTTGAATAGTCCGCATACAACGGTCCATTTCCATCTGCGACTTCTTTTAACATACCACGGATCAGAGCAACTTCAATATCTTCAAAATCTGTACAATGATATTTTTCAAACAGATTTTCTCCCAGTCGGTTAAATACAACCCAATGCATGCCGTAAATATAGTTTCCGGTGTTTCTTAAGCAAAGATCATACTGCAGCAGCTGCTCGACATTTCGAAGCTGACCGCCAGCCTCATAAGCGGCATACAGAGCAGTCGCCGGGGAAAAGAACATATCCTTTGCCGTAGCGCTGAAATCCGCTGCTGCCATGACTACTGCTTTTGCACGAATAATGCAAAATTCCGTTGTATCGATATTGAAGCCGACAGCTCCCACTGCTTTTCCGTTTTTTGTAAGGATGTCTGTAAAATACGTCCGCTCCAGTACACGGGCGCCGCCTTCCAGTGCTTTCTGCGCAAAACCATTTACAAAATCAATGTCAAGGTTTGCGGAAGATACCAGTTTTCCGTCAAATTCTTTATGGTAATGAAAAGAACCATCCGGATTATGGGAAAATTTTCCACCCAGTCGCTCCAGCTCCTGCAGATAGGTATAACCGTCTTTCTGATACTCTACCATATACTCCTGATCGTTCAGATACATACCATGCTGATTGGTCTTTACCTGCTCTTCACAGAAAGTATCCAGATCATCTTCCGGCGCCATCATTACAATTCCATGGCCTGCTTTCGTAGAATCTCCTGTATATCCATAATATCCTTTTTCCACAAGTAAAATCTGTGCCGATGGATTCAGTTCATGTACTTTGGCTGCTGTGATTGTTCCACCAAGTCCCCCTCCGATGATCAGGATATCTGTAGTAAATACATTTCCGATCTCATTTAACTCTTTCTTCATCTCAGATTCCCCCTTCATCATTCAATCCCAGACTGTCATAGACCGGATCATAAAATGCCACGGTTGCCGGTTCCACATGGATTGCCCCTGCAGGGCAGTAAAACATGCACTGACAGCATTCTACACACTCTTCAGAATATGCTGCTACAGAAAGCTTCTTTTCTTTATCCCATTTATATACATCATAGCAGCAGGTACGGATACATTTCTGACATCCCATGCAAAGATCTGGATCAACGGTTACTTTCGCCAGTCTTCTGCTGTCTTCTCCCATTTTTCTGATTCTGTCATTCATGCCTGTTCCCCCTTTGCCTGATACGTCGTATGAAGATATCTGTGTGCTTTATCGCTGCCTGGTTCGCCCAGACAAGTATCATAAATCTCTTTAATCGCAGAGTTTTCATAAGATCTTCGGACAGAGCTCTGCGCGTCCAGACGATACAGGCTCTCTGCTCTCTTCTTACGGATGTCGATAATGGTACGTTTTTCAGCAGTCTGCTGTGGCTGTCCGCCGCCATTGACGCAGCCGCCTGGGCATGCCATGACTTCTACAAAATCATATGCCGCTTCTCCGGCCTGCATCTTCTTCAGGAGTTCCTCCAGGTTATGAAGACCACTGACTGCCGCCACGCGCACACGTTGGTCTCCGATCTCATACACAGCTTCTTTTACACCGTCCACGCCACGCACTTCCTGATAGTCCAGTTTTTCCTGCGGTGTTCCATTTACCCAGTCATTTGCAGTACGAAGAGCTGCTTCCATGACACCGCCGGTTACGCCAAAAATAGTGCCCGCACCGGAACCAATACCAAGCGGACTGTCAAATTCCTCATTTTCCAGTTCCATAAAGGATATATCTGCCTGTTGGATCATTCTTCCAAGCTCACGGTTTGTAATGGAGAAATCCACATCCGGAACACCTGCCGCAGCTTCATCTTTTCTTGCAAGTTCTTTCTTTTTCGCAGTACACGGCATAACGCTGACTACAACGATACGATCTTTGTCAATACTTTCTTTCTCAGCAAGATATGTTTTTACCATTGCCCCGAACATCTGCTGTGGAGATTTGCAGCTGGAAATCTGACCTAACAGTTCGCCATGCACATTCTCACAATAGCTGATCCATCCCGGACAACAGGACGTATACATTGGAAGATTTTCCCCTGATCTCAGACGCTGTAAAAATTCATGGGCTTCTTCCATGATTGTAAGGTCTGCGCCCAGTACGGTATCAAATACACGGTCAAATCCCAGTCTGCGCAATGCTGCTGCCAGTTTTCCTTTTGTCTCGGAACCGATGGGGTAATTTTCAAACATTTCTCCGATGCTTGCCCGTACAGACGGAGCTACCTGAACGACCACATATTTTTCCGGATCCCGGATCAGTTCAAAGATACGATCTGTATCATCCCGTTCACGCAATGCACCCACCGGACAGACAGCGATACACTGTCCACAGCTGACACAGCCGCTCTCTTCCAGTGTTCCATTTGAAGCAATGACTTTTCCTTCAAAACCTTCTCCATCCATTTTGATGGCGCCAATGCCCTGTCCCTGTTCACAGGCTGCAATACATCTGCCACAACGGATGCATTTGTTATGATCCCGGATAATAATGCCGTCTTCTTCTGCGGAATATTTCTTATATGCTTTCTCCGCTGCTTTTTTTGTCGTCCGAAGCACATACTGGATCTCCTGCAATTCACAGTTACCAGTACGATGACAGTTTCTGCAATCCAGGTCATGATGCGCAAGGATCTGGTTCAGCGCCTGCTTCTGTCTTTCCCGGATCTCAGGTGAATTGGTCGTGATCTCCATCCCGTCTTCTACGGGTGTGATACTGGCATTTATGATTCCCTTTCCTGCCACTTCTGCAACACACAGTCCACTGGTATCTTCCTGCTGAACGCCTTTCAGATAGTTCAGAGAAAGAATATCGATATCAAACTGTGTAGATGCATATTTGTCTTCTCTGGAAGCCTCCAGTACAGTAGCGCCTTCTCTCGCCTGCACCGGATTTCCGTTGATCGTAATATGTAACATAACGATTATCCTCCCGTCTTCCTGTACCCCGGAATCGTCTTTCAAATATTCTTCCGGTCATACAGTTCTTTTTGCTATTCCTGTTTCTACTTGTTGTAAAACTTTTATACAAGAATCATATCATAACTGTTTCCATCAGAAATTAATGATTTTCTTACAAAAAAAACCTGTTTTTCGTCAATGAATGATGAAAAAATTTCTTATTTCGGATAATAGTGTATAAACTCTATTCGTTTCTTTTCAATTACAATAAGGATGGGAAATTTCTTGTTTATAGAAATCTCCTTCCGAAAAGTTTCCATATATCAGACTCCTGTCCCATCTGACAAATAGATGAAAACATTTCCAACCATCATAAGGTTATAGAACGCAAAATACAGAAATGGAGTGATACCTATGTATATCAGCATGCAGCATCTGACAAAACTCTGTCAGGAAGAAGACTATAAATTAACACACGCAGAAACCTGTTACGGTCTGACTGGATGGCATATCCTGCGCAATGCGTTGCTTCCGTACAGTGTACACCTCTTATATATTGCAGAATCCACCAAAGATCTGAAAGATGCCGATATGCCTGTCGGCATGCACCTTCTGTTATTTCTGCCCAAAGATACTGAACTGGAAGAAGCAGCTCTGCACATTCCGGAACATGTTACCGCGCTGCTGGTCGCTACAGATACCCCCCATGCCTGTCTGACCCGAATATCAGATTTCTTTGAGCATACGATCGCTACCGGTCTTTTTTCCCATTCTCTGCTGCAGATTCTGTCTTTTGGCGGAGGCATTCAGGAAATGGTCAACCATGCATTGCAGATCCTGAAAAACCCAATCTTTGTATTTGACTCCGGCTTTAAGCTCATTGCAGCCAACTGGGAAGAAGCGGAAAAACATGCCATTCCGACGGAAACTACCCTAATCCAGAATATGGGATTTTCCAAATTTGAATTTTCACTCTTGAACAAAAAACACATCCATGACCGCATTAAAAAAAGCGACACCCCCATCCGCATCACCCACAAAGAACTTGGCTATGAACAGATGGTTGTCGCAATTGATACAATGCGCGATCTTGGTCATATTGTAATCGATGCCCTGAACCGGCCATTTACCGCCATGGACGAGCATGCTTTATGGGTATTGAAAGAACATATCTGCCAGCAGATGCGAAAAGATGAATTTATCCAGAATTCAAAAGGATTTGCCTATGAAAATTTTTTAAGAGATCTTCTGGATGAAAAACTTGCGGTCAACAAATCTCTGCTAAACCGCATGCAATATGTGGGTATCGCCTTTACCGGAAATATGCACTGTATCGTCGTAGAAATCGCACGCAGTTCCTGTGCCGTCAATCCTTACCGCATCCGGAATGAATTTGACGGACAGTTCTCTAACTGTAAGACGCTGATCTATAAGGGACAGCTAATCATCCTGCTCAGTAATGAGAAAGAACGTCTCCTTTCCCCTGAACAGATACAAACGGCTTCTAATATCTGTTCCTCCAACAACCTGTATGCCGGTATGAGCAACTGTTTTACAGATATCCTTTCTTTTTCCGAATACTACAAACAGGCGCTTCGTGCCATTGAACTGGGCATCTCTGAAAAAACACAGCCCACACTGTTCCTGTACAAAGATTTCTACTTTGAGCATATAAAAAATATCTTTTTACAGAAAGAGTCCGCCAAAACCTTTTGTCATCCGAAAATGGATCTGCTGTTGCGCTACGATCAGAAGCACCATTCAGACTTTGCCCATACATTTTATATGTATCTGCTCCATGAAAGAAACATTGGCGCAACTGCGGATGCCATGAACATGCACCGCAGTTCCCTGACCTACCGCCTGAAAAAAATCTATGCTCTGGTGGGCGAAGATTTTGATGATGTGAAAGAACGGCAGTATCTGATCCTGTCTTATGAATTGTGCAAGAATGATGTATTACCCTGAATAAATGATTTCATCGAGTACTTTTTCTGACTATTACATTTCAAAGTCAATATCCATTTCATAAAACAAAAAGACCATTTTATTACGGACAGATTCCACTTAAAATCTATCGTCCACAATAAAATGACCTTTTCTTTGTCATTTATTTTTTTAATAACCATACATCAACATTTTGATCTTTTGCATTAAAAATCCCGTATCATCCGCTCAATTTCCTCGCTGTCCATCACCTGACACTTCATATCTCGGATCGCATAGACACGACTGCAGATATTCAGTACGGTCGGCCGATGAGTCGTCACGATACAAGTTCTCGGATAGGTATCTTCCATGATGTTGCGCAATACTTTTCGTTCTGTCGCCACATCCAGCGCTGAAGTGGCTTCATCCAGAAGCAGGATCGGGGATTTCCGTAACAGGGCGCGGGCAATAGACAGACGCTGTGCCTGACCTTCGGAAAATCCGCCGCCCCGCTCTTTTATCTGACTTTCGATGCCCTCTGGCAGTTTTTCCACAAACTCCCATGCGCAGGCAAGTTTCAAAGCTTCTATGATCTCTTCATCTGTCGCATCTGGCTTAACATTTCGCAGGTTCTCTGCAATGGTTCCGGAAAACATCGTATTTCCCTGCGGCACATAGGAAAACAATTTTCGTGTAGACGGAGACATGACCAGCCGCTGTTCATGATCTTCTCCTGCACAGACCCATACTTTCCCCGCCTGCGGGCGAAGCAGAGACAGGATCAGACGCAGCATCGTCGTCTTACCCTCTCCCGATGGACCTACCAGTGCCACAATCTCATGAGGATATGCCTCCACCGAAGCATCATTGAATACCTGTGTGCCGCTCTCATAGGTGTATTCCAGATGTTCCATCCTAAGGCCGATACCAGTTTCTCTGTATTTCTTTCCAAAACGGCTGACTGCCCCATCCTGACTGTAATCTTCCTGTGGCATCTCTACAATGTCCATGAGACGCCCTGCGGAAATGGTCAGAGAAATTGCCGTCGGCACCAATCCAACCAGTGAATTGACAGCCCCCGTCAGTGTTCCCGATAATGACAGGAACATGGTCATGGTTCCGTAAGAGATCACTCCGCTCCATACCCGGTAGATTCCCCATCCATAACAGCTGTAAGATACTGCAAATCCGATAATGGACATCAGGATCGATGTCAGCATGGACATCTTCTGGAAATCCAGCCGCATGCCGATGTAATCATTTTGCAGATTTTTCAGCCGCTGGATATAAAACCGGATCATATCAAAAGCCTTGATTGTCTGAATGTTGGAAAATGCTTCCTGATTGAATCCATACAATTTAGCATTCATTGCTGCACTCCGCTCGTTGTTGTTTTTCATACGCCGCAGCAGAGGACGGGATAGCAGGGCACTGAACGGGATGCCAAGCAATGCAAAGATTGCAAAGGTTGGATCATAGTAAATCACAATTGCCAGTGAACTGATAAACCGCACCGTGTAGATAATCAGGTTCGGAATCCAGTTCAGGATGCCGTTTGATATATTGGAAGCATCTGAACTCCAACGGGTAACCAGATCTCCCGTATGATATGCGGTCAGCGATTCCCAGTCTGTAACCAGCATTTTGGCAAAGATCTCGTTTTTAATCTCCGCATCCACTTTCAGACTGATAAAAGTAGACGCATAAGATGATGCCTGAGAGATCAGGATATTTCCGATGGAAAATCCGATCATCATGGCAAACGTATGCAGCAGCTTACCTGTCTCATGCCCGGTAATAATATCGACCAGATCCTTGGAGATCAGACTGGAGATCAGGGAAAATGCCGTCCCAAGCAGACCCAGTAATGTATAAAGAATCATCGCTTTCCAGTAGCGTTTCGCATATTGATAGATCCATTTTGTCTACACCTTCATCTTCTGAAAGGTGCCTTCTTTCATATGTTTTTTCAGCAGTTTTATCTTTTCTTTCATGAAAGCAACTCCTTTAAAACTGCTGTATCATTTTCTTTTATCTTCTGTCCGCTATTGTTCATATCTCTTAATCCGTCATCAAGTTCCTTTTTCTATATCAACAAAAGTTTCTTTTAAATACACTGCCGCTTCTGGCTCTTTCGTACACCGATAGCTGCATACCGGTATCTGTTTGATAATCTTTCCTGCAAACTCCAGATTTCGATCCATCTGTCCGGGCAGCCATGCCGGGGAGATCATGCGCTGCATGACTCTCAGTGTTTTTTCTGTCTTGGTAAGTGTTTCTATCCGGTTCTGCGCATCCTGTGCCAGCAACACAATGCCTCCTAGCGGATACGCTTCTGTCGTGCATATACCCGATGTTCCACACCATGGAATTCCATATACAAGTAAGTTCCCGTCCTGTTCTCCTACGAGGTTCAGATCCCCGTTTAATATAGGCGTCTCAAACTGCCCGTTCCAGAGATTGGTATGAGTGGATTTTCCTGCACCGGAATGTCCGGAAAAAAGCCATGCCTTTCCCCGATACAGCAAAGATGCTGAATGAATGGCATACAGTCCCTTTTTCTGCGCCAGATATAGGAAACAGTGGCGCACCGCATGGAATATATTTTCTCTGCTTTACTCCGTATCCTCCGGAACCATATACATCCTTACCCGGCTGCCATCTTCACTGAGTTCTACTGCCCTGATATTTTCCATGGTCGGAAAATCAAGCACATAGCCATCTTCTGTCTGACAGACAGTAAACTCTTTATTTTGCAGAAGAATCGTTCCGTTCTGCCGCTCCGGCAGTCGATATGGGATCAACTCGATCTTCTGATCCGGCAGTAAATTTCCTCCCAACTCATAACATTCTGTTCTTTCTGCTTCAAAGAGATTCCACGCCTCCGGAAACCATTCCGGTTCTCCATAGAAAGCAATCCTCAAATCTGCGATACAAAGCTCCTGATAAAAAGGCTGTTCCACTGCCGGACAGGTCTCTCTCAGAACGCCAAATGCCAACAGCTGATCCAGAAATCGTTCTATATCTTCTGCCAGCTCTGCATATTCCTCCTCTGAAATCTCATATTTTTCAGCCAAAAGTCTGATCAGCTCCTCTTTGCTTTTTGGAAATTCCAACAGATTCCAGATATCCGCTCCTGTCTCATTGAGAATCATGCCATGTTTCTGATCTGCAATCCGCTGTCCAAAGGGCAGCAGCTGCCAGCTGTCTTCAATTTTCCGCAACATATATCCACTCTGACGTCTGATCATGTTTCATATTTCCTTTATCCGATTCTTTTATTTAACTTTATCATTCTACCAGAAATCTGCTTTTCCTACAACCAAAACTCATTTTGCAGCATTCCACCGTAACTGACCATTTTTCTATGCCAGCCCATCCCGATCCACTTCACAGATGCGGGCATCCTGAATCTGGTAAATGCGGGTACACAGCTGTAATATAGCCTGTCGATGCGTTGTCACAATACAGGTTCTGTTTGGATAACAGTCCACAATGTTTTGCAGCACATTCCGCTCTGTATCCACATCCAGTGCCGAAGTCGCCTCATCCAGTAAAAGTACCGGTGCATCCCGCAGCAATGCACGGGCTATGGCAATTCTCTGCGCCTGTCCTTCGGAAAGTCCTTTTCCCCGCTCTCCCAGTTTCATATCTATGCCATCCGGCTGTTTCGACACAAATTCCCAGGCACAGGCTGTTTTCAGTGCCTTTACAATCTCTACCTCTGTGGCATCCTCTTTTACCATCCGCAGATTTTCTGCGATCGTTCCTGCGAGCATCGTATTTCCCTGAGGGACATAAGAAAAAAAAGATCTTGTCTCTACATTCAGATCCATCTGCATTCCATTGGATGCGACAAGTACCACATCCCCCTGCTGCGGATGGATCAGGCCTAAGAGCAGACGAATCAGCGTCGTCTTCCCTTCCCCAGATGCCCCAACAAAAGCAATGATTTCTCCCGGCATAGCCTGAAAAGAAGCTTCAGAAAACACGTCCCTTCCATCCGCATAGGCAAACTCCACGCCATGCATCCGCACTTCAAAACCATCCACCGCCATCTCATCCAGCTCTGTTTTTCCAGACAAATGTATCTCGCCGGGCAGCTCCATCAGCTCCCGCAGTCGATGTGCCGCTATGGAACTGTTCAAAAAAGACGGTATAAGGGATAACATATTTTGAAATGCTCCGGACAGATTGTTTTTTTGCTGTAAAAATAATGCCATCGTTCCATAGGTAATATCCTGCATCCATAAAAGGAACAGGCAATATCCAAAAGCAAGCAGCTGTACGGCAAGCCCCACACCAGACAATACTATATTGGTCCGAATTGTAAACAGATTATATCCTAGACTGACCGCCCTTACCTGCTGCTGCCACCCCCAAAGCTTTTTACCGTAACAGGGCACAATGCCAAAAGACTTGATACTGTCCAGATTGTAAAAGGCTTCTGTTGCAAATGTCATCAGTTCACTGTTCGTCTCCCGCACTTTTGTTCCATAGGTTCGCTGCTTCTGCAGCATAGTTCTGGAGATCAGCAGCAGAAACGGTGCACTTACAACAGCGATCAGTGCCATACCTCTGTCATAATGTAAAATGACCAGAAACGTAGCCACAAATTGATAGATGGCGTTCATGGCCATCGGAATCCAGCTGATTGCATTGCCGCTGACCGTTCCCACATCACTGGTAAAACGATTCAACATGTCGCCATTGGAATAACGGTTCAATTCCATCCATTGCGCATCTGCAATTCTTTCAAACAGATCTGCCTGCATATCGTTCGTAATGGATATGGTCACATTTGCCGTGATCCGGCTGATGATATTTCCCAAAAAAATGCTGAATATGGAACTTCCCACCAGCAGGAGAAGCAGCAAACCAATCTGTTCTCCCTGAAATCCAGTAATCCAATCAATCAGATATTTTCCTGCCACACTGCTGACCAGCCCCATAGAAGTGCTCGCCACTCCGCAAACCGTATAAAAAAAGACCGCCCATTTATAACGGGCGCTGTAGCGCAAGATCCATCTCCAGTCAGCCAGTATCTCCCAGAGCGTGTTTTCTTTCCATCGGAAATGCAACAGTTTCCATGATGAACTGTCTGGCTTTCTCTTCCGTACCTGTTTTTTACTGATATTTCTTTCCGTCACAATCTATCGTTCAAGCCCCATATCTTTATGTACGATTATTTTTCCATAACCTCGCATCAGAACCATTCGAAGAGGAATCACATGGATCCAGACATGGGCAAAAAATGCCCACCAAAAATCTCCGGGATCAATCCATTTGCCTTTTCGCTGTACCTTTGTAATCAATGCAAAGATCTGCTCCCCTTTTATAGGTCCTTCCATCTGCGTCTGGGCATCGCCAATCAGATAATACCCATCTGCCACTACTTTTTTGATCCGATGCACCACATACTGACCATTTTCCCGCTGGTAAAAGATAATATCTCCTTTTCTGACCGGTCTGTCTGGCTTCCGAAAGCAAATTCTGTCCCTCTCCTCTTTCAGAAACGGTTCCATGCTGCTGCCTGCAATCGGCATGGACACTTCCCTCCCTTCTTCGGTTAGCTTGCGTAATACAGATACCAGTTCTCCTGTCTCTACCTGCTTCACTCTTTCTTCCCCCTGCTTTCTTTTATATACTCTCAGAAATCTTCAATATGATTTCAACTGCAACCATTAAAAAGCTCTGGCTTTCTTTTTTCAGCGGCAATGCTATAATAAATCAATCCTGCATACAAAAACAGCAGATTACTCTCTGCTGTTTTAACGTAACACATATATCATTTTTACATCAACTATAAATGAAGAAAGACATTAAAAATATGGATTCTAACGACAAATTTTTCAATATTGAGCAGCTTCTCCGTGATGGAAACACTATAAAAATCAAACCGCAGGGGTACAGCATGTATCCTCTGTTTTTTCCCGGCAGGGACGAAGCAGTCATAGAACCTGTTGATCCCGCCGCACTGCGCAGAGGCGATGTGGCCCTGTATCGGCGCCGCGAAAGCATCCTTGTACTTCATCGCATCTGGAAGATCCGCGGACAGTCCTTTTACATGGTGGGCGACAACCAGACAGAGATTGAAGGTCCGTTGGAAGCCGATCAGTTCCTTGGAAAGCTCTGCGCCTTTGTCCACAACGGACATTCTGTTTCTGTCAGAAATCCTCTGTATCGGATGCTGACTTCCCTGTGGCTGTTACTGCGCCCTTTCCGTCCTTTTCTTTCAGGAATCGCCTGCCGCCTCAAACATTTGGGCAGACCATCAGCGGATCAGGAAAAATAAAAGTTTAAATTTTCTGTCCAGATAATGATTCTTCAAAGCCGCTTTTCGATGGTGACGGATCTCTTCCCTCAGTTGTTTCTTCAACTGCTCTGTCTGTGGCGTTTTCTCCAGTTTTCTCAGATTGACATAACAATAAAGCAATGACTTGTACACCTTATACTCTGCACATGGAATCAGTTGTGGCATCCGGATCCGGATAAAAGACAGATTGTCCTGACTGTTGTAGTAATAATCCATATTGCGCAGGGAAAATTCTGATGTCGTAATGCTGTTTCCACGAATCCGGTAATAATAAGTAGGATGATGCAAAAAAACAATTTTACTGCATTCTGCATAGGCATGCAGTGCAACCACTTCATCATCATTTACACGATCAAGAGGAAAACGGATCTCCTGAAAGATTTCTTTTTTAAACAGGCGATTCCATACAGCAGATGCATGAAGCAACAGATCCCGTATCACATCCTCTGCCTTCCTGCACTCCGGTTCTCCCTCCTCGATCCTGTCAGGATATTCCAGTTTGCCCTCTCTGTCATATACCGTAACACATCCGCCTACTGCACAGTCTGCACCCTGTTTTTTCAGTTCCCGATACAGACATTCATAGGTATCCGGCGCGATCCAGTCGTCACTGTCAATAAAACTGATGTAATCTCCAGTGGCAATATCCAGACCATTGTTTCTCGCTCTGGCTACCCCGGCATTTTCTTTATGAATAACCCGTATGCGCGCATCCACTCGGGCATAACGGTCACAGATTGATCCACAGGAATCTGGAGAACCGTCGTCTACCAGAATAATTTCAAGATTCTTATAGGTTTGTTCCAGAATACTGTCTATACAGGTTTCCAGATAATCTTCTACTTTGTAAACCGGAATAATAATACTTATTTTCTCACTCATTTGCTTCTCCTCCCCGCATTCCCATAAATGATTTTACCAATTTTCTCATACTCCGAAATCTCCAGCTTCTGCTATAGAGCACCGCGTTTAACGCAAGTGGGATGATACAACATAAAAGAAAACACGCCATAAACGAAAGCAGATGACCGGGATGATAGATAAAACGTATAAAACGGCACAGCAGCCACGTCTCTCCCAGAATCAGCCCGATATATTCCAACAGGTCACACACATATCGCCCGCATCCCCGATGCAGATATTGCCTGAAAAATACGACCACACGATATACAATCTGAATCGCATAGGCAAGAAATGTTCCAAGCAATACGCCTGCAAGTCCGATATAACGGATCAGGATCAGAGAAGCTGCCAGATTGACAATCGCTGTCAATACAGAAAGATTTCGTTCCTGTTTAAACAATCCGGATACACCGAGAATAATGGTCAACGGCAGTCCCAACACCTGCGTCACACAGACCGTGATACACATCAAAACTACCGATGTCGACATCTCATACTCTTTTCCCAGCCAGAAATCTGTTCCCCAACAGAATCCATGTTTTATATGATCCATCACATGCTGAAACACTATCTTTACAGCGGATTCGGCATCCGGCTGCTCTGTGACTTTACATTGTATCTGACCAGGCATAAAGATGAGATTGCCTTTGACAGAATCCACAACTGGTGTCAGGAATCCCGTATCCTGCATCTCTATGAGATCATTCTGGAATCCTGCCGCCTCTATCTCGGACTTTCCGAGAAGATTGATCCACATATCCACTATAACGCCGCAGACTGTGAAAAATTTATAGAAAAAATCCTTTCAGATGGCGATGTAGGAAAAAACGAAAAAAACGAACTGGTCAGCAGCGGCTCATACGATACAGTCAACTGGCTTACCTATTTTAAAGAAGGTCATATTCAGATGAAGGTCCGTTTTCCAAAATTGCACAAATGCGCTCTTCTCTGGCCTGTACTGTGGGGGATCACGCTTGTCATATTTTTACATAATACTTACAGGCTGAGAAACACGACCTTCCGACAGACCCTGGCTGATTTTAAAAAGGGAAATCACGATACGAGACTGATCCGTATCTTCGATAACGATGATAAAAAAGACTGATTATATTTTTCTATACATTTTTTTCTGTTTATGGTAAAATATCTTCCGTGTCTGCTTTGACACAGTTACCAAATATGATTTTGTACGATAAAAAGTGACACTATGTCCATTCATCACAAAAAACATTACCTGTCTGATCAGCTTTTTTCTGAAAGTTCCGGTAACTATTTTACAATGGCAGTGACTCTTGTTATCATGGAAAAATATATATGATTTAGAAAGGTTACATATGTTAGAGGTCATAAAATCAGTCAACAGTGTTGTAAACAACTTTATCTGGGGCGTTCCTGCCATGATCTGCATCATCGGTGTGGGACTGCTCTTAAGTTTTCGGACCAAATTTATCCAGATTCGAAAATTTCCTTATGCGATCCGTCATACCATCGGACGTATCTTTCATAAACAGGATGCCGCTGACGGAGCGATGACACCTTTTCAGGCGGTCTGTACGGCACTTGCCGGTACGGTAGGAACCGGAAATATAGCCGGTGTCGCCGGAGCCCTTGCAATCGGTGGACCGGGCGCTATCTTCTGGATGTGGATCTCCGCTCTGCTGGGAATGTGTACAAAATTCTCCGAGGTTACCCTCGCTTTACATTTCCGTGAGAAAAATGCCCATGGCGATTTTGTCGGCGGTCCAATGTACTATATTAAAAACGGACTCGGTAAACACTGGCAGTGGCTTGCGATCCTGTTTTCTGTATTCGGTGTCCTTACCGTATTCGGAACCGGAAATGCCACACAGGTAAATACCATTACCTCCGCTGTCAACTCCGCTCTGTTAAACCTTCATGTGATCGATCAGTCCGGCGTTAAGACTTCCAGCCTGATCATCGGTATTATCTGTGCCATTCTGGTAGCAATGATCCTCCTTGGTGGTGTCAAACGAATCGGAAAAGTTACAGAAAAACTGGTTCCGTTTATGGCGATCATCTATATTCTGCTCACCATCGGTGTTATCATATTAAATATCGACCGGCTTCCGGGTGTATTTGCTTCTATCATTGACGGTGCATTCCATCCGGCTTCCGTGACCGGCGGCATCGTTGGGAGCTTCTTCATGAGTATGAAAAAAGGCGTTGCCCGCGGTATCTTCTCCAACGAAGCAGGTCTCGGTACCGGTTCTATCGCCCACGCATGCGCAGATACCAACGAACCGGTAAAACAGGGTCTGTTCGGTATCTTTGAAGTATTTATCGATACCATCGTTATCTGCACCATTACGGCTCTTGTTATCCTGTGCAGCGGCACTCCTGTAGGATACGGCGCTGATGCCGGTGCAGAACTGACGATCTCCGGATTTACTGCCACATACGGAAACTGGATCTCCATCTTTACAGCTGTCGCACTCTGTTGCTTCGCATTCTCCACCATCATCGGCTGGGGACTGTACGGCTCCAGATGTATCGAGTTCCTGTTTTCTGAAAAAGTCATCAAACCATTTATGATCGTATATTCTCTCGTAGCGATCCTTGGCGCAACTGTTGACCTTGGCATGCTCTGGAGCATCGCTGAAACCTTCAACGGCCTGATGGCAATACCGAACCTGATCGCGCTGTTCCTGTTGTCCGGAACGGTAGTCAAACTGGTCAAAGATTATTTTAAGCGGCATAAAGAGAAGTAAAAACACACTGGCATTCCGTGTTAGTTATAGAGCTTAGGATATTTTCCTAAGCTCTTTTCTGTTCTGGTCGCTTCTGCGCACTATACATGTATTGTAACTGCAACGCATGATACTTGGCCTCATTCGCAACGAGCCCTATCCATATGTTGCAAAAAACGGCAACATATGGATAGAGGCAGTCGCCGAATAAATAAAAAGAGCGGCAGCCCCGCAGGAGAATAAAATTCTCCTGCGGGGCTG